>JBGAHE010000090.1:0-30684 GCA_044226365.1 Bryobacteraceae bacterium
GACCTTGGCTCGCAACGTGACGCAGTTGGCGGAAGACGCCCGCATCATCACGGTGAAGAAACAGGAGCAGGAAGCGCTGGAAGCGGAACGCGTGGCGGCCGCCAATCGAGTGGCTTCGGCGCAGACCGCGGCCGAGCAAGAGGCTCGCAAGCGTGAGTTGGCGGAAGCCGATCGCAAGCTGGCTTTAGAAGCGGAGCGCAATGCGCAGTTCATGGCCCAACAGGAACGCCGGGAGCGTCAGCGGGCCGAGATGATGGCGGCCGAAGCGCGTCTGCAAGCGGAGACCGCGCAGAAGGAAGCGGCTACGGAGCAGGCTCGTTTGAGGATGGAGACCGAAGCGGCTCGGGCCGCGGCGGCCCAAGAGCAGGCTCGTTTGAAGGAAGAGACGATGAACGCGCAGCGCCTGGCGGACAAGGCCAAGGCGGAAGCGGAAGCGGTGCGCAGCAAGGCGGAAGCGGATCTGAACGCGGCGAAACTGGCCCAGCAGGGTCTGCAGGACAAGCTGTCGCAAGCGGAAGCTCAGGCGGCCCAGGCGCGTGCTGAGTTGCTGCAACAGTTGAACGTAGTGCTGCAAACTCGTGAGTCGGCCCGCGGCCTGATCGTGAACATGTCAGACGTGCTGTTCGACACCGGTCAGTTCACGCTGAAGCCCGGAGCTCGCGAGAAGCTGTCTCGCATCTCCGGTATCGTGCTGGCTCACCCCGGCCTGAAGCTGGAAGTGGAAGGCCACACCGATAGCGTGGGCGACGATGCTTCGAACCAAGTGTTGTCGGAACGCCGCGCAGAAAGCGTGCGCCGCTTCCTGGTGTCGAACGGTGTGACGGCGGATTCGATCACGTCGAAGGGCTTCGGCGAGTCGATGCCGGTGGCGGATAATAACACGGCCGATGGCCGTCGTTCGAATCGCCGCGTGGAACTGGTGGTGAGTGGTGCGCCCATCCAGGTGACCACGACCACGACGTCGAGCACTTCGACTGTGCGTTAAGTAAATCGCGCAACTTGAGAAACGCCCCGCTGCAGCTTCGGCTGTCGCGGGGCTTTCTCTTTATCCGCTACTTGGCATCCCGCCAGTTGGGGCCTTGCGTGGCGTCGGCAATGAGTGGCACGTTCAGTTTATGCACGCCTTCCATGGTCTGTTTGACCATGCGCGCCAGCCGGGGGGCTTCGTCGGCGGGCGCTTCGAAGACGAGTTCGTCATGCACCTGCAGCAGCATGCGCGATTGCCAGGCTTCGTCGCGCAGTTGCTGATCGATGCGCAGCATCGCGAGCTTGATCAGATCCGCGGCGGTGCCCTGGAGGGGCGTGTTGACAGCGGTTCGCTCCGCGAAGCCGCGGGCGTTGGGATTCTTGCTCGACATGTCGGGGATTGGCCGGCGCCGGCCAAACAGGGTTTCGGCGAAGCCGGACTTGCGGACGTCGGCGATGGTGCGCTCGATGTACTTTTTCACGCCGGAATAGCGCGAGAAGTAGTTCTTGATATAGGTGTCGGCTTCGCCGCGCGGAATGCCGAGCGCCACGCTGAGTCCGAAGGAGGTCTGTCCGTAGACGATGCCGAAGTTGACCGCCTTGGCGTTGCGGCGTAACTCGGGAGTCACCATCAGCGGCGGCACGCCGAAGACTTCGGCTGCGGTGCGGGTGTGAATGTCTTCGCCGTGGACAAACGACTCGACCAGCACCGCGTCGCCCGAGAAGTGGGCCAGCAGGCGCAACTCGATCTGCGAATAGTCCACCTTCACCAGCACCCAGCCGGGGCGGGGAACGAAGGCGGCGCGAATCTCTCGGCCCAGTTCGGTGCGGATCGGGATGTTCTGCAGGTTCGGATTGTTGGAGGACATGCGGCCGGTGGCCGCGCCGGTGGGGTTGAAGGTGGTGTGGACGCGCGAGTCGCCATCCAGCAACGCCGGGAGTGCGTCGACGTACGTCCCCTTCAGTTTGGAGACCTGCCGATACTCGAGCACCTGCCGAGCAATGGGGTACTCGTCGGCCAAGCCTTCGAGGACGTCGGCGGCCGTGGAGATGACTTTGCCTTTGCCGGTTTTGACGGGCGCGGGCAGGTTCAGTTCTTCAAACAGCACCTTGCCCAACTGCTGCGGCGAGTTGATGTTGAACTCGCGTCCGGCGAGGCCATGGATCTCTTTGGTGAGCGCGCCAAGCACTTCGTCCATGCGCGCCGAGAGTTGACCGAGCATGGCGCGGTCGACGGTGATGCCATCGCGCTCCATGGCTGCGAGCACGGGCAGCAAGGGCCGGTCGAGCGTCTGATAGAGCTCGCGTAGCTTGGGCTGCGCATCGACCATTTCGTCGAGCTTGGGACCGAGTTCGAACAAGGCCGCCGCACTGGCCTCGAGCGACGCGCCCAGTTTGCGGCCGAGGTAACGCTCGGAGAGAGCGGCTAGGTCGACGTCGCCGGGATCGGCGAGCAGCAGGAAGCCGGTGAGCATCACGTCGTGGACGCTGGCGATGTCGCCTAACGGATTCGCCTTCCAGTTGTGGAGCACGAGAGGCCGCTGGCCCAAGGCGTCGAGAGCCTCGCGGGGGAAGGAGCGGGAAACGCCCGCGGTGGCGGAGACGGCGGCGCGGTCGGCTTCGAAGGCGACACCGGCGGGTGCTTCAGGGGGCAGGGTCGCGAGCCATTCGCGGCCTTCCTCGGCCGTCAGGAAGCCAGCGAAGTCTTCGGGCGCGGGTGGCGCTTCGTTCTCCGCGGGGCCAGTCTGGGCCAGCAGACTGAAGAACTCGAGCGTGCGGTAGATCTCGCGCAACTGGTTGAGGTCTGGCTCCTGTCGCACGAGGTCATCCAGCGTCACCGTGAGCGGAATGTTGCACTCGATGGTGGCCAGTCGCTGGCTCATCAGGATTTGCTCGCGGTGGTTCAGGAGGCTTTCGCGGTAGGTCTTCTTCTCGACTTCCGTGGCCCGGTTGAGCACCTCGTCGAGCGAGCCGAAACGGAGGATGAGGTCCTTGGCGCCTTTGTCGCCGATGCCCGGCGCGCCAGGAATATTGTCGACGGCATCGCCCTTCAGGGCGAGCAGGTCGCGCACCTGATTCGGCGCCACGCCCATGTACTCGCGCACGGAGTCCGCGCTGTAGAGGATGTCGTCCTTCATCGGATTGAGGACGCGGACGCGTTCGTCCACCAACTGCAGCATGTCCTTGTCACTCGAGACGATGACGACTTCGCAGGGCGCCATCCGGGCCAGCGTGCCGATGACGTCGTCGGCTTCGTAGCCGGCGGATTCGATGACCGGGACGCGCAGCGCCTCCAAAGTCTTGCGCACCCAGGGGATTTGGGCGAGCAGGTCCGGCGGCGTTTCCGTCCGATTGGCCTTGTACGCCGCGAATTCCTGCTCGCGCAGAGTCTTGCCTTCGCTTTCGAAAATTGCCGCGAGATATTCCGGCTGGTATTGGGTTACCAGACGGCGGACCATGTTGTGGAAGATGTAGACCGCTTCGGTCGAGATTCCCGTCGCCGTCCGCATGGGCGGGGCGTTGGAGCGCGCCCTGGCATAGTAGGCCCGAAAGATGAAATTGAACGAATCGATCAAGAAAAGGCGTCCGGGCATAAAGGCTTCCACATTATAGGCACGCTGAGTGAAACATGGCTGATCTGCAACACTTGACCGGTCAATCTGTGGCGAACTGGCCACAGTTGGGCAATTCCAACCAACTGAAAATGCGTCAGTTGCATCTGCCTATGAAAATTGGTAGCGTAGTGGCTGGAAGAGCTAGCCTCGCCGAATGAGCGTTTACGAACCCCCGGTCTACGAGACAACGGTCCAGCGTGCCGTATCCGCCAAAGGCGTCGGCTTACACAGCGGGGTTCCCGTCTCGATTCGGATCTTGCCGGCTCCGGCCGGCACCGGCATCATCTTCACCCGCGTCGACCTTGACCGCTTTGAAATTCCCGCCAGTTGGCAGTATGTGCAGCGCGTCAGTTACGCGACCAGCCTGATGCGTCAGGGCGTCCTGATCTCCACCACGGAGCACCTGCTCAGCGTCTTCTACAGCATGGGCATCGACAACGTCCAAATCGAGATCGACAACCTCGAAGTCCCGATTTTGGACGGTAGCGGCGCGCCCTTCGTCAGCCTGATTCGCGAAGCCGGACTAAAGACTCTTCGGAAACGCCGTCGTTACCTGCGCATCCGCAAAGCCGTGCAGGTGGAAGGCCCCGGCAAATGCATTCGCATCGAGCCCGCCGACCACTTTTGCCTCACCTGCAACGTCTATTTCAACCATCCGCAGGTGAACCAACAGAGCCTGCACATGCCGGTGACCCCGGAGCGCTACGCGCGGGACATTGCCCCGGCGCGAACGTTCGGCTTTGAGCAGGAGCTGGAACAGATGCGCAACATGGGGCTGATTCGCGGCGCGACGCTCGATTCGGCGGTGTGTTTTGGTCCGGAAGGCGTGCGGAATCCTGATGGCCTTCGTTTTCCCGACGAACCCTGCCGGCACAAGGCGCTCGATCTGATTGGCGACCTCGCCCTGATTGGCCGTCCACTGCTCGGCCATGTGATCGCCGAACGCGCCGGGCATGCGATGCATGTGGCGCTGGTCGCCAAGATCATGTCGGACTCGTCGCTCTACGACATCGTGGAAGCTCCGCGTCCCGAAGCCGCTCCCCTGCCGATTGCCGCCCGGGCCCTCGCTTAAAGGCTCCCTCGCTTGATCTGGCTGCCGAATCTCCTCACGTTCGTGCGGATTGCCCTTACCCCGCTCGTGGTCCACAAGATCCTCGCCGGAGAATTTACCGCCGCTTTCTTCTGGTGTTTTACGGCTGGCATCACGGACTTATTCGACGGCGCGGTCGCCCGGCGTTTCGGGGCGGAGAGTCGCTTCGGCATGGTGCTGGATCCGGCGGCGGATAAGATCCTCCAGGTCTCGGTGTTCGTGGCGTTGGGGATGGCCGGAGCCGTTCCGTGGACGATTGTCGGCTTGGTTTTTGGGCGGGACATCCTTTTAGTACTGGGGGCGGCGTTTTTTCGAGCGACTGGGCGCCGGGTCACTTTTCCGCCTACGATTTGGGGGAAATGGAGCACGGTGATCCAAATTTTCGCTGCTTCGGCGATTTTGGGCCGCTTCGGTGCTCCGCTTGAGCCCCTCTTACTCTCCCTGGTGGCAGTCGGTACTGTCTTCAGTGGATTGAACTATGCCGCCCGGGCCATTTCCTGGTGGGATACGCGCGAACTTCAAATTGACTCCCATCGCCCTGGGGGGTAGTCTGAAGGTGTAGAGTTAGAACAGAGATGTCTCGCTACCTTCCATCGCGAACCTATCTCCGTGCCGCCTGGGCCGCAGTCGCCCTCGGCTTAGGCTCGACGTACTTGGCGATGAGGTTCCTGCCTGTCGCCGTAGCCGCGTTCCTGTTCTTTGTCTCCGCTGCGATTCTCTTTCTCCTTTTTTATCGTCCACTCATCGAAGTTCACCCCAAGTACCTGTTGGTTGGCCGTCAGCGGATGCCTTGGCATCAACTGCGTCAGGTAAATCATTCGGGCTGGTTCGCGCCTTTGGTGGTGGACTTGTTACTGCAGGACGGCGGACGCCAGACGATCATCTTCGCGGGCGACCTCGATAGCTCGGCGATGTTATTGCGCGAGATTCGCTTCCACGCCCATGGCGCGATGATCGACGGCGTGCCGCACCGGGATTACTGGCGCCATGAAGGTGCCATCTCGGATCCGGAACCGGTGGCCGCCAGCACGGAGAAAAAGAAGAAGGCAGCCAAACCCACCTATCCGCTGCTTTCGCCGGGCGAAGAAGAAGAGATTGAACGGCTGTACCACCGCTTGAAGTCTGTGGGACGGCTGGACCCGCGCGACGAACAGTAGCGTGCGGCGTCATTGGCTTCGTTGGCTCGGCACTTTCGCTGCCGCGCTCCTTGCCCTTTACCTCCTGACTCCTTTTATTTGCTATGGCCTTGGCCAGTTGCTGGTGAACGACCAGCCGCCGGAGCGCGCCGATGCGGTCCTGGTGCTGGCAGGCGATCAGCTAGGGAACCGCATTCTCAAGGGAGCCGATCTGGTGCGGCAGGGCTACGCTCCGAAGGCCTTTGTCAGTGGTCCAAAGGGCTATTTCGGGTATTCCGAGGACGAGTTGGCGATCCGCTTTGCGGTGGAACAGAAGGGGCAGCCCCGCGAGTGGTTCGAGGGCCTGCCGAGTGAAGCCGCCTCGACGGCGGAGGAAGCGCGAGCGCTCCTGCCGGTGCTGCGGTCGCGGGGAGTGCACAAACTGCTGTTGGTGACGTCCACCTTTCACACGGCTCGAGCGGCGCGCGTTTTCCGGCGCACCGATCCCTCGATGCAGATCGTCGTGGTGGCGGCCAGCGAACCCAATTTTCCGCTCGACCACTGGTGGCGGTTGCGCCAAGGTCAGAAGTATTTCTTTTTCGAAGTCACCAAAACCATCGCCGATTGGATTGGGCTCTAACCGATGCGTGAAGCCTGGCTGACGTCGCTTCCATACTTCCGCCGGCATCGGCGCCATCTGGCGCTGGGGTTCCTTTCGTTGGCGGCGAAGAGCATGGCGGGCGCCGCCTGGCCGTTGATGCTGAAGCAAGGGGTGGACCGCATCACGCAGGGCTTCTCCGTGGAGGCCGTCTGGTGGCTCGCCGGGGCCATCGTCATGCTGAGCGCCGTGAAGGGTTTCTTCCAATACTGGATGCGCATCCTGCTGATCGGCGTCTCGCGCGACATCGAGTACGACTTGCGCAATGACCTGTTCGCCAAGCTCCTGTCACTGGCGCAGGACTTCCACGGACGTCTGCGCACTGGCGACATCATGGCGCGCCTCACCAGCGATCTGAACGCCGTCCGCATGATGCAGGGACCCGGCGTAATGTATTGGTGCGAAACCACCTTTACCTTTGTCCTGGCGGTCGCGGTGATGGGGATGACCGACTGGCGGCTGACGCTGGCGGCGCTCCTGCCCGCTCCGCTCATCAGCTACGTCGTGATCCACTTCGGCCAGAAGATCCACCTTCGCTTCGAAGCGATCCAATCGATGTTCTCGTCGATTTCGAGCCGCGTGCAGGAGAACATCACCGGCACGCGCATCATCCGCGCCTATGTGCAGGAAGAGGCGGAACTGCGCCGCTTCGAGACGCTGAACCGCGATTACATCGAACGCAACCTCAAGCTGGTGCGCGACACCGGCATCTTCTATCCGCTGTTGGGCGCGCTGGTGAGCCTCACGTTTCTGATCGTGCTCGGTGTGGGCGGCAGTCGCGTGCTGAGCGGACAACTCACTTTGGGCGAGTTCGTCATGTTTCAGGGCTACATGAACATGCTGGTGTGGCCGCTGATCGCCTTCGGCTGGGTGACGAATCTGACGCAGCGGGGCACGGCTTCGCTCAAGCGCCTGAGGGAGATTCTGGACGAAGTGCCGACGATTGCGTCGCCGGTGGCACCGCGCGCGCTGCCCGAGCCCGTGCGGGGCGAAATCGAGTTCCGCAACGTGCGCGTGGAGCACGGCGGGCGGCCGGCGATCGACGATCTTTCACTGCGCATTCCCGCCGGCCAGACGGTGGCGATCGTCGGGCCGACCGGTTGCGGCAAGACGACGCTCGTCAGCCTGATCCCCCGTTTGCGCGACCCCAACGCCGGCCAGGTGCTGATCGACGGCGTCGACCTGCGCGAATTCGACCCCGCGGCTTTGCGGCAGGCCATCGGCTATGTGCCGCAGGAGACGTTCCTGTTCAGCACCACGCTCGCCGACAACATCGCCTTCGGCGACCGCAATGCGGACCCGGCCCGCGTCGCCGCGGCAGCGGAGGCCGCAGGACTTGCCACCGACATCGCCGGCTTCCCGCTGGGCTACGAAACGATGGTCGGCGAGCGTGGCATCTCGCTCTCCGGCGGTCAGAAGCAGCGAACGGCGATTGCGCGCGCGCTGTTCCGCCAGCCGCGCATTCTGATTCTGGACGACGCACTCTCGAGCGTCGACACCGTCACCGAGGACCGCATCCTGCATGCGCTGGCGCAGGAAACCGTAGGGCGCACCGCCATCCTGATCTCGCATCGCGTCTCCACGGTGAAGGACGCGCATCATATCGTCGTTCTCGAGGCCGGGCGGATCGCCGAGCAGGGGACGCACGCTGAACTGCTCGCGCTCAACGGCCACTACGCGCAGCTCTATCAAAAGCAGCTTTTGGAAGAAGCCATCGAAACGGCCTAGCGGAAGCGGTACTCGCCGGGGATGGGGAAGGGCATCTCGGGCGCCTTCGCGTCCAGCGCCAGGGACTTCGGCTGCAGGTCGAGCGTAGAGGCCATGATCTGGTCCCAGGTGATTTCGAGGCCGGAGTACGCCGACTCGCGCGCCATGATGCACGTCATCGTCGACTCGGCCACGGCCATCGCATGATTCACGTAGGGACCGGAACCGCGAATCGAGTGCGTGAGGGCGATCTGCTCGGCGACGTACGGGTTCACCGAGTCGCGCGCGCCTAAGTCACGGCAATTCGACTGTCCTTTGGCCCCCACCACCAACTCCGCCATGCGCGTGTACAAGCCTTTTGCGAACTGCCGCGAGAAGCTCGACAGGCGGACGCCGTTGGCGTACTCAAACTCGGCGCTGAGGTGGTCGTAGACGTTGCTGCGGAGTTCGCCCGGAGGCCGCGTACAGCCGCCCATGGCCACCACCTTCACTGGGTGCTGATTGCCCATCACCCAGTTGCAGACGTCGATGTTGTGGATGTGCTCCTCCACCACCTGATCGCCGCCCAGCCACAGTTGGCTCATCCAGGTGCGATGCTGCCATTCCATGTCGCCGACTTTGGGGCCCCGCGCCTTCGCCTGCTGCACGACGGGCGCACTGAGCCAGGACGCGGATAAAGCCCGGATCTCGCCGATTTTGCCCTGCTGGATCTGCGCCACGGACTCGACATATTCCTTCTGAAAACGGCGCTGGGCTCCGGAAACGACGGTGAGCTTTTGGCGTTCGCTTTCCTTGGCGGCGGTCATGAAGCGACGCACCCCCACCGGGTCCGTGCCGAAGGGCTTTTCGCAGAAGACGTGTTTACCCGCTTTGACGGCGGCTTCGAACATCTGCGGCGCGTAGCCCGGGGGAACCGTCAGCAGGACCAGATGACAGTCCGAGGCCATCACCTTCTCGAAGGCGTCGAAGCCGGTGAATCGGGTCTCAGGTGGCACCTTCAGCTGGGCTTGTAGTTTCGGATGACGATTCGCGTCGCGCAGCCAGGCCAGGTTGGCCTCGAGCTGGTCGTCGAACAGGTCGGCGACGGTATGCAATTCGACGTTGGGGTCGCCGGTGAGCAGGTCAGCGACGGCTTGCCGGCCACGGCGGCCCAGACCCACAATCCCGGCCTTTAACTTTTCGGGGCCCACCCCGCGGACCTGCTGCGGCGTGGCGAGCAAAAACACGCTTGCCGCCGCCGAAAATCCACGGCGTGTAAACTGTGTCCCCAAAGAAGTTATAGTGTTGGGAAGGTCCAAACGACTCGCTCCTGTCACGAAATGCCCATCAGCGAACCACATTCTACCGTCAATCCTCCGTCGACTGCCGCGCCGATCTCGGGCGTCTGGGCGGCGGTGGTCACTCCCCGGCGTGAATCCGGCCACGAAATCGACATCGCCGCCGCGCTCGACATCATCGACTTCATTGCTGAATCGCCGGTCACCGGGCTCAGCATTCTCGGCTCCACCGGCGAGTTCGTCCATTTCGACTATGAGCAGCGGCTCTACCTGATGCGCTTCGCGATGAAGCGCAGCCAAAAGCCGGTGCTGCCCAACATCACTCATTCTTCCCTGGACGGCACCATCGGCCTGGCCCAGCAGGCGCTCGACTACGGCGCGGCCGGCCTGCTCGCCATGCCGCCCTACTACTTCCGGTATAGCGCGGATGACATTCGCCGTTACTACCTGGAACTGGTGGACGCGCTGGGCGAAGGCAAGGTGTTCCTTTACAACATCCCCTTCTTCTCTACGCCATTGCCGATCGACCTGGCCTGCGAACTGCTCGCCACAGGCGCTTTCGCGGGCATCAAGGATTCGAGCGGCGATCCGAAGTACTATCAGCGGCTGCTGGAAGTCCGCCGGAACCATACGTTTTCGCTGATTATCGGCAACGACTGCGTGTTCGGCGAAGCTCGCCTGGCGCGCGCGGATGGCGTCATCAGCGGTGTCGCCGGGGCGCTCCCCGAACTGATCTGCGCCATGGAGAAGGCTGCGCTCGCTCGCGATGCCGCCAAGGTTGCCTCTTTGAATGTCCTGCTCAGCGAATCGATTAGCTGGTTGGACAAGTTTCCCGTGCCGATGGCGCTGAAGCGGGCCGTCCGCCTGCGTGGTTTCGGAGAAGGGAACTACGCGATTCCCGTCGCCAGCTTCGACGCTTTCGATGCCTGGTTCGGGGAGTTCCTGCCGCGTCTGCTGGCCGCCACCAGGTAACTCATGCAACCCGACGAGTTTCGCCGTCACGGACACGCCCTGGTCGATTGGATCGCCGACTACCAGGCTCGTCTGCGGGACTACCCGGTGGTGCCGGCTTGCCGGCCGGGCGACCTCGTCGATGCCTTACCCGCCCACGGGCCCGAACACGCCGAAGCCATGGAGGCGATCCTCCGCGACTTCGAGCAATTGATCGTGCCCGGCGTGACTCACTGGAACCACCCGCGTTTCCACTCGTTCTTCGCGATCTCCTCGTCGCCGCCCGGGGTGCTGGCCGAGATGCTGACCGCCGCGCTCAACATGCAGCACATGCTGTGGAAGAGCGGACCCGCCGGCACCGAACTCGAGCAGGTGACCCTGGATTGGCTGCGTGACTGGATGGGGCTTTCGCCCGGCTGGTTTGGCGAGATCTTCGATACGGCCTCCACGTCCACGCTGCACGGCATTGCCGCCGCGCGAGAGTTCGTGGCTCCCGATAGCCGCGCCCAGGGCAACCCCGGCGGCCTCACCGTTTATTGCTCGAAGTTCGCGCACAGCTCGATCGACAAAGCCTGCATCATGCTGGGTATCGGTCTCGACAACTTGCGCAAGATCGACACCGACGCGCAGTACCGCCTACGGCCCGAACTGCTGGCCCAGGCCATCCGCGAGGACCGCGCCGCGGGGCGGACGCCCATCTGCGTGATGCCCACCGTGGGCACTACCGGCGTCACCAGCGTGGACCCGGTGCGCGAGGTCGTCAAGGTCGCCCACGCCGAACAGATGTGGGTGCATGTCGATGCGGCCTACGGCGGCGCCGCGGCCATCGTCCCCGAATTTCGTCATTACCTCGACGGCGTGGATGAAGCCGATTCCCTGGTGGTGAACCCGCACAAGTGGCTCTTCACGCCCGTCGATCTGAGCTGTTTCTACACCCGCCGCCCGGACGTCGTTCGCCGCGCTTTCTCGCTCGTCCCCGACTATCTGAAGTACGACGAAGACCCGCGCCTGGTGAATCTGATGGACTACGGCTTGCCGCTGGGCCGCCGCTTCCGTTCGCTCAAGCTATGGTTCGCCATGCGCTATTACGGGCACGAAGGCTTTGTGCGCATGATCCGCAACCACGTCGCCTGGAGCCATCGCCTCGCGACCCTGATTGCCGCCGACGGCCGCTTCGAACTGGCCGCGCCGGTGACGATGGGGCTGGTCTGCTTCCGCCATCGGGCTTCGGACGAGGCGACGCGCGCCATCGTCGAGGCCATCAATGATTCGGGCTTCGCCTTCCTGTCCCAAACGACGGTGGACGGCAAATACACCATTCGCTTCGCCATCGGCACTTTCAGTTGCACCTGGGAGGATGTCGAAGCCGTGTGGCAGCGCGTGGTGAGTCTCGCCGGCTAACATGGCCAAGGTGCTGATCTCGGCGGGCGAACCCTCCGGTGACCTTTATGCCGCCGCTCTGGTGCAGGCGCTGCGCCGCCGTCACCCGGACCTCGAGTTTTTCGGGTGCGCCCAGCCGCGCATGCTCGCCGCCGGCGTTCGCCCGGTGATGGATGCGGCGAAGTTGCATGTGGTCGGCGTCTTCGAGGTCATCACGCACATTCCCGGCATCTGGGCGGAGTATAAGAAGCTGCTGCGGGCGGCGGAGGCCGAGCGCCCGGCGCTCGCAATTCTCACCGACAGTCCCGACTTCCATCTGCGCGTTGCCCGGCAACTCGCCCGCCGGCGGATCCCGGTGGTTTATCTGGTGGCGCCGCAGGCCTGGGCGTGGCGCGCCGGGCGCACCAGGCAGATGGCGCGCGACCTCCGGCGGCTCCTGTGCATTTTTCCTTTCGAGGAGCCGTGGTTCCGCGCGCGCGGCGTCCCCACCGACTATATCGGCCATCCGTTGGCTCGCCAAGTGAAGCCTGCCACCACGCGTGAGGAATTTCGCCGCGAATTCGGCATTCCGGAGGGTCATCAACTGGTGGCATTGCTGCCCGGGTCCCGCCCGGGCGAGATCCGCCGGCATCTGCCCATTCTCTTCGACGCGGTCCGGGAGCTGGCGAACCGGCCCATCTCATTCGTTTTAGGGGCAGTTCGTGGCGCGGACGAGAGAATTTTTGTAAACCAGATGGCCTCGGCATCCATCCAAGGAACCGTGAGGGTGATTGAAGGGCGAACGTGGGATCTACTCGCGGCGGCTGACCTGGCTTTGGCGGCCAGCGGCACGGTGACGGTGGAAGCCGCCCTATTAAACACCCCGATGGTGACGTTTTACCGCGTCAATTCGTCGAGTTGGGTGTTGGGGAAATTATTGGTCCGCACTCCCTACTTCACCATGGCGAATCTGATCGCCGAACGTAAACTGGTACCCGAACTCATGCAGAACGAAGCCACCGGCCCTCGCCTGGCCGAAGAAGCGGCTCGTCTGCTCGATTCCCCGCCGCAATTGGCCGCGATGCGCGCGAGCCTGGCTGAAGTCGCCGAGCGTCTGAAAACCGGCCATGATCCAATAGAAAGAGCCGCCGATATCGTCAGCGGTATGTTGACTGCCCATGTGTAATCTCCTTTTGGTCCTTCTCTTTGCGGCCTCCACTGTGACGGCCCAATCCAACCGTGCGGCTGCGGTGAACGTCGAGCACTACAACATCACCGCCGAAGTGAATCCGCGCACCCAAACCCTGGCGGCCACGGCGGAGATCCGCATCACGGCGGTGGATGATCGCATTCTCACCATCCCGATGGATTTCAACGAGGCGCTCACGGTCAAAGAAGCCACTGACGAAAGCGGCAATCGTATCGGTGTCACCAAAGGTCCCGGCGAATTCCAGGTGACCGTGGCGCTGCCCAAACCCTTGGCGAAAAATGCGTCCACCGTGCTGCGGATTACCTACGAGGGGACGCTGGCCGGCCAGGAAGAGTCGCCGGTGTACGGCATTCGGTTCGCTTCCATCAAGAACGACCACGCCTATCTGCTCTATCCCGCGCGCTGGTTCCCCATCAACGGCTACACCGCCGACCGCTATACGATGAACCTCAAGGTCAACGCGCCTGCTGACTTCAAAGTTCTATCGAACGGCCTCGAGACCAAGTCCGGCAATACCTGGAGCTTTGAAACCAAGACGCCCGGCTTCCCCGGGAACATCGCTCTGGTGAAGGGCGAACCGCAACGCGTCAGTTCGCAAGGCGTCACTTCCAGCTTCTACCTGCGCGACACGCGCGCCATGGCTCAGGCCTATGGCGACGAAGCGGGCAAGGTGATGACGCAGCTTACTGGCTTCTATGGCATCGCTCCGGCCGCGAACCTGACGTTCGTCGAAACCGAGAAAGGCGCGCCGTCCGGTTACTCCACGCCCGGGCTGATCTTCCTTTCGCCCGGCGGCATCGGTACGAACGTCAACGTGCGTTTGCTGACGAATCAGATGGCGCGCCAGTGGTGGGGCAACACCGTCTCCGCCGCCACGCGTAATCATCTGTGGATCACCAACGGCCTGGCTCGCTACACCGAAGTTCTCTACCTCGAGAACACAGTGGGCACGGGCGCCATGGAGACCGAGAATCATGACCTCTACATCGAAGCGCTTACGGTGGACCAGCCGCCGTTGATTCAGTCCGCGCGCCTCGAAGACTACTCGCCGGAGTTCAACGCCGCCACTGCCGGCAAAGGCGCCGCCGTCTACAATATGCTCCGCATGGTGATGGGCGACAAAGTGTTTGGCGACTTCGTCAAGCAACTCGCCTCCCGCTTTAACGGCAAGAGCATCACGACCGAGCAACTGAAGAATCTGGCCAGCGAACTCGCGGGCCAGGACATGGGTTACTTCTTCATCCAGTGGATCGAGTCGCAAGGCGCCCCCGAGTTCAAGCTCGAATACACCGTCTTCCGGACGGCCAAGGGCTTCCGCATCAACGGCAAGGTGGTCAACGACCTCGATACGTTCCGCATGCCGGTGGAACTGAAGATCGAGACGGAAGGTAATCCGGAGATGAAGGTGGTGGAAGTGATCGGCGCTTCCAGCGAATTCTCGGTGGATACGTTTGGTAAGCCGCAGCGTGTCACGCTGGACCCGAACAACCGCGTGTTGCGCTGGTCGAATCCGATTCGCGTTTCGGTCGCCATCAAGAAAGGCGAGCAGTTCGCCGAGGTTAACGAATTTGGCGAAGCGCTGAAGGAGTATCAGAAAGCTCTCGACGTAAACCGCAACAGCTCGCTGGCGCACTATCGGGTTGGCGAACTGTTCTTCCTGCAGACCAACTATCAGTCGGCCGCCAACGAATTCCGCGAGGCGCTGCAGGGCGACCTCGAACCCAAGTGGGTGGAGGTCTGGGCGCACATCAACCTAGGCCAGATCTTCGACATCACCAGCCAGCGGGAGCGCGCGGTGAACGAATACAACCTCGCCATCCGCACGAAGGACGACACGCAGGGCGCTCAGGCGGAAGCCGCGAAGTACCTCAAAGAGCCGTACAAACGCCAGGTTCGCCCCGAGTAGGGGCTTGCCGCCCGACGACGCCCTTCAGCTCTACGACCCCCGCAACGGCGATCTCTCGTTGCGGGTCGAGCCCTTCGCGGCCGCCGCCTCGGCTCCGCCGCAGCGCTCGAACTACTTCACCGTCTATCGGCTCGAGCAAGGCGCGGGCTTCTTTTGTGCGGACTCCGGGCAGCATCCGTTCTCGGCCCCCTGTCTGCTCTTCGCCGTCCCCTACCAGTCCTTCCGGCTGCTGCACGCCGAGCCCCTCACCGGGCAGCAGCTACAATTTCACGCGAACTTCCTGTGCATCGAGACCTATCACGAAGAGATTGGCTGCAACGGCGTGCTGTTCAACGACACCTACGGCGTGCCCTGCGTCCAGCTCGATGCGGCGCACGGTGCTGACTTCGTCCAGTTGCTCGGGCAGATGCGGGACGAACTCCGGCACCGCGGACTCGCGCAGTCCGAAGTGCTGCTCGCCTACCTGAAGATTTTCCTCGTGCGCGCCACGCGGCTCAAGCTGCAGCAGCAGTCGTTAAGCCCGGTGGAGGCGCCTTCAGTCCGCCCCGAAATCCTCACCGACCTGCAGCGACTGCTGGAACTGCACTTCCGCACGCACCATTCGCCGGCACACTACGCGGCCTTGCTGCACATCTCGCCCAAGGCCCTAGCGCGCCTGGTGAAGACGCACCTGCACAAGACGCTCACCGAACTGATCCGCGATCGTCTTCTGCGGCAGGCCAAGTGGGAACTGCTGCACACGCGCCAGCCCGTCAAGCAGATTGCCGCTGACCTGGGCTTCTCCGACATCTTCTATTTCAGTCGCCTGTTCAAACGCGCTACCGGCTGTTCGCCCACCTACTTCCGCGAGTTTGAGACGGCCATCCGCGGCGGGCGAAATCTGTCCATGCCTTAGCGACCTGCGTCCATACCCTTTGGCGACGGTGGTCCGTATGCTGGGCTACATGCGCACCCTGCTCACTTACCTCGCCCGCGCCGATCGCTGGGGCATCGCCGTCGCCCGCCTCGGCCTGATCGTCGTTCTGCTGTGGATTGGCGGCTTGAAGGTCGCTCCCTATGAAGCCGAAGGGATTGTCCCTTTCGTCGCCAACAGCCCCACGATGAGCTTCTTCTATGCGTTCCCTGCGCCGGACTACAAGACCCACCTGAACCGCGAGGGCGAACTGCGGCCGGACAATCAGGCTTGGCACACGCAGAACCATACCTACGAGTTCGCCTACGGGTTGGGCGCCGTGATCGTCGCCTACGGCCTGTTGCTGTGCTGCCATCCGTGGCGTCCGGAACTGGCCGCGCTGGGGAGTCTGCTGGTCTTTCTGATGTCGTTCGTCACGTTATCCTTCCTGGTCACCACTCCGGAGACGTGGGTTCCGGCGCTCGGAGGTCCGCACCATGGCTTTCCCTACCTCAGCGGACCCGGCCGGCTCGTGCTGAAGGACGCCATCATGATGGGCGCCGCCTTGGTGACGATGGCGGATTCGGCCCGGTCCGCACTGCGCTTGCACTCGCAAAGTTGAATAGTATACACTTCGTATACGACACGCGAGCCATGCTGAGACTCTCCCTCTCCTTCGTCGCGCTTCTCTCTCCTGCCTTCGCGCAGGCGCCCTCGGCCGAGCAAGCCGAGTTCTTCGAAAAGAAGATCCGCCCCATCTTCGCCAATCGCTGCCAGGGCTGCCACGGCGCCCGCGCGGGCAAAGCCGGCCTCGACCTCAGTAGCGCCGTCGGGTTCCAGCGCGGCGCCGACACCGGACCCATCGTCCGCCCAGGCGACTGGGACCACAGCCGCTTGGCCCAGGTGGTGGGCTATCAGGAACGCCTCAAGATGCCGCCCACCGGCAAGCTGCCCGATGCTGAGATCGCCGCCTTGCGCGAATGGGTCGGCCTGGGCGCCAAATGGCCCATGACGCCGGCTGAAGCTGCCGCGGCGGCGGCCGGTCCGAAGAAGAAAGAATATTCGAAAGCCTTGCGCGAGTTTTGGTCCTTCCAACCGTTGCGCGCGGTGACGCCGCCGGCGGTGAAGAACGAAGCCTGGGTTCGCACGCCGGTGGATCGTTTCCTGCTGGCTGCGCTCGAAGCCAAAGGGCTGGCGCCTGCGCACGCCGCCGACAAGCTCACCCTGCTGCGCCGCGCCGCTTACGACCTCACCGGTCTGCCGCCTTCCCCCGAAGAGACGCGCGCCTTTCTCGCCGACAACTCACCCAACGCCTTTGCCAAAGTCGTGGATCAGTACCTCGCCTCGCCGCGCTACGGCGAAAAATGGGGCCGTCATTGGATGGACGTGGCGCGCTATGCCGACTCCACCGGCGCCGACGAAGACTACCGCTATCCCCACGCCTGGCGCTATCGCGACTGGGTGATCGATGCCTTCAACCGCGACTTGCCCTTCGCTCAATTCATCCGCGAACAGATCGCTGGCGACCTGCTGCCGCCCCCGCCCGGCCAGGAAGTGAACACGCGCGGCATTGTGGCTACCGGTTTTCTGGCGCTGGGCCCCAAGCTGGTGGCGGAACAAGACAAGGTAAAAATGTTCTACGACATCGTCGACGAACAGATCGATGTCACCAGCAAAGCCTTCCTGGGCCTCACCATCGCCTGCGCCCGCTGCCACGATCACAAGTTCGATCCGGTCAGCACGAAGGACTACTACTCGCTCGCCTCCATCTTCGCCAGTACGCGTCAGCTCGAGCAGATTGAAGGCACCGTCTCGAAGCTCTACTACGTGCCTCTGGTCGGCCAGGCGCAAGCCGCCGAGTGGACGGCTCATCAGAAGAAAGTGGCGGACAAGAAGAAAGAGATCGATGCCGTGGTGGCCGGTGAGGGCCGCCGCCTGCGCGACGCCTTCGCTCCCCACATTGCCGTCTACATGCTGGCGGCTCGCCGGGTCTATGAGCAGAACGAAGACGCCGCGGCCGTTGCCGCCGCACAGCAGCTCGATGCCGAAGTCCTCGAACGCTGGGCGAAGTATCTGAAGCCGACCAAGGAACGCCGAGCCCATCTCGAACCCTGGTACAACGCGCCGAGCGCCGCGGCCCAGGCCGAAGTTGCCGCTCGCGTGCAGGCGGACTTCATCGCCGAAGTCGCGCGCCGCCAGAAGGCGAACGACGATTGGAAAGCCGCTTCCGCCGCCGCCAAAGCCGCGGGCCAGGAGCCGCCGCCGGCGCCCAAATTCCTGGCCGGCGACAATCGCCTGTTTACCGAAATCGGCTCCGGCAAAGGCCCGCTGACTCTCCCCGAAAAAGAACCGGAGAAGCGCTACACCGCCGAGTCGCTCAAGAAGATCGCCGCGCTCAAGGCGGAGCTCAAGGCGATTGAAGCCGCCGCTCCTGCGGAGCCGCCTTTCGCCTGCGGCGTCAGTGAAGACAAGCCCATCGAGCAACCCGTCTTTCTACGCGGCAACCCGGATGCGAAAGGCGAGATCGTCCCCAAGCGTTTCCCGGCAATTCTGGCTGGCGAACAGCAGACGCCCATCGCTCAGGGCAGCGGCCGCCGTGAACTCGCCGAGTGGCTCGCCGACCCGAAGAACCCGTTGCCTGCCCGCGTGATGGTGAATCGACTTTGGCAAGGTCACTTCGGCCAGGGCCTGGTACGCACCTCGAATAACTTCGGTATCACCGGCGAGCGCCCCACCCATCCGGAACTGCTGGAATGGCTGTCCACCGAGTTCCTCGCTCACGGCGGCTCCATGAAGCACCTGCACCGGTTGCTGATGCTCTCGAGCGCTTACCAGATGAGCGACTTCTCCTCTGACCTGAAGAACGAGAGGGACCCCGACAACCGGCTGCTCTCGCGCTTCCCGATGCGCCGCAAGACCATCGAAGAGATTCGTGACTCGCTCCTGCTGCTGGACGGTACGCTCGACTTCACCATGGGTGGCTCGCTGCAGGCCGGCGAAGGGACCGACAACGAGTTCAGCGACGGCCGCAAGAGTCTGCACCCCGATAACAGCCGCCGCCGCACGGTCTACCTCCCGCTGCGCCGCTCGAACCTGGCCACCTTGCTCACGCTCTATGACTTCGGCGACGCCACCACCAGTACCGAAGTTCGCGAACAGACCAACGTCGCGCCGCAAGCCCTCTACATGATGAACAGCAAGTTCGTCGCGGACCGCTCCCGCACGCTGGCCACGCAACTGCTGGCTAAGGAAACCTCAGAGGAAGCTCGCATCGGCCGCGCGTGGACGCAAGTGATCGGCCGCACTCCGCAAACGGACGAAGTGGCCGCCGCGCGCCAATATCTGGCCCGCTTTCCGAACCGTCCGGCCGGCGCTGAGGGCGATCTGCTCGCCTGGAGCAGTCTCTGCCGCACGCTGATCGCTTCGAACGACTTCATCTACGTCCACTAAGCCATGGAGGAACGCATGCACCGGTTACCCCCTTCCCGTCGTTATCTCCTCCGCCGCGCCGCTTGCGGCTTCGGTGCTCTCGGACTCTCTTCGCTGCTGGCGGCTGAGACGAGCGGCAGTCCGCTGGCGCCCAAGCAGCCGCATTTCGCGGCCAAAGCCAAGCGCGTCATCTTCCTGTTCATGCACGGCGGACCGTCGCACATGGACACCTTCGACCCCAAGCCCCGCTTGACCCAGGACCATGGCAAGCCCCTGCCCTACAAACGGCCGCTCACCTTCGCCGAAGGCAGCGTCGGCAATTTGCTCAAGTCGCCCTGGCAGTTCAAGCATCACGGCCAAAGCGGCCTCGAGATCAGCGAGCTGTTTCCGCACGTCGCGCGTCATGCCGACGATCTGTGCGTCATTCGTTCCATGGTCGGCGATAGCGTAGCGCATGGCGGCGCCACGCTCCAGTTGCACACCGGCTCGAATACCTTCACCCGCCCGAGCATGGGCTCCTGGGTAATTTACGGCCTGGGCACCGAGAATCAGAACCTGCCGGCTTACATCACGCTCAAGCCTGGCCTTTCTCACGGCGGCGCCAAGAAGTGGAGCTCCGGCTTCCTGCCGGCGGCTTATCAAGGAACGGCGGTGGGCCTGGGGGGCATGCCGATCGAGAACCTGGTCGCCGAGCCGATCGAGCATCTCAAGAACTCCGGCCTCTCCCCCGAACAGCAGCGCTACGAACTGGACATGATCCAGAAGATGAACCGCGCCAGCGCCGCCCGCTACGAGCACAACCCGGAGCTGGAAGCCCGCATCCAAAGCTTCGAACTCGCCTTCCGCATGCAGACCGAAGCGCCCGAAGCCTTCGATATCTCGAAGGAGTCGCCGGCGACGCGTGCCCTCTACGGGCTCGACCAGCCGGAAACCAAGGACTTCGGCTGGCAATGCCTGATGGCCCGGCGCCTGGCGCAGCGCAACGTGCGCTTCATCCAGATCAATCACGAATACGGCCCCGGCAACGAAGTCGGCTGGGACGCGCACAGCGAACTCATCCGCCTTCACACTCGGACTGCGCTCCAAGTGGACCAGCCGATCGCTGCGCTGCTCACCGACCTCAAAGCGCATGGCCTGCTCGACGATACGCTCGTCATCTGGGGCGGCGAGTTCGGCCGCACGCCGATTGCCGAAGCCGGCGATGGCCGCGATCATAACCCCTATGGCTATTCAATCTGGATGGCCGGCGCGGGCGTCAAGAAGGGCTTTGTCTACGGCGCCACCGATGAGTTCGGTTACTACTCCGTGGAAGACCGCATGCATATCCATGACCTGCATGCCACCATGCTGCACCTGCTGGGCCTCCGTCACGACGGCCTGACGTTCCTTTATGGCGGGCGTCCGTTCCGCCTCACCGACGTCGCCGGCAATGTGGCGACGAAGATCCTCGCCTAAGTCCCGAACAGCCGCAGCATGCGGTCGCGCGACACGCTGATGTGCTCGGCCATGGCCCGGCTCGCCTCGGCGACGTTGCGCGCTTCAATCGCCCGCACGATGTCGCGATGCGGCACAGGCCGGTTGTCGCGCTGCGTGGAGAGAATGTCCAGGCGGTGCACGTACTCCAGCGTCAGCACCAGTTGGTCATAGATGCGCTGGTTGCGCGCGATCTCTCCCAGTTGCAGATGGAAGTCCTGGTTCGCCTTCAGGAACTCGCTCATGTCGAGGTCGAGGCGGTCTTCAATGGCCATGATGTCCCGCAGCGCTTTCACTTCATCGGGCGTCGCCGTAGCCGCGGCGCGCTCGGCGCAGAAGCATTCCAACAGCTTGCGGTACTCGTAGACTTCGATGATTTCGCGAATCGAGATCGGCGGAATCACATAGCCTTTGTGCCGGATCCGCTGAATCCATTTTTCCTGAGAGAGCAGGTTGCAGGCTTCGCGCACCGGCGTGCGCGACGTCTCGCACTGTCGCGCGAGGTCCACCTCGGAGAGAAAGTCACCGGGCCGGAGCCGCGCCTCCAGAATCCAGGCCTTGAGCAAGCGGTAGACTCGGTCGACCTCGCCTTCCCGCTCGGAACTCACTTTGTTTGCAACCATGCCTTCCTATTCTGGCCGTGCATGGCCGGCAGTTCAACTTTCTTCAACGCCGTCAGGCAACGCTCCACATCGTCGAGGTCATTATAGAGATGCACTGAGACGCGGATCCGGCCGTCGCCGCCCCAGACGATCACGTCCTGCTCCGCCAACTCGCGGCACACGCGCTCCGGCTCGTCGCAGGAGAACGACACGATGCCGGAGGCAAAGCACGGATCGGGCGGCGTCAGTAGCGGGTAGCCTTGCTCTGCCAGTCCATCGCGCAGATGGCGCACGATCGGCCGTAGGGCCCGGTCCAGCGTCTCCACGCCCACCGACGTCAGCAGGTCGATACTTGCCCGCATGGCGTACAGGGCGGGGAAGTTCGGCATGCCGGCCTGCAGTTGCCCCGCGCCGCTCTTCGCCGTGTAAGTCTCAAAACGCTGTGGATGGAACACGGCGTCCACCGAATACCAGCCCACCGTGCTCGGTTCCATGCGTTCCCGCAGCGACGAGGCGATGTACACCACCGCCAGGCCGTGCGTGCAGAGCAGCCATTTGTAGCTCGACGCCACCAGGTAATCCACGCCGCGAATCGACACCGGTACGCGGCCCAGGGCCTGCGTCGCATCCACGCAAAACAGCGCGCCCACCTGGTGCGCAGCCTCGGCCAGACCTTCGAGATACGGAAGCTGCGTGCCGGTCTTATAGCTCACCTGGCTCACCGACACCACCCGGGTGCGTTCGGAAAGATGCGCCGTCCAATCCTCCAAATGCATGGCGCCTTCGCGCGTCGGAATCACCACCAGCCGCACGCCCAGGCGGCGCAGCCTCAGCCACACCAGCACATTCGACGGAAACTCCAGGTCGCTGATCAGTACCTCGTCGCCCGGCTTCCAATCAATCGCATTCGCCAGCAGATTGAGAGCTTCGGAGGCGTTGGCTAACAGCACCACGTTCTCCGGCTCCGCGCCCAGCAGCCCCGCCGCCGACGTTTCCGCCAGCCGTTGGATCTCGTAATGCCGCACGCGCCCGGGCGAGCCGCTCACCTTCTGCTTCCAGTACTCCTGCAGCCCGGCGGCTGCCAGCAGCGGTGGAATGCCCTCCGCGGCCGTATCCAGATAGGCCACCTCCCGGGTGCTCGGAAACTGACTCTTGTTCGGTACGGGGAACATCGCTTGACTCAAAACTGCTCCAGGAACTGACGATAAAATTCGGCGGCCTGCGCCACCTGACTGCACTCGACGTACTCAATGGCCGCGTGGGCCCGGTCAATGCTGCCCGGCCCGAAGATCAGGCTGGGCACACCCTGTCGCGAGAGCTTGCTGGCATCGCTGCCAAACGGCACGCCCGCCGGCGTGGCATCGTAGCCCAATCCGCGCAGGACGCTCTGCGCCACCTGCACCGCTTCGGACTCCACCGCCGTCTCGAGCGCTGCATCGGCAATCGCGGGAGGCTCAAGCGTGAAGTCGAAGCCCGGAATCTGCGCGCGCAACGGCTCGAGCAGCGCGGCATAGCCTTGCCACACGTCGGCGGGATCCTCGCCGGTCAACAAACGACGGTCGAGCGCGATCTCGCAACGGTCCGGCACGAAGTTCACCTGCTCGCCACCCCGAATCGTGCCCACGTTCAACGTCGCCGGTCCCAGCAGCGGATGCACGCGCGCCGCCATCGTCCGCTGATTCTCTTCGGCCAGCACACGGATGGCGTGCGCCATGTGCTCGATCGCGTTGATGCCCAAATGAGGCTTGGCGCTATGGGCCGCGCGGCCGTGCGTGCGCAGTTTGCCGCGCAGCACGCCCTTTGACGCGGAGATCAGCCTCATCTCGGTCGGCTCGGCCACGATGGCCGCCTGCGCCCACAGACCTTCGCAAAGTCGATTCACGCCGTAGAACGTCGCTTCCTCATCCACCACGGCGGCCAGCCAGACCTCCGCGCGCGGCGTTTGCCCGCTCGCGGCGATCGCCGCCACGGCGTGCATCATGCCGGCCAGGCCCGCCTTCGTATCGCAGGAGCCGCGCCCGTAAAGACGGTCGCCTTCGCGTGTCGGCGTGAAGGGCGGAATCGTCATCCCGTCCACCGACACCGTATCCATGTGCGCTTCCAGAATCACCCGCCGGTTCGCCTCGCGCCCCGGCAGCCGCGCGATCACGTTGTCGCGCCCCGGTAGCGCCGTCTGACGAAAGGTCTCGATGCCGCGCTCCGCAAAGAAACGCTCCACATACACCGCCACCGCTTCTTCCGGCACGCCGCCGGGATACGCGGGGTTAATGCTCGGAATCGCCACCAACTCGGCGAGGGTCGTCAACAATGCTTCGCTGTCGATCTTCATACCGTGATTCTGCCTGAACTCCTCCACGCCACCGGCGTCACCGGACCCACCAACGTCACGTAAGCCGTCGCGCCCGCTAAGAGCACCGCCGTGGCCGTCCAAAACGCGAGCTGAAACGAACCCGTCGTGGAGACGATCCATCCCGTCACCAGCGGCGCCACCACACCGCCCAGATTCCCAATGCAATTCTGCAAGCCCGTCCACCGCCCTGCTGCCACCGGACCCGCCAGCGTCTGCGTGATCGCCCAAACGTTTGCCGAGAAGCCGCCCAGGCAAACGCACGCCGCTGTGATCAATGCGACGGACAAAGAGGCATCGGCCACCGCGGGCGCCGGCAGAATCACCAGCCCGCACAGCACCAGTCCCGCTGCCGCATACGACTTCCGCACCCGGCTCACCGCCCCGCCGCGCCGGATCCACCAGTCCGAAGACCAGCCCGCGAGCACCGACGCTCCGGCCATGCCCCAGAACGGTAGCGACCCCAGTACCGCCATGCTGCCCTCCGAAAACTTTCGCTCATGAATCAGATAACTCGGCAGCCACGTCAGCAGAAAATAGAGCACGTAACCGAGCGCGAACATCCCGAGCGACGTTCCCCACACCGGACGCCGGCTCATCAGTTCCCCCCAGCCCGGTCCCGCCTCTTCGCGAACCTCGGCTCGCTCTTCGAAGCGCGCGAGCCAAATCCATGGCACCAGCCACAGCAAGCTGCCCAGGCCGGTGACGACGAACAGCCCACGCCAGCCCAGCGTACCGAGGGCCAAGCCGCCCAACAGCGTACTCAGGCCCGGCCCCAGCTTGCCCCCGGCGTCCACCAAGGCATTCGCCAGTCCGCGCTGCGCTTCCGGAAACGCCCGCGCCAGGATCTTCGAGACTGCCGGATAAGCGACACTCTCGCCCATGCCCAGCACCAGCCGCGCGGCAAACAACGACCCCAGCGAGCCCACCATGCCCGTGGCGGCGGTCGCCAGCGACCACACCAGAAAGCCTCCGGCATAGATCCACTTGACGCGGTAACGGTCCACCAGCCAGCCCGCGGCGATCTGGCACAGCGAATACGTCCAGAAGAAAGCCGAGAACAGCAGCCCCATCTCCTGCGTACTCAAGCCCAGCTCGGTCTTGATGCGGGGCGCCGATACAGAAAGCGCGCCGCGATCCAGGTAATTGATCGCCACTGACAGCACCAGGAGCACTAAAATCGCCTTGCTGCCGCCGAACTGCATACAGCGAGTATAATGGCACGAAGGTCATGCCCACTGCAATCGACTCCCACGTTCACGTCTGGACCGACGATCGCACCCGTTACCCGCGGGCTCCCAAAGAACGCGACTACCCGCCTGCCCATTTCACTCCGGAAGACCTCTTCCGCCACTCCCGCCCCGCCGGCGTCAATCGCGTCGTCCTCATACAAATGAGCTTCTACCGCTTCGATAACCGCTACATGCTCGATTGCATGGCGCGGCACCCCGGCGTCTTCGCCGGCGTTGGCCTTGTCGACCAGGCCGGGCCCGCGCCCGATCGCGCCATGCGCGACCTCGCCCGCCGCGGCGTCCGTGGCTTCCGCATCGTCCCCGGCCCGTTTCCCGTCGCCTGGCTTGACAACGAACCGATGGAGAAAATGTGGCGCGCCGGTGCGGCCGATCGCCTGGCCATGTGCTGTTTAGTGGGCCCGGACGCCCTTCCCTCGCTGGATCGCATGTGTACCCGCCACCCGGAAACGCCGGTCGTCATCGACCACTTGGCCCGCATCGGAGTCGACGGCCAGATTCGCGACGCGGACGTCAAACTCCTCTGCGGCCTGGCGCGGCACCAGCATGTCCGCGTCAAGGTTTCCGCCTTCTACGCCCTCGGCCAGAAGGAGGCTCCGTATACGGATCTGGCGCCGCTCATTCGCCGCGTTTACGACGCCTATGGACCCCAACGCCTGATGTGGGCCAGCGACTGTCCCTTCCAGGTGGAAGACGGCCATCGCTACGCCGATTCCATCAATCTCATCCGCGGCGGTCTGCCCTTCCTCACCCCCTCGGACCAGGCCTGGCTCCTGGCGCGGACGGCTGCGGAGACCTTCTTTACCCCTCAATAGATCGTATACAGAATAAGCTATTTGTATTGACATCTGGATACGACGCGGATACGATCGATGAAATGCACGGGAGGCATTTCATGTTCATTTCTTCGTCACTTCCGAGGTGCGCTGCCCTTTTCGGGCTTCTGGTCACCTGCGCCGGCCTCGCGTCGGCCCAGCTTGTTTCGGGTTCTCTCTCCGGCCGCGTCGCCGATTCCTCCGGTGCCCCCATCGTGGGCGCCGAAATCACAGTGCGTCTGGTGCAAACCGGCGCCGGCAACCGCCTCACCACCAATGACCTGGGCGAGTTCCAATTCCCCTCCTTGCAGGCCGGTGAGTACGTCGTTACCGTCGCCAAAGAAGGCTTCCAGACTTTCGAACGCCGCAACACGATGCTGAGCGCCAACGAAAAGCTGGCCCTCGGTGACCTCGTCCTCACGGTCGGCGCCGTGTCCGAACGCGTGGTCGTGGAGGCCGAGGCCACCCCGGTGCAGACCCAAAGCTCGGAACGCTCTGCCCAGCTCACCTCGAATCAGATCAACAAGATCATGACCCGCGGCCGCGACGTGATGTCGCTCATGCGCCTTTTGCCCGGCGTCGCTTACTCGGCGGACTCTGAATCGGTCGGCAACAACCTGGGCACGCAATTGCCCATGGTCCAAGGCGGCCGCCGCGAATGGGCCACCTTCAACGTCGACGGCATGGCCGGCAACGACCTCGGCAATCCGGACACCGCCAGCAGTTCCATCAGCATGGATGCCATCGCCGAAGTGAAAGTTCTGCTCAACAACTACCAGGCCGAGCACGGCCGGAATGGCGGCGCTTTCATCAACGTCGTCACCAAGTCCGGCACGCGCGACTTCCACGGCAGTGCCTACTACTTCAAGCGCCACGAAAAGCTCAACGCCAACGACTTCTTCAATAACCGCAACGGCGTTGCGCGCCCCATCTACCGGCACGACACCTTCGGCTTCACCGTCGGTGGCCCCGCCACCATTCCCGGCGTCTTCAACAAGAATCGCGAGAAGCTTTTCTTCTTCTATTCCTTCGAGAACCTGGGCACCAAGAGTCCTCGCCCGCTGAGCCAGGTGACCGTCCCCACGGCGCTCGAACGTCAGGGCGACTTCTCCCAAACCCTCGACCTCAACGGCCAGGTGATCGTCATTCGAGATCCGCTCACCGGCGCCGCCTTCCCCGGCAATCGCGTCCCCGCCAACCGCCTCGATAAGAATGGTCAGGCGCTGCTCAACGTCTTCCCCCTCCCCAATGCCACCAACCGCGCCATCACGCGCGGCAATTACAACTACAACTTCCTGCAAAGCTGGGACATCCCGAAGCGCCAGCACATGGTTCGCGGTGACTACGCCCCCACCGATCGCGACCGCTTCTCCGCGCGTATCTCCCTCTGGCGCGCCGACAATCAGGGCTACGGCGCTCCCGCCGGCGCCACCGGCGCCTGGGATCTGCTCGCCACCCGTTATCTCTTCAAGGACCAGGGCCTCGTCGTCAACTACGTCCGCACCATCAGCGCCACCATGGTGAACGAGTTCATGGCGGGCGCCCGTCACAGCAAGGAAGCGGCTCCCGCGCTGCGCCAGGCCGATCTTGATGGCCTCAGCCGCACGGCCCGCGGCATCACTCTGCCGCAGTTCTATCCGCAGAACAACCCCTTCAATCTCATCCCCATGGCCAGCTATGGCGGCGTGCCCTCGGCCGCGGCGATCTCCTGGGACGGCCGCCTGCCGATGCGCGGCGCCGACACCACCTTCAACTTCAGCGACACCTTCAGTTGGATCCTCGCCAAACACACCTTCAAGTTCGGCATCTTCGCCGATCGCGGCCGCGAGTACGAAGGCGAAGACGGCACCTTCGCCGGCAACTTCTCCTTCGCCCGCGACGTGAACAATCCGCTCGACGCCAACTATGCCTACGCGAACGGCGTTCTCGGCAATTACACCTCGTACGTCGAGTCCACCTCGCGCCCCGGCTACAACGGCCGCCAGACCACCATCGAATGGTTCGCGCAGGACTCCTGGAAAGTCTCGCGCAAGCTCACGTTCGAACTCGGCATGCGTTTCGTCTACTACACGCCCTGGATGCAGAAAAACGGTACCAGCGCCGCCTTCAGCCTCGAGCGTTACAGCGCTGCGGCCGCTCCCACCTTGTTCCGGCCCGCGCTCGATGCCAATGGCCGTTCGGCCGGCGTAAATCCGCTGACGGGTGAAATCGTTCCCGCCGTCCTGGTCGGGGCCTATGTGCCCAACAGCGGCAACCCCATCAACGGCATGGTGCTGGGGACCGATACCACCTATCCCGCCGGCTTCAAGACCCAGCAGCCCATTCAGTACGAGCCGCGCTTCGGCTTCGCTTACGACGTCTTCGGCAACGGCAAGACGGCCATCCGCGGCGGTTTCGGCGTCTTCCACAACACGCGCTCCGTCGGCGGACCGCCCGTGGTCGCCTCCAAATTCAACCCTCCCCGTCAGTTCAATCCCACGCAGTATTACGGCACCATGGGCACCCTCACCAACACCAGCAACGTGCTGTTCCCCTCCGGCACCATCTACGGCTTCGAAAAGGATGCCCAAACGCCCAGCCTGTACAACTACAGCCTCGGCATTCAAAAGGACATCGGCTTCCAGACCGTGCTCGACGTCGGTTACTCCGGCAACACCGCGCGCCACCTGATGTGGATCCGCGACCTCAACTTACTCCCCTACGGCACCCGCTTCCTGCCGCAGAACGTCAACCCGGCCAACCCCAGCGTGCCGCTGCCGGATAACTTCCTGCGCCCCTATCCGGGCCTCAGCTCGGTCCGTTACTACGAGAATGCCGGCACCAGTAACTACAACGGCTTGCAGGTGGCCCTCAATCGCCGTTATGCCAAAGGCTTCCAGTTCGGTGTCTCCTACACTTACTCGAAGTCGATGAACTATGGCGACAACGACCAGAGCCTGGTGGCTACTTACCGCCCGGCCAGTGTCTGGAACTACGGCCTCGCCGGCACGGACCAGACGCACGTCTTTATCACCAACTACATCATCGACCTCCCCCGCGCCAGCCGCCTCTGGGATCGCCGCGCCGTCCGCGCCGCGCTCGATAACTGGCAAATCGCCGGCATCACCAGCTTCGTCAGCGGCCAGCCCGCCACCGTCAACCTCACCACCACCGACGCCGTCGACCTCACCGGCGGCGGCGACGGTGCCCGCGTCAACGTCATCGGCAGCGCGCCGCTCTCCCGTGGGGATCGCACCTTCGACCGTTGGTTCAACACCGCCGCCTTTGCCCGCCCCGCCCGTGGCACCTTCGGCAACGCCGGCCGCACGCTCTTCCGCCTGCCCGGCGTCAGCAACTGGGACATCTCGCTCTTCAAGAACCTCCCGTTTTTCAAAGACCGCGGCGCCTTCCAGTTCCGCTGCGAGATGTACAACGCCTTCAACCACACCCAGTTCGCCGACGTCGACACCACTGCTCGCTTCGACCCGGCGGGCAATCAGACCAATACGCGCTTCGGTCAGGTGATCTCCACCCGCACCCCGCGCGTCATCCAGCTCTCGCTTCGCCTGAGCTTTTAACCTCCTCCCCGGGCGGCGGCCGCTACACTGGAGCCATGCCGCCGCCCTATTCGAAGTCCCCCGCAGCCCTCGCCCGCCTCAACCCCGAACAGTATCGCGTCACCCAGCAGAACGGCACCGAACGCCCCTTCGCCAACGACTTCTGGGACCATCACGAGCCTGGCCTTTACGTCGACATCGTCTCCGGCGAACCCCTCTTCACCTCCGCTGACAAGTTCGACTCCGGCTGCGGCTGGCCCAGTTTCTCGAAGCCCATTGACCCCGCCCACATCGTCGAGAACCGCGACCTCACGCACGGCATGGTCCGTACCGAGGTACGTTCCCAACACGGCGACAGCCACCTCGGCCACGTCTTCCCCGACGGCCCCCGCGATCGCGGCGGCCTCCGCTACTGCATCAACTCCGCCTCCCTGCGCTTCATCCCGCTCGCCGAACTCGAAGCCGAAGGCTACGGCGCCTACCGCGAACTCATCAGCCAGGCGAAGTAATTTTGGCTGACCAGTCGTGCTGCGCGGCAGGCCGACTGCCGGACGCCCATCGCGTGCCAGCGGGGATATTCTGAAACTTCATGCGCCTTGTCGGCAAAATTCCCGGGCGCTGAGCGCTCACCCTCATGCAAGCTCTGTTCCCGACCGTTCGAACCCGCTTGCGCCGGCCGGCGAGCCAGTTTCCCGAACGAGCCGACGTCTACTTCTGCGATTATTGCGGACGCGATATCACCCGTCACCTGCATCGTCCGCGTGCCCATTGCTGGCAGCCCGTAGGCCCTCAGCGCTATCGCTGCCGCTGCGGTCAGGCCTGGCTGTCCGGCATGCTTGAGTGGGACCATTTCGATCCCCGCGAGCGAAAGCGCCGGTTTCACGATCTGTGCTGGTTCGCCCCTGTCCTCTCGCTCCTGGCCTCGTTAATCGCGGCGCTGGTGTGGTGGGCGCTGGCCGCGATCGGCTTGCACCGGCTTGCCCTCCGCGTCGCCCTGGCGATCGCTGCCGCCCCGGCGCTCCTCATCCTCGTGCCTTCGCCGTTGAAATCGCGGCCTCGATCTGGCGCACACGGCATCCCTTCCGAACAGCCTCTCGCTGATTTCGACCAGCACCAGCGGAATCCCATCGGCCGATTCTCCCGTTTCAGGACCCAGGTGCGCCGCTCGTCATGAGAGGCCCGCGCGATATGGATGCGAGCTGCCGCGAAGTCTCCGCTGTCTGGTGCTCCTTCGTTGTTTCCCTTTGCGGGACATGGCCTATGCCGTTGGGCTTGAAGAGGCTCATCGACGTTTACGCGGCGCGCGGAGGCTTGGGCGGATTGGTGGGCGGAGCTTTGGTGGCCGCGGCCGGGCTTTTCGGCTCGTTTCGTGGGTCGTGGGTGGACGCGGGGCCGTGGGAGCCGGAGTTTCCCGGTTTGGACGACGGGTTCCCCGCCGGGGCGGGTTGCGGGTCGGCCGAAGGGGGTTCGTCGAGGTCGGGGAGGG
>JBGAHE010000091.1:0-30515 GCA_044226365.1 Bryobacteraceae bacterium
CCGCGAAATCGCCACCGCTCTCCAGTTGCATCCCAATTCCGTGGGAAGTCTGCTCAGCCGTGCTCAGGATGCGTTCCGGAAGGAGTATCAATCACGATATGGCACCCCTGCCTGAAGACCGCTTCACTCTCGAACAACTGGCGTGGCTCGAACCAGCCTGGACGCCCAATCCCGCACGCGGCCGGCAACGCCTCGCCGCGCGCTTGGCCTCACCCCCCGGCCGCCGGCCCGCCCTGGCGGCCGCCACCGCCGCCGCCGTCCTCGCGCTCGCCGTGGCTTTGCCGCAGACCCGCGCCGTCGCTCAGGACCTTTGGCAGCGCATCGTCCTCGGGCGGGTCGAAGTCTTACGGCTCGACCTCTCGGACCTGCCCATCGAGTCCCATGTGCGGCTGCATGGCCCGGTCGGCGTCGTCAAGAACTTCGCCGAAGCCGAGGAAAAGGCCGGCTTCCGGCCGCAGTTGCCGCCAGCCAGCATCCTCCCCGGCACCCCGGAATTCGTGCTCATCGCCCCTGTCACCGTCTCGCAGACCATCCACATCGGCCCTCTCCGTGAGGCGCTCGCCAAACGCGGCCTCAACGATGTCGTTGTCCCCGACGCCTGGGACGGCGTCGAACTGCGCACCGAAATCGCTCCGATGGTGGGCGCGAATTACCCGGGTAACGTTGAGGTGCTGCAGACCAGCATGAGCCTCAGCTTCCCGCCCGGCTTCCCGCTCGCCGACTTCGCGGCGGTGGCCCTGCAAACTCTTGGCGTCGACGCACGCGGCGCCCGGCAGTGGGGAGAAAAGTTTGCCGCGCACCCCGGCTGGCTCATCGAAATCCCGGCCGACGAATTGGCCACCCTCGAAGAGATCCGCCTTCATCAAGGCCCGGCCATCGTCATCCACGAGTCCGATGACAATGGTCGCGGGCAAAAGGTCACCGTGATCACTTCCAGTCACCAGCGCCTCTACGCCGTCAGTTCACCCCAGCGTGACCTCAGCATTCGCGTGGCTGACTCGCTGCCTTAAATCCGCTTGTACTGCTCCACGGTCTTGCCCAAGGACTTGTTCTTCTTGATGTCCGGCACCATGCTGCCCTCGCGGACATCGATCTCCTGGGCTCGCTTCAGCACCTCTTCGGCCCGCGCGGCGGGGACGCGCACCACGCCGTCCTCGCCCGCCACAATGATGTCGCCCGGCTTGATGATCACGCCCGCGCAATTCACGGGCATGTCGCGGCCGACGCTCGCCCACCGGCTCACGCTCGACGAAGGCACCACGCTGCGCGAGAACACCGGCAAGCCCAGCGCGCGAATCTCCGGTAGATCGCGCAACCCGCCGTCGATGATCACCCCCGCCATACCGCGCGCACTCGCCGCGGTGGCCATCAGGCCGCCCATCCCGGCGACGTCGAGCGTGCCTTCCACCACGATGATCCCCACCGAACCTGGCTGCGCATTGTCGATCATCTCCACCGAATGCTTCGCGCTCAACTGTGCGGAAGCCTTCTCCTTGGTGGTTGCGCGCAGCAGAGCCGTCGTCGCGCGGCCCACGAAACGGTCCGGAATATTGGGCCCGATGATGCGCGGACGCATGTCGTGCGAAAGATAGCCCCGCTGGCCGGTGATCTGGTCCACGGCGTCGGCGACGCTCGCCACGGTGGTCTTGCGGAAGCCCTCCAGCAACGAGTCGTCAGCGGCGAGGATCAACAGTAAAGGAAGCATCGCCATGATTATGGCAAACTCAAGGGTGTTTCTCCCGATCCTGCTTGCCCTGGCTGCCGAACCTTCCTTCCGCGTCCCTGCCACCGCCGAACAGGGCGATACTTTGCGGATTGCCGGCCAACCTTCCGGTGAAACCTACGTCACTTTTGCCGAGAAAAAGCTGCGCCTGTTTGCCGACGGCCTGGTGCCCGTCCCGGCCATCCTGCCTCCGGGTCCCCATCCGCTGACCATCACCGACGCCAAGGGCAAGGTGATCCTCACCCAAACCGTCGACGTGCGCGACGCCAGGTTCCCCATCCAGAACATCGCGCCCACCAAGACCATGAGTTCGCTCAAGCCCGCGCCCGGGGAAACCGAAAGCATCCAGGCCTTTCTGAACAATGTCAGCGACGCGCGTCTTTGGGCCGAGCCTCTTCAGCAGCCCACGCCCCAGTGCATGAACTCACCCTACGGCGTGCAGCGTTACTACCATGGCAAGCCCAGCGGCAACTTCCATCGCGGCCTCGACCTTCGCTCGCCCATGGGTACGCCCGTCAAAGCCACCGCGGCCGGCGTCGTCCGCCTCGCCCATCAGTGGAACTACACCGGCGGCACCGTCGGCATCGACCATGGCCAGGGCTTCACTTCCATGTATCTGCATCTGTCGAAGATCGCCGCCACTGAAGGCGCTACGGTGAAAGCTGGCGACGTCGTTGGCTACGTCGGCAGCACCGGTTTCGCCACCGGTCCCCATCTGCACTGGGGACTCTTCGTCGGCGGCGTCGCCGTCAATCCGCGCAAATGGGTCACCATCCCCGCCTGCGCCGAACGAGCCGCGCCCAAGCCGGCCCGTCCCGCTCAGCGGCGGAAAGTCGTCTCCAAGTCCAAGGGATAAATGGGGCGGGGAATTCGCGCAAACGGCAGCCGCGTCAGGTTCGCCGTGCTCACCCCCGGCGTATCCACCACGAAGATCTGCTTGGCGATCGGCTCGTACGCCGCCCGGAACCCGTTCGGCGACTTCACCACCACGATCTTGCAATACTGCGGCTCAATCCCATGGCTGCGGAAGAGCTCCGGATCCACGGTCATCGCCGCACGCTCCGCCATCAGCAGGAGGACGCGCCCTACCTCCAGCACCACGGACCGGCCCATGCACGTCTCGATCCCGGTGTTGTAGCCCCGCGCCCGCGCAATCCACCGCCCGTCCGAAATCAGCTTCACCACGCCGGTCACCTTCACCGGCTTCGAGTGCTTCGTGTCGAACGCCCCGCCCACCTTCAGCGTTACCTTCGCGCCGATCCCTGCCGCGATCGCCGCGCTCACCGAAGCCGGATCCACCAGAAAGATGGCCGCCGGCCCGTCCAGAGGCGCCTTCACCAGATGCTTCAGCACCCCCGTGCTATCGCCCGGCGACCCGGACCCCGTGCTGTCCGAAGACTCCGCCAGCACCACCGGCCCTTCCGGCGCCGCAATCGCCGCCGCAATCGCTTCCTCCACCGGCGCCAACCGCACCGCGTACTCCTGGCGCGTCTCCCACAGACGCTGGCCCAGCCGATCGGCCGTCTGCTGCGCCCGCTTCGCATCGCCGTTGGTGACCACCACCACGGCGCTGCCCATCTCCTCGATGTCCATCCACGGCTGCACCGGAAAGATCGACACTGCCTCGGCTTCGCCCTTCGCCTCGAGCGACTGCGCCGCCCGAATCATCTTGTGCATCGGCCCCCGATGCGTCTGAGAAGTCTCCGCCGGCAGAATCAGCGGCAGCTTGCACAGCGCCATGGTCGGCTTCACCTTGCCTTGCAGCATCCGCAGCAGCAACCGCGCCGCCTTCTGCCCGATCTCGAACATGTCCACGTGCGGATACGTGTGATACCCGACGATGGCGTTTGCCGTCTCCACCATCCGCCGCGTGATGTTCGCGTGCAGATCCAGCGTCAGCACGATCGGCACGTCCGGCCCTAACACCGCCCGCGCGCGCCGCAGGATCTCGCCCTCCACATCGTCTTCGCCCTCGGCGGTCTGCGCGCCGTGCATCGCCAGCAGCAAGGCCTCGGGCCGGGCTTTGCGCAACCCGGCTTCGATCTTTCCCGCCAGCTTCTCGAAGTCGGCGCGCACCAGCCGGTTGGCGGTGATCGCCCAGGCCGCGCACACCGGCACGATTTCCGCATGCGTCGTCCGCAGTACGTCGATAAAGCCGCCCATCTCGGTCAGCTTGCCGGCGTGCCGCTCATAGGCGGCCGGGCCGAACACCGGTGAGAAGTCCTGGTAATGCGTCCGAACCGGTGAGAAGGTGTTGCTCTCCTGGAGCATGGAGGCGATAGCGATGCGCAAGGCGAACGTCCTTTTAGCGGTGATGGTCGAGCTGCCGCACCAGTAGAAACTCGGCGAGATTCTCCGGCGTCAACAAGCCCACCAGCCGGTCCTCATCCATCACCAACGCCGTCTCGTTGGTGAGTTGGCCGGCCACCAGCAATTGTCCCAGGTCCTGCTCGGGATGCACGCGCCGGAATTCGCGCTGCATCACCCCGGCCACATACGTCTCCGGACCCTCGGCCGCCAAACCCTGCAGCAACGCCTGCCGCGACAGCAGTCCCAGCACCGTCTCGCCGGTCACCACTGGAAACTCAGTTTGCGAAGTCGCCAGCAGCAGGTCGGCCGCCTCTTTCAGCGTGCTGCCATGCGGCAGCGTCTGGAAGTCCGTCACCATCGCCGCCCGCGCCGGCACATTCTGCAACAGGCTCCGCTGCTGCACCGCCATTTGTTCCTGGGCCGCGCCGAGATAAACGAAGATCGCGATGAACACCAGCCCGTAGGACCCGGTGAACACCGCGTAGAGGCCCATCATCAGCGCCAGCGTCTTGCCCACGCGACTGGAAAACGCCGTCGCTCGAGCCCGGTCCATCCGCAGCGCCAGAATCGCCCGCATCAGCCGGCCGCCATCCATCGGAAACGCCGGCAGCAGGTTAAACAGACCCAGCCCCATGTTCGCCGCCGCCAGACGAAACACCAGACTTTCCGTCGAAAGCTGCGCCCGCCCCTGCGCCACCAGCACCCCGATGCCGATCGCCGCCAGCACAAAATTCACCAGCGGACCTGCCGCCGTAATCCAGATCTCTTCCTTCGGCTCCGGCGACCTGGCCAGCTTCGCCACCCCGCCGATCGGATACATCACAATCTCCACCGTTGGAATGCCAAACCGCCGCGCCATCAGTGCGTGGCCCAACTCATGCAGCAGCACGGACCCGAACAGTCCAGCGACATAGAGGCTGCTCTTCACCGAGTCCTTCTCTTCTGCAAAGATATTGAACGCCAGGAAGACCGCAATCAGCAGAAACGTGAAGTGGAAACGAACCGGGACGCCAAAGATCGGGAACATTAACTTCCCTGATACTCAGGCTGCGAGGAATCGTCGGCGATCGCCAGGTAGTCCGGACGGTCCGAGATCTTCTGATGTCGGAAACTGCGGATCACTTGGCCATGATAGACGAGAAACACGCCCGGCATCTGGAAGATGTCCCGATTGATCAACCCACACCCACGGCGGAACAGCACCCGGACGAACCGCCGCCACACGGCCGGCCCGAACACGTCCATCAGCCGTCCACGCCCCAACCCGAACGCTCGATATACCGTCTGGTTCGGATCCGCCAGCCGAGCCACATCCAGCAGCTTCGTCGGCAGCAGATCGAGAAGTTCGTCCTCGCTCGAAAGGTGAACGAAGAGCAGCCGGGTCCCTTCCTGCTCGATCCGGGACCGCTGCGCAGCCAGGTCGGCTAGCGCTTCCCGGCAGAACGGACACCCCAGGTGGCGCAGGAACACCACCATCACCGGCGACATTCGCGAAAGCTCGTCGAGCGAAACGCCCAGGCTCGTCCGGGAACGCATCGCCATCCGCTGAATGTCCGGGCACGCCACCCGCTGCTGTCCCAGGAAGTTCTCCCAGGCCTCACGCAGAATCAACCCCAGCGGTAACAGCCATACTGCATATCCCAGCAGGACATGCCACCACGGCAACAGCTTTCCCGCCACGGCCACCATCAGGGCACAAACGGAAAAGGCTGCGGCAACCGCAGCCCATTGTCGAAGCGGATTGAGAGAAGCCAGCAACAAGCCCAACCCGAGCCCAAACGACGTCCCGATCGCATGCGCTCGCCAAAAATCTATCGCGAACGGTCGCGACGCTGCGTCTAAACCAGTGAGGGAAATCTTTTCAGGCGCCAGCCAGATGGCGAGAAACAAGCCCAAATGATAAACGGCGGCAAGTCGCAGGACCAGGGGCATCCATCGTGGCTGACAATTGCTCGCTTTCACTCACTTCTCTGATGCTTATTTTACTCTTCCGACTCAATTCCCGGCAGTGAAAAATGACCCCAGCCGCCCCACTCACCGTCCGCTTTACCTCTGAGGGCATGTGGATCCCCGAGCTCGACCTTTGGCTCGACCCGCGCGGCCCCGCACAATTCGCCTGGTTCTCGCACGCCCACTCGGACCACGCTTCCGGCCGTCCCCAAACCGTCTGGGCCACCGCTCAAACCCTCGAGCTTTACCGGCGAAGATGGCCGGAAGATATTGAAATTGCCCAACATCTCATTCCGCTCGAGTTCGGCGTGCCCTACGAATGGCGTGGCGCGCGCCTCACCGCCTGGCCCGCCGGCCACATCGTCGGCGCCGCTCAACTGCTGATTGAGAAAGACGGCTACCGGCTGGTTTACACCGGCGACCTCAAGCTCAAGCCACCCATTTGCGGCCTCCCGACCACCGTTGTGCCCTGCGATCGCCTCATCATCGAGTCCACCTTTGGACTGCCGATCTACCATTTCCTCGACCAGGCCGAGGCCCGCCGCCGCATTCTCCAGTTCGCCACCGAGACGCTCGCCGAGGGGGCTACGCCCGTCTTCCTGGGCTACCCGCTCGGGCGCGGCCAGGAAATTGCTCACGTACTTTCCACGGCCGGCGTCCCGACGTCGGTGCACGGCGCCATGTTCAAGTTCCTGCCCACTTATGAGGCCCAAGGCTATGACTTTCCAGGTGTCGAACCTTACAGCGCGAAAGCAACCCGTCAACGTGCTCTGGTGGTCGTCCCCGGCATGCGCGACTACCTCGAAGCCCGCGGCGAAGCCCGGGTCGCCTACGTCTCTGGCTGGGCCGCCGTCGCTGCCGCCCGCACCCGGTCCAACGCTCACGAACTGATCCCCTATTCGGACCACGCCGACTTCTCCGAGCTCCTCGACCTCGTCGCCGGCGCCGCCCCCTCCCACATCGACGTCGTCCACGGCTACGCCGAACCCTTCGCCCGCATCCTCCGCGATCGCGGCTACCACGCCCACGCCGCCACCGCCCAGGTCGCTCGTGAGGACGAGGCCGAAGCATGACCTTCGATCAACTGGCCGACGTCTGTGAGCGCGTCGCCGCCACCCCCAGCCGCAATCGCAAAATCGCCCTGCTCGCCGCCTACCTCCGCGAACTCAACGAAGCCGATCTTGTCCGCGCCGTCCGTTTCCTCTCCGGTCAGCCGCTCCCTGGCGATCGCAAGCTCACGCTCGGCCACGCCGCCCTCCGCGACGCCCTCATCGAAGCCACCGGTTGGGACCTCGAAACTGTCCGCCTCTGCTACCGCGAAGTGGGCGATTCCGGCGAAGCGATTGGTCTTTTCCTGCACGGCGCCACGCTCAATCTTCCGCTCAATCTCGCTCAAGCAGAGCAGGATTACCTGGAAGTATTTGCCCTCCGCAAGACGGTGGATCGAGTTGCCCGACTAGCCCAGAAGTATCTGCGATATAGGCCGCTGAGTGTGAAGTATTTTGTGAAGGTAATTACGGGCAATTTGCGCATCGGTTTGCAGGAGCGCCTGGTGGAAGAAGCGGTTGCCGCCGCCACCGGTCATGCGCCCGAACGGCTGCGCGAGGCGAACCACAAAGTCGGCCGCTTGGCCGACGTCGCCGCCGCCGCGTTTCGCGGCCAACTCGACGACGTCACCGCCCGCATTTTCCACCCCATGGAGTTCATGCTCGCTAAGCCCATCGAGCAGGTCCCTGACCTCACCGACGCCTCCGCCTGGCTCGTCGAGGATAAGTACGACGGCATTCGTAGTCAGGTCCATGCTGGCCATGGCGCCGTCAAAATCTTCTCCCGCGGCATGGAGGAAGTCACCACGGCGTTCCCGGAAATCTCCGCCGTCTTCGCCGACCACCCGGTCCCCATCGCCCTCGACGGCGAACTTCTCGCCTGGCGCGACCACCGCGCCTTGAACTTCACCGTCCTCCAGCAGCGCCTTCAGCGCAAGAAAGTTCCCGCCGAACTCGTCGCCGAAATCCCGGTCATCTTCATGGCCTACGACCTTCTCCACCTCGCAGGCGAATCTACCTCCCACCTGCCGCTCGAGGAACGCCGCCGCCTCCTCGCCCTCCATCTGCCCCCCGGCGTCCTGCTTTCCCCGCAGCGGCCCCTCGCCAGTCTCGACGCTCTCGACGAGGAGTTCACTGCCGCCCGCGCCCGCGGCAACGAAGGACTCCTCCTCAAGAAAACCGGCAGCCTCTACGAACCCGGCAAACGGAGCAGCAACTGGCTCAAGGTCAAACGCGCCTACGCCACCCTCGACGTCGTCGTCACCGCCGCCGAGCAAGGTCACGGTCGCCGTGCCGTCATGCTCTCGGACTACACCTTCGCCGTCCGCGAGGGCGACCGCTTCCTGAATGTAGGAAAAGCCTACTCCGGCCTCACCGACGACGAGATCCGCCAACTCACGCGCCTTCTCCGGTCCCTCGCCAGTGAGAAGTACGGCCGCGTCCTCCTCGTCCGCCCCGAGGTCGTTCTGGAGGTCGCCTTCGATGGCATTCAGAAATCGCCCCGCCACAAGAGTGGCTTCGCCCTCCGCTTCCCCCGGATTCTGCGCTGGCGCCAAGACAAGACCGCGGCCGAGATCGACACCCTGGACACTGTCCGCGCGCTCTATACGGCTTCCCTCGGATGAACCTGCACCCCACCCTCCACGCCTGGTTCACCGCGCGCTTCCCCTCCGGCCCTTCCGCCATCCAGCGCGAAGCGTTACCCCATACCCTGGCCGGCCGGCACACCCTGATCCTCGCCCCCACCGGCTCCGGCAAGACGCTCGCTGCCTTCCTGTCGATCCTCAGCCGGCTCGCCGAAGAGGCCGAGCGCGGCTTGCCGAACGCCGTTCGCGCCGTCTACGTCTCGCCCCTCCGGAGCCTGAGCCGCGACATCGAACGCAACCTCACCGCCCCGCTCGAAGCGATCAACGCCACCCTCCCCGCGGACCGTCAGATCCGCCTCGACCTCCGCACCGGTGACAGCGCCCCCCAAGCTCGCTCCAAACTCCAGCGCACCCGCCCCCACCTGCTCATCACCACCCCCGAAAGCCTCACCTCGATCCTCAGCCAGGCGGGCTGGCATGGCGGACTCCGCCCCTTCGCCGTCATCGTCGACGAGATTCACGCTTTCGCCGAATCGAAACGCGGCTCCCTGCTCGCCATTACCCTCGAGCGCCTCGAGCACCACGCCGGCCACCCCGTTCAGCGACTCGGCCTTTCCGCCACCGCCGCCCCGGTCGATACCGTCGCCCAGCTTCTCTGCGGCGACCGACCCTGCCAGGTCGCCGCCGTCCCCCTCGCCAAAACCCATCGCCTCGAACTGGCCGAACTGCCCCCCACCCTCCACCTTCCCGCCGCCGGCTTCAACCCCTACCGGATCGCTGCCGTCGTTGCCGACCAAGTCACCACCGCCCGCTGCTCCCTGATCTTCACCTCCACCCGCTCCGCCGCCGAGCGGCTCGGGCTCGCTCTCAAAGTCCTCCTGCCCGAATACGACGAACAGATCGAAGTCCACCACGGCTCCGTCGACCGAGAGCGCCGCCTTGCCGTCGAAACCGGGCTCGGCGAAGGCACCCTCAAAGCCGTCGTCTGCTCCTCCTCGCTCGAACTCGGTGTCGACTTCGCTGCCGTCGACCAGGTCCTGCTCATCGGCGCCCCCCGCGGCGTCGCCCGCGCGATCCAGCGGCTCGGCCGTGCCGGTCACCGGGTCGATGGCGTCGCCCAGGGTTCGCTCGTCCCGCTCAGCCTGCCCGACCTCCTCCAATGCGTCGCCCTCCGCGAAGCTGCCCGCCAAGGCCGCCTCGAGCCCCTCCGGCCGCCCCGCGCGCCCCTCGACGTCCTTGCCCAAGCCCTCCTCGGACTCAGCCTCGAACGCGACTATCCCCTCGACGAAGCCTACGACCTCGTCCGCCGCGCCGGCCCCTACCGCGACCTCCACCGCGCCGACTTCGACGCCGTCATCGAATACCTCGCCGGCGGCGGCAAAGTCCTCGGCCCCTACGGCACCTTCGGCAAAATCATCGTCCAGGACGGCCGCTTCCGCGTCGCCTCCCGGAAAGTCGCCCAAAGTTACTACCTCAACATCGGCACCATCTCGGACGACTTCCACGTTCAGGTGATGGCCCGTGGCAACCGCCGCCTCGGCAGCGTCGAAGAGGACTTCCTCACCTCGCTTCTGCCCGGCGAAGCTTTCGTCATCGGCGGGCGCTCCGTCCGCGTCAAGCGCCTGCACCAGAACACCGCCATCGTTGAACCGGCCGAAGGCGAACGTGTCCGCACGCCCCGCTGGATGGGTGGCCGCATGTCGCTCACCGCGGGCCTCGCCTGCGAAGAGCTCCGCCTCCGGCGCGGTCTTCGCCAGGCTCCCGACGTCTCCGCGTATCTCGTCAAAGAATGGCGTGTACCCCCGACGCTCGCCCAACGTCTCGCCGACTATGTCGCCCGCCAGCAACGGCTCACCAACGTGCCCGTCGATTCGCCCGTCCAGGTGGAGCGCCTCCGTCAGGGCCGCTCGCTCCTGCTGCTGTTTCATGTCGTCGCCGGCCGCGGCGTCAACCGCTCGCTGGCCTGGGTCACCGGCCAGCGTCTCGGCTCCCGGCAGGGAGGCAGCGTCGTCGCCAACTTCGACGACCACAGCTTTCTGCTCTCCTTCGACGCTCGCCGCGCCCCCACGGACGATGCCCTCCGCTCCGCCTTCTCCCCCGACAACTTCCGCGAAGATCTGCGCACCGCCTTGAGCGCCACCGCCACGCTCGGCCGCAAGTTCCGCCAGATTGCCGAAACCGGCCAGTTGCTTGCGCGCCGCAGTGTCAAAGGCCAAATCGGCAAACGTACCGCCTCCTGGAGCGGCAGCCTCCTCTACCAGACGTTCCTCGAGCACGAGCCCTCGCACCCGTTGCTGCGCGAAGCCGTCCGCGAGGCGCTGGAAGATGAGCTCGATGTCGACGCCGCCGCGTGCGAGGCCGCCCGCATTCACGCCGAGCCCTGGGAGTTCTTCGCCAACGATCAGCCCTCGCCGTTCGCCATCCCCTTGTTTGCCACCTTCAATCGCGAAGTCCTCCTCGCCCAGGATCCGGACCAAGCCCTCGACGACATCGTCGAAGCCCTCTACCGGGGGACCGCATGACCCGTCTTCTCGAACTCGCCCCTGGCCGCTACGCGCATGCCAGCGGCGCCCTCTGGCTTCCCGAACCCCGTACGCTCCTGATCGCCGACGCCCACCTCGGCTACGGCTGGGCGCAGCGCCGCCGCGGCGAACTCGGCCCCTTGGTCGATGGCGGCATCGACCGTCAACTCACCGACCTCGCCACCGAACTCGCCGCCGCCTCTGTCGTCTTTCTCGGTGACCTCGTCCACGCCCCCCGGCCCGCTCCCGCCGAGTTTGCCGAAATCGCGCGCACCCTCGAAGCCGTTGCCCGCCACGCCGAAGTCATCGTCGTTCGTGGCAACCACGATCGCGCCTTCTGGAAGGACTTCGCCTCGCTCGGCTTCGCCCCCCTGCGCGAATGGCGTCACCCCGGCCTACTCGCCGTCCACGGCGATCGACTCCCCCCCATTGCCGGCGAGCATCTTGTCATCGGGCACTTCCACCCGAGCTTCGCCCCGCGTGACTCGGCCGGCGCCCGCCGCCGCATGCGCGTCTTTCTCTGGAACGAACGCACCACCGTCCTGCCCGCCTTCTCGCCCTTTGCCGCCGGTTCCGACGTCGCCCGCTTCTGGCCCGCGGACCTCGGCGCCGCCCTCGGCTCCGGCCCCGTCCGCCTGGCGGCCTGCACCGGCTCCCGCATCGCCGAACTCCCCTTTCGCCGCCCCGCCTAATCCGCCTTCCGGTTTCCTATACTGTCAAACATGAACAAACTTTCCGTCGCTCTCCTGGCGACCTTCACTTTGCTGAGCGGCTCCTTGGCCGCCGGCGAAAAGCAGATGATGCATTGCTTCGCCTTCACCGCCAAGGCCGACGCCACCCCGGCGGATTGGACGGCCTTCCAGAAGGCGACGGATGCTCTGCCCAGCAAGATGCCCATGATCAAGTCCGTGTGGTTCGGCAAGCTGCGCGCCCCGCTCACCCAGTTCAGCGTCGATGCCGAAACGCGTAAGCAGTTCACGCCGGAAAACAACACCGCCAACGGTAGCGTCACCCGCGCGGTGCGTCAGTATGGTGCTTGCTTCGCCATGGACAACGGCGGTGCCGAAACCCTCAAGCAGTACACCGCCCACCCCTATCACAAGGAGTGGTCGGCGGCTTATGAGAAGGTCCGTGTCGCCGGCACCACCACCTACGACATCATTGGCCAGTAACTAACTGAAAAGCGCCTCGACTGCTTTGCCTTTGCCGTCCTTGGTGACGTAGAAGGGGCGCTTCTCCACCACGTAAGCGTGATCGGCGGCGATGCCCATCGAGCGATAAATCGTCGCATGCAGATTCTCGATCGACACCGGATCCTTGATCACCTTACACGGCCGCTCCTCAGCTGTCACTCCGTGTAAGTAGCCCTTCTTGATCCCGCCCCCAAACAGCAGCACCGACGTCGCTTCCGTAAAGTGCCGATGCATCCCATAGTGCTTGGGCTGCGACATCTTCTCCGGCACCGTCACCTGATCCTGCACGCCCAGCCCCGGCTTACCCTCGGTCAGCATGTCGCGCCCGAATTCGCTCGCCAGCACCACCAGCGTCCGGTCCAATAACCCGCGCTCTTCCAGATCCAGAATCAACTGCGAAATGGGCCGGTCGATCGATTCCTTCATCCCCACCACGCGTGAATGGCCGTTCTCGTGCGTGTCCCAGAAGCGGAACGGAATGTACTCGCTCGAAACTTCGATGAACCGTGCGCCCGTCTCCGCCAGCCGGCGCGCCAGTAAGCAACCCAAGCCGAACTTACCCGTGTTGTAAGTGTCGTAACTCGCCTTCGACTCCAGCGATAAGTCGAACGCCTTGGCCGCCGGCGATGCCAGAAAGCGATGGGCATTCTGCAGCGACGCCACCAGACTGTCCTGCTGATAGTCCGAAGCGTCCCGCAGCACCGGATTCCGCTTCACCAGCTCCTGATAAATCTCGTGCCGCCGACGGAAGCGTAAGTCGCTAAACTCCTTGGGCGGCCGCACCGCCGCCACCGCGTCATTCGGGTCCGGAATGTTGAACGGCCCGAACTCCGAGCCTAGAAAACCCGCCGTATGGAACGCCTTGAGCGCATCGGCCTCCGCTCCCAACTCGAGATTCTGCCCGATGTTGATAAAGGGCGGCACGTCCGGATGCTTCGGCCCGCGCACCTTCGCAATCCACGCTCCCAGATGCGGCAGCGGCACCGGCTGCGGCGGCGCATACCCCGTATGCCAGTGATACTGATGCTTCGTATGCAGAATATGACCCAGGTCGCCCACCTGATGCGACCGCAGCAACGTCCCGCGATCCATCACCTGCGCAATCCGTTCCAGCCCTTCCGTCAGGCGGATGCCATCCACCTTCGACGGAATCGACTTGAACGTACTGAGCACCGCGCTCGACGCCAGGCCCGGCTCAAACGCCGTGAACTTCTTGGGGTCAAACGTCTCGGTCTGCGCCATGCCGCCCGCCATCCACAGCAGGATCATGCAATCGGCCTTCGGCGCCAACGCCGCCGCCTGGCTCGCCAGCAACGTGGGCGTTCCTAACGCACTACTGAGCAGAAAGTCACGACGATTCATGGCCTACCTCACAAACTGAAATTCCGGCGACATGAACACCGTCCACATCAGGTCCTCAAGACCTTGCCGCGTGGGGACGTCACCGAGCAACTGCCTGCCGAGCGTCGCTTCCTCGGCCGTCGGCGTGCGGCCCAGCGCCGCCAGATAAAGCTGTTCCAAAATCTGCTGCGACCCGCGCCACGGCTTGGGGCGGGGAAGCGGCGTATCTCCCGTCACTGCTACTAACTTCCGCTCGTTCGGCGCTTCGTCAAACACAAACGCCCGGATCGCCGCGCTGATCTCACTGTTATTCGTCCGCTGATCCATCGCCACCAGCGCCCGGAACCGCGTGAATCCCCGGCCCGCAAGATCGTAGACGATCTCGTTCGGGATCGGTGCCGTCAGCACCGGCAACTCCAGATTGTCTTTGAACAGCGTGAACGTCGTCTTCTGGAACTTCGATTGGCTCGGCAGCGACGACAGTTTCACCACACCCTGCGGCCCTTCAAGTTCGGCATTGCCCCACCCCGCTTCCACGCGCGTGGGGTCATAAGAATCCACGTCCACCATCAGCAGCCGTAACTGCTTCCGATTGGTGATGTCGATATCCACCTTCACCCGCGCCTGCGCGCCGATCCGTCCGCTGTCGAACAAGTTTGTCGGTGCCGCATCCACCTGATCCAGCAATCGCTTCGCGCCTTCGCGAATCTGCGCCGTCAGCACCTCGCCATTGGCCAACTCCATCGCCTGCAAGGTCGAGGACTCGGTCAGCCGCTCGGTGATCGCCCCGTCGCGCATGGGCCGTCCCAGCGCCCGCGTCAACGCATTCGGCTTGAAGCGCCACTCGCGCGCATAGATGCCCGCCACCGGACGATTGTCCGCCCGGATCCTCCACTCCCCCGTAATCGCCGAAATCGAATCCGAGAACTGCTCCGCCGTCAGTCGTCGCGGCCACGGACCCCGGAACACGTAAGCGGCATCCCGCAACTGACCTGCCTTCACCGCCGGCCGCGCATAGCTCTCGGACTTCATGATCGTCCGCAACAGGTATCGCGTATCATAACCATGCGCCACAAAGTCCGCCGCCAGCCATTCCAGCAACTCCGGATACCAGGCCGTGCCTTCCATCTCATCGGCCGGCTCCACCAGCCCTCGTCCGTACAGCCGCTTCCAGATCCGATTCACGATCGTGCGCGAGAACAGCCCGTTCTCCTTCGCCGTAAACAACCGCGCCGCTGCCGCCCGCCGTTCGTTCAGCGACGCCGACTCGCTCACCGATCCCAGCTCCGGAAAAAGAAACTCCGGCTTCGCCTTCTCGCCCGTCCCCGCATCGCAGCGCGCGATCTCGAGCGGCTCTTTCACCAGATCATTCGCAAAGAAGCTCGCGAGGCCGTAAGCCTCCTTCAACTTCCAATGACTGATAAAGCTGTCATGACACGAATTGCACTTCAGGTTAATGCCCAAAAAGACCTGCGCGCTGTTCTGCGCCGCCTGCATCACCGGCGTCTGCGACGCATTCACCGTCCCGCGCCAGTTCACGCCCTTCAAGAACCCCGCCGGATCGTCCTTGCCGGCCGGATTCAGCAGCGCCTGCACAAACTCGTTATACGGCTGGTTCTCCGCCAGCGACTTCAACAGCCACGGCGTAATCGAAACCCGCTCGCCGATATACGTCACGCCCTCGTCGTTATGCAGCAGATCGTTCCAGAAACTCACCCAATGCTCAGCGAAGTTCGTCCGATTCGCCAGCAGATCGTCCACCAGAATCCCGCGCTTGTTGCTCCGCCGATCGGTCACAAACGCCTGCAACTCGCCCGGCGTCGGCGGCAGTCCCCACAGGTCCAGATACGCTCGCCGCATGAACATCGTATCGGATACCGGCGCGATCGGCGCAATCTGATGCTGCCGGTCATACGCCTTCATCAATTCGTCGATGCCGCCCGCCGCCGGCGGTTGCAGCTTCAAGGAAAACGCCGGCTTGGCCGTGCTTCCGGTATTGACCACCGCACCTTCGGCCACCCAACGCTCCACCAGCGCCATCTCCGCCGCGCTCAACGCCGGCCCCGCCAGCGGCATCCTCTGCCCGCCCTCGCCCTTCAACCGCAGCACCAGCGGCGACTTCGCCGGCTGCCCTGGCACCAGCGCCGGACCACCCTTCCCGCCCTTCAATAACGCCTCACGCGTCATCACTGACAGCCCGCCCTGGCCGCGCTCGCCGTTGTGACAGCTCATGCACCGCGCCGTCAATACCGGATGGATCTGCTGCGAATAGTCCACCGCCTGAGCGCCGGCGGCCGCCGAAATTACGAGAAAAACTGCGAGAACACGCATCAGTTCTATCGTATGCCCGATTGGGCGCGCGTTAGCTGAGGTAGCGAAATTCGTTGGTCTGCGCTTGCGAATTCGTAAACAGCTCGCGGCTGCGGAACCACGCCGCAAACCACAAGTACGCCAAGAGCACCGCCGGCAGCCACCAGTCGCCTTGCCGCTGCAACTTCGTCGCGATCGCCCCGCCTAAGAAGCTGCACAGCAGAAAGAAGCCGATCCGCAGCGTACCGGGGAACAGATAAAGCGCCAGCGAGGCCAACTCAATCGTCGCCAGCGTCGTCATGTAGGGCCGCAGGTTCCAGGTCCGGAAAGCCTCCACAATCAGCTTCGTCTCGACGAACTTCTCCCCGATGCTCCAGAGCATCACGGCGATGAAGGGTGCGTTGATGGCCCAACCGACCAGGCGCTTATCCATGAATCCTTCATTATGCGGTATCGTCGAGCAGCGCCTCAATCGTTCCCGGCGCATATCCTTCCAGACGATTGTTAATCAGCACCAGCCCGCGCCGCCCGCTCCACCGCGCATCCTGAATCAACTCGCCCAGCGCCCTGCGCACCGCGCTGTTCACTTCGCCCACTTTCGTATAGGGCGCAAACATCTTCACGGCTTCCTCGTACGCACGCCCCGGCCGCAGTAACGCCCGCACCACAAAGAAGTCGCTCGTAAACACGCCGGGCAAACTCTTCTGCGCCGCTAGCTCCGGCATCCGCGTCCAGGAGTTCAGCACGTGCGCCACTTGGTAACGGGCCAGCAGCGCCAGATACTCGGGCTCGAGATACTCCGGATTGCGAATCTCTACCGCATAGCGAAACCCTGCGGGCAACGCTTGCAGAAACGTCTCCAGGCTCGTCAGAAACTCATCGAGGTCCGGCCGCGCCACGGACCCGAACTCGAAGATCAGGCACTCCACCCGCCCCGCGTACGGCTTCAGCGGTTCGGTGAACGACAGGCGGAACAGCTCATGATCGAGATAAGTCGCATTCCCCAAACCGCCGCGCGCCCCATAGCGTGCATGCAACGGCCACGTGCGCACCGTGATCTCTTCCGGCACTTTAAAGGCAAACCGCAGCGGCTGCGGCGCCATGCTGAACAGCCTTTGCCAGAACGCCGGCGTCGGGAATTGGTAGAACGAAAAGTCCCCGCACACCACCGGAAACACTTCGCCGTATTCCTCCAGGCACGTCTCGTCGAACTTCTTGTGCGAGTGCTTGCCCCGCGTCAGATAGCGCTCCGGCGTGTAAACGGACCCCAGCCAGCCCTCATACTTCCAACTGCTGGTCCCGATCAGCACGCCCTCCTTCGCCAACTGCGCCAACCGCGGAGCCAGCTTTTGCTTCAGGGGCGGCTCTTCCGGCGCGAAGAGCGACAGGTTCACAGCAGCACCGTCTCCAGATCGTCGTCCGGCTCGGGCGTTGCGAGTGCCGGCTCGCTCACCGGTGCGCCACCCAGCCAATGCCGCAACTGCTCTTCGCTGCCATCGAAGTAGTGGTCGATCATCTCGAGCAAAGCCGCGCGCCGCAGCGTCTCGCGATCCACCGCCGGACGGTAGACGAAGTAACGTCCCACCTTCTTGCGCTCGGCCGCACCTTTGCGCACGAGCCGGTCCAGCAGCGTCATCACGGTCGTATAAGCCAGCGCGTGCCGTCCCTGCAACGCTTCTCTCACCTGACTGACATTGGCCGCTTCCAGCGTCCACAGGGCCCGCAGGCACTCGAGTTCCAAAGGGGGTGGAATGGGGCGGGGCGGAGCTTTCCGGCGCATTTACCGCTCGCCTGCCTCGTGACGCATCTATCGATTATGCCCCAGCCGCTCAGGCGTTGGGTTTCGGCTGCAGGGCTTGCGACAACTTGTCCGCAAAGGGCGAACTGGATCGCGACGGGGGTGGAGCCGACCCGGTCGTCGCATTGGCCGCCGGTTTTGGCGTCGCAGCCGGCAGTGCTGCCGGGGCCGCGGCCTCGTCGCTCAAGTAGCGATCCTTCTTCAACACCGGCCGCTCCAGCGCCGCATGATACCCGGTCCAATGACCCTCGATCCGCGCGTCCTTCTCGGCCCAATGCCGCATCGCTTCCATCTTCGAATCCAGATTGTCCAGATGATGGAGCAACAACGCTTCCGGAAAGCTCGGCACCTTCGGCGACCCGAACTCGAGCGTCCCATGATGCGACGCAATCAGATGCTGCACCAGCGTCAGCAGCTTCGGCGGAAAGTCCGGCACCAGCCGCGCCTTGTCGTCCACCATCCGCATCGCGATCAGAATATGACCCAGCAATTGCCCGTCAGTGGAGTAACCGATCGAGCGCTCATAGCTCAGCTCATAGATCTTGCCGATGTCATGCAGAATCACGCCCGTCAGCAGCAGATCCTGGTCAATGCCCGGGTAATGCTTCGCTGTTGCCACCGCCAGCGTACACAGCGACAGCACGTGCTCGATCAAGCCGCTTCGCCACGCGTGATGAATGCTCTTGGCCGCCGGCGCCACGCGATACCGCCGTGCGATCTCCGGATCGTCCATCAGCGCCCGCAGCAACCCGCGCAGATACGGATTCTGCATTCCGTCGATGTAGCCGTTCAACTCGGTCCACATCTCGTCGGGATTGCGGCTCGACGAAGCGAAGAAGTCGCTGAAGTCCACTTCGCTGTCCGGCAACGCCTGCAACTTGTGGATCGTCAGTTGGAGTTTGTTCTGGAAAATCTGCGGGAGTCCGCGCACGCGCACAAACGCATCGCGCTCGAAGGTGTCCATTACCTCCGTGACGTTGTCCCACATTTTGGCGTCGATTTCGCCCGATTTATCAGCCAGGATCAGGGACAGAAACGGGTCTCCGGACTTCTTCTGGCGAATGTCCTTCGACGTCACCAGAAAGATGCCCGTGGCCGTTTGGTCCGGCTGCAGGTCAGCGATGTAAGGGGTCTTCAAAACTACTGCTTGACGGCTTTCGACTTGCTCTCGCCGGCTTCCACCGCGCCCGCCGAAGGCAGGCTCGACGAACCATCGGTCTTCTTCTTCATCGAAGTCGACGTGCCCGGAATCGGCACCGCCCACAGCAACTTGCGGCGCCGCGTGCGCGCTTCCAGTTCGCTCTTGGTCACCGTCTCCGGCTTCAACGACGCCGGCTCGCTCCACGCCGTGGACTTGCCCGGCGCCGCCGCCGAGTCAATCCAGCCTTCCCGGATCTCGAGGAAGGCGTTCTGCCGCAACTCGGTCAAATACTTCCGGATCTCCGGCTGCATCCGTTCGCTGTACAGGCGTTCGCGGATGTCGCTCTCCACTTCTTCGAGCGTCGCCTGGCCGGCCTTGAAGCGCTCTTCTACACGCAGAATCAGGAAGCCGTTCGGCCGCTTCACCGGATCGGTGACATAACCTTTGGCCTGTTCCCACACCAGCGCTTCGAGTACCGGGTCCAATTGCCCCTTCTCATAGCCGCCAATGTCGCCGCCGCTTTGCGCGCTTTCCGCTTCGGAGTTGTCGCGCACCAAGTCGCCGAACCGCTCGTTCTTGCGAGCGCGCGCCACCAGGTCTTTCGCCTTCTTCTCGATGGCCGCTTCTTCCGCCGGCGTCTTGCCCGCGGTCGTCAGGAACAGTTCGCGCAGGAACACCTGATCCTTGCGCATGAACTTGTCCTTGTTCTCGTTATAGACCTTCTCTACTTCCTGCTTGCTGACGTTGATCTTGCGGTTCACTTCCTGCCCGATCACCCGCTGCGTCAGCATGTTGTTCTTGGTGTCGTTCTTCCAGTCCTCGAAAGCCTGTCCCGTCTGCTGGCGTACGATCGCCGCAAATTTGTCCGGGTCCACTTCCTTGGTTTGCTTCATCAGGTCGGCGACGTACTTGCTCACTTCGCCGTCCACATTGATGTTCAGTTCTTTGCCGCGGTTCACCAGCAGCAACGAATCGATCCGGTCGCGCAGCGCGTTCTTGCCGGCTTCTTCCCGGAAGCGATCTGCTTCCGCCCCGGTGACCTTGCGCGCCTTCAACATCTCTTCCACCTGGCGCTTTGTCCGCTCGAGCTCCCCGCGCGTGACAATATCGCCGTTGACCTTGGCAATGATCTCTTCCACCGTCATGACATCGGCCGCGCGCATCAAACTCGCTGCGCCGGCAAGCGCCATCAGGATTTTTCGGGACATACGCCGCCATTGTATCGAACCCGGCAGGATTTGGACAAATTTGGGGCTGTGAACTTCGGGCATCGTTGTTATCCTTGAAGCTTCCGCAGGCATGCCGATCGCCCTTCTGTTGATGTCGTGTTTTCAGGCACTTCCGACTTTCGTCAGGGCCAACCCTTCACGCCTGTGTGTGAACTCGAACCACCGAGGTAATTTCCATGGCTTCTCACATCAAACTGGGCGTCTTCGATCTCGACGGAATTCTGCGCGGTAAATACGTCAGCCGCGAAAAGTTCGAATCCGCCGCCCAATCCGGACTCGGCTTCTGCGACGTTATCTTCGGCTGGGACGCTCAGGACGTGCTCTACGACAACGTCCGCTACACCGGCTGGCACACCGGCTACCCCGACGCCCACGCCCGCATCGACCTCGCCACCAAGCGCTCCATCCCCTGGGAAGACGACACCGAACTCTACCTCATGGACCTGTTCACCCCCCAGGGTGACCGTCTCCCCCTCGCCCCCCGCAACGTCCTCCACCGCGTCGTCGACGCCGCCGCCCAACTCGGCTTCGAAGCCCGCATGAGCGGCGAGTACGAGTTCTGGCTCTTCGAAGAAACCCCGCACTCCATCGTCGAAAAGAACTACGCCAAGCTCCGCAATCTCGCCCCCGGCATGTTCGGCTACAGCGTCCTTCGCGCCTCCTCGCAAGCGCCCCTCATGCACGACTTCCTCGACCAGATGGCCGCCTTCCGCGTCGAGCTCGAAGGCCTCCACACCGAAACCGGCCCCGGCGTCTACGAAGCCGCCATCGCCGTCGACACCGCCCTCGCCGCCGCCGACAAAGCCGCTCTCTTCAAAACCGCCGCCAAAGAGATCGCCATGCGCCACGGCCTCATGGCCTGTTTCATGGCCAAATGGAACGCCTCATTGCCGGGCTCGGGCGGTCACATCCACCAGAGCCTCTGGGACGCCTCCACCCGGCAGAACGTCTTCGTCAAACCCGATGGCTCCATGGCAGACCCCATGCGCTGGTACATCGCCGGCCTGCTCGAACACCTGCCCGAGCTGATGGTCCTCTATTGCCCCACCGTCAATTCCTACAAGCGCACCGTGCCTGGCACCTGGGCCCCGGTGAACGCCACCTGGGGCGTCGATAACCGCACCGTGGCTGTCCGCGCGCTGCCCGGCGGCGTCAAGTCCGGCCGCGTCGAACTGCGGGTCACCGGTGCCGACCTCAACCCCTACCTCGCCATGGCCGGCTCGCTCGCCGCCGGTCTGGACGGTATCACCCGCCGCCTCCAACCGCCCGAGCCCACCACCAACGCCTATCAGGCCGCCACCGCCCGTCCGCTGCCCTCGAACTTGCTCGAGGCCACCTGGCTCTTCCGCGAAAGCGCCTTCGCCCGCAAAGCCTTCGGCAACGAATTCGTCGACCATTACGCCGCCACGCGCGAATGGGAATGGCGGCAATACGAAAAGGCTGTCACCAACTGGGAGCTCGAGCGCTACTTCGAGGTCATCTAAGCCGCTACTGAACGGCCACCGTTAGGCCCGTCTGCGACGCCACCCCGCCCACCGTCACCACCACCGGCTGATTGCCCGCGGGCACCTCGGCCGGTAGCTGAATGTTCACCTGGAACAGCCCGAACACCTGCCCCGGAATCGCACCGGCGTAAAGCACCGTCGCCGGACGCCCACCCACCGTCACCGTCACGGTCTGGACGGGCTTCGGATACTCCGTTGCCGCGATTTTGCCGTCCACGCCTCCCGGCGTCGTCTGACCTTCGCCCGTCCCGAACAGCACCACGACCGATCCTTTCGCGGCCGGATTCGCCGCTGCGTTTGGCCGGCCGTCCTGGTTATAAATTGCCCCCGGACCCGTCCCCGCCTGGTTCGCCGCAAACAATCCCGGCGCCGCCGTGCTCACCGGCAGCGTCACCGGCGCCGACCGCACGCCCTTGTACTCCACCACCACCTGCACGCTCGACTTCCCATTCACCGAGTACGGCACAATGCCGCTCGATTGGTCCTCCCGCACATAGATCAGCGGCGCCGCCACTCCGTCAAACAGGAATCGCGTCTCCCCCCGCACCGTATCGTACAAGCCGCTTGCATTCAACGCCGCACCTACCAACTCCTTCGGACCTGCCGCCGTTGTAAACGCCACAAAGATCATCCCCGGCGCGATCCTTGCCGCGTAGCTCGCCGCATTCGTCACCGAGCGGATCGCCATCGCCGACCCCGCCTGCCCAAAGCCCTCGATCTTCGCCACAAACGCATCGCCCCGGAAGAACTGCGTCGCCGCCGCCCCGCCGAACGTCGTCTGCGCCGCCGCCCCTCGCACCGGCAGATTCGTCGAAGCCGTTACGCCGGCCACCCATAGGTTGCCCGCGCGATCCATTGCCATCCCGCCAATTCCCTCTTCACGCGACCCGCCGAAGTAACTGCCGTAGAGCAGGGAAGTCAGCTCCGCGTTAAACTGCGCCACAAAACCGTCGCCCACCCACTGACCCACAAACGGCCGGTCACGCCCGCCAAACTGCGCCTGTGCCGCGTCACTGGTCACCGGCAGATTGTTCGACACCGTCATCCCGCCAATCACCACATTCCCCGCCGGATCGAGCGCCACGCCCATCGGAATCTCATCCAGCGACCCGCCAAAGTAAGTCGCATTCAGCACCCGGCTGCCATCCGCGCTCAGCTTCGCGACAAACGCATCGCCCCACAGCTGATCATCGTCAATCGACTCGAACGCCCCGTCCACCGGCCCGCGATTCCTCGCCGAGTAAGCGCCCGTCGTCACCGGAAAATTCGTCGAACTCGTCGGCCCCGTCACATACGCGTTCCCCGCCGCATCGAGCGCGATGCCCGTGATCATCTCATCGCCGCGCCCACCCAGATAGGTCGAATACACCAACCCCCCGCCCGACGGATTCACCTTCGCCACAAACGCGTCGCCCAGGTTGAAGAACTCATTCGACAAATCAGACCCGTTCGATTGCCGCTGATACGCACTCGCCGTCACCGGAAAGTCCGTCGACAGCGTGTACCCGGCCACGTAAGCATTCCCCTGCGCATCGATCGCCATCGCCCGCGGCGCCTCTTCTCGTTGCCCTCCCAGCAGCGTCGAGTAAGTCAGTTGCGTCCCCGCCGCATTGATCTTCGTCACAAACACATCGCCTCGTCGGATAAACGGCGTCCCAAAACGCGGCAGCGTCGGCTGCCCGATATTGCCCTTGTAAGTTGTCTGGAACGCCCCCTCCGTCGTCGGAAACGCTGCCGATGACGTGCTCCCGGTCACATAGGCATTGCCCAGCGTATCCACCGCGATCGCACTCGCCTCATCGTCCGACGCCCCTCCCAGATAAGTCGCATACAGGATCTGCGTCCCCGCCGCATTCAACTTCGCGACATACGCATCGCCCGACGGAAACAACTGCCCGGCGCCCGCCCCGCCATAGTTCCGCTGCGGCGCATTCGCACTCACCGGAAAATTGCGCGACGTCGTCATTCCGGCGACATACACGTTGCCCGAAACATCCACCGCAATTCCACCCGGCGTATCATCGCCCGCGCCGCCCAGATACGTGACAAACGACAACGCGCCCGCCGGCGTAAACTTGGCCACAAACGTATCTCCGCCGTTCAGTCCGCTCGCTTGGCCACCATACGCCGGCTGCACCGCTGTCCGGCTCACCGCCAAATCCTGCGACGTCGTCAACCCGGCCACATAAACGTTCCCCGCTGCATCGGTCGCCACCGAGAGCGCCGAGTCATTGCCCGCCGCGCCGAAGTAGGTTGAGTAACTCAGCACCGGATCAATGGTCAGTGCCTTCGCCCGGTCATATCGCGCTACCGTGAACCCCACCGCCGACCGGCCCTGCAGCCGGAACGCCCCCGCCACGCGCCGCCCTTCCTGAAGCACCACCGGCGGATGCCAGTGCATCTCGCCACCTTCGGCCCGCACCGTCAACGTGCCATCGGCCTCCAGCTTCAGTCCGCGATGCCCCCGCAACTCCACCCGAATCTGGCTGACGTCCGCCCCCGGCGCCAATTCGAAATCGAACTCGCCTCGCATTCCCTGACCGTGAAACACCAGGTCCACCCCGGGATATAACCCGCGATACCGCGCCTTCTGATACAGCGCCACACCCGTCTCCTGACGCGCCGCTGTCAGATAATTCGCCCGCGCCGCCAGCGGACTCTCCGCTTCCGGACGCCGCCCGCGCGCCGCCCCCGCAAACGTCGCCTCCACCCCCCGCGCTCCGCCCAACGTCCAACGCAGCCGGTCCGCCTCCAGCCGCAATTCCGCCGCGCCCTGCCGGCTGACATATCCACTGCCCGAAGCCTCGTACCAAACCGGTAACGCCGGCGACATCGCCAAAGAAAGGAATACTACTCCGACCAACACAGGCTAGTCCTCCAATTCCCGCAATGTAGCACGCCCAGTACTCCCCTCCCGTTGGCGGTCTATCTCCTGATTCTGCACTGGCCGAATCAACACCTCCCGCTTGCATCCCGATGTTTGGTGTGGCACGGCGAGTTAGCTGTTGTCGCACCGAAAGGAGATTCGTCATGAACTGGTACGCCCTGGCCGTCAAGCCCCAAGCTGAACGTCTGGTTGCCGCGGGCCTCGCTCAGAAAAACTACGAGACCTTCTTCCCGGTCGTCAGCACCACCCGGCGCTGGAGCGATCGCGTCAAGCGCATCGACGCGCCCCTCATTCCTGGCTACGTCTTCTGCCGCTTTCATCCGGAACACCGCCTGCCGGTGATGACCACTCCCGGTGTCCGCGAGATCATCGGCTTCGGCCGTCAGCTCGCCGCCATCGACGACAACGAACTTGAATCGCTGCGCCGGGTAGTCGAGTTCGGTACCGGCGTCGCCAGTTGCGAGTTTCTCGAACGGGGAGACCTGGTCGAAGTGATGGCCGGCTCTCTGCGCGGTTTGCGCGGCCGTCTGCTGGAAGTCAAGGGCGGATGCCGCGTGGTAGTCAGTGTCGGGTTGTTGCAGCGCTCGGTCTCCGCAGAGATGGACCGGGCTTCGGTTCGCCGTGTCGAAAACGAAAAATGTATGACCGCGGGAGGTTGGCAGTGAGTATTTTGAAGCCCCGAAATCGTCTGGTGAATTTCCGTCTCACGGACGAAGAGTTTGTTTATTTGCGTGAGCAGTGCGTGGCCCAGGGGGCACGCAGCATTTCTGACTTTGCCCGCGGCGCCGTGCTTCGTCAGGCTGACCGTTCGGCGCCCGCCCCGGAAAACAACACCACCCAGTCGCTGGCTGAATTGCAGTCGATGCTGGTGAAACTCGAAGCTCGCGTCGGCAAGCTCGTCCAGCAAGTCGACTCCGCTTCCGTGCCCGCGATTCCTGGGACCGTTTCTTAGCTCAAGGAGTTCTGTTTGTATTCACTGGCGTTTCTGATGAGTCTGTCGGCCGTCGCGGCGTGGCTTCTAACGCCCGCCGTTCGCCATCTCTGCCATGCTCGCGGCTGGCTCGATCAGCCGGACCATCGCAAGCTGCATGTCCAGCCCGTCCCCCGCTTGGGCGGCGTGGCGATCATGCTCGCCTACGCTCTCAGTCTGGTTCTGTTTGCGATGCTGCCGCTCTCGCTCAGCCTGGAAACCCGTGATCAATGGAACGCGATTCTCAAACTGCTTCCCGCTGTCGCCCTGATTCTGTTCATGGGCATGGTCGACGATCTGCGCGGCTTGCGCCCGGTCACCAAAATCGTGGCCGAACTCGCCGCCGCGCTCACCGCTTACACCGCCGGCGTCAAGCTCGGCGGCGACGAATGGTGGAGCCTCCCGCTCACCCTCATCTGGCTGGTCGGCACCACCAATGCCATTAACCTCATTGACGGCGTCGACGGCTTGGCCGCCGGCGTCGGCCTCTTCGCCACGCTCACCATGTTCGTAGCCGCCTTGCTGCATGGCAACATTTTGCTCGCCATGGTGACCGCCCCGCTCGCTGGATGCCTGCTCGGTTTCCTGCGTTACAACTTTGAGCCCGCCTCGATCTATTTGGGCGATTCCGGCAGTCTCACCATCGGCTTCCTGCTGGGGTGCTTCGGCGCGCTCTGGAGCTACAAAACGGCTACCACCATCGGCATGGTCGCGCCCATGATGCTGCTCACTCTCCCGTTTCTCGATGTCACGCTCGCCATCGGCCGTCGCTTCCTCAGCATGCAGCCGATCTTCGGTGCCGATCGCGGCCACATCCACCACCGCCTCCTCGCTCGCGGACTTCGCCCCCGCCACGTCGCCCTGATTGGCTATCTGGTCTGCGGCATCGCCGGCGTGGTCTCGCTCTGGGCCAGCCAATCCGGCCCGCAACTCGCCGTCTTCCTGGTTCTCGCCTTCGCCGCGTTAGTCTGGGTGGCGGTCAGTCAACTTGGCTTCACCGAGTTCCGTGCCGCCCGCCGCGCTCTGCTCGGCAATCGCCTCCGCCAGGTTGTCCGCGACGAAATCATCGTCGACCATATGAAGAGCGGTCTCGCCGAAGCCCAGAACGCCGACGACTATTGGACGCATTTGCATACGGCCAGCGAAAAGCTCGGTTTAGGGCGGGTTCATCTGCGCCTGGACGGCCGCGACTGGTCCTCGAAAGGCGAACAGCATCCGTCCGGTTGGGAAACGCGGGTGCCGCTCACCGGTGACGACTTCGTCGCCTTCCAGGGCATCGCCCCGGATCCGGATACGGCGCACGCCCTTATTCCCCTCGCGCTCGCGTTGCGTGAATCCCCTAAGCCGCCTTCAAAGCCGGTTCCTGCTTCGGCTCGGGAATCAACTGGCGATTCGGATCGACGCGCAAAAACAGCGCCGCGCTGATCAGCAGCATGATCGAAAACGGCAGCAGCGGGAAGTTGTAAGCATCCGGCTTGCTCCAGCCCGCGTTCATCAGACCGCGCACGATATAGCCGAACGCCACCGACGACAGGAACGATCCCAACTGCCCGGCCATGTTCATCGTCCCGCTCACGGACCCGGCATAGCGCCGGCCGATGTCCAGGCACACCGCCCAGGCCACGGGCAACATCGCGTCCATCGAGCCATAGCCCAGCGCCAGCAACACCAACGGCAGAATCTTGCCCGGCGCAAAGTGCGTCGCCATCATGAACGATCCAGCCAGCGCCAAACCGCCCGCGCCGATTGCGCACCGCGCCCACTTCAAGCCGATCTTCGACGTCAGCCGGTCGCTCAGCCAACCGCCGAACAGATTGCCGCACGCGCCGCACGCAAACGGCAGCCACGCAATCGCCTTCAAGTCCGCATTGTCATAGCCGCGACTCTCGCGCAGATAGTCCGTCAGCCAGCTCAGGTAGAAGAACGAGCCCCAGCAATAGGTGTGATACATCGCCAGCAGCGTCCAGAAATTGCGGTCGCGCAGCGCCACTCCCCACGGCAGCCCATGATGCTGCGCTTCCGGCGGCGGACCAATCTCCGCCAACTCCTCGGCGCTCACCTGCGGCATCTGCCGCGGCGTATCGCGGAACCACCAATACCAAACCGATACCCACACCACTCCCAGCACCGCAAACACGCCGAACGTCCCGCGCCACGAAAAGCTTTCCGCCAGCGTCAGCACGATAATCGGCGAGAGCGCGCCGCCCACGCGGCTGCCCATCCACACGATGCCCGTCGCCCGCGCGCGTTCCTTCATCGGGAACCAACGCGAGATCGCCGCCGAACTCGTCGGGTACGCTCCGGCTTCACCCGCGCCGAACAGGAAACGGCACGTGATCAACTGCCAGAAGTTCTGCACGAACCCGGTCAGGCTCGTAAAGATGGACCACCACACCACGATGCGTGCGGCCGTCTTGCGCGGTCCGCTCTTGTCCGCCATCGCGCCGGTCGGGATCTCGAACACCGCATACGAAAGAGCAAAGGCGCCGAGAATCCAGCCCCAGTATTCGGGCGTGATTCCCAGGTCCTTCTGCATATCCTTTCCCAGCAGGTTGATGCAAACCCGATCCACGTAGGTGATGATCGAGAGCAGGAAAAGAAAACCGAGAGCCCGGTACCGATATTTCATGTGAATGGATGATTATATCGACATCTGGTCCGCTCAAACGGAATACTTGCGCGCCACCGCGTTCAGCTTCTTGAGCAGCGGCGGCACGTTCTCGGCTGCCTTGTCGCTTTCGTACTCGAGCGCCAAATAGCCGCGATAGCCGCTCTTGGCAATCATGCCCGTCAGCCGGTCCCAATCCGACGGCACGTTCTTCCCGTTCTCATCCCGGATCTCCGTCTTGAACTGGACGTTGGCCGCGTAGGGCAGAATCTCGGCGATCTGCCGGTACGCATCGCGTTCGAAATTGCCCGTATCCAGATTTACCGCCACCCACGGCGAGTTCACCTGCTTCACGATCTCGACAATGCGCGACGCCTTCGCCGTGATCCCGCCGTGATTCTCGAGCCCCAGGATCACGCCGCGTTCGCCGGCGTACACCGCCCCGCGCGAAAGCACATCCGCCACCCACTTCGCGGCTTCGTCCTCGGTCGACGTCTTGGGCACCGTCCCACCGAACACGCGAATGTGGCCCGCACCCAGGCGCGCGGCCACATCCACCCATTTCTTCACTTCCGCCAGTTCCTTGTCGCGCAGCTCCGGGGTTGGCTGGCACATGTTTGTCCGCACCGAGATCGAATAGATCTCCACGCCCTGCCGGTAGGCCAGGCGCTTCAGTGGCAGCAGGAACGAATTCTCCGTCGACGGGAACCAGTACACCGTCAGATCCAGTCCGTCCACTTCGTTGTCCACCGCCATCGTCACCAGGTCGTCATACTTCAATGACCCGGACTTCAGTGCGTCGCGGAACGAATAAGCGCAAATGGCGGTACGCAACCGCCCCTTCGCACACCAGGCAGGGAGAGTCAGCAGGGGAAGGAACGTGCGGCGTTGCATCACGCCGCTATTCTAAGCCTTCGCCGCACACTCCGGTGAGCAATAATTCTTCTCGCCCCGGCTCACATGCGGCACCGCATGCACCCCACACACATCGCACTTCTTCAGCGACCCCCGCGTCGCCGCCTTCGGACTCCCCGCTGCTGGCTGTGTCACCAGATCCCCCAGCGCCTTCCCGATCATCCCCATCACGGCGCGCAGGATCGTCACCGCGATAATGCCGCCCAGGAACAGAATCACCATGCGAACCATAGCAGGCTCCCTCTTACCCAAAAGACGAAAGGCGCCCGCGGTCGTTTCCCCGGGCGCCTTCTAATTCGAACGACGAAATTACTTCTTCTTGGTCGTCGGCGGCTTCGCCGGCGCCGCGGCGCCTTTCTTGGCCGTCGGGTTCTGATACGTCGTATCCACCTTCTGGCCCATCGCCGCGAGCATGCCCTTCGCCGATTCCGCGAACGGACCATCCGGCTTCAGTTCCATGTACTTCTGGAACGCTTCCGCCGTTCCGGGAGGGAACACCAGCGAACCGTCCGCCTTGGTCTGCGCCTTGCCCGTCAGGAAGATGCCGTACTGATACTGCGCATCCGCGTAGTTCGGATCGGACTCAATCGCGCGCTTGAACGCCGCACCGGCCGCATCCGTCTGGCCCGCGTTGGTCAACAGCGCGCCCAGATTGTAGAAGTACTTGCCGCCGTTGGTCGGATCCAGCGTCGCCGCCTTTTCCAGTTCCGCCTGCGCTTCGTTGAACTTCTTGCCGCGCGCCAGCGCGAGTGCATAGTTGTTGATGTAGGAAGCGTCGTCCGGCTTCAGTTCGATCGCCTTCTGGAAGCTCTCAAACGTCTTCGCCATCGAAGCGTCCGCTTCCGGACCCTTCTGCGACTTCGCCAAACCGCTGTAGCTCTCGGCCAACTGCGCCCAGATCACATGCTGTTTCGGATCGAGCGTCGAGGCCTTGGAGAACTGCTCCACCGCCGTCGGATAGTTCAGCGCCTTCAGCGCTTCCATACCGCCGTTGAAGGCATCGTTCAGTTCCTTGTTCTTCGCCATGGCCGCCGAGCGTTCCTTCATGGCTTTTTCCAGCGCGGCCTTTTGCTCGGGCGACATATCGCGCGCCACTTCTTCGGTCACCTTGCCCGCTTCGGCCGCCTTCTGTACGGCTTGCTGCTTGGCGGCGCGTTCGGCGAGGTCGAAGTTCACCGGGATCGGATCGCCCAGGCGCGTCTTCACGCCCTGCACCTGATCCACCACTTCGCCGCCTTCGAGCTTGCCCTTCACCTTCTTCGCATTGGTCACCAGATAAACGTTATAGGTGCCCAGCGGCAGACCCGCGTGGAAGAAGTCGCCTTTTTTCTTGGTATCGCAGAGATACTCACCCTTGATGTCGGTGCGCTCGATGCGTACCCAGGCGCCCACCAGCGGCTTGCCGTCCGGACCCTTCACCACGCCTTCAATCGCACCGGTCTGCGCGAAGGCAAGCCCCGCGAGCATACCCGCTAACACTG
>JBGAHE010000092.1:0-30229 GCA_044226365.1 Bryobacteraceae bacterium
CCTCCTCCGCCTCTATCAGCGCTACGACGCCCAGCTCCACCGCCATTACCGCCGCTGCCTCGACGAGCTCAGGAACCTCCAGGCCCAACGTGCCGCCGACGCCGCCGATCATGCCGTCCCTCAGCCCATCCCGCCCCAGCCCGAAAACGCGCTTCCCCCAAACGAACCCAACTCCACCCCCAACCCCAAACAACCAAACGACTTAGCCCCTACCCCCATCCCCCTCCGCTGACCCCGCCCTCGCTCCCGGAACCTCCCGCCTCTCTGTCACCCAATCGCCTGCCGCCCGAGCCAACGCCCGACGTGTGCCCGCCAATCCCCCACCACCCGGCTCACCAACTCCCCCAACCGCCGCCACAGCTCCGCCGCCTCCGCCTCGCGATGCGTCGGCACCAGTAACAGCGCCAGCGCCACCGTCGACTGCGAATCCCGTGGATCGAGCGCCAACCGGCATCGCCCGCCCCTTGTCCTTGTTGCTCGCCGCCATGGGATAATCGTGGCCGAATCAACGCCATGACTCCATGCTCACCTAGCGACATCCGTGAGCAACTGGAACGCATTTTGGCCGCGTCCGCCTTTCGCCGTTCGCCCAAGCTGAGCCAATTTCTCCGGTATGTCTCTGACCATCACCTCGCCGGCCGCGATGCCGCCGAGCTGAAGGAGTACGCCATCGGCGTCGAGGTCTTTCAGCGCGGCTCGGACTTCGATCCGCGCACCGACAACATCGTCCGCTCCCAGGCTCACCGCCTCCGTGCCCTTCTCGCCTCCTACTACACCGGTGAAGGCGCTCAGGACCACATCGTTGTCGATCTTCCTCGCGGTTCCTACCTGCCCCATTTCTCACTCCGCCCTGAAACCGAACCAGCCGCTGCCCCGGTTCCGGCTGCCCCAGCCACTACCGCAACCCGCCGCTGGCGTCTCCCGCTGGCCTTTGCTGCTGTCGCCCTCCTCGGTCTTCTCACTGGCCTCGTCATCCTGCGCCGCCCCTCCGTCCCCGCTTTGCCCGCCGAGTTCTCGATCGACCTCCCCGGCAACCTCCGGCTCGACCTCGACGCCGGCATTGGCGTCGTTGCGCCCGATTCGCGTTCGCTTGTCGTCCCCGCCACCGACGCCGACGGTCTCCGCCGCCTCTGGTGGCGCTCCTTTGCTTCCGCCGCGCTTCGCCCTTTGTCCGGCACGGAAGATGCCGCGTTCCCCTTCTGGTCCCCCGATGGCAAACACGTCGCCTTCTTCGCCGACCACCGGCTGAAGAAGATCACCCTGCCGGACGGTCCCGTTCAGGTCATCTGCGAAGCCGCTCTCGCCCGCGGCGGCTCCTGGAGCCCCAACGGCACCATCGTTTTTGCCGCTTCTTCCTCCGGTCCCCTCCAAGCCGACTCTTCTGATGGCGGTCCGCCGCGGCGCGCCACCACGCTTGCCGATGCCCGTCAGGAAACCGTTCACCGCTGGCCGGTCTTTCTGCCCGATGGCGAGCAGTTCCTCTATTACAACGGCAGCCTAAAAAGGGGCGTCTCCGGCGTTTGGGTTGGCAGCCTCACCGGCCGGCCCGCGCGACAACTTCTCTCGCTCGAAGAGTTTACGGCTCCCCTCGTCGTGCCGTCCGCCGCTCGCGAACCCGGCTGGCTCCTCTACACCGAACGCGGGGCGCTCACTGCCCGTCCCCTCGATCTGGCGAACGCCGAATTCACCGGCGACCCGCAAATTCTCGCTTCCGAATTGCCTTTCCCCTCCTCCACGGGCAGCGCCTTCCATGCTTCCGGACCCGCCGCCCTCGTCTTTGTCCGGGGCGTCACCACCCTCACCCGGCCCACGACGGTCTCCCTCGCCGGCGACGTTCTCTCCGCCCTCCCGCCCGATGACTTCGGCGAGCTTCGCCTTTCCCCCGACGGCCGCACCCTCGCCTTCGAACGCCGCGACCCCGCCCTCGGCACCAGCGACCTGTGGACGCTCGACCTGGCCCGCCTCACTCGTGTCCGCGTCTCCTCCGATCCCACCAACGATCTCAACCCCACTTGGTCTTCCGACGGCGCCCGGCTCGTCTTCTCCACCCGCCAAGGCACCCGCATGGGTCTCCGCATCGTGAACCTGCGGGATGCCAAACTCGGCCCCTTCGTCGACGGCCCCCACCAGGCCGACTTCCCCCAGGACTGGTCTCGCGACCGCCGCTTCCTCCTCACCGCGGAAAGCAGCCCGCAAACCATGTTCGACGTCTGGCTTCTCGAACTCGCCGGCGAACCCCCGCGCGTCGTGCGCCGCGTTCCCGTCGCGGTCGAGGACGGCAACCAGCGCCAGGCCCGGCTCTCCCCCGATCAACGCCTCGTCGCCTACACCTCAGACCATTCCGGGCGCGAAGACGTCTATATCCAGCTCTTCGACGGCGCCTCCACCCGCCGCTGGCAGGTGTCGAGCGACGGCGGCGCCTTCCCGCTCTGGAGCCCCGACGGCCGGCACCTTTACTACCTCGCCCCCAAAGGCATCCTCACTTCCGTCTCCATCGGCTTGACTGGCGGCGAGGTTTCCGTCGGCCGCCCGCAAACCCTCTTCGCGGCCAAAGCCTACTCCTATTCCGCCATGCGCTACCCCTACGCCGTCTTCCCCGACGGCCGTTTTCTGCTCAACCGCCCGGTCGATTCGCCTCACCACTCGATGACCGTCCGCCTCCACTGGCTTCCTTCAAGCCGCTGAAAATAAAGATCAGCTAACCGTCAAATGACGGTCAAAGCACTCCGCCTGCCGCCCACCGGATGCTACCGTCAACCTCATGCCTCGTTGCTTCCTGCCCGGTTTGCTCGTTCTCGCTTGGGCCGTCCCCGCCTTCGCCCAACTCTCCACCGCCACCGTCAATGGCACGGTTCGCGATTCCAGCGGCGCTTCCGTTCCGGCCGCGGCCATCGTCCTCACCAACACCGAAACCGGCGTCGCTCGGAACTCCGTCAGCAATGACGTCGGCCTCTACAATTTCCTTAGCGTCCCTCCCGGCTCCTACACCCTGGAGGCCTCGAGCGCCGGCTTCTCGCCCCAACGCCTCCAGCCCTTCACCCTGCAGGTCAATCAGGCGGCCACCCTCGACATCACCCTCACCGCCGGCGACGTCAACCAAACCGTCACCGTCGCCGCTTCCGCTGTGGAAATCCAAAGCTCCACTGCGGAACTCGGCACCGTCGTCACCCAGAAGCCCGTCGCCGACCTCCCACTCAACGGCCGCAACTTCTCCCAGCTGCTGGCCCTCACCCCGGGTGTTTCGCCCATCAGCGTGGCTCAGAATGCCACCGGCCCTCTCCGCTCGGTCGGCACGGTTGTCATGCCCTCCATCAATGGCCAAACCGGCCGCAGCAATCTCTTCCTGCTCGACGGCGTCATCAACTACGGCGCCAATCAGAACTACTACATCGTCACCCCCATCGTCGAAGCCATTCAGGAGTTCAAAGTCCAGGCCCACAACGACCTCGCCGAGTTCGGCGGCGTCCAGGGCGGCGTCGTCAACGTTGCCACCAAGTCCGGCACCAACTCCCTCCACGGCAGTGGCTGGTGGTTCCTCCGCAACGATGCTTTTGACGCGCGCAACTTCTTCCAGCCCGCTGTCACGCCCTTCCGCTGGAACCAGTTCGGCGCTTCGGCCGGTGGCCCCGTCACCCTCCCCAAGCTCTATCAGGGCAAGAACCGCACGTTCTTCTTCCTCGCCTATCAGGGCTATCGCCTGCGCCGTCCCAACCAGACCTACTACCGCGTTCCCACCGCCGCCAACCTCACCGGCGACCTCAGCGATTGGAACCGCGCCATCTACAACCCGTTCTCCACCCGTCTCGATCCCGCTCGCCCCGGGCAGTTCCTCCGCGACCCTTTCCCGGCCAATCGCCTGCCCGCCAACCTCCTCGACCCCGGCCTGCTCCTCTACGCCCGCTCCACCCTCCCCACCCCCGTCGCCACCGGCATCGCCGACCGCAACGCCATCGACAACTCACCCTTCCGCCAGAATCAGGAGGAGTATCACGCCCGCGTTGACCATTCCTTTAGCGCCCGCGACAACGTCTGGTTCCGTTGGAGCGGCCGCGTCTCGGATGTCACCACCTCCGGCGGGCGGCCCTCCTTGCCCACCTCGAACACCACCGACAGCCGCAACGTCGGCGCCTCTTGGCTGCACACCTTCAACGCCTCCACCGTCCTCCAGCTCCAGTTCGGACACAACCGCCAATTCGACGATCTCGCCACCCGCTTCAGCGGCCTGCCGGCCAACTTCGTGCGCGACGTCCGCTTCTCCGACGCCTTTGCCCGCAACTACGAACTCAGCAGCGAACTCATTCCCGCCATGAACGTTGCCGACTTCTTCAGTGGCGGCGAAAACCTCAATCCGCTCGAAGCCTGGAACTACCAATACCGGGCAGATCTCTCGAAAACCATCGGCCGTCACAGCCTGAAGTGGGGCGCCGACTGGATCCGCTCCCTCGTCATGATCGTCCCCAACACCGCCAGCGCCAGCTTCATCGTCACTCAAACCGCCGATCCCCAGGCTCCCGGCTCCACCGGCAGTGCCCTCGCCTCGTTCCTGCTCAACCTCCCCGATAACGCCCAACGCCGCAACGCCATCATCAGCCGCGCTCCCCGCAACCTCTTCGGCATTTACTTCCAGGACCAATGGCGCGCCACCTCCAAACTCACCGTCAACCTCGGCCTCCGCTATGACCGGAGCTTCTGGCCCCAATACGGCCGCCAAGAGGATCGCAATCAGGAAGTCGGCAACATGGACTTCAACCGCGGCGTCTATGTCCTGCAGCGCGCCGTTCCCTCCTGCGCCGAACGCGGCCGCGCGCCCTGCATTCCCACTTCCAACGGGGCTCTACCGGCCAACGTCATCGTCTCCCCCGACGGCCGCCTCCGGCAGGATTCTAAGCTGAACCTCCAACCGCGCGTCGGCCTCGCCTATCGCCTCCGTCAAGCCACTTCCCTGCGCGCTTCCTTTGGCGTCTCCTTCGATAACTGGGCTGGCATCGAACAGATCTCCACCAACGTCCAAGGCTCCTGGCCCGGCCTCGCCCAGCAAATCGTCAGCAACCTCAACCGCCCCTCCACCGCGCAACTGCTGCCCAATGTTCGCGCCACCGATCCCTTCGCCGGCGAAACCAACGGCCTCACTCCCGAAGCTACCCCCTTCACCCGCAATCAGTTCTTCGCTGACCCCCTCATGAAGAACCCCTACGCCCTCCAGTGGACCTTCGGTCTCCAGCATCAAATCGTCGACGGCACCGTTCTCTCGGCTCACTATGTTGGCTCAGGCAGCCGCCGCCTCGCCGTCGGCGGTCTCTACAACGTCGCCCAAACCCCCGGTCCCGGCAACGCCCGCGATCGGTCATTGTTCCCCTACATCGTCCCCATGAACTACGACCGCAGCTGGGGCAATGGCGCCTATCACGGCCTCCAGCTCTCGCTCAACCGCCGCTTCCAGCACGGCCTCACCTTCCTCGCCTCCTACACCTGGAGCAAATCCATTGACTCGGGTTGCTCCGGTTGGTTCGGCGTCGAAGGCTGCTCCGTCCAGAATCCCTACCAACTCCGCGCCGATCGTAGCGTCTCCGCGACTGACCTCACCCACTTCCTCACCGCCGCCTGGGTTTATCAACTGCCTTTTGGCCAAGGGGCTTTGCGCACTCCCCATCGCGCGGTGAATCTCCTGCTCGCCGACTGGCAGGTCAACGGCATCGTCACGCTTCGCTCCGGCCAGCCCTACACGCCCCGCGTCAGTGGCGACATCGCCAATACCGCCAACTCCGAGTACATGCGGCTCAACCTCGTCGGCAACCCGGTCCAGTCCGCCCCCACCGTCGAACGCTGGTTCGATACCAGCGCCTTTGCCATTCCTCCGGCCTTCACCTTTGGCAACGCCGGACGCAACATCCTTCGCTCCGACGGCGCCTTCAACCTCGACGTCTCCCTCTTCCGTCAGTTCCATCCTCGTGAATGGCTGATGGTTGAACTCCGCGCTGAAGCCTTCAATGCCACCAATCATCCGGTCTTTGGCATTCCCACCTTCAACGCCAGCAGCCCGAACTTTGGCCGCGTCCTGAACACCGCCAACTCGCCTCGTCAACTGCAGTTGGGATTGCGCCTGGTCTTCTAACCATGATTTCTCGCCGCACTCTTCTGGTGGGCGCCCCCTGGGTTGCCGGCCGCACCATCTACGGAGAAAGCCTCCGGGTTGACCTTCCCCGGCCGCACCTCGAGGCTCTTGCCACCCCGCAACGCATCTTCTTTCAATGCGACACCTCGGCCTTCGATCCGCCCCAACTCTACGGCACCGATATCGACCGCTGGCTCGCCTACCGCTTCGGCTACGCCGATGAGCCCGGCAGCCAAATCGATACCTTCTGTCTCGACGTCTCAAACGAAGGCCTATCGCCCTATCCCAGCCGCATTCTGCCGCAGTGGAACCATCCCGGGCTTCGCCGATGGTGGGATCAGGGCATCGACTACATCGAGCGCCTCGTTGCCGCCTGCCACCAACGCCGCCTGCGCTGCTTCTGGAATCACCGCGTCAGTGAAGTGGAGCGTGGCCTGGGCGGTTTCCGCATTGGCGGTGGCACCGAAATGGAGATCCTCAACCCCGTCAAGCGCGCCCATCCGGACTGGGTGATCCGCTCCTGGTGGTGGCAGGGCAACTGGAATCTCGCCGCCCCCGGCCTACGCGACTACAAGCTCTCCCTGCTCGACGAACTCCTCAGCCGCTATGACTTCGACGGGCTCCAACTGGACTTCGCCCGCCATATCCCCGTCCTCCCCCCCGGCCGCCAATGGGCGCAGCGCGACGACGTCACCCGGTTCGTCTCCATGGTCCGCCGCCTCGTGCTTCGCCATTCCGCCCGGCGCGGCCACCCGATTCTGCTCGCCGTACGCATTCCGGAAAATCTCCGCGGCTGCCGCATCGATGGCTTCGACGTCGAGCAATGGGTCGATCGCCGCCTCGTCGACATCCTCACCTTGGGCTCGCGCACCGTCAACGTTGACCTCGCCACCTTCCGCGACCTCACCCGCAAATCCCCTGTCCGCCTCCAGCCGACCCTCGACGACTGGCACGCCACCGATGGCTACCGGAATCCGCCCATCGACTTCTTTCGCGGTGTCTTTGGCAATTGGCTGCGTCAGGGCGCCCACAGCGTTGGCACCTTCAACTGGTCCAGCGCCTCGCCGGAGGCCGCTCGTGCCGTCGGCGCCGTCGCGGGGCCGGTCTCGCAAGGCCAAGCCAACCACGAAGCCGGTACCCTCGCCACCCTGGAGAATCGCCCGCGCTTCTACGTCATCGAACGCCGGGGCGGCTATCCGTTCGCCGAAGGCTACTTCAACCGCAACGACGACGCGCCTCTTCCCTGCCTGCTGGCCAACCACGGCGCGCCGGAGGAACTGTCGCTCGCCGTCTGGGAGGACCTCACCCGTCCCGCCCGCCTCCACTTGGTCTTCTTCGCCTTGCGTTCCGACGACAAAGTTGACGTCGAGTGGAACGGCACACCCCTCATACCCTCTCTCCGCGACCCGGCCCACACCGACCCCCAGATCTTCTCGCCCGCGCCCCAGCCAGTGTCCGGCGGCCAGCACCACACCCGCTCCGCGGCCGCTCAAGCCCTCACCCGCCTGGAGTTCGCCCTCGCGCCCGGGCAAGTGCGGAAGGGCGCCAACCGCCTGGTTCTCCGCGTCGCCACCCGCGGCCCGTTCCGTCCCGCCGAGTTCATCAAAGTCGAGAAAGCCGAACTCCATGTCGCCTGAACTGCCCATGCTCAATGCGATCATGACTTCGTGAAGCGCCTCTTCCTTCTCCTCGCCGCCGCCACCGCCCTCTTCGCCCAGTCGAAGAAAACCATCTTCCTCATCACCGACGCCGAAGGCGTGGGCGGCGTTTGCCGGCAGGATCAAACCGATCCCAAGGACCCGGAGATGCGCCAACTCCTCACCGGCGAAATCAACGCCGCCGTCGACGGCTTCCTCGCCGGTGGCGCCGACGAAGTCATCGTCTGGGACGGCCACGACGGCAGCCAAACCCTCTCCACCCTCACCATCCATCCCAAAGCTCGCCTCGTCATGGGCAACCCCGGCGCCACCATGCTCATGGACCGCCGCTTCGCCGCCGTCGCCTATGTCGGCCAGCACAGCAAAGCCAACATCCGCGCCGGCATCATGGCCCACAGCTATAACTCACTGGGGATTCAGAACATGCTCCTGAACGGCAAGCCCGTCGGCGAGATCGACGTCATCGCCGCCATGGCCGGCCACTTCGGCACGCCCGTCATCATGCTGAGCGGCGACGAAGCCGCCGCCAAGGAACTCCGCGAAATCGTCCCCGCCGCCGAACTCGCCGTCGTCAAAGAAGGCCTCGGCCGCTACACTTGCATCAGCCTCTCCGCCCCCGCCGCCCGCGACCTCATCCGCGAAGCCGCCCGCCGCAGCGTTGCCAAGATCGGCTCCATCCGCCCCTATACCGTCCCCGGCCCTGTCACCCTCCAGATCGAGTACACCACCCGCAACTCGCTCTCCGTCGACGCCGAACTCCGCCATGGCGCCACCGTCCTCGACGACCGCACCATCCGCTTCAAAGCCGACAACATCCTCGAACTCTGGCGCACCTACCGCGCCCGCTAGCTACTTCGTGACCTTCGTCGCCTTCCACGACCCGCGCGTGCCATCCCAATACGGCTCGCCCAAGCCCTGATACTTGCCCAGCTTGTCCCACGACTCGCGCGTCCGGCCGTTCAGGTCATAAACCACCTTGCCCGACGCCACCGTCAGCTCATTCACTAAGTTCTGCGTCCCGTCCATCTTCGCGCCGTAAGAATCCACAAACCCGTATTGCCCTTTGTCCACCCGCAGCACGGCTACATCGGCGATCGCGCCCACCGACAAATGCCCCAACTGCTCGCGATGAATAATCCGCGCCGGGTTCCACGTCGACCGGTAAATGATGTCGTCCAACGGCAAACCCATATTCAGAAACTTCGACATCACATTCAACTGATCCTTCATTCCCGAGTTAATCGAACCCGAGTGCACATCCGTCGAAATCGAGTCCGGCGGAAAGCCCTGTTTCACTGCCGGCACCGCTTGCCGGAACTCGAACGCCGCTCCGCCATGTCCCACGTCGAACAGCACACCGCGCTTCCGCGCGTCGCGCAGATACGGCAGCAACTTGCCTTGCGCATCGAAGTACGGCACCGGCGCGTAGAAGCAATGCGTATAGATATCGCCCGCCCGCAGTTTCTTCAACACCAGATCCTGAAACGGCCGCTCCGTGCGAAACTCGCCGAAGTCGATCATCACCGGCAGCTTTGCGATCGTCCCCGCTTCCACGCCCCGCTCCACCGGCGTCCAATCCGGCCCCGCGTAGTGCGCCACCTTGAAGCCGACAATGATGTCCGGGTTCGCCTGCGCCAGTGCCGCCGCGGCCTTCGCATCCATGTCGCCGACGTTCTGCTCGTGGCTATCGCCCGGCATGCCCGCGCCGCCGATGTTTAGCAACGCCAGCACCCGCGTGCGCGCCCGGTCGATCACCGTCTCTTTGAAGTGCGCGAAGTTATGCCGTCCGCTTGACCCCGCGTCCACCACCGTCGTCACGCCCACCCGCAGGGCGAACGCGTCCGGATAAATGCTGCTCTCCCCGCCCGCCAGAGCCTTCCCCTGCGACCCGGCATACACGTGCGCATGCAGATCGATCAGCCCCGGCACCACATACAGGCCGGCCACGCTCACCACCTTGCGCGCCTGCGCCGCCGGGATGTTCGCCGCCACCGCCGCCACCTTGCCGTCTTTAATGGCCAGGTCGCGTGGCGCGTTGATCTTGTTCTTGGGGTCGATCACATGACCGCCCTTCAGCAGCAGGTCATACTGCGGTTGGGCCAAAAGAGCTGTGGTGAAAAGGAAAAAAGCGAAGCGCATCGGGATTGCTCCATCATACAGTTCCCTATTGGCCAACCGGTTTCTCTATTGAAGCCGCGCGCCGGATCTATAATTGCCAAATGAAGCCTTCCCGCCGCCGCGTTCTGCAAACCGCCGCCAGCCTCCCCGCCGCCGGAGCGCTCGCCGCCGCGCCCGCCACCACCGGCCTCACCGCCACCAGCCCCTCCACTCTCTATAGCGCCCTCGGCATCAAGCCCGTCATCAACGGTGTGGGCGTCGTCACCGTCCTCGGCGGCTCCATCATGCCGCCCGAAGTTCTGCGCGCCATGGAGGAAGCCTCCCGCTACTTCGTTCCCCTGCCCGAACTGGAAAAGAAGGTCGGCGCCCGCATCGCCGAACTCCTCAAAGCTCCCGCCGCCATGGTCACCTGCGGCGCCGCTTCGGCCATCTCCGTCGGCACCGCCGCCTGCCTCTCGCAAGGCGACCCCCAGAAGCTCCGCACCCTCCCCGGCCGAGACGGCATCCGCTACGAAGTCATCCAGCAGAAGTCCCACCGCTCCGGCTACGAACACCAGATGGAGCTCTGCGGCGCCAGGATCGTCACCGTCGAAACCCGTCAGGAACTCGAAAACGCGATCAACGAGCGCACCGGCATGCTCTTCTTCCTGAACAAGGGCGAGCCCGACGGCCAGATCAAGCGCGAAGAGTTCCTCAAGATCGCCAAGCAACGCGGCATCCCCACCATGAACGACGCCGCTAGCGACGCCACACCCAAAGAGAACCTCTGGAAGTACACCGCCCAAGGCTTCGACCTCGTCATCTTCTCCGGCGGCAAAGCCCTCCGCGGCCCGCAGACCACCGGCCTCCTCCTCGGCCGTAAAGACCTCATCGATGCCGCCCTGCCCGCCATGTCCCCCTTCGGCGGCATCGGCCGCGGCATGAAGGTCGGTAAAGAAGAGTTATGCGGCGTCCTCGCCGCCGTCGAACGCTACCTCAAAGTCGATCACGCCGCCGAATACGCCGAGCTCGAAGCCCGCGTCAAATCGATTCGCGAAGCCCTCAAAGGCGTCAAAGGCATCACCACGGACCGCCACATCCCGGTCATCGCCAACGAAGTCCCTCACGTCACCGTCGAATGGGACGAGTCCTCGAAGAGCCTCACCGCCGAGCAAGTCGTCGAGCAGCTCCAAAAGAGTGACCCGCCCATCCACGTTCAGCGCCCCGGCAAAGGCAAGCTCCTCATCTCCGTCTGGATGATGCGCGGCGGCGAACCCCAAATCGTCGGACGCCGACTCCGCGAAATTCTCTCGGCCTAAGCCGACCGCCCTTCAGTCTGATATCGCTGGAGCAACGCCGCCAGCGACGCCACCACGTCCGGATGCTCGGCGTAGACGTTCTTCGTCTCGCGCGGATCCTTGGCCATGTCATAGAGCTGGCCCGCTGGCTCACCTGGGACACTCTGCGGCGCCGAGAATCCGCCGGAGCCGCGCTTCAGAATCAGCTTCCAGTTGTCCTTCTGAATCGCGAATTCGCCGCGTACCGAGTGCGTCACGATGTCCGTTCGCCCTTTGCCTTTCGGCGCGCCGCCGAACAGATGGCTCGCCATGCTGATGCTGTCCTCCGCCGCCTCCTGCGGCAACGGCAGCGAGCACAACTCGGCTACCGTGCGGATGACGTCCGTCAGGCACACCAGCCGCTCATTCACCAGCGCCTTCCTGCTACGCGCCGGCCACGACACCAGCAACGGCACCCGATGCCCGCCTTCCCACAAGTCCGCCTTGGTCCCGCGCAGATGTCCGTTGCTCTGATGGCCGTAGTCCTTCACATACTTGCCGCGCGGCGTCGTCTTGCCGGCCTTCACGTCATCGGCCTCTTCGAACTCCCACCAATGCCACAGCCCGCCGTTATCGCTGCTGAAGAACACCAGCGTGTCGCGTTCAAAGCCATTCGCTTTCAAGGCCTGCAGCACCTGGCCCACCACGTGGTCCATCTCCACCACGAAGTCGCCATAGCGACCGGCCTTGCTCTTCCCCTCGAACTCCGGATTCGGCACAATCGGCAAATGCGGCGCTGATAACGGCATGTACAGGAAGAACGGCTTCTGCATCCCCTTCTGCTTCGCAATGAACTCGCACGCCTTCTTGCCACTCTCCGGCAGCACGCTGCGCAAATCGAAGCCCGGCGGCGTCACGCCCGGCGATTGATTCAGAAACAAGTCCTTCCGGTCCGGCGTCGGCTCGGACGGCGCGCTCGTCACCCGGTCATTCTCGATAAAACAGTACGGCGACATATCGAGCGAGGCCGAGATCCCGAAGTAATAGTCGAAGCCCGCCGCCCGCGGACCCCCGCCAATCGGCTTCGTATAATCCACGTCCCGCCCATCGCGAAACCCGCCGTTGAAGTCCGGCCGAAACGGCATCGGCGAGCCGTCCCGCCGTGTCCAGTCCATGCCCAGATGCCACTTGCCCACGCACGCCGTCGCATAGCCCGCGCCCTTCAGCAGCGAAGCCATCGTCACGCGCCCCGGTTCGATCAACGTCGGGTCCAGCCCATCCAGCACCCCGCGCTTCAACCTGGTCCGCCACGCATAGCGACCTGTCATCAGGCCATAACGCGTCGGCGTACACACGGCAGAAGGCGTATGCGCGTTCGTGAACCGCACGCCCCGCTTCGCCAGCGCATCCAGTTGCGGCGTCTGAATCCTCGACTCGGGGTTATAGCAGGAGAGATCGCCATGCCCCAAGTCATCGGCCAGGATCAACACGACATTCGGCCGCGCCGCGCTGGCCGCCAAGGCCGGCGCCGCCAGCGTCCCGAGCAGACTTCTTCTGGTCATCATCTAAAAGCTCAACCGCAGCGCGAACTGCATCTGCCGCGGATCGCGCGCCGACGTGAACGCTCCGAACCGCGTATTCACCTGCTGGCCCGCCGGGTCAAACCGCGCCGTCGTGTCCAGCCCCGCAAACTGCGTATGGTTGAACACGTTGTACGCTTCCGCCCGGAACGTGAACCGCAAGCGCTCATAGAGCGTGAAGTTCTTCGCCACCGCCACATCGAAGTTCGCCACCCCCGGCCCGCGAATGCTGAAGCGCCCCGCGTTGCCGTAGGTGCCCACCGCCGGCAGCTTGAAGACACTCGTGTCGAAGTTGCGCGCAAACGTCCGCTGATCGCCGGGCAAGTTCGGATCGCCCGCCACATTCACCCGCGGCGTCAGCGACGCGGTGCCCGTGATGTCCGCTCCATTGGTCGTCGTCAAGCCAATCGCCAGCGGCGCCCCGCTCGAATAGCTCGTGATGCCCGACACCTGCCAGCCATTCAGAAACAGATTCGTCACCGGATTCTTCCACGGCGTCGATGGCAGCTCGTAGATGTAATTGATGTTCGCCACCTGCGTCCGGTCAAAGCCTGCCGTGCTGTAGTTATACGACCGCTGATTGATCAGCGACGTCACCACGTCGGTGTCACTGTCGTTATAGGACATCGCCTTCGACCACGTGTACGCCACGCCGAACTGCAGCCGGTTCGCAAACCGCCGGTGCAGCGTCACCTGCAGCGAGTTGTAGTTGGAGCTCGAAGCGCCTTCCATCGAATAGATCGCGTTATAGCCCTTGATCGGTCGCAGGAACGCCGCGGGTAGCGGGCTCGACGCCGTCGTCTGATCCCGCGATGACGCCAGGAAGTTCGTCCCCAGCGGAATCTGGTTCAAGTCGCGGAACCACACCAGGTGCCGGCCCAGCGACGCTGCGTAAGCCACATCCAGCACCGTCTTCGGAGCCACTTCATGCTGCACCGATAAGCTGTAATTCATCACCATCGGCAGCTTGCCCTGCAAGTCCGGACCATACACATTCGACGGATACACCAACCCGCCCGAATTCGTCAGCGTCCCCAGATTGCCGTAAGTGATGATCGGCGTCTGCACCAGCGGCGGTTGCGCGATCATGTTGCCAAAAAACGTCTCCGTAAAGAAGCGGTTATAGAAAGCGCCGAACCCGCCGCGGATCGCCGTCTTGCCATTGCCGCGCACATCGTACGCGAAGCCCACTCGCGGACCCCACTGCACGCCGCGGTTCTGCAGAATCGAATCCGGCAGTCCGTTCGTACCCGCCTGCACCATGCCGTTGAACGAGTTCCGATTGCTCGGCGCCAAGGCTCCAATCTGCGCCGCCGCATACGTCGTGCCGCTCACCGGATCCTGACCCACCCGCGCCCCGTTCACCAGCGTCGGCCGCACCAGATTGGTCACCAACCCCGCGTTGTAATTGCCCGGCACAAACGCCGAAATCAGATTGTCCGATTCCGTCATCGGCTTGATCCAGTACATCCGCAGACCAAAGTCGAGCGTCAGCTTCCGGCTCACCTTCCAGTTGTCCTGGATAAACGCCTCGGTATCCCACGCGTTCACGTTCATCCAACCCAGCCCCGTCGCTTCCGTGTACTGGTTGAACGTGCCCAGCGCCGCGTTCGCATACGCATAGCCCGTCGTCAGCGGATTGTTCGCGTTCTGCGCAAAGTCCACTGTCCCGTTGAACGCCACGGCCTTCTTCTGATTGCGCATAAAGCGCTCCAGATAGATGCCCGCTTTGATCGTGTGGCTGCCGCGCGTCGCCGTCAGATTATCGGACCACGTGTAGATGTAGTAGTCGTTATAAAGCGGGAAGCGCCCTTCCGCCGCCAGATTCGCCGCGCCCGGCACGCCGCCGAACGTCGCATTCGGAATGATGTTCAGTGGATTCGCCGATGGCGCGAACTGCGCGACCGTAAAGCCCACCTTGTCCCGCTGAATCTTCGCGAGCTCCGCATCGGAAAACGTATCGCGCGCCGGCTGATCCAAAAAGCCGAACGTCGCTTCGTTCACCACCGTCGCCGACAGCACCGACGTCCACCGCGCCGCCACGCTCACCGGATGCGTGTAATAGCGCTTCACCATCAGCGGCCAGTTCAAACTTCCCGTACTCGGCAACCCCACGCTACCCTCGCGATCGTCGCTGAACGTATTGAACGTCCCGGTAATCGTGTTCTTGCTGTTCAGCAGAAAGTCGACCTTACCCGTATTCGTCTGCTTGGGCGCATCCACCGTGGCCGCAAACACATAGTTGTAGTTGCCGCCGGAAATCGCCCGGTTCAGAAAGTTGGGCTGCGGAAACATCTTCAACAACGCCAGCCCGCTCGCGTTCTGCCGGTTCGCCGGAATCTTATTGTCCGGAAACGGCGTGTTGCCGTTGTAGGGATCGCGCATCGTGATCAGCCGGTTATTCTGGTCCACCGTCTGCGAAAAATCGCCCACGCGTTCGAGCGCGGTCGGCACCGTCACGTTGCCCGTCTGATTGGTCACCGTCGGCCAGAACTCCTGCCCCCAATAGAAGAACAGCTTGTTGCGGTCCCGGTTGAACAGCTTCGGAATCGTCACCGGCCCGCTGATGTTATAGGTCCACGTGTTGTAGCGATAGCGCGGCCGCGAGATCCCCGTCAGGTTATTGAAGAAGTCGTTCGCGTTGAATTGCTCATGCCGCTTGAAATAACTCAACAGGCCATGAAACTCCTTCGTGCCGGACTTAGTCACCACAATGACATTCGACCCCGCCATCCGTCCAAACTCCGCCTGATAGTTACTCGTCTCCACCTTCACTTCGGCAACCGCATCCTGACTTACCGTCAGCTTCAACTGCGACCCGTTGCCCATGTCCGTCGCCGGCACGCCGTCGATCGTCACGTTGTTCGATGTCTGCCGATTGCCCATCACATAGAAGTTCGTCGCCGAGCTCAAGTCCTGTGACTTCGTCGTCTGCACAATGCCCGGCATCGTCTGCAGCAAGTCCGTAAAGTTGCGCCCGCGCACCAGCAGTCGGCTCACCTGGTCGGCCGAGATCAAGCCCGCCCGTTCCGAACTGCGCGTATCCACCAGCGCGGCATCCGCACTCACGGTCACCGTCTCGGTCGTGCCGCCCACCTCGAGCGGCACCTCGCCGGTCGAGAGTGTCGCGCCCGTCACCAGCGTCAGGTTCTGCACCACCTTCGTCTTAAAGCCGCTGCCCGTGAACGACAGGTTGTACGCCCCCGGCGCCAGATTGCTCAGCACAAAGTCGCCTTTTTCATTCGACGTCGTCGTTCGCTCGCGGCCCGTTTCGAGTTGCGTTGCCGCCACCGTCGCTCCGGCCACCGCCGCCCCGCTCGAGTCACGCACTGAGCCCACGATCGAACCGCCGGCCGATTGGGCCCACGTCGTGGCGGCGATCGCCGCCAAAAGAATCAGAATTCGCATCATGTGAGGAGTTGCCTTTCTACAGGGGTCGGCTATAGCCTTGCTGACGTTGTTGCTGAAGCAGCGCCGTCAGCCGCTTGACGATTTCCGGTCGTTCATTCCACAGGTTCTTGGTCTCCGCCGGATCGTCGACCAAATGGTAGAGCTGGCCCGCCGGACCGCCGGGCACCCTCGGCTCAATCTTCGGCGGACTGAAGCCGCCCGAACCCAGACCCAGCTCCAGCTTCCAAGGCCCCTCGCGCAGCGAAAACACGCCGTCGATCGAGTGGTGCACAATGTTCGGCCGCAGCGGCTTCTTCGCCTGCCCCAGATAGGCCGGCAACAGGTTGTAGCTGTCTTCGCCCGCTTCCCGAGGCAGCTTAAAGTCCACGATTGCCGCCGCCGTCGCCATAAAGTCCGTCAGGCAGCCCAACTGCTCGCTCGTCGTGCCTGCCTTGATCTTGCCGGGCCACCGCGCCAGAAACGGAATCCGATGCCCGCCCTCCCAGATGTCCGCCTTTTCGCCGCGCCAATTCGCATTGGCCCGATGCGCGAACTGCTCTTTATCGCTCACCTTCCAGTCGGCGCCGTTATCGCTGGTGAACACGAACAGCGTGTTGTCGCCGATCCCCGCCTCGTCGATCGCTTTCATCACCCGCCCCAGCGTGTCGTCCACCTGCGCCACAAAGTCCCCGTACGTCCCTGCCTGCGACTTGCCCTGGAACTCCCGCAGTGGCACCCACGGCGTATGCGGACCCGTCAGCGCAAAATACAAAAAGAACGGCTGTGGCTTCTTCGCCCGCTCCCGGATGATGCTCTCCGCTTTCTCCGTCAGCTTCGGCAGGACCTGCGGAATGTCGAAGCCGGGCGCTATCCCGCCGCCCCGCCAAAAGACTCCCCGCGGCGCGTTCTGCCCCTTCGTTTCCTTCGTCGGCTGCTCCACCGCCCGGTCATTCTCGACGTAGACATACGGATCCATATCGAGCGACGCCGGGATCCCGTAGTAATAGTCGAAGCCCTGCGTCACCGGACCCGGCCGCAGCGGCTGCGCGTAATCCGTCTTCGCCGCCGCGCCTAAACCCAAATGCCACTTGCCGACGCCGGCCGTGTAATAGCCCGAGCGCCGCAGCATCTCCGGCACCGTCAGCCGCCCCTCCTCAATCAAGCTGGGTGAATAGCCATTCAGCACACCCTTCTTGAGCGACGACCGCCAGCAATAACGCCCGGTCAAAATCCCGTACCGCGTCGGCGTGCACACCGCCGAGGGCGAGTGCATATCCGTGAAGCGCATCCCCTGTTTCGCCATGCGGTCGCCATGGGGCGTCGGCACCGCGGAAGCCGGGTTGTAGCAGCGCAGATCGCCCCACCCCAGGTCATCGGCCAGGATGTAGACGATGTTGGGGCGCGCCTTCTGCGCGGCCAGCAGAGAAGAAGAAAGAAGGAGTTGACGACGGGTAAGGTGCGACATGGAGGACCGGCGAACGAAGCAATTCTTGGGATATGATAGGCCAGTCGGAAGCAATGAGGGAATGTGAAAATGCCGCCTTCACCTGTGAAACACACTGAAATCACAGGCAGTTACGCGGACGGACGGCTCGCTGCGGTCAAGCGTGTGGAGTCCAGCAAAGCCTTCGAAAAGTCGCCTCGCATCCGTGAACTCTTCACCTTCGTCGCCACCCGCTCCATGGAAGGCGCCGCCGAAAGCCTCACCGAATACGAAATCGGCCGCGCTGTTTTCCAGCGCAACGACGCCTACATCCCCACTGAGGACAGCATCGTCCGCTCGTCGGTCCGCCAGTTGCGCCGCAAGCTTGCCGAGTATTACGACACCGAAGGCCGCGACGACGCCTGGGTCATCGAGATCCCCAAAGGTTCCTACGTCGCCACCTTTACCTCTCGCGAGACGCTAACCGTAGCGGCCACCAAGCCGTTCCCCTGGCGATTCGGTCTCGGGCTGGCGCTCGCCGCGTCGCTCGTCCTCAACGCCTTCCTGCTCCTCCGTGCCCCCACCGCCGCCCGGTCCACGGCCCCCAACCTCACCGGCTCGCTGGTGATGGCCAGCCCCGAACCGACCCAGTTCGTCACCGACGACTACGCTTTCGTCCTCCTCGCCCGCCTGTCGCATCGCCAAGTCCCTCTCGACGACTACATCAACCAGGCCTACAAGGAACGCCCCCCGGACTTCAACGACCCCCGCCTCACCAGCCTTTGGGACCTGCTCTCCACCCGCTATCTCGTCTCCATGGGCGCCGCCGGCTCCGTCGACCGCGTCGTCCGCGCCGTTCCCGACACGCAAAAACTGATCGTTCGCCACGCCCGCAACCTCGCCGGTCGCGACTTCCAACAGGGCAACGTCATCCTCTATGGCGCCATGCCGAACAATCCCTGGTCTCAACTGTTTGAAGAGCGCCTGAACTTCAAGCTGGTCCGCCGCGCCGAAGTGGCCCTTTTCTCGAACACGTCACCGCGCCCCGGCGAACAAGCCGAATACGCCACCTACCAGAGCTCCCACATCAACTCCGGCCAGGGTTACGCCCGCCTCGCCTACCTCCCGGCCCAATCCGGTCACGGCTTCGTCCTCCTGCTCAGCGGACTGAACATGGTCACTTCCGAAGCCGCCGCCGAATACGCCACCAATCCCAAGTACCTGCCCGAGATGGTGAAACTCCTCGGCGCCCCTGATGCCGCGCACCTCCCGCACTTCGAAATTCTGCTCCGCACCTCCGCCTTCGACAGCACCCCCAAAGACATGTCGCCGGTTGCTTTCCGTCGTTTGGATTGACGATCATCGTGATCACGACTATCATGGAGTCGTGGCCAGCCGTGATCGTGCCGAAGCCGACGCCTGGGTCCGTCTGCAGCGTGCGGCGGATCGGCTGATGAACGGGCTGCACCAAACCCTCAAGGCCCACGGCGTCTCGCCCACCCAGTACAACGCCCTCCGCATTCTTCGGGGCGCCGGCCCCGATGGCCTGCCCTGCGGCGAAGTCGCCGCCCGCATGATCACCCTTGACCCCGACGTCACGCGCCTGTTTGACCGTATGGAGAAGCCCGGCTGGATCGTTCGCGACCGCAGCCGTACAGACCGCCGCGTCCTGCTCGCCCGCATCACCAACGAAGGTCTCCGCGTCCTGGAGTCGCTCGAACCCGTGATCGCCGACTACCATCGCCAGACCATGGGCCATCTCACCGCCACGGAACTGAAAGACCTCAACCGCCTGCTCGACCGGGTGCTTGAATCCAATTGAAGGGAACTGCATCTATTAGTCGTGATCACGACTACTGGGATCACGAAAGAAGGAAACAGCCATGATTAACCTACGGCCTTCGGCGGAACGGGGCACCTTCAAAAACGGGTGGCTCGACGCCAAATACAGCTTCAGCTTCAACAACTACTACGACCCCCGGCACATGGGCTTCCGCGCCCTGCGCGTCATCAACGAGGACCGCTTCGGCGGCGGCCAAGGCTTCGGCATGCACCCGCACGACAACATGGAGATCCTCACCTGGGTGAACTCCGGCGCCCTCGCGCATCGTGACTCCACCGGCGGAGTGGGCCAGATCGGCGCCGGCGAACTGCAGGCCATGAGCGCCGGCAGCGGCCTGATGCACAGCGAGTTTAATGCCTCGCCCACCGAGCCCGTCCATCTGTTCCAGATCTGGATCGAGCCGGACCGCGACGGTGTGAAGCCCGGCTACTCGCAAAAGACCTTCGACCCCGCCGCGCGCCGCAATCGCCTCCAACTGGTGGCCTCGCCCACGGGCGAAGAAGGCTCGCTCAAGATCGAAGCCGATGCGAAGATGTATGCATTGATCCTCGAAGCCGGGCAATCCGTCTCGATGCCGGTCGAAAAGGGCCGCGGCGTCTGGTTCCAGATCGCGAAAGGCAACCTGACCCTCAACGGTCAGGCTCTGGCCACCGGTGACGGCGCCGCCGTCCAGAATGAAACGGATCTCACCCTGACGGCTCAAACCGACAGCGAACTCCTGGCCTTTGATTTGAGGTAAATCCATGAAAAAGATCACCAATCGTCCCAGCGGACTTCAGCCACTGATCCAACAGCGCTGGAGCCCCCGCGCCTTCACCAGCCAGCCGGTGGACCCGGCTGTGCTGGAGCGGCTCTTTGAAGCGGCCCGCTGGGCGCCCTCCTGCTACAACGACCAGCCCTGGCGCTTCATCGTGGCGCACGCGAGCGACAAAGAGGCCTTCGAGGGCATCCTCAGCACGCTGGTGCCGTTCAATCAGGCCTGGGCGAAGAACGCCGCCGTGCTCGGCATCGCCGTCGCCTCGGAGACTTTCGGCAACGGTAAGCCCAGCAACTTCGGCCGCTACGATACCGGCCAGGCGATGGCGCAAATGGCGATCCAAGCGGAATTCGAAGGCCTGAAGGTCCACCAGATGGGCGGCTTTGAAGCCGAGGCCTGCCACCAGGTGCTCGGCATCCCGGCCGGCTTTGTCCCCGCCGCGGCCTTTGCCATTGGCTACGAGGGCGATCCCAACACGCTCGATCCGCAAAAGAAGCAGCAGGACGAGGCTCTTAGCGAGCGCAAGCCGTTGTCCGAAATTCTGTTCCACGGCAAGTTCGGCCAGTGATCTAATAGAGGGCGCCATGCGCCCTCTTCTCGTCTTGTGTCTGGCCGTGCCGGCGTGGGCCCAGCACGGTCCGGAGAAGCAGTTGCCCAATCCCGCCATCGGGAATCCCGCCGCCATTGATGCCGGCCAAAAGCTGTTCTCCGGCGGTTGCGGCGGTTGCCACGGCGCCGACGGCCAAGGTGGCCGCGGACCCAACCTCCGCAACAGCGGCATGTGGCATTCGCTCGACGACAATGCCCTCTACGCCACCATCGAAAAAGGCATCCCCGGCACGGAAATGCCCGGCTCGAAGCTCGCCAGCGACAAGCTCTGGCAACTGGTGGCCTTCGTCCGCAGCTTAAGCACTCCCGCCATGGCCATGAATGTCCCCGGCGACCCGCGCGCCGGCGAAGCCGTCTTCTGGGGCACGGCCGGTTGCGGCAATTGCCACGCCGTTCAGAGCCGCGGCGGCAAACTCGGCCCCGACCTTTCCAACGCCGGCGCCACGCAATCGCTGCCGGACCTGCGCGAATCCATCCTGGACCCGGACGCCAATGGCGCCGTCGGCTATCGCTCCGTCGAAGTCACTCTCGCCAACGGCCAGCGCCTCTCCGGCGTCGAGCGCAACCGCTCCAACTACTCGCTCCAACTGCAGGACCGCGACGGCAATCTCCATCTGATCGACCTCGCCCGCGTCCGCGAGCTCAAAACCTCGCGGACCTCGCCCATGCCCAAGGACTATCGCACGCGCCTCTCGAAGTCTGACCTCGACAACCTCGTCGCCTACCTGGCCAAACAGAGCCTGCGCCCCGCCGACAAACCGGAGAAAAAGTAAGCCATGCGCCTCCTCCTCACTTCCTTCGCCTCGCTGGCTCTCTTTGCCCAAGTCAAGCATGAGGACCTGCTCCGCAGCCCGAACGCCGACTGGCTCACCGTCGCCGGCGACTTCCGCGGCCAGCGGCACAGTCCGCTCACGCAGATCACCACCGCCAACGCCGGCAGTCTGGTGCCCAAGTGGGTCCATCAGATTGAGAAGGCCGATGGCCTGCGCACCAACCCCATCGTCTATCAGGGCGTGATGTACGTCACCGCCAACAACGAGCTGCGCGCGCTCGATGCCGCCTCCGGACGTCTCGTCTGGCGTTGGAAGGATGCCCGCGCGAAGAAGGACGGCGTCAATCGCGGCGCGGCTTTGCTGGGCGATCGGGTCTTCTTCATCACCGCCGATTGCTTCCTCACCGCGCTGGACCGGCGCACCGGCGCCGTCCTTTGGCAGAAGCAGTACGCCAACATCGACGATGGCGTCTTCGCCACGATGGCGCCGTTCACCGTCAAGGACAAAGTCCTGGTGGGAGTCGGTGGGGGCGACACCGGCATGCGCGGTTTCGTCGCCGCCTTCTCCGCCGTCACCGGCGAAGAGCTCTGGCGCCGCTGGACCGTTCCGCAAAAGGGCGAACCCGGCAGCGAAACCTGGGGCAAGCTCGTCGAGTACGGCGGCGCCGCCACCTGGCTCTCCGGCACCTACGACCCCGACACCAACACCCTCTACTGGACCACCGGCAATCCCTGGCCCGACTTCAACGCCCAGGAGCGCTCCGGCGACAACCTCTACTCCTGTTCGCTGCTCGCCCTCGACCTCGACACCGGCAAGCTCAAATGGCACTTCCAGTTCACCCCGCACGACTCGCATGACTGGGACGCCCAAGCCTGGCCCGTCCTCGTCGATCTGCCCTGGAAAGGCCGGCCCCGCAAGCTCGTCCTCCACGCCAATCGCAACGGCTTCTTCTACGTCCTGGACCGTCTCACCGGCGAATTCCTCCAAGCCACCAAGCTCGTCGATCAGCTCGATTGGGCCACCGGGATCGACGCCAAAGGCCGCCCCCTCGAGATCGCCGGCAAAGGGCCCACCCCGGCGGGTAACCGCGTCTGCCCCGGCGTCCGCGGCGCCACCAACTGGATGTCGCCCTCCTGGAACCCGGTAACCAAGCTTCTCTACGTCGTCACGCTCGAGCAGTGCGACATCTTCACGAGTTCGTCCAAAGAGCCCGAGCCCAAAAAAGGCTTCTCCGGCGGCGGCGCCGGGCCTAAGCCCAAGGATCTCGGCCAGTTCTTCGTCCGCGCCTTCGACCCGCTGACCGGCAAGCGCGTCTGGGAATATCCGATGACGGGCCCGGGCGAAAGCTGGGCCGGCACCGTTTCCACCGCCGGCGGCGTGGTCTTCTTCGGTGACGACGACGGCCACCTGGTCGGTCTCGACGCCAAAACCGGCGCCAACGTCTGGCACTTCAACCTCGGCGAGCCGCTCACCGCCTCGCCGATCAGCTACGCCGTCGACGGCCAACAGCGCATCGCCATCGCCTCCGCCACCTCCATCTTCTCGTTCGGCCTGTTTGAGCCGGTGAAGCCGGTGCCGGTGCTGAGCAAACCGTCGACCCGTTAAAGGCCGTTCACGGCATTTTTGCTCCCCTTTGTGTGCCGCTAAGTCGATGACTTGCTTTCACTTGCGCGCGAGTGTGGGGATTGTCAGCGGCGAGGATGAAACGGCCTCATGCTACCTTCGGGGCGTGATCGAGGAAACGATGCGCCCGGAGCCTGCCTCCGCACGAGGCTCAATAAAGGATCTCCCATCGAATCAACGACTCCCGGGTTCGTTTCGTCACCTTGGCCCCAAAATTAGCAAACTCCCTCCCTCGGGCGCTAGTACGGGTCCGCCAGCCGTTCCAGGTGTCGCATTTCGCTGTGGTGAAATGCTTCGATGTGGCATTTTGTTATAAATGTAACTCATTGTAAATAAAGATCTTACAAATTTCTCTTGTCACTCTTTTAGCTGTTGTGCTAAAAATGAGCTCGTAGTCAACGCTCTTCTCGGTAACTCGCGGCCGCTGTGCCGGCCGAACACCCGATCAGATTGATTCCCAACTACGTTCGTTTGGAGGTATCCATGAACATTCGACCGCTCTATGACCGCATCGTTGTGAAACGCTTGGACGACGCTGAGCAGACCATCAACGGCATCATCATTCCCGACTCTGCCAAGGAAAAGCCCTCGAAGGGTGAAGTGCTGGCCGTGGGTCAGGGCAAGCGCCTGGACAATGGCAGCCTCGCTGCGCTCGACGTCAAGGTGGGCGACAAGGTGCTCTTTGGCAAGTATTCCGGCAGCGAAGTGCCGAATCTGCCCGACCACCTGATCATGCGCGAGGACGAAATCCTCGGCGTGCTGACCAAGTAACGAGATTCAGAGGAGACCAAAAACATGCCTGCTAAACAGATTGTTTATTCCGAAGCGAGCCGCCAGGCGATCCTGCGCGGTGTGAACCAGCTCGCCGACGCCGTGAAGGTGACCCTCGGTCCGAAGGGCCGCAACGTGGTCCTCGAGAAGAAGTTCGGCGGCCCCACGATCACCAAGGACGGTGTGACCGTGGCGAAGGAAGTCGAGCTCCGCGATCCGCTCGAAAACATGGGCGCCCAGATGGTGCGCGAAGTGGCTTCGAAGACCTCCGACGTGGCCGGTGACGGCACCACGACGGCCACCATCCTGGCCCAGGCCATCTTCCGCGAAGGCGTGAAGGCTGTGGCCGCCGGGGCGAACCCGATGGCCCTGAAGCGCGGCATCGAAAAGGCCGTGGCGGCCGCCGTGGCGGAAGTCGAAAAGCTCGCCGTGAAGGTGAAGGACGACGAAAAGATCGCTCAGGTTGGCACCATCTCGGCCAACGGCGACAGCACCATCGGCCACATCATCGCCGACGCGATGAAGAAGGTCGGCAAGGACGGCGTCATCACCGTTGAAGAAGCCAAGACCATGACCACCGAACTGCAGACCGTGGACGGCATGCAGTTTGACCGCGGCTACCTCTCGCCCTACTTCATCTCCGATCCGGACCGCATGGAAGCTGTGCTCGAAGAGCCCTTCATCCTGATCCACGAGAAGAAGATCTCGAACATGAAGGACCTGCTGCCCGTGCTCGAGCAGATCGCTCGCGCCGGCCGCCCGCTCCTCATCATCGCCGAGGAAGTGGAAGGCGAAGCGCTCGCCACCCTCGTGGTGAACAAGCTCCGTGGCACGCTGAACGTCTGCGCCGTCAAGGCTCCCGGCTTCGGTGACCGCCGCAAGGCCATGCTCGAAGACATCGGTATCCTCACCGGTGGCAAGGCGATCATGGAAGAGACCGGCATCAAGCTGGAAGGCGTTCGCCTGGAAGACCTCGGTCGCGCCAAGCGCATCACGGTCGACAAGGACAACACCACCATCATCGACGGTTCGGGCGACGCCAAGGGCATCGAAGGCCGCATCAAGCAGCTCCGCGCCCAGATCGACGAAACCACGTCGGACTACGATCGTGAAAAGCTGCAGGAACGCTTGGCGAAGCTCGCCGGCGGTGTGGCGGTGATCAAGGTCGGCGCGGCCACCGAGACCGAAATGAAGGAAAAGAAGGCTCGCGTGGAAGACGCTCTGCACGCCACCCGTGCGGCGGTCGAAGAAGGCATCGTCCCCGGCGGCGGCGTGGCTCTGCTCCGCGCTGGCAAGGTGCTCGAAAGCCTGAAGGCTGAAGACAACGACGAACAGACCGGCATCAACATCATCAAGCGCGCTTGCGAAGAGCCGGTGCGTCAGATCTCGGGCAACGCCGGTTACGAAGGTTCCATCGTGGTCGAAAAGATCCGCGCGGAACAGAAGAACGCCAACTTCGGCTTCAACGCCGCCAACGGCACCTACGAAGACCTCGTCAAGGCTGGCGTCATCGACCCGGCCAAGGTGACCCGCACGGCTCTGCAGAACAGCTCGTCGATCAGCGCCTTGATGCTGACCACCGAAGCCATGATCTGCGAGATTCCGGAGAAGAAGCCGGCCGCTCCCGCGGGCGGTGGCCACGGTCCGGAAGGCATGGAGTACTAAGCCACTCCTCGCCCTCCCAGCGAAAACAGAACCCGCCGGCGCCTTCGGGCTCCGGCGGGTTTTTGCTTTCTAACGCCGCCGCGCCAGCAGATAGAGCGTCAGCGGACGGGTGCCGTGCTCGCGGACCTCGAAGCCGGCTTCGTTCAAGCGGGCGGACCACCAGTCCGCGCCCCGCGGACCGCCGTGGGCCAGCAAAGGCCCGAAGCTAAACCGCGCCCAAGGCTCACTCGCAATCACCATCAGCAGAAAGTCGCCGCCGGGTTTGGTGACGCGGGCGGCTTCGGCCAGCGTCTCGATGATGCCGTCGCGCCGCAGATGGTCGATCGCAAAGGCACTCACCACGCCGTCGAAGGACGCCGCCTCGAACGGCAGCTTCCGCATATCCGCTGTCTCAATCGTCGCGCGCGACTCGACGCCGGCCAGCTTCAGATTGGCGCGCAACCGTTCCTGCGGCGTCGCGCTCGGCCCGAAGTGCTGCTCGAAGGACTGGCCGAAAAGATCGAGCGCCACCAGCGTCGCCTGTGGGCGCGCCCGCAAGGTCATGATCGACGAACGTCCTGTGCCGGCGCCGATGTCGAGCACGCGCCCTTGTCCCGACTTCAGGAAGTCCTCCGTCGGCAACGCCGGTACGCCGTTGACGTCGATCGCGAAACGCACCACCAGCGCGGCCGCCAGCGACCATAACGCCAGCCCTCCCCACAGTCCCAGCAGCCACTTGGACCAGCCCCGCTTCCAGGCCAACCCTGTCAGGGCCAGCGCTGGCAGCAGAATCGCCAGATGTCCATAGCTCAGCCACCAGGGGTAGCCGAAGTCGATCGTCGTCATCATGAACAGATTCTGCCTCGCCGCGCCTGAATGCAACCTGAACGCCGCTGTTCAGCTCCCGTTCATCCGCCTACGCTATAACGGAGTGGATTGCGCATCCTGATCGCAGAAGACGAAGCTCGGCTGGCGGCCCAACTGACGAAAGCTTTCACCGAAGCCGGCTATGCGGCCGATTGTGCCGCCGATGGCGCCCGAGCCGATTACCTGGCCGCCACCGAAACCTATGACGCCATCGTGCTCGACCTGGGCTTGCCGCAAGTGGATGGGCTCACGTTGCTGCGCCGCTGGCGCGAAGCGGGCCTGCTGACGCCGGTGCTGATCCTCACGGCGCGCGATAGCTGGCACGAGAAGGTACAAGGCATCGATAGCGGGGCCGACGACTATGTCGCGAAGCCGTTTCGTATGGAGGAAGTGCTCGCCAGGCTGCGCGCGTTGATCCGCCGCGCCGGCGGCCATGCTCAAGCGGAGCTGCGCTGCGGCGCGCTGACGCTCGATCCGCGGGCGGCGCGCGTCACCGTGGGCGGCGTCGCGGTCAAGCTCACCAGCCATGAGTTCCGCGTGCTGGCTTATCTGCTGCACCGGCGCGGCCAAGTGGTGTCGCGCAGCGAACTGATCGACCACATCTACGCGCTCGACCACGACCGCGACTCGAACACGGTGGAGGTCTTCATTGCTCGTCTGCGGCGCAAACTCGGCGCGGCGTTCATCGAAACCGTCCGCGGCCTCGGCTATCGCCTGGCGGAGCCCGTCTCGTAATCATGCTTCGCTCGCTGCGCTCCACGCTCATCGTCGCGTCCATCCTGTGGACCGCCGGGTTGCTGATGCTGCTGCATCTCGTCTCGGTGATGTTCTTCCACGTCTTCCCGCGCTTCAACCGGCACGAGGCCGGACTGCCCATCGCCACCGGCATCCTGATGATGCTCGCCGGCGTGCTGCTGCTGCGCCAGGGACTCGCCCGCTTCGCTGGCTTGCGCGGACAACTCGCCTCGGTCCGCAGCGGAGAGCAGCCGCGCATCGCCGGGCAGTATCCCACCGAGGTTCAGCCACTCGTCGACGACCTGAACCGGCTGCTCGAGGCGCGCGAGAAGGCGGTGCAGCGTGCGCTCGCCACCGCCGGCGACCTCGCCCACGGACTCAAGACGCCGCTCGCGTTGCTGAACCAGGAAGTGGACCGCGCGCGCGACGCCGGCCAGACGGAACTCGCCGAGAGCCTCGCCCAACAGGTGGGCCGCATGGACCGCCAAGTGGGCTATCACCTCGCGCGAGCCCGCGCCGTCGCGTCCGGCGCCAACGGTAACGCGCGCACGCTGGTCGATGTCTGCGTCGACGGCCTGCGGCGGACCATGAACAAGCTTCACGCCCAGCGCGGGCTGACGCTTTCGGCCAGCGTCCCGCCGCAAGCGATGACCCGGGTTCAGCTCGAAGATCTGGAAGAGATGCTGGGCAATCTACTCGACAACGCCTGCCGTTGGGCGGCCGCTGCCGTTCGGGTTGAGGTGACTCGCGAAGGCGACACGCTGGTCTTTGCGGTGACCGACGACGGCCCGGGCCTGACTCCCAGCGAACGCGAACTCGCGCTGCGCCGCGGCGTTCGGCTGGATGAGGCCACGCCGGGGTCCGGCTTGGGGCTCGCGATTGTGCGGGATCTCGCCGAACTCTATGGCGGCTCGCTGACGCTTGGGGCGGCGCCAGGCGGCGGACTGTGCGCCCGGTTAGTGCTGCCGGGGGCCTAAAAGCGAAAAGGCGACCCGAAGGTCGCCTTGTTCAGAACTATGGTGCGGAGGAGGGGACTTGAACCCCTACGATGTTACTCGCTAGCACCTCAAGCTAGTGCGTCTGCCAATTCCGCCACCTCCGCAGGTGGAAACTCTAGTTTACTACTTCTTGGCCGGGGCGGGAGCCGCGGGCGTCGGATTCGCCTGCGCGGGCGCCGCGTTCTGAGGAACCGGCGTCACTTCCACCTTCGGAGCCGCGTTGCCGCCCGCCGGAGGAGCCGTCGGGATCTGAATCTGCGGGGCCGGAGCCTTGGTGGGGGCCTTGGTGGCCGGAGCCGCCGGAGCATTCCGGTCGAGAACCGAACCGCCACCACCGCCAGCCCGCGTCTGCAGGATGGCCAAGCTCAGCGAGGTGACCATAAACAGGCCAGCGCCGATCGTGGTCGCCTTCGAAAGCAGCGTGGCCGCGCCGCGCGGGCCAAAGGTCGTCTGCGAACCCATACCGCCGAAAGCGCCGGCGATGTCAGCGGCCTTGCCGCTCTGCAACAGCACCACGCCGATCAGCAGCAGGCAGACCAGCACGTGGATAATGGTCAAAAGGATAATCATGGACGTACAGGCTTAAGTATAGCACCCGCTACTTGCGTCCATACAGAACGGTGACATTCGAGTGCCCGGAGCCCGGCGTGATGGTCACGGTGGCGCCGCCATCGCTGTCGGACTTCATCATCAGCACGGAGGTGCCGGCCGCCACCTGCGCCGAGTCATCCGCCTTGAAGCCGCTCTTCTCCAGCCCTTCCTTATAGAAGGCGAGAACCTTCTCCGGCGGATCACTCGTCTCAAAGGTGAACATGCCGCCATCGCCTTCCTTATCGCTGCGCATGGCGCCGATGCCCTTCATCTCCACGCCCGGGTACTTCGGCATCCAGCTCGGCAGCTTCACCTGTCCGCCGATCTCCACCGATTCCAGGCCATCTTTGCCTTCTTTGGAAATCTTCAGCCGCCCGGCCTGCAGGTCCGCCAGGCTGATGACGACCTCTTCGTTGTTCTGCCGGTTGCGGACGCGGAGCACCTTCTTGTTCTCGTCGACATCGAGCACTTCGAGGTTGGGGTCGATCTTCGAGATCAACGCGGCGGCGGCGGCCGGGTTGGTGGCCACTTCGGTGACCTTCTTGAAGACGTAGTAGCTGAGCAGCCCGAAGGCGACAATGCCCAACACAATCACCCCGCCGACGGCGGCGAGAATCCACACCCAAACCGGCGTCTTCTTGGGGCCGTCGGGAACCGGCGGCGTCACCAGGGGCGGAGGCGTAGTCATGTTGGTGGTCCTCCTCGGACCATCCCTCATAATATAGATATGCAAACAGTGTTGCTCGTCGCCATGCTGGCGGCGGTGGACTACACGAAAGATGTGGCTCCGCTGATGAAGCGCAAATGCGCCGGTTGTCATGGGGCGGCGCAAGCGACCAACGGCTTACGCCTCGATTCGCCCGCCGGCATGTTCGCGGGCGGCTATACCGGTCCGGCGGTGGTGCCGGGCAAGAGCGGCGAAAGCCCGCTGATGGAGCGCGTGCAATCCGATAAGGACGGCGTGCGCATGCCGCCGGCCGGGGCACGGCTCACCGCGGCTGAAATCGCCACGCTCAAAGAATGGATCGATAGCGGCGCCAAGCATAACGAAACGGCCGCGCCGGTGGCGGCCGCGCCCAAAAAGAGCAAGCATTGGGCCTTCGAGCCGTTGGCTCGCCCGGCGGCGCCGGCGGTGGAAAGCGCCTGGGTCCGCAGCCCGATCGATCGCTTTGTGCTCGCGCGGTTACAGAAGGAAGGGGTGCAGCCTTCGCCCGAAGCGCCCAAAGCCACCTTGCTACGCCGCGTTTCTCTGGACCTCACGGGCCTGCCGCCCACGCCGCAGGAACTCGAAGCCTTCCTGGCGGATTCCTCGCCCAACGCCTATGAGAAAGTGGTGGACCGTCTGCTCGCCTCGCCCCATTACGGCGAGCGCTGGGCGCGCCCGTGGCTCGATCTCGCCCGTTATGCCGATTCCGACGGCTTCGAAAAAGACCTCGTCCGTCCCTGGGCCTGGCGCTATCGCCAATGGGTGATCGACGCGC
>JBGAHE010000093.1:0-29059 GCA_044226365.1 Bryobacteraceae bacterium
ATGTAGTCCACGCTGCGTCGCGGCGCGGGGATCAGTTGCATCATCACCGCGATGGCAATGGCGAAAGTCAACGCCACACCGGCTAACAACAGCACCAGGCGGAGGAACCGCGGGGGCATCGCTATCAGTGTATCAGCCGCCTTATCTCTTGCGACAATCGAAAGCACGATGGAATGCTTTGAGGTCCGCCCCAGCCGCATTCAGGGCTTGGGCGCCTTTGCCACCCGCGCCATTGCACGCCGGCGCAAGATCGGGCACCTCACCGGTCCCCGGATTGCCACCCGCACCGCTCGCCGCCGGGTGAAGGAACAATCCACCATCTATCTCGTTGAACTCGAAGAACGCTGGGCGCTCGACCTCACCGATAGCGGCGGACTGAAGCATCTCAACCATTCCTGTGCCCCTAACACGTTCATGCGCCTGGCCTATCAGCGCGTCGAGTTTTACGCCCTGCGCGACATCCGCCGCGGCGAGGAACTCACCTGCGATTACGGTGAGACGCATCATGCCGGCACGCTGAAGTGCCAATGCGGCGCTCCGAATTGCCGCGGCTGGCTCTAGCCGGCTCGCCGCTGTTCCCAACTGCGCAGCCAACCCAGCACGCGCCGCTCGAGCCTATAAACGGAGCGCCGCACTGGCGAGTCATACAGCCGCAGCGCCCAATTCTTGAATCCGTTCGGAGGACGATACCCGCGCCAGTCCGTCCGGTCGAGGTAACGATAGAAGTGCCCGTCCGCCGCCGTGCCGGCCTGGTACACCCACGGTTTCAACCGACCGCTGAAGTGGATGATCCACGGGTCCGCTGCCGGGGCCCGGCCCAGGCTCCAGCGCGTCCGCGGATGGGACTGCCAGCGCGCGTCCACACACTGCCATCGCTTCGCCAGCACCGCATTGAGCGAGTCCTGATCATATTGCCGCAGACGATGTCCTTGCCGCGCCAGACATTCGAAGGCGCGCTGCGTCACCTGCTCGCTACGCCAGCGCGCCAGATCCACCACCAACACCCCCGCGTTGAAGTACGGCGTCTCCGCTGCCAGGCCCGCTTCGCGCCAACCCGCCAACCCGTCATCGGACGACACCACCGGAATGTACGGATCCACCGTCGCGCCCACCACGGCGTCGCCGAGCGCGGCGTCGTGCAGCCCCGCGAGCCCCGTCATCACCAGCGTGTCCGAATCGAGCAGCACCAGGCGGCCCTCGTCGGCGAAGTAGTCGCTGAGCGCCATCCGGGCGTAGGTCAGCTTCGGCACCCGCCCCCACACCGGCAGCTTCTCCGCGCCCCCAAAACTCGGCGGCACGAACTCCCACCGGACGTCCGCGGCCGGCAACCCGCTCGTCCACGAACGCTCCAGTCTCTCCCGGCTCGCCGCCCGCAAACCCCCATCCAGGATGGTCACCCGCAGCGGCCGCCCCGGCTCATGATTCTCGATCAGGGAGCGCACCATCACGGCCAGGGGCATCGCATAAGCCTCATCCGCCAACGTCAGCACGCGAATCGGGGTTGCGGCCATCAAGTCTTACTTCCCATGAGATGCTGAGCCACGCGCAACGCATTCGCCGCGATGGTAAGCGCCGGATTCATCGCGCCGCTGGTGGGGAACCAGGAGCCGTCGACAATGTAGAGGTTCTCAAGCTCGTGCGCGCGGTTCTCGCGATTCACCACGCTACGCGTGGCCTCGTCGCCCATCACGGCCGTGCCGCAGACGTGTCCTAAGGCATCGCGATCGCTGGTGCCAAAGACGCGTAGCGCGCCGAAACGCGCGAACGTCCGCCACAGTGCGCGATTCAGCCGTTGCTGCCGTTCGCGATCCGCCCGCGCCGGCGAGTACGCATACTCCACCTCGCCGCTCGCCGTCAGCCCGATCCGATTCTCAGGGCGAGGTTCATCCTCGGCGATCCCCGCGATGATCGGCGCCCCGGCGAAGCAGCGAGCCAGCGGCACCGCCGCCGGGCCCAGCATCCGCCACAAGTTCCGCCCTGGCCTTCGCCGCAGATAATCCAGCGTCGGCGTGGCGCCAAACGCCTGCACCGTGCCGCCCTCATCATAGAAATCGCTCAGGCCCAGCTCCTTCGCTTCGCCCGGCTGCCGGAAGCGCGGCGCCACGCTCAGCACATACAGGCTGATCAGATGGCGCATCAACCGTCGCCCCACCTGGCCGGACTGGTTTGCGAGATTCCCCGAACGCAGCAGAATCGCCGGAGTGCTGAGCGCCCCCCCTGCCAGCACCACGGTCTTCGCCCGCCACGTCTGCGCCTGGCCGTTCATCCTCGCTTCCACCGCCACCACCCGGCCGCCCTTCGCCACCAGCCGTTCTACCTCTACTCCGGTGACGAGCCTCGCGCCATACTGCCCCACCGCCGGACGCAGGCACACCGTCCCCGCGTCGTTCTTGCAGCGTTCCGCCGGGCAAAGGTAGCCCTGACACAACCGGCAATCCGCCGGGCGGCGCGCCGCCAAAGGCAAGCGATAGGGATGCAGTCCGCGCCCCGCCAGATGTCCGAACAGCGCCTCGTTCGCGGGCGAAAGCGCCTCCGGGGCGCGCCAGGCTGCTCCCGCCTCCGGCCGCAGCGGATCGGCCGTGCCCCTCACCTCAAAGAGTGCCTCGGCTTCGGCATACCAGGGCGCCAATTCCCCGTAGCTCAACGGCCACTCGGCGAAGTCACTGGGGAACAACCGCTCGAGCACCATCCCATACAGTGACGACGACCCGCCCGTCCCACTCCCCACGTAAGGCACAAACGCATCGCCGCGCGCGGCATCGCGTAGCGGACTGGAGCAACGCCCGCATTGCGCCAGCACTTCTTCGCGTTGTTCGGTGAAGTCGTGAAAGGCTTCCGCGGGTTGGCCGCGGCGCGCAGGTTCGGCGTCCAACTGACGGCCGCGCTCCAGAAACGTAACCGAGTGACCCGCTCGCGCTAGTGCATAGCCGAGCGTTGCGCCACCCATTCCGGTACCCACCACGAGTACCTCGCTTTCCAACAGCTGAGCGAGGGAATGCAACCCGCATGCTACCATGTGGGGCCTGTGGTACTCGTTGTCAGCCTGGACTCAGAGTCACTGAGTTGGCTCGATGAGCACATCAGCCAAGGCGCCCTCCCGCATCTCGCGCAACTGCTGCGCACCGGCCAGCGTGTGCCGCTGGAAGCGGTGCAATTGGCGGGCGTCGCTTACCCGACGCTCTACACCGGACTTCCTCCTGCTTCGCTCGGCATCTATTTCCCGCTGCAATGGTCCGCGGAACAGCAGCGCGTCCGCCCCTGGAGCGATTGGCCGTTCCCTCCCACCATCTTCGAACGTGCGGACCAGGCCGGCGCCCGCGTGGTGCTGCTCGATCCGCCCGAGTGCGCGCCCGTCGCACTGAGCCATGGCTTTGCCGCCAGCGGCGTCCAGTTCCGCGCCCGCATCCTATTGTCTGAATGGTCCAGCGACCCGGCGAAGTCCGAGCGCCTTCGCGAAAGCACCGGCCGCGCCCCTCGCGCCGACGAAGTCTTCGGGCAACCCACTGCCGCCGGGCTCGGACGCTTGCGCGATGCCTTGGTCGGCAGTCCCGCGCGCCTCACCCGCATCGCGCGGCAAGTGCTCGCCGATGGTCCCCCGGATTGCCTCTGGCTCAACTGCTGCGCGATGCATGTCGCCGGTCACCAGTTCTTCGACCTCGGCCTGCTGAAAGATCCTGCCGAGCGCCAGGCGTTGGCCGGCACGCGCCTCGAAGTGGCTCGCGGCTACGACGCCATGCTTGGCGAAGTGCTCGCCGCCTTGCCCGCCGGCAGCCAGACGCTCGTCTTCTTTGCGAAGGGTATGGGCCCGGTGATCGGCTGGGTGGACCTCCTGCCCGCGATGCTCGCCCGCGTCCTGGGCGATCGCGCGGCCGCCCCTCCGCCCGTCAAGCTCGTTCGTTCTCTGGTTCCCCAAGCTTGGCGCGATGCCTTGGCCAGCCGCCTTTCGGACCATGCCGTCGCCGAACTCACCGCCCGCCTCAGCAATCCGCGCGTCGATTGGCGGAAGACCCGTGCCTTCACCTTGCCGTCCGACGGCCCTGGCTTCATCCGCCTCAATCTGCATGGCCGCGAACGCGATGGCCTCGTGCGCGATGCCGAGCGCGCCGCCCTGCTCGAAGAGATTCGCGCCGGCCTTTTCTCGTTTGTCGACGACACCGGCGAGCCCTGCATCGACCGCATCTGCGAACCCGCCGACCTGTATGGGCAAGGACCCGCCCTCGCCCGCTTCCCGGATCTGCTCGTCTTTTGGCGCGCCCGCCCCACACTCCTCGCCCAGCGGATCTCTTCCCCGCGCTTTGGCGAGCTGCATCGAACGTCAGTTACCATCGGCCGCTCCGGCAACCACGCCCCCGGCGCGTTTGCCCTCACCTCGGGCTCTGCCCGCCCCCTCACCGGCGTCGCGCATCCCCAGGACATTCCGGTCACCGTACTCGCCGCCCTCGGGCTCCCGCACCACGACCTTCCGGGCCGTCCGCTGCTTTAGCGTGGTGTCCAGAACGGTTCCGCCGTTGGCACAAAGCCAATCTTCATGTCCTTCAAAAAGGTCTTCAGCCAGGCGGCACAGTTCTCCATGCCCGCCTGCTCCGACGGGATGTGCCCCATCAGGATGAGTGCCTTGCGCTTGCCCTGTGCCGCCGCATCCGCCACATACTCGATCGTTTCCCACTCCGGCACTTCCCCGATCACCAGCACCTCGACGTCGTCGCGCTGCAACGCCCGCCGATGGCCCAGCGGACCGCCCGCTCCCGGCGACATCGCCACCTGCGTCACCTTCAGATCCTTCGCGCCCACCACGCGCAGCACCTTGATCTTCATCTTCTTCTGTATGCTCGCCGCCAGCGCTTCTACCGTCGTCGCCGGCACCGTAAACGAGTTCGGCCGCTCCGCGCTTTGATACGCCTCCCAGCCCAGTGCCTTCACCATGCCCTGCAGAATCCCGTCGGGACGGCGCATGTGCCAATGGTCGTGGAAGCGGAACACCACCATCTTGTGCTCGCGGATGAACTTGTCTTTCGCTGCCCACACCGGGTCATTTTCCTTCTGAAAGACCTCGGTGCCGTCCAGATGGCTGTAGAACGTCGGCTCGTGCGTGATCACCAGATTCTGCCCCGCGGCGGCCGCCCGCTCCAGCACGTCGTAGGTGGCCATCATCGTCGTGGCGATGCCGGTGATGGGCGTTTCAAGGTCGCCCGCTTTGATCGTATCCACCGTTTGCGCGCGCCAGGGCACGCCCACTTCCGTCTTGATGCGCTCGAGAATCTCGCGCGCGGTGGGTTGCGCGGCCAGCGCGGCGGCGAAGAAGAACGACAGGCCCAGGGTCCGAAACAGCATCTGCCAACGATAGGGCATCGCCCCCACCGGTCGCAATGCATAGTAGTTTATCTACCGGTAGAGATGTATACTGACTTTATGCCGCCCCAGGCCGAACTCCTTCAAGGCACGCTCAACATGCTCATCCTCCAGGTGCTCTCCCGCCGCAAAGCGAACGGCTATGAGATCGCCAAGATGATCGAAGAACGCTCCGACGACGCTCTGCAAGTGGATCACGGCTCGCTTTATCCCGCGCTCCGCCGCCTGGAGGCGCACGGCTGGATCGCCGCCGAATGGGCGGTGTCTCCCACCAAGCGGCAAGCCCGCTACTACGCGCTGACCGCCGCCGGCCGCAAGCAGATCAGCATCGAGCGCTCCCGCTGGCAGGCCGCCGTCCTCGCCGTGGGCCGCGTCATGGGGACAGCCTGAACATGCGCGATCCCATCGATGACGAACTCGGCTTTCACTTCGAACAACTGCGGCAGGAGCGCCTGAAAGCCGGCGACACGCCCGAACAAGCCACCGCCTATGCCCGGCAACGTCTTGGCTCGCCCGCCCGCATCCGCGACGAAGTGCAGGACCTGAGCCTCTTCCACCGCTTAGAGTTCGCCTGGCGCCAAGCCCGCTTCGCGCTCCGTTCTTACCGCCGCCACGGCGGCGCCTACATCCTGGCGACCGCCATCCTCGCGCTCGGCATCGGCCTCAGCGTTTCGATGTTCTCGCTCGTCCATGCCGTGGTGCTCAGCCCGCTGCCGTTTCCCCAGCAGGACCGCGTGCATCTCGTCTGGAAGATGGACACCCAGGTGAAGCAGGCGCTGGTGGGCGAGATGGCCTATCCCGAACTCGCCGACCTGCGGGCCAACTCCGAGATCGAGGCCGTCGCCCTGATCCCCGCCGCCTTCTACGGCAACGGTCGCGTCCTCCAAGTAGACCAGCACGAGCCGGTGCAGATCGAAAGCTGCCCCACCACCCCGGACCTCTTCAAAGCCCTCGGCGTCCGCCCGGCCCTCGGGCGCGACTTCACCGCGGCGGACTCGACCGGGGCTCCTGTCGTCATCCTCTCCGACGGCGTCTGGCGTCGTCATTTCAGCGCCCGGCCCGACGTCGTCGGGAGCGCTGTCCGCCTCAACGGCGTCGCGCACACGGTCATCGGCGTGATGCCCGCCGCCGTCGACTTCCCCCGCGGCGTCGGCATGTGGATGCCGCTCCGCCCCAATCTCGATCGCGGCCTAACCTGGCTGCAAGCCGTGGCCCGGGCCAGGCCTGGCGTCACCCGCGAAGCCCTCTTCGCCGCAGCCGACCGCACCTTCAAAACCCAGTTCGCCGACCACCCCGAAGTCTATTCGCGCACGCAGCGCGCCGTCGTCACGCCCATCGCGGACTTCCTCACCGGTTCCTCCAAACTCCACCTGCTGCTCTCGCTCGGCGCCTCGCTCTTGTTGCTGATTTCCGCCGCCGTCAGCGCCAGCAATCTCTTCCTCTCGCGAACCCTGGCCCGCCGGCGCGAAGTGGCGACGCGAGTTTCGCTCGGTGCCTCACGCGGACAGATCCTGGCCCAGTTCGCTACCGAAGGCCTGCTCGCGGCGCTCCTGGCCACGCTCGCCGGCACCGCCCTGGCCTCGCTCGCCATCCGCGTGCTGATCCATTGGGCGCCCCCCGACATTCCGCGCCTCGAGTCCGCTTCGCTCAACGGGACGGCCCTCGCCTTCGCCACGTCCGTCGCCGTGCTCGCGGCGATCGCCTGCTTCACCGGACCGGCCCTCTTACTCCGCCGTGAGACCTTCGAAGGCTTGCTCCGCCAGACGCGGACCACCGGCACTCGCTCCGGCCGGCGACTCCAAGCGGCCTTTGTCTTCGCTCAAGCTGCCTTGACCGTCGCCATCCTGGCTGTCGGCTTGATGCTCGCACTCAGCTACCGCACCATGCTCGATACCGACCTCGGCTTCGCCCATCGCGACACCCTCACCGTCAATCTCTCCGTCAAAGGTCCCCAGTCCGCCCCGCCCGCCCGCCGCCTCTTCTACACCGAATTGTTGCGACGCCTGCGCGAAGCGCCCGAAGTCTCCCACGCCGCCGCCGTCCTGTTGCGGCCGCTCGAAGGCCCCATCGGTTGGGACTCCGAATATCTCTTCGAGTACGAAGCCGGCCAACGCGACCCACACCTCCTCACCGTGGCGAACTTCGAAGTTGTCACGCCCGGCTACTTCGATGTCGTCGGTACCCCGCTGCTCTCCGGCCGCGACTTCACCGAACGTGACGACGAAGCCGCCGAAAAGGTGATCATCATCAGCCGCACCCTGGCGAACCGTGTCCGCGCCACCGGTCGCGAACCACTCGGCCAGCGCATGCGGGTCTCCGGCGCCTGGCGCAAGATCATCGGCGTGACGGCCGACACCCGCTATCGCCGCGTGGTGCAACCCCTCGACGACGTCTACGTGCCGCATTTGCAGGCCAACCCGCCGACGAATTACCTCGTTGTCCGCGGACCCGCTCCCACCGCGGCGCTCGCGGCGCTCATCCGCAAAACGCTCAAGGAAATGGATCCCAACCAAGCCGTGGCCGGCGAGGCGACGCTGGGCGAGCTGATGGCGCGCAATACGGCGCGACCTCGCTTTCAGGTGTCGCTCTTGCTGCTCTTCGCCGCGGGCGCCATCCTTTTGGCCGCCGCGGGCGTCCATAGTGTCATTGGAGAATCGGTAGCGGTACGGGCGAAGGAGATCGCCCTGAAGATCGCGCTGGGCGCGCGACGCGGACACTTGGTCCGCGAGTCGGTTCAGACCACGATGCTGATGGTCGTGGCCGGGACCATCGTCGGACTCGCCCTCGCCGTCGCGGCCGGCCTGGCCGCGCTTGACTTGCTCTACGGGGTAACGCCTTCCGACGCCCGAGTCCTCGCGCCGGCGGCGTTGTTAGTGCTCACGGCCGCCCTGGCTTCCGCCACGGTGCCCGCTTGGATTGCTGCTGGAGCGGACGCCCGCGACGCGCTGCAGGGCGAATAGACTACGCAGCCCGGGTCTCTGCAACCGGCTCGCTGCGCAGCTCTTCGCCCAGCCGCCACAGGGCGTTCCGCATCCAGGTCTTCACCGTCCCGAGTGGGACGCTCAAGTGTTCGGCCATCTCCGATTGCGAAAAGCCCTCGAAGTACGCCAAGCGCAGCAACTCCCGCTGCCGCGGTTCCAAACGCTCCATCGCCTTGCGCACGCGCCGCGCCTCGGCGGAGGATTCCAACTCCGTCACCACATTACCGGCGGAAAGCCACCGCTCCATCCCGTCGATCGGCACATTGCGCCGGGATTGCTGTCCGCGCCGGGATCTCAGGAAATCAATTGCCGAATTGTGGGCAATCGTCATCAGCCAAGTCGACAAGCTCCCGCGATCCAAGTTGAACGACGGAATCCGGTTCCAGGCGCGTAGAAATACTTCCTGGGTCAGATCCTCCGCCGCGCCCGAATCGCGCGCGATGCGGTGAATCGTCGAGAACACGGCGCCGCCGTAGCCGTCATATAACTCGCCCAAGGCTGAGGCTTCACGAGCGCGCAGCCGCTCAACGAGCTGACGGCTTTCCGGAATGGTCATGGTGGTGGACATCTCGTAATACTCGGTCTAGTTAGGCAACAGGTCGGTCTGCTCCAGGTGTTCCGAGAGGAACCACACTTGCATTTCGTTGGTGCGCAGCGCGCCGCTCACCAGCAAATCGTTAGTGCCGTCGTCGCCGCCGTCGTCGGCCTTGTCGGCGCCCTCGCGGATCGTTTCGATGACGATCGCATGAGCGTCGAGAAGACGTTTCAACTGCATCGCTGGCTCTTCGCTGCCCTTCGGCGGACGCGGAATCTGCGTCGCCTCCGCGATATCGGCGGCCATCGCCAGGCTCACCCCGCCCAACTGCTGGATGCGCTCGGCGATCTCGTCCACCAGCGCGGCCTGTTCGGCATAGTGCTTGTCGAACAGCAGATGCAGCGAATAGAAGGTCGGGCCCGCGGTCTGCCAGTGGTGCTTTTTATAGAGGTCGCGTAAGGTGATCGTGTCGGCCAGAATCTGATTCAGGATCTTCACGCTCGCTTGGCGGACGCTATCCTTCAATCCGATGTGCCGGGCGGCCAAAGTCCCAAACGGCTGCACTTCGCCCGAACCCTTCTTGGTGCGCGGGGCGGCCTTGCTGGTCTCGGCCGGGGGCGTGGCAATTGCGTTTTTCATCTTCCGTCTCCTAATTTTTAAGCTCGAGTTGGCGGCGACGAGGACCTGGTTTCGATCAACGTCGCCGCTGTCCCGCCGCCCAATGTTGGCCCAAGGCTGAGGCGTCAGCTCGGCACTTAACGGGCGGGAACTGATTTCCGTCTCTCGTCATCTCAAATCAGAGCAAGCCAAATGCCAATGCGAAAGGCGACGTCTTTTCAGATACTTAGATCTAGTTCCGCCCGATTCGCGCAATTTGCACCCCCCCCGTGCAATGTAGAATTTGCCGTTTTCGCGACCGCCACGCGGCATCATAGAGCAGGAGCTGCTTTGTCCATTCAGTCATCTCTCCTCTCGTCCTTCATCGAGGCGGCCACCGCCCCCCGCGACCATCACCAGTCCGGCAGCTTGCAGGAAGCGGACGCCATCCTCGCTGCGAACCCGTCGCTGCCGGCGGAGAGTCTCTATGCCGCCGCCCTCATCGGCGACGAAGCCGCGGTTCGCAACTGGCTCGAGCGTGACCCGGCGGCGGCCACCGTCAAAGGCGGTCCGCTCGATTGCGACGCCCTTACCTACCTCTGCTTCTCCCGCTATCTCCGGCTCGACCCGCAGCGCGGCGGTGACGCCTTCGTGCGCACCGCCCAGGCCCTCCTCGCCGCCGGCGCCCCCGTCAACACCGGCTGGGTCGAGATGATCGACCACCCGAACCCTCAGCCCATGCTCGAAACCGCCATCTACGGTGCCGCCGGTGTTGCCCAGCACCCCGGCCTCACTAAGCTCCTGCTCGACCACGGCGCTGACCCTAACGACGGAGAAACGCCCTATCACGTCTCCGAAAGCCGCGACAACACGGTCCTCCGCCTCCTGCTCGAGCGAGATACGCTCAACCCCACCAGCCTCGCCATCATGTTGATTCGCAAGTGCGATTGCCACGACGCCGAAGGCTTGCGTCTCCTGCTCGAAAAGGGCGCGGACCCCAACACGATCACCATGTGGGGCATCGCCGCACTGCATCAGGCGGTCCGGCGTGACAACCGAATCGAAGCGATCGAGCTACTCCTCGACTACGGCGCCGATCCCTTGTTGCCCAACCGGGAGGGCTTCTCCGCCGTCGCCTTAGCCGCCCATCGCGGCCGCTCTGATGCGCTCCAACTCTTTGAACGCCGCGGCGCGCCCCTCGCGCGCGAAGGCCTCCTCGCGCTGCTCACCGCCTGCGCCTGCGACCAACCCGCGGCGATTGAAGCTCATCGAGCCGCCCTGCCCGAACTCCTCGCCCAGGGCGGGACGGTTCTGGCGCAATTCGCGGGAGTCGGCAACACCGCTGGCGTCGCCCATCTGCTCGACCTCGGCGTGCCCCCCACCGCCATCACTTGGCAGGGCGACGGTTACTTCGGCACCGCACCCCGCAGCACTGCGCTCCATGTCGCCGCTTGGCGCGCGCGGCCGGACGTCGTGCGCCTGCTGCTCTCTCGCGGCGCCCCGGTAGAGGCCAAGGACGGCTGGGGTCGCACCGCCCTGCAACTCGCGGTCAAGGCTTGTGTCGATTCCTATTGGCTCCATCTGCGGACACCGGACGCCGTCCGCGCCTTGCTTGCCGCCGGCGCCTCTCCCGACGGCGTCAGCGTGCCCACCGGCTACGCCGAGATCGACCTCCTCCTCCACCCGGCTCCCTAGGCGCGCCCCTGGCCCTTCTGTCCGGCCTCCGCTATACTAACCCATCCCACCCTCCGTGCCGTCGAGCCCGGAGCCAAGGAGATTCCGTATGCCCATCAGCCCCGTTGAACGCCACCGGATTGACCGCATTGGCTGGCTGCGCGCCGCGGTCCTCGGCGCCAACGACGGGATCCTCTCCACCGCCAGTCTCATGCTCGGCGTCGCCGCTTCGCACGCCACCCCCGCCAACATTCTCGTGGCCGGGGTCGCGGGACTGGTGGCCGGCGCCATGTCGATGGCGGCCGGTGAATATGTCTCCGTCCATTCGCAGGCGGATACCGAGCGCGCCGAACTCGAACTCGAACGCGCCGAACTGAAGGCCGATAACGAAGCCGAACACGCCGAACTCGCTGCCATTTACGTCGCCCGCGGACTCGACCCTGCCCTCGCCCGTCAAGTGGCCCAACAGTTGATGGCTCACGACGCCCTCGGCGCCCACGCCCGCGACGAACTCGGCATCTCGGACGCCTTTAGTGCCCGTCCCGTCCAGGCGGCTTTGGCCTCGGCCGCCAGCTTTGCCGTTGGAGCCGCGATGCCTCTCTTGGTGACCCTCCTCTCGCCTGAAGCGATCCTCTCGCCCCTCATCGCTGGCACTTCGCTTCTTTTTCTCACCACGCTCGGAGCCCTGGCCGCCTGGGCGGGCGGGGCGGGTGTTCTCGCCGGTGCTTGGCGCGTGGCTTTCTGGGGTGCCCTGGCCATGGGCGTCACCTCGGGCGTCGGCGCTCTTTTTGGCACCCCAGTCTAATCCAACCGTCTTCTCGATCCGCTACAATTGGCCCCACCCCGCATGACGAGTCCTCTTGAGATGAGAGCCGCCCTCCTCACCGCGCCCGGCCCCGGCTCGGGCGACCGCCTCCTCGTCACTGACGTTCCCCGTCCGGCCTTGCGGCCCGGTCACGTCCTGCTTCGCGTGCTCGCCTGCGGCGTCTGCCGTACCGACCTCCACCTTGTCGACGGCGACTTGCCTCATTTGCCGGAGCGCCTCATTCCCGGCCATCAGATCGTCGGCGAGATCGTCGACGGCGCCACGCCGGAGCTTCCGCTCGGCGCCCGCGTGGGTGTCTCCTGGATGGGGGGCGTCGATGGAGATTGTTGGTATTGCCGCCACGGCCTCGAGAATCTGTGCGACCAGCCGGTCTTCACCGGCTATACCGTCGATGGCGGCTTCGCCGAATACGCCCAGGCCCGCGCGGACTTCGTTCATCCGCTCCCCGCCAGTTTGGAAGCCGTCCAGGTGGCGCCCCTGCTATGCGCCGGCATCATCGGCTTCCGCAGTCTGCGCGTCGCCGGCGTGCAGCCCGGCGAGCGCGTGGGGCTGTTTGGTTTTGGCAGTTCAGCAAGCTTGGCGATCAAGATTCTGAAGTCCTGGAATTGCGACGTCTATGTGGTGACCAGAGGCGAGACCCATCGTGAGATGGCCGCCTCTGCCGGCGCGATCTTTGTGGGCAGGGAGGAGGACAGACCACCTGTTCCCCTGGATCGCGCCATCACCTTCGCCCCCAGCGGCCAAGTCGTGGTGGCCGCCCTTTCGTGCCTCCGTAAAGGCGGCGTCGTCGCCATCAACGCCATTCACCTCGACCGCATCCCCAGCTTCGACTACGACACCCTGCTCTGGGGCGAACGCCAGATCCGCAGCGTCGCCAACATGACCCGCCAGGACGCCCGCGATTTCCTCCCACTGGCCGCCCAACTCGACCTCCGCCCCCAAGTCAGCGTCTTCCCGCTCACCGAAGCCAACCGCGCCCTCGCCGCCGTTAAGGACGAAACCGCTCACGGCTCCGTCGTTATCGTTCCCTAAGCCTCTCTTGACGGTGGCCGGGCAATCTCTGAAACAGTGTGATGCGGGAAAGCCTGTCGCTCTTTCTCCTCGCCGTGGCTTGCCTTGCGCGAAACGATGCCCCTGTCCCGGCGCCCCGCCCCGTCTCGGCCCGGATCTCAAGCCTGCCTATGCTCGCGCCTTCGCCGATCCGGCCGATATTGGTTGACATAATAGTCCATGCGTTTCGCGATCCTCCTCGTCCTGCTCACCGGCTCCCTCGCCGCCCAAACCCGTACCGCCTATACCGAAACCTTTGATCAGGGCCCGGGCGGCTGGATCGCCAATCGCTACCATCCCCTGCCCATCTTCGACGGCGTCGCCCACCTCTTCGGACCCTGGTATCTCGATAGCCATCACGCGCCCCCCGGCGCCGGCTACCTCAACATGCTCATGTATCTCTACACCAAGAGCGACAACGAGTCCCGCGGCGGTTCCAACGCCTTCATCCGCGGCCAGTATTCACGCGACTTCCGCCACGCCAAACTCACCCTCCGTCTGCGCGGCGACATGGACCTCCAAGGCGCCCGGATGGTCGTCCTCGTCCAGTCGAAAACCCCCAAAACCACCGCCAACTTCGTCCTCACCGGTCAGCCCTTCCGCATCGAAAAGAACTGGACGGAACAAACCGTCACCCTCACCCCCGACCCCGCCCAGTGGACTTGCCTCGGCGCCCGCGAATCCAAGAAGACCCAATACGGCTGCGACGACATCGCCACCGTCCTCGCCGACGTCAACGTCGATCTGATGCTCGTCCTGTTCCCGCTGAACGTCGTCCCCGTCAAACCCGTCAGCCAGCCCCACCAACTCCGCGCCGGTCAGGACTACCCCGAGGAACCCAGCTACGAGGTCTGGCAGAAGTATTTACCCAAAGGCATCATCATGGTCGATCGCCTCCGGCTCGAGTATCCGCAATAAACCGCTTGTCATTTGATAATGATCCGGCGCTATCATACACGAGTGCGCCTGTTCCGTCCGCTCCTCACCCTGCTCTGCCTCGCCCCCCTCTTCGCCGCCGACTTCGAGCTCGCCGGCCACCGCATCCCTCCCGGTACACGTCTCGCCCTCGCCCTCCCCGTCCCCGCGGGTGCCGACCCCGCCACCGAAATCCCTGTCACCGTTTTCCACGGCGTCAAACCCGGCCGCACCCTCCTCATCACCGCCGGCATCCACGGTGCCGAGTTCGTCCCCATCCTCGCCGTGCAGCGTTTTCTTCCCCAAGTCAATCCCCAAACTCTTGCCGGCACCCTCCTCGTCGTCCCCGTCGCCCACCCGTCGGCCTTTTTCCGCGCCTCGGTCTTCTATAACCCCTACGACCAGAAGAACCTCGCCCGCGTCTTCCCCGGCTCCCCTCAAGGCACCCAGACCGAGCGGATCGCCCACGTCTTCACCACCCAACTCCTTCGCCGCGCCGAAGCCCTCATCGAACTCCACGCTGGCGATGCTACCGAATCGCTTCACCCCTTCGTCGGCGTCTACGGCGGCCAACTCGCCGAGCGCCAGTATCCCTTCGCCAAGCAAATCGGCCTCGCGCTCGGCCTGCCCACCGTTGTCCGCTACCGCATGGATACGCCCCAACAGATTCAAGGCTCCGGCCGCTCGCCCAATCGCCAGGCCGTCGCCGATGGCATCGCCACCGTTCTGGTCGAAATCGGCGATCGCGGCCGCCGCGACGAGCGCTTGGTGGTCATGCTCTCGGATGGCCTCGTCAATCTGCTGCGTGTGCTCGGCCTGCAGCCCGGCCGTGGCCGAGCCGAACCGGCCGGCCTACAGTGGTACACCCAAACCGCCTCCCTGTCGCCCAAAACGACCGGCATCTTCTACCCGCTGAAAGAGGCCGGCCAGCCGGTCCGGCAGGGCGAGAAGGTCGGTTACGTCACCGACTTCCAGGGGCAGGTGCTCGAAGAACTGATCTCACCCGCCAGCGGCCTGATTCTCTACCTGCCATCGGCACCGCCGCTGAACGCGGGCGCTTCATCGCCGCTGGTGGTGGCGATTCCCGGCCAGCCGGAATAAGCCAGAGGTCGTTGCTTGAAGGAATGATGATAGTGTATTCTCATTATCACCATCATGACCGCCCGACTTCTTGCCCTCTCCGCCCTCCTCCTCTTGTTCTCCGCCTCCGCTCGCGCTCAGGCTTCGGTGAGCGGCTCCCTCCGCGGCCGCGTCTCTGACGCCCAGGGCCTTCCCATCCCCCGCGCCCTCATCCAGCTCACCGCCGGTGCGGACCGTCAGCAGACCACTGCCGGTCCCGACGGCGAATACTACTTCCCCCGCCTCCGCCCCGGCCGCTACTCCGCCCGCGTCGAAGCCACCGGCTTTCGCGCCGCCCTCCAGGAAGCCGTGGAGATCGCCGTCAACGAAACCCTCACCCTGCCTTTCACCCTCACTGTCGGCCAGCTTCAGGAAACCGTCGTCGTCACTGAGTCCGGTAGTGTCGTCCAGACGGATCGCGTCGAAATCGGCGGCCGCGTCGACGAACGGCGTGTCCGCGAACTGCCCTTAAACGGCGAGAACTTCGCCAAGCTCGTCCAACTCGCTCCCGGCGTTGCCGGTGGCAGCCCCGCCAATCCTTCCATTTCCGGGGCCCGACCCATTGCCAACAGCTACACCATCGATGGCGCCACCTCGAACGACGAGCGTGGCTCCAACGGACTCTCGCTGGGGGGTGGCGGCGCTGCCGAGTTCAACGGCTTCTCCCCCAATCTCGTCTCCACTGAAGCCATCCAGGAGTTCGCGATCATCACCTCCGGCGCCGACGCCACCTTCGGCCGCGGCTCCGGCGGTCAGGTCAACGTCATCACCAAATCCGGCGGCAACACCCTCCACGGCTCCGCCTACGAGTACCTCCGCAACAACAAACTGGACGCCCGCGACTTCTTCAACTCCGGCCCCTTCTTCGCCAAAGATGGCTCCGGCCGCAGCGTCGTCCCACCCTTCAAACAGAACCTCTTCGGCGTCACCCTCGGCGGACCCGCCATCCGGGACAAGCACTTCTTCTTCGGCTCCTACGAAGGCTTCCGCCAAAAGCTGGAGCAAACCGCCTCCGCCACGGTCCCCAACGCCGACCTCATCAGCCAGATCCCCGGCGGACTTGGACAGCTCTTCAAGCTCTTCTACATCGACCGCGGCGTCGTCCCGTCCACCGGCAATCCCGCCGGATCCTTCAGCGCCCTCTCCGCGGCGGATCGCGCGGCGGCCTTGGCCGGCGGCTTCCCTCCTGCCCTCTTCAATGGCAACCTTGCCGATGGCGAAGCCGGCAGCGTCCTGCTCTCCACCACCAACACCCGCGACGTCTCGCAGGATGCCTTCCTCCTGCGCACGGATCATCACCTCACCTCCCGCCTCACGCTTAACGTCCGCTACGCCTTCGCCCAGCCCTTCGCCAGCCTCAATCAACGCGCCGTCGCCGGTGTCATCGAAGACAACCGCCGCCGCTGGCAGTCGGGCACCGTCCAGGCCATCTACGTCCCCGCGCCTTCGCAGATCCTCGAAGCCCGCTTCAGCTTTCTGCGCTCCCGCATCTTTGACGCGCCGCGCGATCCGCTCGAAAAGTCCCTCGTCGACTTCGGCGTCGACCCGCTGCTCGGCCTGCAAATCTCCGTCAACGGCACCTCGCTCAGCCGTCCCACGATCCCCCGCTCCACCGGCCTCATGGACAACCAAACCGTGCCCCAGGGCAGCCTCATGCATACCTGGACGCTCGGCCGCCTGTCCCTGCGCAGCGGTTTGGACATCCGCCGCCTGCTCATCAACAACACCCTGGTCAGCAACGCGTCCTTCATGCAACTCACCGGCATGGTGGGCCCCAACGGCCTGATCGGATCCCGGCCGGGCCAGCCCGAGGCCATCATCACCGAACTCAACACCACCCTCTACGGCGTCAACAACGGCCCCCGCACCCCGCAGCGCGGCTGGCGCGCCACCGAGCAGGAGTACTTCGCCCAGGCCGACTATCGCTGGCGCCGTCACGTCACCTTCAACCTCGGCTTACGCTACAGCCCCGGCGGCGCTTACTCGGTGGTCGGCAATTACATGGGTAATCTCTACGCCGTGAACGGCAGCGGACAGCCCGTCCCAGGCCTCAGTCCGTTCACTTACGGCCCGTTTCAGAATCAGGTCTTCTCCGTCGCCGCCGACCGCCCCTTGTTCCAGGCGGACCGCAACAACTGGCAACCGCGCCTCGGCGTCGCCTGGAACCTCCGCGGCGATGGCCGCACCGTCCTACGCGCCTCCTGGGGCGTCTACACCGATCGCTTCTTTCAACGCCTCATCGACTTCGGCGTCCTGAACTCGCCCTACGCCCACTCCAGCATCTTCACCAACCTGCCGTTCCCTCCCGGTGCTCAGATTCCCTTGCGCACCGACACCCCACCCCAACAACGCTTCGTCAACCCCGGCCTGCGCAATCCCACTTCCTACCGCTACAACGCCGCCCTCGAACGTCAACTCGCCGCGCACACCAGCGTCACCGTCGCCTACACCGGCCTACGCGCCATCGGCCTCTACCGCTGGACCGAACCCAACGGCCTCGGCAGCGTTCCCCAACTCGCCCGGCCCGACCAGCGCTTCGCTCGCTACCGCTACACCGACAACTCCGGCGACTCCATCTATCACGCCGTCCAAACCTTCGCCCGTCATCGCTTCGCCCGCGGCGTCGACTTCACCGTCGCCTACACCTACGGCCGTTCCGTCGACACTTACTCCCAGGACGTCGGAGATAACTCCATACGCAACGCCGCCCCCGGACTCGCTCAGTTTCCCTCGCTGATCAACACCAAAGGCTCGCCCGTCTCCGGCTTCCAGGGCGACTCCCAAAGCTGGATCCCCCGGCCCATCCTGGCCGAGCGCGGCGACTCTGACTTTGACCTCCGTCATGCCCTCGCCCTCAGCCACATCGTCGAAGTCCCCTTCGGCCGCGGCCGCGCCGTCGGACGGTCCGTGCCCAAAGCTGTCGACGCCCTACTCGGCGGCTGGTCTGTCGCCGGTCTGCTCTCGCTGCGAACCTCTATGCCCGTCTATCTCTCCGCCGGCGTCGACTACGCGGACGTCGGCATCACCACCAGCCCGCGTCCGGCCTTGCGGCAAGGCACCACGGCCGACCTTTATGCCCAGGGCTCCGGCTTCGACAAGACCCAATACTGGCTCCCCAAAGCCCAGGCCGATCAGTACCTCGGCATCCCCGCCAACGTCACCGACCCCTACGCCGTCACCCGCCGCAACGTCATGCGTGGTCCCGGCCTCCAGGTTTACGATGTCTCCCTCATCAAGAAGTTCACGCTCTCGGAGTCCTGGCGCCTCGGCTTCGAAGCCAACTTCTTCAACGTCTTCAACCACGCCAACTTCGCCCCGCCGGTGGCCGTGCTTAGCGACGCCCGCTTCGGCCGTGTCACCAGTTCGCTCGCCGGAGCGAACCCGCGTCAGGTGCAATTGGCTCTCAAGCTCACCTTCTGAGGCTTTGTCATGATCCTCACCATCGCCCGTAAAGAGTGGATGGAGCGCCTGCGCGATGGCCAGTTCCAGGCGATTGGCACGGCTCTTGCCCTCCTCTTCCTTCTCTCCACCGCGTTCAGTCTGAAGCAATGGACCACCGCTCACGCCGAGCAACAAAGCGCCCAACAACGCGACCGCAAACAGTGGCTGAATCAGGGCTCGCGCAACCCGCACTCGGCCGCGCACTTCGGCGTCTATGCCTTCAAGCCGCGCCTCCCGCTTTCCTTCTTCGACCCTGGCCTGGACCCTTACACCGGCTCCGTCATCTGGGTTGAGGCCCACTATCAGAACCCCGCGCGCTTCCGCGCCGTCGAGGACACCACCGCCCTCCAACGCTTCGGACAACTCTCGCCGGCGGTCGTGCTCGGCTGCTTTGTCCCGCTCCTCATCCTCCTGCTCACCTTCTCATCCTTCACCTCAGAGAAAGAGCAGGGTACGCTGCGCCTCACACTGGCCATGGGTGTCCGTCGCTCGAATTTGGCGGCCGGCAAACTGCTGGGCGTGGTGGCGGCTGTAAGTTCCGTCCTGCTCCCGGCCCTGTTGATCTCGGTTCTTGTCGTCGCCCTGCTGGCCCCGCCAGCCATCTCCGCGGACACTCTCCAGCGCGCCCTGCCGATGGCCGCCGCCTACACGCTCTACCTCGCCCTCTTCGTCCTCGCCGGACTCACCGTGTCGGCTGCCGTCTCCACTTCGCGCACCGCCCTCGTCCTCCTCCTCAGCTTCTGGGCGCTCACCACCTTCGCCATCCCCCGCGCCGCGGCCGACCTCGGCGAATGGCTCTATCCCGCTCCCGCCGCCACTGACTTTTGGCGTCACATCGCCCTCGAGATGCGCGGCGCCGACGGCCATTCGGAAAACGACAAACGCATCCTTGAGCTCAAACGCCAGACGCTGCAGAAGTACGGCGTCGCCAGCACCGCCGAACTGCCCATCAACTTCGAGGGTCTCCGCCTACAGGCCGGCGAAGAGCACGGCAATCACCTCTTCGATGAGCAATTCGGCCAGCTCTGGGCCGCCTATCGCGCCCAGGAGCGCCTCCACCAGACCGCCGCGATTCTCTCGCCACTGCTTGCCCTGCGCTCCGTCTCCATGGCTATGGCCGGCACCGACCTCGCCCACCTCCAGGACTTCTCCCGCGCCACCGAAACCTACCGCCGCGCTCTCAACAAAACGATGAACCTCAACATCGTCGACCACTCGCGCACCGGCGACTACTATTACTTCGCCAATCGCCGCCTCTGGGAAAGCATCCCGCCCTACGACTACCGCCCGCCCGGCGCCGCCTGGGCTCTCGCACCGCAGTGGCTGCCGGCCGTCCTGCTGCTGCTCTGGCTCTTCGGCCTGTCTGTCCTGCTGCCGCTCGCCGTCCGGCGCTTGGGGGTGGCACGACTCTCCGCCACGAATGGTTGCTGCTGCGACGGGATCGCGCCGCGATCTGCGCCGTCGTGCTGCTCAGTGCCGCCTGCGCGGTCGCCGTCTGGAATGGCACGCGGTGGCGCGATCGCCAGCACGCCGCCCAAGCCCGCGCGCGCATCAGCGAGCGGGCTGAATACGCTGAGCGCCGCGCCCTGGTCGCCGAGTATGAAGTCCATCCGCCGCCCGCGCTGGATGCCGTGCTCAACAACCTCCACGACCCCACCAGTCCCTACGTGGTCGGCCAAGCCGGACGCACCGTGCAACTCACCTTGCCCCCCACCGCCGCCGTCGCCGCCGGGCAACTCGATGTCCTGCCCGTGCAGGAACTCGTCTCCCTGCGCACCCGCCAGCGCACCGTCGCCGACAAAGACGCTCTTGAGAATCCGCTCCAGCTCGCCGCCGGCCCCTTCGACCTCGCCTTCGTCATCGTCTACCTCCTGCCGCTCATCCTCCTCGCCCTCACCTACAACCTCGTCTCCCTCGAGCGGGAGGAAGGCACACTGGGCCTGCTGCGCTGTCAGGCGGGCTCGCTTTGGCGCGTCATGCTGGGCCGCGCCCTGCTGCGAACATCTTTACTGGTGGCGATTGTTCTCGCCGCGGTGTTCGCCGCCGGTGGCGCCGGGGACCTCGCACGCTTCGCACTCCTCGCCGCCATCGTCGCTCCCTACGCTCTGTTCTGGGCGGCGCTGGCGCTCTTCGTCAACGCCAGCGGGGCCGGCTCCTCGGCGAACGCGGCCCGGCTCGCGCTACTTTGGCTCGCCTCGATCGCGATTGTGCCCGCCGCCTTGCATCTGCTGGTAGACCGCCTGCGGCCTGTTCCCAGCCGTCTCGAATTGCTCGAAGTGGTGCGCGATCAGTCGATCGACGCTCGCCGCGATTCGAAGAAGTTGGTGGCCGATTGGTATGCCGCGCACCCCGAGTTCGTCCCGGCGCAGGATGCCGGTTCGCTCTACGACACCGCCACCGGTGGCACCTTAACCCACATCGAGCAGGACCGGCGCACGCTGCCGCTCGAAGCCAAGTTCCAGGCTGCGGTTGCCGCGCGCCAGGATCTGGTCAACGAACTGAAGTACCTCTCGCCCGCCATCGTCGCCTCGGAAGGCTTGCTGGAGGCGGCCGGTACCAGTCTCGACCGCTATCGCGACTACAAGGAACAGGTCCGCGCCTTCCGCGAGGTCTGGCTCGCGAACTTCTATCCCCTCATTTTCCGCAAGCAAGTGCTCCACCCGTCCCACTACGACGCCCTGCCTGCGTTTCACTACCGCGACGATCCCGCTGGCCAGTCCGCAGCCCCCGTAGCGGCCGGGAGCCTGGCCCTGCTCGCCGTCACGGTGGGCCTCATGTTTCACGCCGCCCGGCGGCTCGGATAAGGTGCCGCGTGCGCAATACCCGTCAGGCCCAATCGCTCCGCCACGTGATGCACACCCACGGCGCTCCGCTCTCCGTGGACGAGATCTGGAAGCACGCGCGCGTGCTCGAACCGACGCCGGGCATGGCCACCGTGTACCGTTACACCGCCCGCTGGCTGGACTCCGGCTGGATCGAACTCGTCGAGATTCCTGGTCAACCGCCGCGCTACGAACTGGCCGGCAAGTCGCACCATCACCACTTCGTCTGCGACGACTGCGGCCTGGTCTTCGACCTGCCCTGTTCGCTCCCCGATCTAGAAACCGCTCTTCCCGAAGGCTTCCACGCCACCAAACACGAACTGGCGATCTACGGCGCTTGCCGCGCCTGCTTCAGCAAAAAGGACGCAGAACATGTCATCGACTCCTGAAAAACTCCCCGTCACCGTGCTCTCCGGCTTCCTCGGCGCCGGCAAGACTACGGTGCTCAACCATATCCTCCACAACCGCGACGGTCTCCGCGTCGCCGTGATCGTCAACGACATGAGCGAGGTCAACATCGACTCGCGCCTGGTCGCCTCGCACGGCGGTCTGCATCGCGTTGACGAAAAGCTCGTCGAACTCAGCAATGGCTGCATCTGCTGCACGCTCCGGGAGGATCTGCTGCTCGAAGTCCGCCGCCTGGCCGAGGAACGCCGCTTCGACTATCTGCTGATCGAGTCCACCGGCATCGGCGAGCCCATGCCCGTCGCCGCCACCTTCAGCTTTGTCGACGAGCATGGCGCCTCGCTCTCCGACGTCGCCCGCCTCGACACCATGGCCACCGTTGTCGATGGCGAGAAGTTTCTCGAAGACTTCGAGTCGCTCGACTCGCTCGAAGACCGCCAACTCGCTCTCGCCGACGACGAGCGCAACCTCTCCGACCTGCTGATCGAACAGGTGGAGTTCGCCGACGTCATCGTCGTGAACAAAGTGGACCGTCTGGAGGAGCCCGAGGTCGAACAGCTTCTGGCCATCCTGCGCCACCTCAACCGCGACGCCCGTCTGGTCACCTGCCGTTACGGCGCGGTGGACCCTCAGGAACTGTTGAACACCGGCCTCTATGACGAAGAAAGAGCCGCCAACGCTCCCGGCTGGGTGAAAGAGTTGCGCGGCGAGCATCTGCCCGAGACGGAGGAGTATGGCATCTCGAGCTTCGTCTACCGCGCCCGCCGCCCGTTCCACCCCGCTCGTTTTTGGCAGGTGCTCGACGAAGGCTGCGCCGGCGTCCTGCGCGCCAAGGGGTTCTTCTGGCTGGCGAGCAAGCACAACTTCATGGGTTCCTATGCCCAGGCCGGCAACTGCGTCAGCACTCAACCGGAACAAACCTGGCTCGCCGCGATCCCTCAGGAGCATTGGCCGGACGATGAGGCTTCGCGGCGCTCGATCCAGTCCGTCTGGCAGGAACCATTCGGTGACCGCCGGCAGGAACTGGTCTTCATCGGAGCCGGCATGGACCTTCCGGCGATCGAAAAATCGCTCGACGCCTGTCTACTGACGGATGAGGAAATGCAGCTCGGGCCCGCCGCCTGGAAGGCCTTTGACGATCCGTTCGCTGATTGGGAGGAAGAGGAAACGACCGCCGATCTCTCGCTAAGTCGTTGAAATTACGATGGCGGAGAGAGAGGGATTCGAACCCTCGTTAGAGTTTCCCCTAAACACGCTTTCCAAGCGTGCGCCTTCAACCACTCGGCCATCTCTCCAGCTCTTACTAGTTTACTTCATCGGCGGTTTCGATTGAAGGATTAGACCTCGAAGACGAAGGAATCCTTCATAAGGCAATTCGATCTCGGCCTGGCAGTAGGGTTGAGTGGCCGGGAGGATGGCCTGGAGGCGCTCCGCCGGGAGGGTGCGGGCGTAGCTGAGCACTTCGAGCGCGTTCCGATAGATCAGGCGGCGGATCGTCGGGGGACCCGGCGACGGCTTAAGCGGCGCCTGTCCGCACAGGTGCTGCCGCAAGGCGACAAAGGCGGCGGATTCAGCCCGCGCGTCCACCGGCACCGCGGGGTCCCGGTCCGCCGCCAACGAACTCAAACGGGCGTCCAGCAGCCGGATCTCCATCGGATACATGATCCAATGCGACCCCGCCCACAATTGCGGCTCCACCTTCACCCGCTCCACAGCCACGCTTGACGGATACTCCACATCGAGCCAGAAGACTTCTGCCGCCTGCCCTTCCGGAATCCGGCTTTGCAGCGGACCCCTGAAGCCCGCGGTCACCAACTCCAGCCGATCCGGGATGCCTTCGGTGAACACCTCGCGGTAGAGCGACGCCCGGCCGTGGCCCTCCGGGTTCTGCCCGATGTACAGCGTGTACTCGGTGCCAGCCGGGGCCTTCACCACCACATGGAAAGACGCATGTCCGCCGCGCGCCACCGCGGGCGAGAGCACTTCGCGCACCTGCCCGCCCTGATCCGCCTTGACGATCTCGCCGTCCGGACCAATGCGCCGGAACTCGGAGTACACCTCGAGTTGCGCGGCGAGCCAGGTGATGGCCAGAAGGGGCAACATACATTTGCCATTATCGTGGAGTTGATGCGGACAATCGCGGTGGGGACGATGAATCCCGTAAAGATTCGCGCGGCGGAGACGGTGGCGCGACGGATTTGGCCGGAGGCGGAGGTGCGCGGGGTGACGGTGGAGTCCGGGGTGGACGTCCAGCCGCGCTCCGAAACCGAAACCCGGCAGGGAGCGCTGAACCGTGCCATCGCCGCGCGCGAAGCGCTCGATGCCGACCTCGGGTTGGGGCTGGAGGGCGGCGTGGAAGAGCTGCGCGGACGGCTGTACCTGATCAACTCTGTCGTCGCCGTCGACCGCGCGGGTCAGCGGGGTGAAGGCGGCGGCGTCCGCATGGAATTGCCTCCGGCCTTTCTCGCCGGGCTCGACCAGGGCCAGGAGCTCGGCCACCTGATCGATGCCGCTTCCGGCCAGGTGAACTCGAAGCAGAAGGACGGCGCCATCGGCCTGCTGACCGCGGGGCTCGCCAACCGGCAGGAGAGCTTCGAACAGGCCCTGACGTACGCGCTGGTCCGCTGGCTCGCGCCCAGCCTCTACCCGCGCCCGGCCGCCTTGAGCTTTCGCCCCAGCACTCCCGCCGACCTCCCCTTCATCCACGCGGCCGAGGAGCAAGCCTGGGCGGACGGCTTCATCGGCCATGACTCGTCCGCCACTCACGCGGCCTGGATGACGGACCCCGACGTCGACCATCGCCTGGTACTCAACCACGGCGCCCCGGCGGGTTACCTGATCCTGCGCGGACTGGCGAACGGCGCCGGCGCCATCGAAGTGAAGCGCATCTGCCTCGCCGAGCGCGGCACCGGCCTGGGCACCGCCGTCTTCGCCTGGCTGCTGCCCTGGGCCTTCGGCGAACGCGGCGCCCGAAAGGTCTGGCTCGATGTCTATGTTGAGAACACGCGCGCGCAACGCACCTACCAGCGGGCGGGCTTTCGCGAGGTGGGGCGGATTCAGGAGCCGCCCAACAGCCCGCGCGGCGAACGCAGCCTGATTCTGATGGAACTGCGCCGCGACGACTGGAGCGCCCGCTAGCGCCTTTGTGCGAAAATCCAAGCCATCCATGGCCGGACCCCTCGCGCCCCTCGTCGTCCTCGACTTTACGCACGCCCTTGCCGGCCCCTATTGCTCCCTGCTGCTCGCCAGCTATGGCGCCGACGTCTACAAGATCGAGAACCCGCAAGCACCCGACATGGGCCGCGGCTGGGGCCCACCCTTTCTGGGCGACGCCGCCTCCTACTTCCTCGGCTTCAACAGCGGCAAGCAGGGCCTCGCCATCAACCTGAAGGACCCGCGCGGCGTGGACCTTTGCCTGCGCCTGATCGAACGCGCCGACGTGCTGATCGAGAACTTCCGCCCCGGCACCATGGATCGCCTGGGCTTGGGTTATGCCGCCGCTCGCGCCCGCAATCCGCGCCTCGTTTATTGCTCGATCTCCGGACAAGGCCAAACCGGCCCTGGCCGTGACGACCCCGCCATGGACCTCATCATGCAGGCGCACTCCGGCCTGATCAGCATGACCGGCACCGCCGACGGGCACACCGCCCGCTGCGGCCATTCCGTCTGCGACGTCACGGCCGGCATGTTCGCCCTCATTGGCATCCTGATGGCGCTGCGCGCTCGCGAAACGACCGGCGAGGGCCAGTATGTCGACGTCTCGATGCTCGACAGCATGATTTCGGCTATGGCCTCGAACTTCGCCTACTTCATCGGCTCGGGCCAGGTGCCCGTGCCTTTGGGGACGGCCTTCGCCACCATCGTGCCCTATGCGGGCTTTCCAGCCTCTGATGGCGAACTGGTGATCGCGGTGGCCAACGACAAGCTTTGGCAGACGTTCTGCCAGGCGATCGATCGGCCCGCGTGGGTCGCCGATCCGCGTTTTGCGAGTAACGCGGCGCGCGTGGCGAACCGGGGCGAACTGGAGCCCGCGCTCGCCGGGATTCTGCGCCAGCAGCCGCTCGCGCATTGGCAGCAGTTGTTCAAGCAGCATGGGATTCCGTGTGCGCCGGTACGCAACCTGCAGCAGGTGTTCGAAGATCCCCAGGCCGCGGCGCGCGAGATGTTTCCGCGCGTGCATCATCCCAAGGCCGGCACGGTGCCGGTGACTGGTTTGCCCGTGAAGCTGAGCGCCACGCCCGGCGCGGTGACGACCGCGGCGCCCGGCGTGGGCGAACACACCCGCCAGGCGTTGCGACACTTGCTGGGCATCGAAGACTTCAGCGAACTGGCAGGAGCGATCAATGACGATTGAAGGTTTGGCAGGCTTGCTGCCCCTGGTGGGAAAAGAAGTCGGGATCTCGAACTGGCTCACGATGACGCAGGAGCGGATCGATCAGTTCGCCGCCGCTTCCGGCGATCAGCAGTGGATTCACACCGACCCGGAACGAGCCGCTCGGGAGACGCCCTACGGCTCCACCATCGCGCATGGGTTTCTGACGCTGTCGCTGCTCAGCCAGTTCGCCAGTGACGCCATCGACTTGCGCGGGGACTTCCGCCATCGGCTGAACTATGGGTTGAACCGGGTGCGGTTCTGCTCGCCCGTGAAGACCGGGTCGCGCATTCGCGGGCGGTTCAAGCTGGCTGCCTTGGGAGAGGTGGCTGGCGGGTTCCAGATCACCTATGAGGCCACGGTGGAGATTGAGAACAACGCCAAACCGGCGCTGGTCGCCGAGTGGCTGGTACGGGTGCTGACGGCCTAAGAAACCGTCGCGAGGAACTCACTGTTCGTCGTCCGGGGAATGTCCCGCCCCGGCGCGGCCACCGCCCAGGCGCGCCATGGGAAGGGGCAGGGCACCGCCTCCGCCTCCGCCTCCGTTGCCGCCTTTACCTCCGCCGCCGTCCCGAACGATCGAGGTGGTGAGCAGCAGGAGAAACAGGCTCTGGATGTACTTGCGATAGAGGAAATCGATGCGCAGCATCGCCGCCGTGGCCGAGGCGAGACTGGCCAGGGCGAACCAGTAATGCTGCGAGATGGCGGCACTGCCGGCGATCAGCAGGAGGGCGGCGATGAGGCCGCGATTGAACTGGAGGTCGGTGAGCAAGTCGTCGAGCGATTCGGTGACTTTGGCCGTTTGCAGATAGGCTTCGAGGTGCGAGATGGTGGCGGCCAGCAGGGTGCGCTGCTGGGCTTCGGCGGGAGCGGGGAAGGGTACGGCGAGCTTGAGCGGAAACTGCAGTTCCAACTGGTCGAGTTGAGGAGAGGTGAGGAAACGATCCGCTTCGCGGCCCGCAAAGCGCTCCACGGCCCAGGCGGCCGGGCCGCCACGCTGCCAGCGGCGCCAGATGGGTTCGACGACGATCTGAGCGAGCCCTTGCAGGAGGTGGCCGGCGGCGAAGGAGATGGCGATGGCCGCGGCGATACCACCGGCCGTGTTGTAGGAACCGGCTTCAATCCATTCCGTTGGCGCGAAGAAATAAGTGAGGGCGAGCAGCAGGATCGCCCCGGGCATCACGACGGAGGCGAACTCGACGAGAATCCGGACGTTCCGCATTCCCCTTCAACATAACGCGGCCCGCGCGGGTGGGGCGGTGTATGCTGACGGACGTGAAGGTGTTGGGTAAGCTTTGGCTGGCCGGTTGGGCCCTCGCCGCGCTGGTGCAAGGGTGCACCATGGTCTATCAAGCCAGCACCGTCGGAACCAGCTTTGCCGTCCGGGTGACCGACCGAGGCCGACCGGCGGTGAACAGGGTAGTCACCTCCGGCGACCGGCTCTCTGCCACCACAGACCGCCAGGAGGTGGCGCATTTTGCGGACATCCCACCGGGCTCGTATTTGCTTTCGGTGGCGTCGTTGCCGCGTTTGGGCGGCGACCTGGCCATCGAGGTGAAGGCCAGCGCCGCTGGCGGGACGGTGCTCACGTGGGAGTCTACCGCCCATTTCGCCCGAACCTCGTCGCTGCGCGGAACGGTGTCCTGGGCTTGGGGGCGGAATGGAGCTCGGGAGCCGTCCGCTTGGGCCTTGACCTTGGAACTGAAGGATGCGCGAAACGACCGGTTGCTGGAGCGGATCGAGACCCGCGGCGGACAGCCATTCGCGTTTGCCAAAAGGCCACCAGGATCTTACTGGCTGACCTACGCCGGTGAGGCGTTCGGGACCGGCGCGATTCCTGTGGAACTGACGGCGGAAGGACCCTCGGCGCTGGACTTGTGGCTGACCGAATCGAGTTGCGGCAGCCACTTTACGAATCTGGCTGAATGCTCCGTCCGCACCCTGACGCTGCGCCGGGTGGCTGGCAGGGTGGCCGACGCGATGGCCGCGGCGATTCCGCGGGCGGGCGTGGTGCTGGCCAACGGTGAGGGCCGCCTGGTGCAGCAGACCGAGGCCGATGAGCAGGGCCGCTTCGCGCTGAACGAGGTGCCGAGGGGCCGGTACACCATAACCGTGGAGGCTCCCGGGTTCGTCGTGTTCCGTTCGCCGGTGGAAGTGGATGAGGCGGGGGCAGCCGGTGTGGGGGAGGTGCAACTGGCGGTGTTGTCGGGCTGCGCGACGGTTCGGCCCGGGCCTTGAGAGAAAGGTTGGGCCTCACGGTATCCTGACAGCACGTATGCTGCAAGAGCTATCACCGGAGGTTACCTACCTGGCTCTGGTCGTGGGGTTGTTCATCCTGCCGCGAGGGCTGCAGCGATTCCGGATCCCTGGGGCCGTCACCTCGTTGACCTTGGGCGGGATCGCCAGCATCGGCTTCCATCTCTTTCACGGCGACACGACGATTGAGCTGTTTGGCACGCTGGGCATTGTCGCCATGTTCCTGTTCGCCGGCCTCGAAGTGGACCTGGGCGAATTGCAGAAAGGGCGGCGGGTGCTGCTGCAGCACGTGGGCGTGCAACTGCTGATGCTGGTGGTGGGCATGATCGCCTGCGCGCTGCTGTTTGGCCTGGAACCGCGGGCCGCGCTGTTGTTCAGCCTGGCGCTGTTCACGCCGTCGACGGGCTTCATTCTGGACTCGCTGCCCTCGCTGGGGTTGAGTGGAGAAGAGCGCTACTGGGTGAAGTCCAAGGCCATTGCCGCCGAACTGGTGGCCTTGCTGGTGATGTTTGTGACGGTGCAGAGTGCGGACCTTTCGCGACTGTTGGTCTCATCGGTGGCGCTGGCCGTACTGATCGTGGTGCTGCCGCCGCTCTTCCGCGCCTTTGACCGCATCATCGCCCCGTTCGCGCCGCGCACCGAATTCACCTTCCTGATTCTGGTAGCGCTGATCTCGGCTTACCTGACGCGCCAGTTGGGGGTGTATTACCTGGTGGG
>JBGAHE010000094.1:0-29073 GCA_044226365.1 Bryobacteraceae bacterium
CCGACTTCGTTGCCGACCAGGGTGCCGACGTAGGAGACGGTGAGGGCCGAGCGCGAGGGCAGAGCCGTTTGCAAGGTGACGTTCCACTCATGCGTCCGCGCGGGGCGCAGATTGTAAGCGGGCGCATAGATGGTGCCGGGGCCGAAGGTGGTGGGTGAAGCGGGCCACAGCGTCTCCCAGCGCTGCAGCGTGGCCGGGGTGAAGCTGAGCGACTCAAGGCTCCAGTGCGGGATGTTCACCGTGGAGGCGCCGCGGTTGCCGGTGTAGCTGTTGTAGAAGATGCCGTAGCCGGCGCGGAACACGAAGTCCTTGGTCTTGAAAGGACGGTAGACGGCGCCAAGACGCGGAGCCCAGTTGCCGTTGGGTTCGTAGAGGCCATCGGGCACGCCGGCTTCACGCGCGGTGATGTAGAGGCCTTTGGTGGCCGCCGCGAGGAAGGGCGTGACGGGGAAGGCGTTGAGGTTGGGGTTGCCGTTGGAGTCAACGGCGGTGATCATGACGTTGCGCTTGGGGTCCCAGGTGCTCGAGACGTCGTTGACGTTGTGGCGGGCGAGCCAGCGCTCGTAACGGAGGCCCAGTTCGAGGGTGAGGTTCGGGCGGACGCGCCAGGTGTCCTGAATGTAGCCGGCGGCGTAGGGGCTCTTGTCGGTGCCGAACTTCTTGAGCGGGTCATTGCGGTTGCTGGAAGAGGCGTAGCCGAGCAGATAGTCCGCGAAGCCGTCGTTGCTGTAGAGGTTGTTGAAGGCGAAGGTGCCGCGAGCGGCGGCGGAGCCGTGCTCACCGAAGGTGTGCCAATCGCCGTATTCGTAACCGGCGGCGAGCGTGTGGCGACCGCGGATGGAGCTGACGGCGACCTTGCCGTTGCGGACGTCGCCTTTGAGGTAGCCAGGAACGCCCCAGCCGCCAGGGAAGTTGACGCCGGTGTAGCCGTTGGCGAAGCTCAAGTCCGGAGGACCGACCCAGGCTTCGCGACCCGCGGTGGGAATGCCCTGAATGCCGGCGAGCAGCACGTCGTTCTGCTTGCCGAGCGAAGGATTGCTATAGCTGCTATTGGTGCGCATGACACCGGCCGAAGCGGTGAGCAGCGTGGTGGGCGTCATCGTCCAGGAGTAGTTGAAGCCGAGGTTGTCCTGGCGGACTTCCGAGGCGCCCGTGATGGCGGGGTCCGGACGATAGCCAAGTTGGTCCTGCGGCTGACGCACGGTGACCCAGCGGCCGTAGATGCGCTGGTTGCGCGTGATCATGTGATCGATGCGCAGCGTGCCTTCGTGGGTGTCGTTCTTGGCGGAGACGTTGTTCTTGTAGAAGCCGTCCGAGGAGTTGGGCTCGAGGATGAGCGGGAGGAAGTATTTGGAGGCCGCCGAGATGCGATCGGCGGGGATCCGGTTGCCGGGGAAGGGCTGCTTGGTGAGCGGGTCGACGATGGTTTTCGACAGCGCACTGAAGTCGCCGCTCTTCATCGCCGGGGTGACGCCGAGGCTGTTGTAGATGCGGGCGTTGCGAATGATGGTGCCTTCGTAGGAACCGAAGAAGAAGGTCTTGTTCTTGATGACGGGTCCGCCGACGGCGGCGCCGAACTGGTTGCGGCGGACGCGGGCGACGGTGGGGGAGAAGGTGTTGCGGGCGTTGAAAGCGTCGTTCTGGACGAACTCCCAAGCGGCGCCGTGTAACTGGTTGGTGCCGGACTTGGTGACGACGAGAACCTGCATCGGATTGCGGCCGCTCTCGGCGTTGAAGTTCATCGTCTGGACGTTGAACTCGGCGATGGTGTCGACGTTCGGGATGGCGGTGCCGCCTTCGTCCATGGGGGCGTTCGAGTTCAAGCCATCGAGCTGGAAGCCGGCTTTGTTATTGCGCAGGCCCTGACCTTGGATGTAGGTGGCGCGTTCGCCGCCGTCCTGCGTGCTTTCCCAGCGCATGCCGGGCACCAGGGCCACCAGGGCGAGCGGGTTGCGCGTGGCGAGCGGCAGTTCGCGAATCTGGCGCATCTGCACGACAGTTTCGACGGACGCCTTTTCCGTCTGGAGGACTTCCGCCGTCGCTTCGACCGCCACAGTTTCGGCGACGTCGCCGACGGCGAGCATGGGAGCCACGCGGCTGCGGTCGCCGACGGTGAGTTCGGTGCGCGCAATTTCCCAGCGCTTAAAGCCCTTGGCCCGGACGCTGATCGAGTAAGGACCGATCGGCAGGGCCGAGATGGCGAAGGCGCCGGCGTTATCGGCGGTAGCGGTTTTGGTCAAGCCGGTATTGAGTTGCTTGACGGTAATTTCGGCTCCGGGAATTACCGCTCCGGAAGAATCTTGAACGGTGCCAAAGAATGAGCCATCGGTGCCAGTCTGCGCGAGAAGCGTAAGCGCGAGGACGAAGGCCGAGAGCAGACATCGAACGAACGGGCGAAGAACGCCGCGGGTTCCACCAGGTGCTAGCCTCATAAATCTCCTTGAAAACGGCCTCTCGACAAAGCGGTGAGCCGTTGGGTCTGGTCTATTTTCACGTGGCCGGGAACGAATACAACGGGATTGTCACGATACTGTTCATCCGGTTGAACGTCGGCCAAAGGGTTAACCAAACAGGGGTTGGGGCGCGACCGGGCGGGGCCGTCGAGCGAGGGGGACGGCGCGGGCAAATTCGACTAACGAGCCACGCGAGACGCTACGAGAACAGTTCCGCCAGGGGTTGGCCGGTTTCGTCGTCGAGCGCGTTGGCGATCTTGATGGGGCGACCGACGGGAGTGTCATACTCCTTGGTCCAATCGATCCCAAAAGCCTTGTAGACGGTGGCGAAGATGTCGCCCATGCTGGTGAGCTTGGTGGTGACGTTGCCACCGGTTTCGTCACTGGCCCCGATGACCTGGCCGGCGCGCAGACCGCCGCCGCCAATCGCCAGGGACCAGCAGGCGGGCCAATGATCGCGCCCGCGATCGTTGTTGACGAACGGGGTGCGGCCGAACTCGCCCATGGCGAGCACGATGGTGGAATCAAGCAGACCGCGTTCGCTCAAGTCATCGAGCAGCACGGCGAGCGTGCGATCGAACTTGGGGCAGAGTCGATCGCGATGGCCAGTGTCGTTTTCGCCGTGAGTGTCCCAGGCGAGCGTGTGATAGCCGGCCGCGGTGACGAAGCGGGCGCCGGCTTCGACGAGGCGACGGGCGTAGAGAGCGCTTTGGCCGACGGCATCACGGCCGTAGCGATCACGCATCTTTTCGGATTCCTTGCTGAGGTCGAAGGCGTCGCGCACGGTGGGGTTCAGCAGCATCTTCCAGGCCTGGGAGCTGAAGCCGTCCATGTTGGCGTGCTCGACGCTTTGGGTGAGACGACGGTAGCGCTGATCGACGAGATCGAGGAAGGATTGGCGGTTGTGAACGGCTTGCTCGGAGACGCTTTTGGGCAGACTGAGGTCGGTGACCTGGAAGTCTTTGCGGCTGGGGTCGGGGAGCGCCATGGGGTCATAGTCCGGCCCGAGGAAGCCAGCGCCGAAGTACTGTTCGTATTGACGATTCTGCGCCCACTGGGGCACGAGGATGTGGGGCGGAATGCCGTTGCGGGCGCCGACCTCGCGCGCGATCACCGAGCCGATGGAGGGGAACTGCATGACGGGGTTCGACTCGTGGCCGGTGACGGCGTAGTGGCAGCCTTGCGGATGGTCGTTGCCGCGGGTATGCATGGAGCGCACCAGCGTGAGCTTGTCCATGCGTTTGGCGATTTGCGGCAGGAGTTCCGACACTTGGATGCCGGGGACGTTGGTGGAGATCGGCTTGAAGGCGGAGTTGGGCTTGGGGTCAAAGGTATCGACCTGGCTGGGCCCGCCTTCGAGCCAGAAAAGGATGCAGGACTTGGCTTTGGCGCCCGGCGAGTTCGCGGCGGCGCGCAGGTATTGCGGCAGGGTGATGCCCAGGGCCCCCAGCGAGCCGGCGGAAACAAATTGTCGGCGATTGATCATGTTGGCCTCTCTAGTGATTTTCAGCAAATTCGCGCGAGCAGATCAGCGCCCAGACGAAGTCGCGCAGACCTTCGTCACGGCGGGGAGCGGCGGCAATCATCCGGACGATGGCCTGGGATTCGCGCGGCTCGGGCAACCGCGCGAGCGCGGCGAGATAAAACTCTTCGACGATGTCGGCATCGGACTTGCCGGCCTGAACCATCCGCTGCAGGCGGCCTTGGGGCGAAGCGAGTTTTTCGTTGTAGACTGTGCCCGCGGCCATGTGGAGAGCCTGGCCGAGGTTGGCCTTGCCGCTGCGTTCGGGAATGGTGAGGCGGTTGGGCCGCCCGTAGAGTTCGAGGAAACGCGAGTAAAAGATTTCAGGTTGACGAAGCGTGATGGCGCGCGTGCCGACCGGCGCATGGCGCACCGGGCCGCGATCGTCCGGCACGCCGACGGTGAACACTTCCGGGACGCCGGTGACGTCGCTGATGGCATCGAGCAGGACTTCGGCGTCGAGCGCCCGTGGGGGGAAGTGCGAGTAGTTGGTGCGGTCGGCGGCATTCTCCGGACGGGTGGCGGCGGAGAGCTGATAGGTGCGCGACTGCACGATGGTGCGGATGAGGGCGCGGAGGTCATGGCCGCTGCGGCGGAAGCTGGCGGCGAGTTCGTTCAACAAGGCCGGATGCGTGGGCGGGTTGGTGGAGCGGAAGTCATCGACGGGGTCGACGATGCCGCGGCCGAAGAAGTAAGACCACATGCGGTTCACGATCGCTTCGGCGAAGAAAGGATGCTGGACGACGTAGTCGGCCAGGGCGGCGCGCGGGTTGACGTTATCGCGCGGTTCGATGACGCGGCCATCGAGGAGGGCGGGTTTGAGCTCGGCCTTGGTGCGCGGGTGGAAGACTTTGATGTTCGCGTTGACGTCGGCATTGCCCATCGGCTTGTTGACCGGATGATCGAAAACGATGTAGTCGTCGGCCACGCCGTTGTCACCCAGCTTGAACATGCGGCCGAAGAACGCGGCCATGCCCCAGAACTGGTCCTGGCTCCAGGTTTCGTAAGGGTGGTTGTGGCATTGGGCGCAATCCAGGCGGCGACCGAAGTAGACGCGGACTTCTTCAGCCATCGTTTCGTTGATGGGGGCGATGATGTTGTACGGCAGGAAGTGGCGGCTGGTGGCGGTGTAGCCCTGGCCGACGAGGCGTTCGCGGGCGATTTGGTCGTAGGGCTTGTTCCTGGCGATGCTCTCGCGGATCCACTCGGCGTACATGTTGCTCCACTTGGGGAGCGCGTTGGCGTTGACGGAAACGCGGAAGACGTCGTCGAAGCGGAAGGTCCAGTAGTCGATGAACTCGGGGCCACCGATCAGGGCGTCGATCAGTTTCTCGCGCTTTTTCGGGTCTTTATTCGCGAGGAACTCGCGGACTCGCGCGGGTGGCGGCAGGGTGCCGGTGAGGTCTAAGCAGAGGCGGCGGATGAACTCGGAGTCGCTCGAAAGGTCGCTCGCGACGATGCGGAAGCGTTTGAGCTTGTCGAAGACCTGTTCGTCGATGAAGTTGACGCGGGGTTGCTCGGGATACTTGCCGGCGAGGGGCGCCATGACGCCGACGGTGGCGCTGGCGGCTTGGCCGGCGGCACGGATGACGATCGCCGTTTCGCCGAGCGCCTTGGCTTTGACGGTGCCGGTGTCGTCGACGGTGGCGACGTCCTTGTTATTGGAGGCGTAGAGCGCCTGATGCGTGAAGTCGCGCGTGGTGCCATCGGCGAAGTGGGCGGTGACGATGAGGCGTTGCTGCGCGTTGCCTTCGAGCGCAATGGTGGGCGGGTAGACTTCCAGGCGGCTGACGCGGTTCTCGGCCTTCACTTCGGGGCCATACGGGGCGCCCGAGCGAACCCAGTCACGAATGGCGCGGTACTCGGGGGAATCGACCGGGAAGCGGCGGCCGCCTCCATGCGGGACGGAACCGGTGGCCTTCAATAAGACGAGGCTTTTCTCGGGCTCTTTGACGTTGACCCGGGGGACGCGGTCGCCTTTCACTTCGGCGGTGAGGACCTGGTAGGTGCCGCCTTTGACGATCCAGTCGTAGTCGTCTTTGGGGTAGAGGACGCCGGCGGAGAGTTTGAGTCCGCCACGGCCTTTCACGCCGCCGTGGCAGCCGGCGCCGTTGCAGCCCTTGCGGGTGAGGATGTTGCCGATGTCGCGGGCGAATTGGAACTCGGGCGTGGCGGCGGCTTCCTGCACCGTGACGCGCACAGTGACGGACTTGACGCCGAGCGTGGCGGTGAGGGTCAACTGGCCGTCGGCTTTGGCCTGGAGCAGCGCGGTGGGAGAGAGGTCAACCAGCGTGGGCGCGGAGACGCGCCACTGCACGGCCGTGGTGACGTCGCGTTCGGAGCCATCGGGCGCGATGGCGGTGACGGCTAACTGTTGTGAGGCACCCGCGCCGCGGAGGGCCGGAGCGGCGGGGACAATCCTCAGTGAGGTAACGTCCTGGGCCCAGGCCGCGAGGGCGAGGAAAAAGAGGGTGTACTTCATTTCTTTTCCGTTTTCTTTTGGTCGACGACGAACAGCAGGAGGTCGGCGGTGGCAATGGGATCGCCCAGGCCGTCGTCGCGGACGGGGCGAGCCACGACGCGCACGGTAGCGGGCGCGTCCGAGAGCGGAGCATCCGGGGCGGCGGTGACGACGAGAGAAGCCGGCTGGACGCGGGGCTGGTAGCGTTCAGTTTTGCCGGCGTTGGGCAGCACGGGCCGGTCATTGGGATTTTCGAGGCCGAGCTGCGACGTGACGCCGGGCGGGAGGTTTTCGAGCTGCACGGCGACCAGACCTTTGAAGCCTTCTTCGCGTTCGATGCGAACCGAGACGGGCCGCGTGGAGCCACGCTCCAGGCTGATCTTTTCCTGCTGGATGAGGAAGCGGCCGAGGTGGGGGATCTGCGGACGGACGAGGACGCGATAGCGGAAGGCGGGGCCGGCATGGTCCGTGGTGAGCTCGTGAATCTCGAGCGTGTGAATGCCGGGGGCGAGCAGGGAGAAGGTGGTTTTGGCCATCACGGCCTTCATCATTTTGAAGTTGTTGTTGTTGAGACGCGTATAGAGATTGCCGACGATCTCCTGACCGCCCGGTTCGAGCAGGCGGACGACGGGAGTGAAGATGGGCGTGGTGGCTTCCGGCGTCTCAACTTCAATCACCGTTTCCTGCGGCTTTTCGACATTGATGCGGATGACGTGGGTTTGACCGGGCTGGGTGATGACACCTTCCACCAGGCCGGGGAGCTTCATGACGGGGATGTCCTGGGAGCCTTCGGGGACAGCGCGGTAGGTTTCGGGAGCTTCAACCGCGGCGTTGTCGCCGCGTTCGGCAAGGCGCTTCATCCAGTCGTCGCCGAAGGAGCGGGTGAGTTCGCGCTCCGTCCAGGCAGAGCGGAGATTGGGGCGCAGGTCGGGGAGGGGATGCTGGCCTTCGGCGATGCGCAGTTCGTAGACGGCGTCGGGACCTCCCTGCCCTCCGAAGCCTTCGACGCGGATGCGGTAGCGGCCGGCGCGGGCGAAGGTGTATTCGAGAGCGGCGTCGCGCGAGAGGCCGGGGAAGTTGAGCGGCTCGTCGTTGAAGGCGAGGCGGTTGAGCCGGTTCGCGTCGAACCAACTGCCGGAGGGTTCGTAGATGCCGACGGAGGGATCGAGCGTGTCGCTGCCGGAGGCGACGCGCAAACTGATCGATTGGCCGGCACGGGCTTCGATCCAATACTGGTCGACTTCGCCGGACTCGGCGACGATGCCGTTGACGACCGACGGGATGGCAACCGGCGCCGTGGGCTCGGCGAGCACGGGCTGATCGGCGACGCGGAGGGTGAGTTCGTTCGAGAGTCCGCGAGCGGTGGTGACGCGGAACTTGTAGGCGCCCGGGGCGAGCGCGGCGGGGACGGTGAGATGTGCTCGAAGCTGCTGGGGCGGCGGGGCTTTGGAGCCGGCGGGGATCGGGTCGGGCGCGGGCTGCGCGGCTTCCAGGCGGGCCTGGATCTTCGCCTGCGGGAAGTAGAGCGTGTGGGCACCATCGAGTTGCACGCCGCGGAGCAGGACGGAGACGGTTTGACCGCGCGAAACGGTGAGGGGGAAAACGCTGGTGAGGCGCGGCTCCGGTGCGGACTGCGCGAGGGCGAGGACAGCGGTCAACGGAAGAAGGCGAAGCAGCTTCATGATCAGGCCATGATTCCTTCGATGGGTTTGCCGTAGTCGATGTCGAGGCGCTTCCGGCCGGGGACTTCGAGGCGGCGCGGGTCGATGCCGAGTTGTTGGAGGACGGTGGCGTGGATGTCGGTGACGTAGTGGCGGTCCTCGACGGCGTGGAAGCCGATCTCGTCGGTGGCGCCGTGGACCACGCCGCGCTTGATGCCTGCGCCGGCCATGAACATCGAGAAGCCGTAGGGGTGATGGTCGCGACCGTCGCCGGCTTCGGCGCCGGGGGTGCGGCCGAACTCGGTGGCCCAGACGACGATGGTTTCGTCGAGCAAGCCGCGCTGCTTGAGGTCTTTGATGAGACCGGCGATGGGCCGGTCAACTTTGGCGCTCAACTCGCCGTGATTCTTTTTCAGGCCTTTATGGGCGTCCCAGGCGTTGCCCGCGCCCCCGTGATAGATCTGCACGAAGCGCACGCCGCGTTCCGAGAGGCGGCGGGCCGCCAGGCAGACTTCGCCGAAGCCTTTGGTGTTTTCCTGATCGAGGCCGTAGAGACGCTTGGTCTCTTCGCTCTCTTCTTTGAACTGCATGGCTTCGGGCACGGCCATCTGCATGCGGTAGGCGAGTTCGTAAGATTTGATGCGGGCGCGCAGCGCGGCATCGGCCGGGTATTCGACGGCGGCGAGCGAGTTCAGCTTATTGACGAACTCAAATTCGCGCTGCTGTTCCTGACGGAAGACGTCCGAGCCGGGCGAGACAAACGGCAGCGGATGATCCGGATTGACGGCGAGGTGGACGCCGCTGTGTTCGGGGCCGAGATAGCCGGAGCCATGGGTGCCATTGCCGCCACAGCAATCGCTGGGCGGCTCGCCGAGGACGACGAAGCTGGGCAGGTTCTCATTCAACGAGCCCAGGCCGTAATGGGCCCAGGAGCCGATGGTGGGGAGGTAGCCATCGAGAATGTGACGCCCGGTGTGGAATTGGAGGATCGCGCCGTGGTCGTTGTCGGTGGTCCAGACGGAACGGACAATGGCGAGGTCATCAACGGTGCTGCCGAGGTGCGGGAACCAGTCCGAGACTTCAGCGCCGCTTTGGCCGTACTTCTTGAAGCCTGTCTGCAAGGGATAAAGCGAAAGTTGGAGCTTGCGCGTATCGAGCATGACGGACTTGGCGTTGTCTTTGACGACGGGGTTGGCCAGGGTGTCTTTGTACGGAGTGTCGCCGATGGACTTGCCGGCGTAGCGATTGAGCGCGGGCTTGGGGTCGAAGGATTCGACGTGGCTGACGCCGCCCAGCATGAACAGCCAGATGACGCGTTTGGCCTTGGGCGCGAAATGCGGTTGACCGGTGGGCGTTTCCGCCTGGAGATTCTGGCCGAGCATCGAGCCGAGCACCATACCGGTGAGGCCGAGGCCGCAATCGGAGAGGAAGATGCGGCGGTTGCGAGGTGAACAAAGTTGATGGCGCATGGTTCCCCTTAGCGGACGGTGACGAAGTCGTGATGGTTGATGAGCACGTGCAGGAGGCTTTCGCGGGCACGCTGTTCCGGAGCTTGAGCGGGGCCGACGAGGGCCGTGGTTTTCGCGGCGAACGCGGTGAGCGCGGCGGGATCGCGGTAGAGGGCGGCCTGGGCGGTCAGGAAGCGGACGGACTCCTCGACTTCGACCGCCGTCGCCTGGCGTCCGAGGACCTTTGCGAAAGCCGCGGCGGCAAAGGCTTCCGGCTTCGTGTGCGGACTGAGACTGTCGGCGAGGCTACGGGCGATCGTGTAGCCGAGGCCGCTATTGGCGAGAGCCAGGGCTTGCTGCGGCATCACGCTTTCGGTGCGCTCGAAGCATTCGATGGGGTTGGCGAGGTCAAAAACGGTGAGCATTTCCGACTGCAGGTCCGGGGTATGGCGGAAGTAGAGGCTGCGGCGGAAGATTTCTTCGGACTTGGTCTCTTCGAGCTCGGGGCCGCCCATGGTGAGGTCGAGCTTGCCGGCAAGGTGGATGAGGCTATCGCGGACGACTTCGGCTTCCATGCGGCGGGGGTTCATGCGCCAGAGGTAGACGTTGTCCGGATCGAGGGCGACGTTCGGGTTGCCGGCCGGAACGGCGGAACTCAGGCGATAGGCCTCGCTGGTAACGATGAGGCGATGGAGGCGCTTCATGTCCCAGCCGGAATCCATGAAGTCGGTGGCGAGGTAGTCGAGTAAGGCGGGATGCGACGGAGCTTTGCCGCTCTTGCCGAAGTTGAAGACGGTGGGGACCAGGGCCTTGCCGAAGTGGCGCAGCCAGATGTGGTTGACGGCGACGCGCGCGGTGAGCGGATTCTGCTTCGAGGCGATCCAGCGGGCCAGCGCGAGCCGCCGGCCGGAACTGACGTCCGGGTAGATCTTGCCGATGGGGGTGTAGGTTTCGGTGGCGTCGCCCAAGGCCTTCACCGCCGCTTCCAGCCGCTTGCGGGCGGCAGCCAGCTTCTTCTCCTGACCCTTAGCGGCTTCCAGGTCGAGGTTGGCGTGGTAGAACTCTTCCTCGGCTTTCAGGATGGCGGCGGCGCGTTCGAGCTGGCGGGCTTCCACGCGAAGCTTTTCGATCTCTTCGGCGGAAGAGTTGCCGACGTATTTGGCGCGTTCGGCGGCGATGCGGGCGCGCAGAGCGGGCAGTTCGGCTTCGAGGGTGGCGAGGTGCTTGCGGGCGGCGGTTTGGTCCTTCTCTTTTTCGAGGCCGGCTTTGGCTTTGGCAATGGCGTCTTCGGCGTCCTTGATGAGGTCGGCGTAGACGAACTCGCGGCCATCGGGATTGCGGGCATCGAAGGGGATCGTCACGGGCTTGATGTCGAGCTTGGCGTTGAAGAAGGCGGGGACGCCGGGCGTGAGGGGCTTGTCTTTCTCGGGCTGGGCTTCGTTGCCGCGAATGAAGCGGTAGGTGGGCACGGTGACGTCGCCGTCGAAGATGCGCGCGACGCCGGCTTTCTCGATGTCGACCTGGCCGGCGATGCGGTCGGTGCGAACTTCGATGGGCTCAAAGAAAGCGCGGAAGCGATAGTGCTCTACGTGGCTGATGGGGTCGTACTTGTGGGTGTGGCAGCGCGCGCACTTCATGGTGAGGCCCATGAAGGCGGTGGAGGTGTATTCGGTGGCTTCCTGCACCCAGGTGTTGCGATTGAAGCGGTACCAACTGCGGGCGAGGTAGCCGGTGGCGCGGAGGGTGTCCGGATCGTTGGGGGCGAGTTCGTCGCCGGCCAGCATCTCTTCGATCATGCGGCTATAGGGCTTGTTCTGATTGAGCGATTCGACAACCCAATCGCGCCAGCGCCAGATGTGCCGTTGGCTGTAACGGACCTGATTCTCTTTGCGCCAGCCGTACCAATCGGAGTAGCGCCAGATGTCGAGCCAATGGCGGCCCCAGCGCTCGCCGTAGCGGGGGCTGGCGAGGAGGGTGTCGACCAGCTTGCTGTAAGCGTCCGGAGAACGATCGGCGAGATAGGCGGCGGCTTCGGCGTCGGTGGGCGGCAGGCCGGTGAGGTCGAGGTAGACGCGGCGCAACAGCGTGCGGCGATCGGCGGCGGGTGCGGCGGTGAGCTTGTGTTCCTGGCGGGCAGCCTCGAGAAAGGCATCGATGGGATTGGGCTTGCCGGCGGGGACGGCGGGCTTGACGGGAAGCCGGAAGGCCCAGTGATCGGACTGGGCGGTGGGTTCGGCCGCGCCGTTCGTTTGGGCGCCGTCAGCTTGAGCGCCGGCGCGGATCCAGGCGGCCACGCGATCGATGGCCTCGGCCGGCATCTTCGCCGACTTGAAGGGCATGGCGGGCTGTTCGGCGTGGGAGATGAGCTTGTAGAGGATGGACCGGTCCGGGTCGCCGGGGACGATCATCGGACCGTTGTCGCTGCCCTTCATCAGGGCGGCATACGAAGAAACATCGAAACCAGCTTGGCGCACTTGGGCGTTGTGGCAGCCTTGGCAGTTTTTGGCGAGCAGGGGCCGGATGACCTGGGTGTAGCTCACGGCGGCGGGCGCGCCGGATTGAGCAAACGCGAGGGGGAGGGTGAGGCCGGCGAGCAGCCAGAGGCGAAGGCTCATAAGCGGTTTAACCACCCCCATGCTAGGTCACGCTGCCGGCGGCGGGAATGCGCGCGTCCACAACCCTGGAACAAATCGTCGAAGTGGCGGCGTTTTGGACGTTTAGGCGATGCGATAGCGCGCGATGACATCCTCGTTGACCTCGACACCCAAGCCGGGGCCTTCGGGGACGCGAACGAAGCCGTCTTCGAGCCGGAGGGGCTCGCGGACCAGTTCGCGGCTCAGGGGACCCTGCGAGGTATTGAATTCGATAAAGACGGCGCGCCGGAGCGAGGCATTGAAGTGCAGCGAGGCGGCCGTTAACAAGTCGCTCGACCAGGAGTGCGGGATGACGAGAATGTTGGCCAGCTCGGCCATTTGGGCGATCTTGCGGGCGACGGTGAAGCCTCCGCAACGGGTGAGGTCGGGCTGCACGATGTCGACGCCGCCGCGGCGGATCAGTTGCTCGAAGCCCCATTGCGTGGCTTCCTGCTCGCCGCAGGCGATAAGCGTATCGACGGCGTCGGAGACTTGCCGGTAGCCGTCGTAGTCTTCGGGGTGGAGGAGCTCTTCGATGAAGAACGGCCGATAGGGCTCAAGCGAGCGGACGACCTGGATGGCTTCCTTAGGCGTTCGTTCGACGAACCAGCCGGTGTCGACGAGCAGGTCGTGGCGGTCGCCGAGTTCGGCGCGCGCGGCTTCGACGAGGCGGACGTCGAGGTCACGGTCCTTGCCAAAGACGCCCCAGCCGAATTTGATGGCGGTGAAGCTTTCGTCGCGGTACTTGCGAACGGCTTCGCGCATGGCGTCGGGGGTGGGGCGGAAGAGTGTGCTGGCGTAGGCGCGGACCCGGTCGCGCCACTTGGCGCCGAGCAGGATGTGGATCGGCTGCTGATAGAACTTGCCGGCGATGTCCCACAGGGCGATGTCGATGGCGGAGATGGCCTGGATGGCGACGCCGCGGCGGCCGTAGTAGATCGAGCCGCGGTACATGCGATACCAAAGGCGTTCGACTTCAAGGGGGTTTTCGCCAATCAGCAGCGAGGCGAGGCCATCGAAGCATTCCATGCCGGGCTCGAGGCTCCACTTGGGAGCGTCGATGGCGGCTTTGGCGACCGAGGCACAGGTCTCGACGTCCGAATAGCCGCAGATACCCGCGTCGGTGGAGACCTTCACCAGGCCCATGTAGGTGGGGCCGGAAGGCTCTTCGGCACCGTCGGGGTTGTGATAGAGCCCGGTGCTTTTGAGGACGAACAACTCGACGCTGGTGATCTTCATGAAAGGCGCTTTCTTCAAGGGTAAGGGAGGGGGCCGGAGGCGGCAATCGGGCGGCGAGAGGGTGTTCAATATGCTGGAAACCATTTGCCTAATCGCTTGTTTGAGAACGGGTTCGCCCTCCAGAATGCGGGTGAGACATGAGACAGGCGGAATTCGGAACGCCCACCGCGGGCGCGGTGAAGCGGGCGTTCGAAATCCTCGAATGTCTGGACGGCGCGCGGCGGGGCCTGAACATCTCGGAGCTGAGCCGGAAGCTGGGGATTCCGAAAAGCTCGACGCACGTCATCGTGGTGACGCTGGAACGCCTGGCCTATCTGGAGCGCGAGGCGGGCGGGCTGCATTACGTGCTGGGGATGAAGGCCCATATGCTCGGCCAGGGCATGATGAAGACGCTGCGGCTGGCGGACCTGGCGCAGCCCCTGATGCGGGAACTGGCCGAGCATCTGCGCGTGCCGGCGCACCTGGCCGTGCCCGACAAAGATCAGGGCGTGTTTATCCAGAAGGTGGATGCGCCGGGGCTGATCAAGTTCGATACCTACGTGGGGCGCCGGATGGATCTGCATTGCACGGCGGTGGGCAAAGTGATTCTGACCTTCGGACCGGCCGAGATCCGGGAGCATACGCTCGCGAAGCCCGTGTATATGCGCTACACGGACCACACGCTCACCACGCCGAAGCAATTGCTGCGCGACCTGAAGCGCGTGCAGAAGCTGGGCTATGCGAGCGATGACGAGGAAGAAGAGCTCGAAGTGCGCTGCGTGGCGGTGCCGGTGTTTGCGCCGAGCGGACGGTTTCTGGCGGCGCTGAGCGTCACCGGAACGGTGCGGCAGATCGGCGTGGACGCGGTGGAGCGCTTTGCCGAGGCTTTGAAGAAAACGGCGGCGGCGATCGGGGCGGCCACCGTCCAGAATCCTGGATAACGAGAGGGAAGCGGATGCTGATTGGTTACGTAAGCGACGAGCAGTTTGTGGCGATCGCCGATGCGCAGGTGCAGTTCGAGGTGGATGGAACGCTGGCGGCGGTGGTGCGGTCCACACCCTCGGGCGCGATTTATGCCGATATTCCGCCGGGCTCATATCGGGTGACGCTGGCGCGCGACGGCTACGGGGCGAAGCGCGTGGAGATGACGGTGGACGAGGGCGAGCCGTATCAGTTCCGGCTGCTTTCGAACGCGCTGTGCGGGTTTGCGTGGCCGAAGTGGCTGCACGGCGGGGAGCGGGCCGAGTTCCACGTGCACTCGATTGAGCCGTACCGGCTGAGCTTGTGGCGCTATGGGCGCGACAAGGAGTTGGTGCGATTGTTGGGTTGGCATGACGAGCATGGTCCGCAGGCGATGCGGCAGATTGTGCCGGATGGCGACTTTACGCAGACGGGGACGCAGTGGAACAAGATCGGCCATACGAATCCGCACGTGAATGCGCTGGTGCAGGCGCCGGAGCGTTCGGGGCTGTACTACTTCCACGTGGAGACGGCGTCCGGCAAGTTCTTCGCGTTTCCCTGGGTGGTGGCGCCCGAGAAGCCGGCCGCGCGGATCGCCGCGCTCGCGGGGACCAATAGCTGGAACGCCTATAACAACTGGGGCGGGCGCAGTAACTACGTGAATGCGGCGGGGCTGCCGGACGAGCCGGTGGTGTATTCGCGGCAGGACCTGAAGCGGTATCAGCAAGGGCCGTTTACCGAGTGGCTGCCGGAGGACGGCGAGTTTCTGCCATTGTCGTTTGAGCGGCCGGAGTTGTTCAATAGTCCGTACCCGGACGAGGGCGTGGCCGACCCGATCAAAGGGCGGCTGCAATCGACGATGGCTCCCGGCGAGTGGCGGCTGGTGGCTTGGCTGGAGCGCGAAGGCTTCGACTACGACTATTACGCGGACCGGCAATTGGACAACGGCGAGTTGGATCTCGATGCCTACGACGTGCTGATCTTCGGCAGCCATCCGGAATACTGGTCGCGCCGCATGTACGAGCGGGTGAAGACGTGGGTGTTCGAACGGGGCGGGCGGTTACTGTATTTGGGCGGAAACGGCGTAAATGGCGAGGTGGAGTTCACCGCGAGCGGGGCGATGAGGGTGAAGAGCCATTTGAAGAGCGAGGCGGGGTCGTTCAGCATGCGGGACGCCGCGGGCAATGTGCTGGAGAGCCGTTTTCACCGGACGGTGGAGTGCGAGGCGAATCTGCTGGGTGTGGTGTCGACCGATACGGGCATCATGACGGCGGCGCCGTATGCGGCGATCCGGCCGGAGCATTGGGTGTTCGAGGGGACGGGCCTGAAGCGGGGCGATTTGTTCGGCCAGGCGAATCAGAACGAACGTTGCCCGGGCGGCGGCGCTTCCGGCTATGAGACGGACAAGCTGAGTCGGTTCTCGCCACCGGGCACGGTGGTGCTGGCGAAAGGGACCAATCCGGACGAGGGCGGGGCGGAGATGGCGATCTACGAACTGGCGAACGGCGGGGCGTGTTTCGCGGCGGGGTCCATTACGTGGATTTGTTCGCTGCTGGTGGATCCGGTGGTGTCGCAGGTGACGGCAAACGTCATCCGGCGCTTCCTCGGCAAGTGACGGCATAGAATACTTGGTCAACGCCGGGGAGGTGCTTGACCATGAGTTGGACAGAAGTGCGGGTGGGAGTGCTGTGCCTGTTGGGCGCGGTGGTGGGGCTGGGCGCGGAGTCCGTGCATTTGACGATCGACGCGTCGAAGCCGGGCGCGAAGATTGACCGCAATCTCTTCGGGCAGTTTGCCGAGCATCTGGGCCACGGGATCTACGAAGGCATCTGGGTGGGGCCGGATTCGAGCATTCCGAATACGCGGGGCATCCGCAACGACGTTGTGGCCGCGCTGCGGACGCTAAAGGTGCCGAACGTCCGCTGGCCCGGCGGCTGCTTCGCCGATGAATATCACTGGCGCAAAGGCATTGGCCCGATGAGTCAGCGGGCCGTGACCCTGAATCCGAACTGGGGAGGCGTGACGGAGCCCAATACGTTCGGGACGCACGAGTTCATGGACTTTATCGAGCAGATCGGGAGCCGGGCGTACCTGTCGATCAACGTGGGCTCGGGGACGCCGCAGGAAGCCGCGGAGTGGCTCGAATACCTGACCGCCGATCAGCCAACGACGTTGGCCAAGGAGCGTGCGGCGAACGGCCATCCGGCGCCCTTTTTAGTACCCTACCTCGGCATCGGTAACGAGAGCTGGGATTGCGGCGGCAATATGTCGACCGACTATTACCTGAGCCAGCTCAAGATCTACACGCGCTTCGTGCGGAACTACAACTCCGCCGAAGGCGACAAGAAGATGCTGAAGATCGCCGTGGGGCCGAACGATGGGAACACCGAATGGACGGAAGCCATTATGAAGGCTTACGAGAAGCGGCATTGGAGCTGGGATATGCAAGGGCTGTCGCTGCATACCTATACGGTGGTGAAGTGGCCGCCGTCGTTTGCTTCGGTGTGGTTCGGGGCCCAGGAGTACGCGCAGATTCTGAAGAGCACGCTCGAGATGGAGAATCTGGTGACGAAGCACTCGGCGATTATGGATCAGTACGATCCGAAGAAGCAGGTGGCGCTGGTGGTGGATGAATGGGGCGCGTGGTACGCGGCGCTGCCGGGATCGACGCCGGGCTTTCTGGCACAGCAGAACAGCCTGCGCGATGCGCTTCTCGCGTCGCTGAACCTCAACATCTTTGCGCGGCACGCGGAACGCGTGCGCATGGCGAACATCGCCCAGATGATCAACGTGCTGCAGGCGATGATTTTGACGGAGAAGGAAAAGATGATCCTGACGCCGACCTATCACGCGTTCCGCATGTACGTGCCGTTTCAGGATGCGACGTCAGTACCGGTGAACTACGACGCCGGGAGCTATACGCAGGGCGAGTTGCGCCTGCCGCGCGTGGATGCGATTGCAGCGAAAGATGCGGCGGGGAAGCTCTGGGTAGAAGTGACCAATGTCGATCCGGAGCAGCCGTTGACGGTGACGGCGGACCTGCTGGGGATGACCGGCCGCCGCGCCCAGGGCGAAACGCTGACGGCACCGAAGGTGGATAGCGTAAATACGTTCACGGCGCCGAATGCCGTGGCGCCCAAACCAGTGACGGTGAAGTTGCAGGGCGGGAAGCTCTCGCTCGAGGTGCCGCCGAAGTCGATGACCGTGATTGCAGTGGAATAAAGAAGGATTGAGCGATGAGGAAACTGATGCTGGTGAGTGCCGTGGCGGCGGTGTTATCCGCGCAGGTGAAGACCGAGGTGCCGGACGTCGTGCCGAACGCGAAGCCGGTAACGGTGGAGCGGATCAAGATTCACGGCACAGCGCTCGAGGGGAATCTCGAAGGCAATGCGGTGGATCGCGAGGTACTGGTGTATCTGCCGCCCTCTTACGCCAAGGAAAAGAAGCGGCGCTATCCGGTAGTGTATGCGCTGCACGGGTATTCGATCGGAGCGGAGCAATGGTCCAAAGAGATTCATGTGCCGCAGACGATCGAAGGGGCGTTTGCGCTAGGGACGCGCGAGGTGATCGTGGTGCTGCCGGACTCCAAGACGGTGCACAACGGCTCCATGTATTCGAGCTCGGTGACGACGGGCGACTTCGAAACGTTTGTGGCGCGCGATGTGGTGGCGTATCTGGATGGGCACTATCGCACCCTCGCGCAGCGCGAAAGCCGGGGCTTGGCGGGGCATTCGATGGGAGGCTATGGCGCGACGCGCATCGGCATGAAGCATGCGGACGTATTTGGCAGCGTGTACATCATGAGCCCGTGCTGCCTGACGCCGATGGGCGGCGGTCCGGCGAATCCGGCGTTCGCGAAGGCGCTGGAGGCGGTGAAGTCGCCGGCGGATTCGGCGAGCTTGCCGTTCGGGGTGCGGGCGCAATTGGCGACGGCGGCGGCGTGGTCACCGAATCCGAAGAATCCGCCGCTGTATCTGGACCTGCCGGTGAAGGACGGCGCATCGCAGCCGGAGGTGCTGGCGCGGTGGGCGGCGAACTCGCCGATCGCGATGGCGGATCAGTATGTGGGCAACTGGCGGCGGTTTCGCGCAGTGGCGATCGATGTGGGGGATCAGGATGGGCTGAAGGCCGGGTCCGGCAAGCTGCATGAGTTGTTGGAGCGGTATGGGGTCGCGCATGGGTTTGAGGTCTATCGCGGGACGCATACCAGCGCCGTCGCGGTCCGGTTCCAGAACCATGTACTGCCGTTCTTCAGCCGGAGCCTGTGCTTTACGGCCGGTTGCCGCTGAACGAAGTTTCAGGAAAATGATCAATCTCGGCGCGTGCCCACCACCTAAGTGACGGGGGCCAATGGGCTCCGAATCGAAAACCACTTAAGGAGACTCACGTCCCCAGAGAACGCCTAGCCCCCCAACTCCTACCGGGCGCGACGACTGGGCACTGACCTTGACGTCCGGGGGCACCGGGAGGACGCATTCCGTCCTCTTCGGGTGAACCAGGTAAATCCGCATCTGAGGATGATCACTTATCGGTGGCTGCGCGCCCCTGAACTGGGTGCAACGCCTGTTTCGGCGGTCGCACGGTCACCGGAGTGTTCCTGGTAACCGCGGGCTGAGCGATTGCGGGGAGGCTAACCTCGGGTCTGCCTCGTCGCGATCTCTTCCCTCGGGGCGTGATCATGGCAGGGGTCCCGTTATTGGTCCTCGCCCGGTAAAGCGGAACCCCGGAGAAGGCAGCCTTAAATCTCATCGGGCTGATCAGTATTCCCGCCCCAGGAGGCCGGGTATGCCGAGCCAGGAACTTTTTGAGGCGGATGGGGGGGAATGGTCGGGGCGGCGGGATTCGAACTCGCGACCCTCTGCTCCCAAAGCAGATGCGCTACCAGGCTGCGCTACGCCCCGACAGGCGCTGACTCTTTGAGTTTAGACTACTCGGCGCCAAGGTGTTTCAACGCTTCGCGACGGCTGAGGGACGAAAGGTCCGGAGTGGCGGCAAGAAACGCGCGGACGGCGGCGGGGTTCTGACGCGCGTATTGACGAAGCGCCCAGCCGATGGCCTTGCGGATGAAGAATTCGGGGTCGGCGGCGTTGCGGCGGCAGTAGTCGAAGAGTCGGTCGGCGTCGGTGTATGGGCCGTGGCTGAGTTGGTGGATGATGGCGGCGCGGCGGAGCCAGAAGTTGCGGTGACGGCTCCAGCGATCCATGTCGCGGCGCAACGCGGGGTGCGCGAGAACGAGGGGGCCGATCACGCGGCCGGTAAGTTGGTCGACGGAGTCCCACCAGGATTTGGTGATCAGCAGTTCGCGCAAGGCGGGTAGGCTGGCGGGGGTGAGTTGGCGGCGGTACCGGTCGAGGAGGTCACCGGCGACGTACTGGTATTCGCGCTGAGGGAGTTGCCAGAGGTGCGCGGCGATGTCGAGGAGGATGTCTTCGGTGGCGTAGGGACGGAAGCCGGCGAGCAGCGGGCGGACCAGGGGCTGGTAGACCGTGCGCGGAAGACCGAGGAAGGCAAACTGGTTCTTCATGTAAGCAGCCATGAGGACGGCTTGGGCGGGATTCGCGTGAGGTTCGAGAAGGTCGCGCAACTGCGCGACGAACAGGCGGGCGGTCATGCGCCCTCTAGCTTACCGGGAGTTTGGCAGGCGGCTGGATCGCCGCATCGAGCGCCGCGAGCCCCGGAGTGAGGCGTGCGGACTTGGCCTGATAGAGCCGCTGGTCGGCGACGGCGAGCAGGTCCTCCGCATCCTGGCCATCGTCGGGATACGAGGCCGCCCCGGTGCAGCAAGTGACTTGGCCGCCGAGCCCTTCGGCTTCCGCTGAGGCAGCCACCGCGCGTTCGATATCGGTGATCTTCGACGCCGCGAGTTCCCGCGTCAGACCCGGCATGACAACGACGAACTCGTCGCCGCCCAGACGGCCGACGCCGTCATAGCCGCGGACCATGTCTTTGAGTTGGGACGCCACGCGACGCAAGAGACGATCGCCGCGGTTGTGGCCGTGCTGGGCGTTGAACTCCCGGAAGGCGTTCAGATCGCAGACGAACAGCGTCAACGGCGTCTCGTTGCGCTTCGCCCGGCCGAGTTCGGCATCGAGATAAAAGAACAGCGCACGCGCGTTGAGTGCTTCGGTGAGTTCGTCGGTGGTGGAAGCGGCTTGGGCTTGACGATACTTCAAGGCGTTGCCCAAGGCGAGCGACAGCTTGCCCTGAATGCCCTGCAGAATGCGCAGATGGTCCTTGTGGAAGGCGTCGCGTTCGGCGTGATACAGCGTGAGCACAGCGGGAGCATGCTGGGCGTCGGTGAGCGGAATGGCCAGGGCGGAACGGAGCGTGCTGAACTTGGTGGGGTCGTTCAGATAGCCGGGCTCCACCGAAGGGTTGCCGTTGATCACCGGACGCTGATTCTCCAGCACCCAGCCCGACAGACCCTGGCCCAGGGGAATTTCGAGCGAAGAGAACAACGCGGCGTTCTCGCCATTCACGAAGACCGGGTGCAAGGTATCGTCGCGGCGCAGATAGATCGCGATGCAATCGTACGGAATCACGCCCTTTAGGCGCATGCCGAGCACGGAGAGCGTCTCCTCCAGGCTGAGCGAAGCGCCGAGTTCGTGGGTGAGTTCGTAGACGGCCGAAACTTCGTGACGGGCGCGGGCGATCCGGGCGACGAAAGACAGTGGTTCGGCGGCTTGCGCGGCCGGGGTCGGCTCGCTTTGTTCGAAGCCGGCGGCCGGCGCTTCGCCGCGCTCAATCTTCAGGTCGAAGTTCAGCTTGACGGCCTTCTGGGCGGCGGCTTTGGCCTTGATCTCGAGTTCCGCCGCGCGGCGCACCAGGATGCTGACCACCTGCGGGTCAAAGGCTTTGCCGGATTCGTCGATGACGATCTGCAGCGCTTTGCCCAGCGGAAGCGCGCGGCGATACTGCCGATCCGACGCGAGGGCATCGAGACAATCGACGGCCGAGAGAATGCGGGCGCCGATCGGGATCTGCTCACCACGTTCACCGGCCGGGTAGCCCGAGCCGTCCCATTTCTCATGGTGCGATCGCACGATCGGCGCCACCGGATAAGGGAACTGCACGCGTTCGAGGATTTCGGCGCCCACCACGGGGTGGATCTTCATCTTTTCGAACTCGTCGGCGGTAAGCTTGCCGGGCTTCGAGATGATGTAGTCCGGCACGGCCAGCTTGCCGATGTCGTGCAGGATGGCGGCGGCCTGCAGAGCCTTCATCTCGTCGTCGTCGAGCCCCAGCTCCTTGCCGATCTCCAGCGCATAGACCTGTACGCGGCTCAGATGTTCGCTCGTGCAATCGTCTTTGGCCTCGATCGCCAAGGCCAGGGCTTCGATGGTGCGGAGATGGAGGGAGGACATCTCCTGGGCGTGAAGCTTGTCGTTCTCGAGACGGTCCAGGTAAAGACGGAACGAGTAGTAGACGGCGTAGATCACGGGCAGGACGAGCACGGAGGTCTGCCAGCCGTGCAGACGGTGGATGTAGGAAATCAGTCCGGCGACCGTCGCGCCGAGGATGTAATAGGGAAAGGCCCAGGCGTAGTTTCCCACCCAGACCGCGGCAATGGGCTTGCTCTCGGTGATCGCCACGATGATAGCGACCGAGAACGTGTTGAGCATGTAGTAGGTGAGGGCGGCCAGGGCGAGTTCGGCGGCCGGATGGTCGAAGCCAAGCGATTCGGCGCCGTGCAGAGCCCACCAGGAAGCGGCCGAAGCGACGGTAACCGAAGCCACGTTAAAGAGGACCTGAATCGCGCGGGCTTTGAAGCGGGTGTTCCAAAGGCTGCCGGCGATGGCGCCGGCGAACGCAATCGCGACGGTTTCGCCCAGGCTCATTTCGAGCACGCCGATCAGAATGAAGATGTAGCTGACCGACAGGCTGCCCATGATGCCGGGCAGCTTGATTTTGAGGCTCGCCCCGCAGAGGCACAGCCCGAGAAGAACCAGAAAGCGCATCGGAATGCGGCAATCCCAGTTCAAGGCTCCTTCCACACCGGCGGCGATCCCCAGAATGCAGATCAGGCCGATGTAGACGTTGGCCCTCAGCGAGGAACCAGCGCGCGGTGGTGTATTCGTCTCGGACACCGGGGCTCACTTATTTATCGATCTAAGGTGAAAGAACCTTTAGCGGGTAAGCGGTATTGCTCGATGGCCTGCATCAGGCGTTGGGTGGCGGAGTGCTGGGGGGCTTCGAACAGACGGGCAGTTTCGCCCTGTTCGACGAGACGCCCTGCTTCAAGGATGGCGACACGGTGGCAGAGGGCGGCGACCGTCATTAAGTCGTGCGAGATGAAGAGGATGGCCGTGCCATGGTCGCGATTGACGCGGCGGAAAAGACCGAGGATCTCGGCGACCGTGACCGAGTCGAGAGCGCTGGTCGGCTCGTCGGCGATCAGCAAGGCAGGCTGGTGTAACAAAGCGAGAGCGACGAGAAGGCGTTGAGCCTGACCGACACTCAACTGGGCCGGGTAGCGCTTGAGAAAGGCTTCGTCCGCCGGCAAAGTGGCGGCTTCGAGCGCAGCCCGAGCCGCGTCGCGCCACGGGCCGGAGGCGTGCGCGCGCCAGGCATCCTCGAAGTGACCGCCCAAGGTAAGCGCCGGGTTGAGCGACGCGAGGGGACTCTGGGGCACCAGCGCCATCTCGCGCCCGCGAACGCGGCGCCATTCGCGATCAGCGAGCGCCAGCAGATTGCGCCCCCGCCACAGGACTTCGCCTTCCGGGCGGCCTCCCTTCAACCCGATCAAGCCGAGTAGGGCCAAACCGAGTGTGCTTTTCCCCGACCCAGACGGCCCGATCAGCGAGACGATTTCGCCTTTCGCCAGCGAGAGCTCCACCTGATCCAGGGCACGCGGCTTGTCGCGATAGTGCACGCTCAAGCGCGTGCGCAGCAGCTCGCTCAACGGGCGCTCCGGAAGACGCCATTGCTTTGCAGTTCGATCTGATCGGCGGAAGAGAAGACGTGCGGATAGAGCACGGTGACCAGCGCGTTGCGCACCGACGGGTGGACAGCGGTGAGCACGTTCTTATGCACGAGATAGATAAACGGGACCTGCTCGGCGGCGATCTGCTGCACGCGGTCAAACAGCTCTTTGCGCTTCGCCAGCACGGTGGTCCGGGCCTGGGCCTTCATCAGCTTGTCGATCTCGGCTTCCCAGGCGGTTTCCGGCTGCGCTTGCGAAGGGTTCCACTGATGGTTGGCGGAACTGGAAAGCCAGACGTTGAGTTGGCCATTGGGGTCCTGGTCGACGTTGGTGAGACCGAGGAGGCAGGCTTCGTAGTTGAAGCCGCGCGTGATGCGTTCGATGAGCGAGGGGAAATCGAGCGTGACGACGTTGACGCGGACGCCGATCTCGGCGAGGTCCGCTTGGATCATGGTGGCGAGGCGCTCGCGCGTCTTGTTGCCGGCATTGGTCACGATCGAGAACTCGACACGGTGACCGCCGGAGTCGTAGAGGCCGTCAGCCTTTTTGACGAAGCCTTCCTTCTGCAACTTGGCCAGAGCGATGGTCGGCGCGTAGGGTTGGGCCTTGAGCTTGCTGTTGAACCAGACCGTGTTGCCAGGCGAGATGGGCCCCACGCCGGGAACGGCGAGGCCTTTCATGGCGATGCGGGCCAGGTCTTCGCGGCGGATCGATTCGGAGATCGCGCGCCGGAAGGTAGTGGAGCGAAACCAGGCCAGCTTGTAGGCGGGTAGCGGCGCCTTGGCCACCTGATTGAACCAGAGCTGTTCAGCCTCGAACGAAACGCCCGCGTTGCGCACGGCATTCGGCATTTGGGTGGCGAGCGTCTGGTAGAGCTCAGGCTCCACCTTATTGATCAAGTGGATCTCGCCGCGCTTGAAGCGGAGAAGTTCGAGGTCGCGATTGGCGGTGATCTCGAGGCGAATCTGATCCACGCGGGGCAGCGGGCGGCCGCTCGAATCGCGCATCCAGAAGTTCGGGTTGCGGGCGAGCAGGACGTATTGCCCCGGCTTGTGTTCGGACACCATAAAGGCGCCGAGGACCGCCTTCTCCTTCTGCGGGGATTTCGCCGAGAGAATCGCGAGACCGTCGATCAGGCGCTCCCAGCCGGCCGCGACGCCGGGAAACCGGACGGTGACTTCGTTCTTGCCCGTGATGCTGGCGGTGGGGCCGTGCTCGCCCTGGCGAAGAGAGTCCGTGAAGCCGGAGCGGATGGCCTCCACCTGCTGGAAGGTGTAGACCACGTCCTCGGCGGTGAAGGGAGTGCCATCCGAGAAGCGCGCGCCTTCGCGCAGTTTGAACTGGATGGTCTTGCCGCCTTCGGTCACCTTCCAACTGCGGGCGAGCGAAGGCTCAGGCAATTGGGTCTGACGGTTGATCTTCAGCAGGGTGCCCGCGGTCAGGAAGCGCACCGTTTCGGAGGCGTCGTCACCGGCCATGAGCGGATGGAAGGTCTTGGGCTCGCTGCGGAGGCAGAACTTCAGCACCGAGGGGTCGGCCCCCAGCAGGCTGAATGCAACTAACAAGAGCAGCAGGTGCTTCATGAGGATCCTTCTTTCGGGGGGATGAGAAATTCGCAGGCGCCAACGGTGAGAGCCAATAAGATGGCCGGGGCGGCCAGCCCGAGCCAATTGGGCGACGACGGAAGATGGGTGAGCTCTTTCAGCAGCGAGCCCAGAGAGGGGAGCGGTTCGGCGACGCCCAATCCGAGCAGGCTGAGGTTGGCTTCGTCCAGGATGAAGCCGGGCACCGCGACGATGAATTGCGTCCGCAGCACGGGCCAGAGGTTCGGCAGCAGATGCACGAACAGCAGCCGGGTGCGCGAGCAGCCGGAGGCCAGGGCGCGCAGGATGTAATCCGAATTGAGGTGGGTTTGGCAGGCGCCGCGGATGACGCGCGCCGAGCCGGCCCAGCCCAGCAGACCGAGCAGGGCGAAGGTGATGATGACGCTGGCGAGTGGGCTGACATTGAGCGGCAGAACCGCCCGGGCCGTGATGAGGACCAGGAAGAGCGGCAGCGAGATCATCAGGTCGGTGAGCGCGCTGAAGGTCCGGTCCCACCAGCCGCCGAACCAGCCGGCGGAGAGTCCCAGCAATACGGCGAGCGTCAGGGCCAGCAGACTGGCGGCGGGCGCCAGCAGCAGCGAGATGCGGGCGCCGGCCAGCAGGCGCGCCGCCCGGTCCCGCCCGAGTTCGTCGGTGCCGAGCGGATGGCTGCCCCCGGCGGGAGCATCGATCGCATCGCGGAACTGCTGGTCATAGCGAGCGGTGAGCAGGAATTCGCCGGCGAGCGTCGCCAGCAGCAGAGTGGCCAGCATAAGAAGGGCGAGGCGCTTCACGCGTGGCCTCGCGCGCGGAGCAGCAGTTGGGAGGCGAGGTCCGTGAGCGTGTTCGCCGAGATGGTGAGCAAGCCGACGAAGAGCGTCATGCCCACCAGAAGCGGCAGGTCGCGTCCGAGCGCGGCTTGGATGGCGAGTTGCCCGACGCCGGGGATATCGCAGATGGTTTCGAGCAGAATGGCGCCGCCGATGGCGGTGTTGACGGAAAGGCCGAGGATGGCAAGCAGCGCAGGACCGGCCGGCCAGACGATGTAGCGGCTGAGGTACAGCCACGGCGAGAGTCCGCGGGCTTGGGCGGCGAAGGCATAGCCGCTGGCGCTGTTCTGGCGGAAGAGGCCCCGGGCGTAGGAGAACAGGCGGGGCAGTAAGGCGATGGTGAGGCCGAGCGGAGCGGGTCCTTGGGTGAGGAGAATCAGGAGGGCGACCAGACCGGCCGGAGCGGCGAGCAGGGTGGCATTGAAGAGGTGGAAGCCGGGGTCCGTTGGGGGCCAGACGACATTGACCAGGGCGAGCAACAGGGCCAGCGCCCAGGCGCCGGCAAGACCCAAAGCGATCAGGCGCAAAGTGGTGGGCAGGCGTTCGGCGATCAGCCCCGTCACCGGCACCGAGTAAGTGCGGGACTGGCCGAGGTCACCGCGCAGGGCGTTGGTGAGATAGCGGCCGACGTCCTGCTGGCGCGCGAGGTCGGCGCGCAGTTGGGCGCGGGTTTCGTCCGCGGTACGGCCGTCGATTTCGGCGGCATCGACATCGAAGCCGGGCGCCAGGCGCAGCAAGAGCGCCGCCGCCAGCGCAGTAAGCGCCAGCGTCAGGAGGCTCGAACCGAGCCGGCGCAGAAGGGCCTTTCGCATCTCCTTCGGAGAATCGGCGGGGTGGCGACTCAGGTTTAGACCTAAGGGAGGCCTATGCTACGATCCCAGGCACGTGTCTGTCGCCGTATCTGGGGCTGTAGACGGTGCGGAAGCTCTCGATGTTTTCGAACTTACGGACGCAGGGCGGCGTGTCGAGCCATCTGTTCATTCAGCGGGATCTAGTGGAGATTGTGTCGCCGTCGGAGCCGGTGCCGCAATTCTATGCGGCGGAGGCTCACTGGATTCCGTTTGCTGAGGAGCCCGGTCGTGCGGCCCAAAGGGGCTTAACGGGTGATCTCGGACAGGAACTGATAGAACTCGGGGAACGAGACGCTGGCGGCTTCGGCGTGGTCGATGTGGCAGGTGTCCTGGGCGGCCAGGGACGCGACGCAGAAGGCCATGGCGATGCGGTGATCGCCGAAGGAATCGAGCGTGGCGGGGCGGAAGGTTTGCCCGCCTTCGACGCGGAAGCCATCGGGGCGGACGTCGATCGATACTCCCATACGACCGAAATTCTCGGCGAGGGTGGCGATGCGGTCCGTTTCCTTGACGCGGAGTTCGGCAGCGTCTTTCACTTCGAGGCCGCCGCGGGCGGCGCCTAAGACAGCGAGGACGGGGATCTCATCAATCAGAGCGGCGGTGAGCGCGCCGGAGAGGACGCCGCCCTGGATCTTACCGGGGGTGACGCGGAGGTCGCCGATGGGTTCGCCGCCGTTGTGGTCGAGGTCGAGGACCTGGATGCGGGCGCCGAGCGAGACGAGGAAGTCGAGGAGCGCGGCGCGGGTGGGGTTGAGGCCGACGCCCTTGATGACCAGGTTGGCGTCTTCGGCGAGCAGGGCCGCCACGAGGAAGAACGCGGCGGAGGAGAGGTCACCGGGGATGGTGAGCTTCTGTCCCTGAAGCGTGGGGCGGCCGGTGAGCGAAACGAGGCCGGGCTTGATGAGGATGTCGGCGCCGAACTGACGGAGGGCGATCTCGGAATGGTCGCGCGTGCGGATGGACTCGCGCACGGTGGTGACGCCATCGGCATAGAGGCCGCCGAAGAGAACACAGCTCTTCACCTGGGCGCTGGCAACGGGTAGGGTGTAATCGATCGGCTTCAGCGGGCCACCGGTGATTTCGAGCGGCGGATACTGGCCGTCGCGGGCGGTAATCCTGGCGCCCATCTCCGCCAGCGGTTTCATGATGCGGGCCATGGGGCGCTTGGACAAGGACTCGTCGCCGCCAATGCGCGACGTGAACGACTGGGCGGCCAGGATGCCGGACATCATGCGGATGGTGCTGCCGGAGTTGCCGGCGTCGAGTTCAGCGGTGGGGGCCTGAAGACCGTTCAGCCCGCGGCCTTCGACGGTGATAGTGGTGCCGTTCTTGGTGACGTTGACGCCCATGGCGCTGAAGCAGCCGAGGGTCGAGTGGCAATCCTGACCCGTGGAATAATTCTCCAGTTGCGACGTCCCTTCCGCAAGCGAAGAGAGCATGCCGTAGCGGTGCGAGATCGACTTATCGCCCGGGAGGCGGATGGTGCCGCTGACGTGGCGGGCGGGTGAAACGCTTTTTTGCATGGAATCTTCCATTGTAGATGCTTGCGATACAATCTCGCGTGGATGAGTCCTTATGACGCCCTGGAGGCGAATGCCGCGAACTATGCGGCGCTGACACCGGTGAGTTTTCTGACGTGGGCCGCGCGGGTGTACCCGGAAAGGATCGCGGGAATCCACGGCCGGAAGCGGTTTACGTGGCGCCAGACGGCGGAGCGGGCGCGGCGGCTGGCTTCGGCGCTGACGAAGCTGGGGATCGGGCACAACGACACCGTGGCGGTGATGTTGGCCAACACGCCCGAGATGTACGAAGCGCACTTCGGCGTGCCGATGGCCGGCGCGGTGATCAACACGTTGAATACGCGGCTGGATGCGAGCGCGCTTTCGTTCATGCTGCGGCATGGCGAGGCGAAGGTGCTGATCACGGACCGGGCGTACTCGGCGGTGATGCGGCAGACGCTGGATCGGCTGGATACGGAACTGGCCGTCATCGACGTGGATGACTCCGAGTATGAGGGCGAGGGTGAGCGGCTGGGGACGATGACGTATGAGGAGTTGCTCGAAACGGGCGACCCGGCGTTTGTCCCGGTGCCGTTGAAGGACGAGTGGGAGGCAATTGCGCTCTCCTATACGTCGGGCACGACGGGCGACCCGAAGGGCGTGGTGACGCATCATCGGGGGGCGTATCTGGCGGCGCTGGGCAACGTGGCGGCGTGGGACATGGCCTCGTTCCCGGTGTATCTGTGGACGGTGCCGATGTTCCATTGCAATGGGTGGTGCCATCCGTGGGCGGTGGCGGCCAAGGCGGGGACGAACGTCTTTCTGCGGAAGGTGGAAGCGCGGGGGATGTTAGCGGCGATCCGCGAGCATCGGGTGACGCACTTTGGCGGTGCGCCGGTGGTCCACAGCATGTTGTTGAATGCGCCGGAGGAGTGCTACGAAGGCATCACGCATACGGTGAAGGGCTTTATTGCCGGGGCGGCGCCACCGGTGGCGGTGCTGGAGGCGATGGAGCGGCGCGGGTTCGAGAT
>JBGAHE010000095.1:0-28951 GCA_044226365.1 Bryobacteraceae bacterium
GAAGCTGCGGCGGTGTTTTGATTACGGCGAAGTCGAGTTATCGAATAACTTGGCGGAGAACTCGATGCGGCCGGTGGCGGTGGGGCGGAAGAACTGGTTGCATGTGGGAAGTCCGCAGGCGGGTCCGAAGGTGGCGGCGATCCTGTCGGTGGTCGAGTCCTGCCGGCGGTTAGGGGTGCCGGTGAAGGACTATCTGGCGGCTGTCCTGCCTGGGCTCGCGCGGCGGGCGGCTTCCGAGGTCGCTTCGCTCTCCCCGGCTCGCTGGGCGGCCCGGCGGTCCTGAGCCGGTCGGTGGTTTCGCCGGACGCTTACAATCAAACGATAGCTGAGCATCAAGGGACGGCTCTCGAAAATCCGGATTCGTTCTTAGCCCGCTCGAATCGAGAGCGCTTTTGATAATCGCTTCAATGCGGGGCCTGCGGCGCTGAGCGCCGTCGAACCAACTCAGGAAAGATCTGACTGTGGTGGGGGCCGGTGATTTGCCAGCTTTGAGATCCGACGCGATGGCGGCGAGGCGATCCTGGGGGCTGACGTCGATCGAATCCGCGACTGGCTCCGGAACGACGTCAGATTCACTTTCGATGAGAGACACGTTGGTCTACGATATCACCCGTTCTGTAGCTGGTGGAGGCGACTGCGCGGGCTTTGATCCTTTGATCACTCTTCGCGACTAGCAACTTGTCATACGGCACCCACAAAATCCCCCACAGTGCAGCACGATTTTCAAAATCCGGCAGCCAAAGTCTCGTATGTCTTTGATTCCATTGGTGGGCCCTGTAGGATTCGAACCTACGACCAAGGGATTATGAGTCCCCTGCACTAACCGCTGTGCTAAGGGCCCGTAGTCTGATGCTAGCAAGCTGGAGAAGGCTTAGGGTGCCGGGTCGAGCTTGAGGGTCTTTTGGAGCTTCGGCTGGTGGAGTTGCAGAGAGGACGCGGGCGTCGGATTCGGGTTGGCGGCGAGCGTGAGCGGACCAGCTTGCCCGGCCGGCCAGCCGTGCACCGCTTGCCGCAGCAGGATCTGCTCCGGCGAAGTCAGGCTCGCCAGGATCACCAGGGAGACGCCGTTCGCTTGCAGCAGCCGCAAAACCTCCGCCTCGTTCCCCGCCAGCAGCTGATAGTTCTTTCCGTTCCAATCGCTGACGGCCAGGAAGCGCGACGACCGTAGAATGACGCGGCGCGGATGAGGCTCCCTGGCCGCGACCGCCGCGATCAGGCTCCCTTCCTCAAAGGCGTTGCCCGCAATTAGCATCCGCGTGCCTGTGTCCAGACGCCCGGACTCAACCAACGGACCGAACACCGCTGGGCCATGCGCGACCACTGGTCCCCGCAACCAGAGCGCACAAGCCAGTGCCGGGACCAGCACCAGCGTCGACCTTTGCCAGCACCCAGCCGCGGCCACGCAGGCTGCTGCGGCGGCCGGAAGCAGATGGCGCCCCTCGAGCAAACCCACCAGCGCGAGCGGAGCGATGAGGAACGCGAGTACCAGAGCGACCACGGCGGCAGCCGCCGGGTGACGCTTCGGAATGAGTAGCGCGCCCACCGCGGCGAGAATCAACAACGGCCAGCCGTACTCCTGCCAACAACTCCAGTCCTCCACGCGGTAAGCGCTGGGCGGGGGGGCCGCAGTCGTGGGGGGCAGCACGCGAATGGCGCTCTGATTGGGCGTGGGAAAGTGCCGGGAGAAGGCGTACCAAGGGCCGGCGAGGAGCAGCACGGGCACCGCGCTCAGCCAGAAGTCCGCGCGCAGAAGGACCCGGAAGCGTCGCGAGATGAGCACGGCCAGCACGGGGAAGAACACCAGCGGTCCGGCGGTGCCCTTCGTGAGCAGGGCCAGCGCCGCGCAAAACCCGAAGCCCAGGCTGAGCATCATGCCGGGCCGCTGCAGATAGAGTGCGAAGACGCCGGCCGCGGCGAGGGCGGTAACCGAGGTGGCGGAGTCCGCCATGACGGAGGTCACTGAGGCGTAGAACGGCGGCGTCAACGCGAGCAACGCCGCCGCGCCGAAGGCGGCCGTGCCCTTCAGGAAGCTGCGCGCGAAGGCGTAAACACCCAGCAGGAGCAGGAAGCCGAGGATCGCCTGCAGCACCAGTGCCGACGCTCGGCTCACCCCCGTCAGAGCGAACCACACACCTTCCACCAGATAGAAGAACGGCGGCCAGTGTCCGAGCGAGACGCGCGGATAGTGCAGGTAATACTGCTCGGCGAAGTGCATGGGCGCCAGCGTTGGATGGCGCAGAAAGTCGGTCACCATGACGCCGGTGACGAAATGGCCGGCCTCGTCGGGATGCGCGGCAAAGTCCGCTGAGTAGGTCCCGCTGACGGCTTGCAGCAGGATCACCGTTGCCGCGAAGGCGAGCGCGGCGTATGGCACTTGCGGATCCAACCGCCGCCACGTGCGGAGCAGGGCCCAGCCGGCGCCGAGTCCGGAAGCCAGGTAGTGGAGGATGTGCAGTGGGAACGCCCCGAGGGCAAACAGCGGTCCGCGGCGCTGCCACAGGAAGCTGAGAAAGGGCGCATTGCACGCCGCCAGCGCCGTCGCCGTCAGTAACACCAATGCCCCGCCCAGCCAAGGCAAGCCGAGCGTCAGCAGTAAGGCGAACGCCAGAAGACCCGCCAGCGGCACGCTCAGACGATTTCGCCAGCCGAAGTTGAGGTCGGGCGGCAAGGCGTCGGGCCGGCTGAGGATGAGTTCGGTCCACGGGACGGCGCGGTAGCGGGTATCGGCGATGAAGAACGAACGCACGGTCCACTGCTTCGCGTGGCAGACCTGAATGTCCGGATGCAGCTCGATGCGCTGGCCCGCGGCGGAAAGCCGCAAGCCGAACTCGACGTCTTCGATGCTGGGGCGATCGTAGGCGGCGCTGAAGCCACCGGCGGCGAGAAAGGCCGAGCGTCTCACGGCGCCGCAGCCGGCCCAGAAGGTGCTGGCTTGGCGGCGCGAGTGCTGATGCACATAGTGATGCAGCAGGTTGCGATAGTCGCTCGCGAGCGTGCGCGCCGAGGGCTGGTCGTCGTAGGAGCCGAAGACCGCGGCGAGCCCGGGATCATCGAAAGCGGCGATCAGCCGCGCGAGGGTGTCGGCACGCACCGTGACATCCGAGTCGAGGAAGATGAGGAGCTCAGCGTCGGTCTGTTGTGCGCCGTGGTTGCGAGCGGCGGCGGGCCCCGCGGGCGCTTGCGTGAGCAGACGCGCACGATGGCGTTGGCAGAGCGCGGCGACGGCCACGGCGGAGTCTTTCGGCGAGCCATCGTCAACGACGATCACTTCGTCAGGCAGTCGGGTGGACGCAGCGAGAGCTTGCAGGCAGGCGTCGAGCAACTCTGCCCGGCCGCGCACGGGGACGATGACAACCGCGCGCATCAGGATTCGGCGGCGGGGCTGACTTGTCGAGGAACGGGAACCAGCGGCTGCTGCGCCGACATGCTGCGCAGATGTTCGCGCGTGAGGCGCGAGCCTCCTTCAAGATACTCTTCGTCGACGTTGACCGACCACAGGTCGTGCTGCGCGCCGAACAGGTTGTCCACCGCCATCATCGCCGTCACCATCGAATGGTCCTGATTGTTGTAGCGATGCGTGCCATTGCGGCCGATCAACTGCAGGTTGGGAATCTTCGGCAGGAACTCGCGGAGCGTCCGCAGCCCTGCTTCATGCAGGCCGTTGTAAACCGGATATGCCTTGGGTGCGCGCACCACGGCGGCATCTTCCACCAGCGCTGGATCCGCCAGCCCCAGCCGGCCGATCTCCATGATCGCCAGTTGCTTCAATTCCTCATCGCTGCGGCTCCAGATGGGGTCGCCTTCGTTGCAGAAGTACTCGAGGCCCAGGCAGGTGACGTCGCGATCGGGCGACATCTGCGGGCTCCAGTTGTTGAAGTTCTGGATTCGGCCTACATGCACTTCACGATCGTGCACGTAGATCCAGTTATCGGGGAACGGATTCGGCTGGCGGATCATCAGCGCGACGGTGAGGAAGTCGCGGTATTGAAAATGCGCGGCCACCGCATCGAGCTCGGGCACCCGCGGGCGCAGCGCCCCGATCAACTCGCGGACAGGCATCGTGCTCAGAAAATTGTCCGCCGCGATCGTTTCGCCGTTCGCTACCACGGCTGTCACCCGCCCCGGCTCCCAATGAATCTCGGTGACGTCCGTATCGAGTTGCACCCGCGAGCCCGCCGCTGCAACCAGTTCGGCCGTGCGCTCCCACATCATGCCGGGCCCCAGGCGCGGATACTGGAAGCTGCGGATCAGCGATTTGGCCGGCCCGCGCCGATCAAGCCCCAGCGCGTTCTTGATGACCGAAAGCAGCGACAAGCCTTTGATCCGCTGCGCGGCCCAATCCGCCGAGATCGACGAGCACGGCATGCCCCACACCTTCTCCGTATAGGTGCCGAAGAAGCGGCGATACAGTCGCTCGCCAAAGTGGTTGACGATCCAGTCCTCTACGCTCTGCACCGGATGCCGCGGCTTCCACTTGGCCGCCAGATAGGACATGCCACAACGAAAGGACTCTACCGGCCCGAGCTTCTGCACCACCTCAAGCGCCTCAATGGGGTACTGATAGTACTGCCCATCCAGATAGATGCGAGAAAGGCGATCACGCTCGAGGAAGTCATTGCCGAGCACCTCGTTCCACATCTCTTCCACCGCCGGCACTTTCGTGAAGAAGCGATGGCCGCCGATGTCGAAATGAAAGCCGCGATAGCGTTCCGTGCGCGCCAGTCCGCCCACTTGCGAGAGCTTCTCGAGCACGATGCTGCGTGAGCCGTGCCGCGACAACTCGAACGCGGCGGTGAGGCCTGCCGGCCCGCCGCCGATAATCGCTACGGGGTATTTAGAGCTGGAGATGGCCCTCATCCTCAGGTGAATGGCGCGAAGGCGCCGGATGAAGAAATTTTACCGTAATCCTGTCCCAAACCAATCGTGAAGAAACGCGTTTTCTTCATTTTCCCGCTGTTTTTGGCCAATTAGACCGGTAGTTACAGGACAGCGCCGGCTGCGTCCTGGAATCGACAAGCCGGCAGTCCACTTGCTATACTCGCGCGCACCCGCCGCGTCGCCCCATGAAACAGCACCCCGGTCGCTCTCGAATCCCCCTCTGGTTTCTGCTGAGCCTGGTCGTGGTTTACGGTTGCTGGGTCGGTTACTATCGCGGACTCACCTTCGGCCCCGTTTACGACGAAGTGAACTTCTGGGACACTACGCAGCGCTTTCTGCGCGGCCCGTTAGCGGATACCCTGCGCGACTACGGCTCGCTGAACACGCCGCTCCCGTTCGTGATCTTTGCCGCCAACGAAAGCATCTTCCATGCGGGCTTGCCGGGCGGCCGTTGGCTGAATCTGATTCTGTCCTTCGCCGTCGTCGCCGCCATCGGCTGGCGTAGCGACCGCCGCGCGATCCTCGCCGCCGTGGGCCTGGTGAGCTTCCCGTATTTCTGGCAGCTCAGCCTACTCATGTACACCGATCTGATGGCTGGCGTGTGGGCATTGGCGGGCGTCTGGGCGTATCTGCGCGGCTGGAACGGCGTGGCCGGCCTCGCCTTTGCCTTGGGGATCGCCTCGCGCCAGTTCACCATTGCCTTTCCGGCCGCGATTGTCGCGCACGAGCTCTCGCTGGTGATCTTCGCCGGTCAAAAGCGCCACTGGCTTACCTGGGCGGCGCCGTTGGCCGCGCTCACGACGATTGCCGGCTGGTTCTGGCTGTTTGGCGGCCTCGCTCCGAAGCTGGCCATGCAGGAGCATCAGGTCAACATCCCGGCCCAGCAACACTCGCTGTTCAACCTGGACCTCAGCGCCAGCCTCTATGCCCTGGCTGGTGTCGGCGTCTACTTCGTGCTGCCCGAGTTCATCCTGCTGCGGCCACGCTGGCGGCGCGCCCGCCCTTGGCTCACCGGGGTCGGGGTGGCGCTGGTGCTCGTCTGGTTCGTCGCCTTCCCCATCGCCAATCCCCACGGTGTGCTGCGCAAGGTGTTGCGAGCCGTGCCGAATCCGGTCGCGCTCGGCGTGCTCGTCCTGGCGGCGATGGCGGCGGCGGTGCGCTTCGCGCGCGCGAACCTCGCGTTCTGGCTGGTGCTGGCCAACGTTGTCGTGCTCGCGAAGGCCTATCCGTGGGAGAAATACCTGCTGCCCCTGATCATGGTGTTGTGGGGCTTGAAGAGCTGGGCGCCGCCAGCGATCGATGGCGAGACGTTAGAGGCCCAGCCGGTCAACAACGCGCTGACGGAGGCGCTGGTAGGCGGTGCGGCGCCGGTAAAGCGCTTCGAAATGTAGCAGGACGTGGCCGAGCGGCGCGTCGCCGAGCGACGCATAGTCGCCTTTCCAGCCGGCCCAATGCAATAGGAAGTCATAGGGCGAATGCGGCCCGAGTTTCGTCACATCGACCTCGGCGGCGCCCACCAGCGGCGGCCAACGCATGAACTGGACCCGCTCCAAAGTCAGCGCCCCGGCCTGTTGCCTGGCGTGCAGAATGAAGTTCAGCAAGCCTTGCTCGCCGCACTGAAACAGGTCCGGACGATGGAAGCGCGCGGGACGCTCGAAGCTCAAGTACGGTTCGAAGTCCGCCCGCTGCAGCCGCCCGGTGGTCGCCACCAGTTGGCCGGTGTTGAAGACGAAGCCCGGGTAACGGTAGCCCGGCACCAGTTGCTCGATGCGGGCCGGGTCGAAGTAGTTGAGGATGGTCTCGTCGGGCGCGTGGTCTTCGAAGTTCACCAGGAAGTCGGCGTCGTAACGCTCCAGGTGATCGAGCACGCGGCCGGTGAAGACGATATCGCTGTCGAGGATCAGGCAGCGTTCGCCTGGCGGATGGAACAGCGGCTCGAGCTTCGCGGCGCCCCATCCATACAGCGCCGGCGTGGACGGGTAGATCTTCACTTGGTAGCGACGCTCGAGGATGCGCGTATCGTATGGCCCGGCGACTTCATCCTTGATTAGACACAGGGGGATGCGCGGATACCAATGACGGATACTGGCCACGCAAACCTCGGTGAAGTGCACGTCCTTCCGCCAGCCCGAGATGTAGATGCTGTCAATGCGCATCGACCCCGCAGTATAGCCAACTCTTCCACGCCTGTAAGATGGTAAGTTCGTGATTCGTCCGATCAACGCCAAGGAATTGCGCCAGCGCGTGCAGGCCGCCGCCAACTTCCCGCATTTCGTCATCGACGGCTTTCTGGAAGAGGAGTTCGCCCGCCGGGTGCACGACGCTTATCCGGAATACGACGAGGCGCTGCGCGTGGGCCGGTCCTTTCGCACGGTGAACGAACGCAAAAAGGTGCAGGTCACCGACGCTTCGCTCTTCGCGCCCCCCATCCAGGAACTGAACCGACTGCTGGCCGAACCCGCCTGGACCGACATCCTCCGCCAGGCCTTCGATCTGCCGCCCTTGCTCTGCGACGAAGAACTGCACGGTGGCGGCATGCACCAAACCGGTTCCCGCGGCCGTCTGGACGTTCACGTCGACTTCAACTATCTGCCCCAACGGCAATGGCACCGCCGCCTGAACGCCATCGTTTATCTCAATCCTCACTGGCAGCCTGCCTGGGGTGGCCACCTCGAACTGTGGGATGCCGAGGTGAAGCACTGCCTGCAGACACTCGAGCCGGCCTTCAACCGCTGCGTCGTCTTCGCTACCACCGACATCAGCTATCACGGCGTCACCGCCGTCACCTGCCCCGACCATCAGACGCGCCAGTCTTTTGCGACTTACTACTACACCACGGAGCCGCCGCCGCACTGGGTGGCGCCCCACGACAGCATCTTCCATCACCGCCCCGACGAACTGATGAGGGGCTACGTCCTCATGCCGGCCGAAAGCCTGGCGCGCCGTGTCCGGGAGAAGCTCTGGCAATGGCGCTGGGATCTGAACCGCGTCCTGTGGAACGTCAGGAGTAAGTTCTAGCCGCCCATGGCCAAAGTGGCAATCGTCTCTTACGACGTCCAAACGATCTATGGCCAAGCCGGCGGCGTCGGCGCCTTCACCACGCGCTGGGCCGAACTGCTGCGCGCGCAGGGCGAAGACGTCACCATCGTGATGACGCGCACCGACTGGGAGCCGATGCGCGTAGACGCCCAGTGGCGAGCCCGCTATCAGGCGGCCGGCATCGGCCTGGTGGAGTTGCAGACACCGCCGCCCTCGCCCACCCGCTGGCCCGAAGTTGCGGCGTTGCGCATGTCCGAACTAGCGGCGCCCGTCCTGCGCGGCTTCGACGTGGTCTACGTGCAGGACTGGGCGAACGCCGCCTTCCACCTGGTGCGCGAGCGGCGCTATCGGGAGCCCTCCAGCCCGGTCTGCGTCACCGTGCTCCATGGTCCCAGCGAGTGGGCCCAGGCCTGCAACGGAAAATTCCCACGCCTCCCGGAGGACGCGCACCTCGCTTGGCTGGAACGCTACGCCGCCCGTCACAGCGACCTGGTCGTCTCGCCCAGCCGCTACATGGCGGACTATCTGGCCGGCATCGGTTGGCAGTTCCCGGGTCCCGTCCCAGCTCTCGGCCTGCCCATGCCCGAACCGGCCACCGCACATGTTACCGCGCGCGCCATCGAAAGGATCGTCTACTTCGGCCGCATCGAAGAGCGCAAAGGCATCCGCCTGTTCGTCGCTGCCCTACAACTTCTCGGCAAGGACTTGCCGAAGAAGCCCGCCGTCGTACTGATGGGCTCGGTGGACCATCCGGAACTGCTCGAAAGCGCCCGCCGCGATCTCCGCGCCGCCGGCTATGCCGTCACCCATCAGGCCGATCTCGATAGCGACGCCGCCGCGCGCAATCTGCGCCAGCACGCCGCGGAGACGCTGTGTGTGATCCCGTCGCCGTCGGACAACTTCCCTTACGCCGTCGTCGAGACGTCGCTCATTCCCGGACTCAACCTCATCGCCTGCCGTGGCGGTGGCGTCCCGGAAATTTTGCCCGGCGCCGATCGCCAGCTTTGCGACCCCATGCCGCGTGACCTCGCCGCCCGCCTCGGCGAGCGTCTCCAGGCGCCGCTCCCCTCCGAGCAACTCACCCCCTACGACTGGCGCGCCGCCAACGCCCGTTGGCTCGCTCTGCATCAACAGGCCGTGGCGCACCGCGCCTCCAGTCTGCCCACCCGGCGCGCTTCCGTCGACGTCTGCGTTACCTATTACCAGAAGGAAGCTTACTTCCCCCAACTGATCGACGCGCTCGAGCACCAGACCGCCACGGACTTCCACGTCATCGCCGTCAACGATGGCTCGCCCGGCGACGCCGCCAATCGCGTCTTCGACGAACAGGCCGCGCGCGTCCGCGCCAAAGGCTGGGACTTCTTCCGTCAGGCGAACGCCTTTGTCGATGCCGCCCGCAACAACGCCGCGCGCCGCGGCTCGGGCGACCTGATTCTCTTCGTCGATGCCGACGACGTGCCCGCGCCCCACGCGATCGCCAGGCTGCGCGAGGCCATGGAGCGCTCCGGCGACGACGCGCTCATCTGCGGCAGCTACTTGTTTGCGAGTGAAGGTCCGCCCTGTGATCCGCAAACCGGAGAAGTGCGCGTGCCGCCGTTTGCCACCTGCGTGCCCTTGGGCATGGATCTGGTGGGCGGACTGGTGAACCCCTCGGCCTTTGGCGGCTCCATGTTCATCGTCCGGCGCCCTGTCTTTGAGAAAATCGGCGGCTTCACCGAGCAGCGGGGCGCCGGTCATGAGGATTGGGAATTTTATGTCCGCCTCGCCCTGGCGGGCTATCGCGTCGACATCGTGCCGGACTTGCTGCAGTACTACCGGCAGGTGGAAGGCAGCCTCGCCCGCACGCTGCCCTCGGAAGCTTCGTTACGCCGGCTCGTACGGGCTTATGAGGATGTGCTCGGCCCGGCGGGCTTGCCGGGCGCGGCGTTCGCTTTGGTCGGCCTGCATCGCGGCGCAAAACAAGCGGAAGAGCGGCTGGCCCGGCTCACGGCCCAGGCCGGCGCGCCGCAGGGACAGTTCGCTCAATTTTCGAGCGACACGATGCGCTTTGAGCAGGAGCCCGCGGCCGTCAGTTGGTTGCGGACGCTGTATCGGGATAAGGTCTCGCTCGAGAATCGGTTGAAGTTTCACCGGATCTTTCTCGAGCCGTTTTTCGGCCCGCATCAGCCCCGGGGATGACCTTGCCGATCATTCGCTGGATGAAGCGCGAGCCCGGTCCGCCCATGAACGGCTTTTCGATGAGCAGAAAGAGCGGCACGCCCACTGCCAGCATCACGAGCGCCATCACTCCGGCATACGCCAGCGACGAGTTCATCCCCCCGCTGAACAGTAAGTGGCGTTTCACCGTCCACGGCACCGCCAGGATAAAGACCTCGTGCCACAGATAGAGCGTGTAGCACATGCCCCCCACCAAGCCGATCGGCTTCCACGCGAGCAGGGCGCTGGAAAACCGGCTTTGCAGGACGGCGCACATCAACCCCAGAATCAGATAGGGCGCCAGCGGATACGGCGCCAGACTCGGCTTCACGCCGGCGGCATCGACCAACGCCAATAGGAAGACAAGCGCCGTCGCATCCCAGGCCAGGCTTCGTAAGCGCGGCAAGCGTCCGCAAACATAAAGATCCGCCAGCAACAGGCCGGCGAGGAAGTACGAAAGATGCACGGCCAAAGTGTAGCTGCCCGCGGGATGCCCGGCTGCCCAATATTCAACGCGGCTTACCGCCACCATCAAACCGAGTTGTGCGGCGCAGCGCCACCCGTCGTGCCGAATGCCATACACCAGGCAAAGCAACGGCGCGATGACGTAGAACGCCACCTCCACTTCGAGCGACCAACTGAATAGCGCGCTCGGGTTCGTATAGCCGTAAAGGTAATGGTGAGAGTACAGGAAGCTGGCGCCAAAATTGCGCAGCCCCGTCGTAGGATTGCGAACGAAAAGATAGATGGCAATCAGCGTCAGGAAGTAAGGCGGTTCAATCCGAGCCAGGCGTCGAACGTAGTATTGGGTGAGCGGTGGTGAAGGCCCACCCCTCAGCCGATAGCGCGCGAACGGCAGCGCGATCACAAAGCCGCTCATGCAGAAAAAGACGGGGATCATGATCCAGCCGCGGCCCAGCAGATCGAGCGCCCATCCTGCCCGCTGCGGCCAATCCGGCGTGTAGAGCCGCTGGACATACAGGTAGTCAACGACGTAGTGATAGAGGATGACGACAAGAATCCCGTAGCCACGGATTCCCTCCGGCTCCGGCACCAGGGAATTGGCCGTCGTTCGCCGTTCCAAGTGCCGCGCGAGCCATCTGAACACTTGGGTCAGGATAGCATCCGACTCTCAACCCTCCGGCGCGAGCCGCTAAAATGACAGTTCAACCCCCGATGAGAATCGCTCTGATTCACAGTGATGCGCGGCGGGACGGGACGCTGTTCGCCACGGGGCGAGAGTTGCGGCGGCAAGGACACGACGTCACCTTGCTGGTGCCCCAGGCCGCCGAACGGCCCGAAGTTCCGGACTGGGTCGCCGGCTGGACGGCCGAAGGGGGCGCCTGGCTGCCCGTCTGCGCCGCTCGCCAGGAGCCTGCGCAGCAACACTTTCCGCGCGACCGCTGGCTCGCCGCCGCGCGGACGCTGGCCGACGTCATTGCGACCTTCGATGCGGCCTGGTTCTTTGAAGCTGAATGGGCCCTCCCTGCACTCCGCAACCGACGTTTCGCGGACCGTCTGTTGCCGGTGATCGCCGTCACCCACTCGGGCGATCCAGCCGTGCCCGCCTCCCTCGCCGACGTCAACCGCCGTGATGCTCGCGTCTATGTCCACCGCTGGGCCGACCCTGTCGGCACCGTCGAGGAACTCGAGGCGCTTTGGCGCGAGCGGCGTGCCGCGCCTCCCCGAGTGCCCCGGCCCGCCGCCACCTCACCCGCCCTGACGATCTGCTTGCCTTACTACGAGGCCGGCGCGTTCCTGGAAGAGGCTCTCGCCGCGCTCGAACGGCAAACGCGGCAGGACTTCAACGTCGTGGTCGTCGACGACGGCTCTCCTTCGGAGGCCGGACGCGCCGCGTTCGCCCGCTGCGCCGAGCGTTACGCCGCCCGTGGCTGGACCTTCCTCACCCAATCGAATCAGTATCCCGGCGCTGCCCGGAATCGCGCCGCACGCGACGCTCAGACCGAGTTTCTGCTCTTCCTCGACTCCGACGATGTGGCCACCCCGACCCTCGTGGAACGTCTGCTGCGCGCCGCCCTCCTCACGGACGACGATTGCCTCACCGTGCCCCTCTACGTGTTTGCGAACGACCCCGAGGGGCCGGCGGTCTCCCTCTACGATCCCCCCGGCGCCCTGATTGGCAGCATGGCCGACGACATGCACGGCGGCGCCTGCATCCTGGTGCGCCGCGCCGCCTTCGAGCAACTGGGCGGCTTCACCACCCTGCGCGGCGTGGGCTACGAAGACTACGAGTTCCACGTTCGCTGCGAGCTCGCGGGCTTGCGCTGGGACATCCTGCCCGAATGGATCTTCCGCTATCGCCAACCGCGTGACGGCGGCGTCTCTCGCTCTACCCGTCTTTACGCGAATCAGACCCGCGTCCTGCATCAGTATGAGAAGCGCCTGCAGGGCACCGGTCTCGAGCAATTGCCGCGCGCCTTGGCGGCGAGTCACTGGCGGGCCGAAGGCATTCGCGACGAGACGGCCTATTGGGAAGGGCAACTCCGCGGCCAGCGGGCGGCAAAATCGTCTGCCGCACCCTTGCGGCTATTGCTCGCGCCCTGCTTTTTCCCGTTCGGCATGGTGTCGGGCTGGCACCAGCGCGTACAAGCGATGATCCGCTACTTCGGTTCGCGCCATCACCTCACCCTCCTCGCGCAGATGACCCGCGAGCAACTCACGCCCGTGCGGCGGGAAGCCTTCGCGCACCTGAAGGCGATCCGCGGTGTTGACTTCGGCGAGCGGAGCGGCGCCACGGATGCCGGGCTGCCCTCCGTCGTCCGCGAACAATACAGCGAAACCCTGCGCGAAGCCATGCGCTCGCTGCCCACCTCGCACTATCACGCCGTTTTTCTCGACCAGCTTTTCATGGCCGAACTGCGGCATGACGTCGAGACCCTCCCCGTCCTCACCGAGCACAACATCGAGTCGCGCCTGCTTTATCAGGCGGCGGAGCGTTACGGTCACCCGCCCACCGACGCCCAGCGCCTCGAACGCTACGAGGACCGCGTCTGGCCGGATTTCCCTGTCCGCGCCGTGGTGAGCGAAACCGACCGGGCCCAAATGCTCAGCCGTGTGAAGACGGGCCGCGTCGTCGTCGCGCCCAATGGGGCTGATCCGTCGGCCTGGCTCGCCGGCGCTCGCCGCGAGGCGAACACCTTGCTGTTTCCGGCGCATCTGGCCTACCCGCCCAACGTCGACGCGGTCCGCTGGATGCTGGACGAGATCTGGCCGCGCGTTCGCCGCGCCAAACCGCAGGCCCGCCTGATTCTGGCCGGTCGTGACCCGGCCCCGGCCGTGCGGACCGCCGTGGCGCGGGCCGAAGGCGTCGAGCTCGTGACGAATCCGCCGTCCATGGACGCGGTCGCCGCCCGGGCCAGCGCCGTCGTCGTCCCGCTACGACTGGGCTCCGGCACCCGCTGCAAGATTCTGGAGTCGCTCGCCTGGGGACTGCCCGTGGTCTCCACCACCCTCGGTGCCGAAGGCATCGACGTCGCCGACGGCGAACATCTGCTGCTGCGCGACACGCCCGAGGCGTTCGCTGACGGCGCCGTGCAGGTGCTCACCGACAGCGCGCTGTGGCAGCGTCTGCGCGAAACTGGCGCCGAGTTGGTCCGCGCGCGCTACTCCTGGGACCGTGTCTTCGCGCCGCTCGAAGAGGCCCTGCTCGAACTGGTCTCGTAGACCTCGGTGAGTCCCGCGGACAGCACGTCCACTCGCTGCGACCAGTCGTTCCGGCGCGCGAACTCCTGCCGGCGCGGGTCCGCGGGCTGGGCGAGCGCGTGCTCAAGCGCGGCAAAGAATTCATCGGCCGTGCGGTAGAGCGAGAGCGGCGCGCCGCTCTCCACCAGGTGGCGGACTTCGGGCAGGCTCCGGGCCACCACCGGCTTGCCCGCCGCCAGATACTCGTACAGCTTGACGGCGTTCATGGCGCGTGTCACCGGGATGTCGACGAACGGCATCGTGCAGAGGTCGAACTCGGCCAGATGGGCGGCCAGCGTGGGCGGGTCCACCTGCGGGATCAGGGTCACATTCGGCAGGTTGGTGGCGTGGCGCCAACGCGCTTCCGTCGCGGGGCTCGAGAAGACCTGCGGGCCGATGTAGACGAACGAATAGTGGGGAAAGCGCTGCGCGGCGGCGCGGATCAGGTCCATGTCGAGCCAGTCGGCGAGCGCGCCAAAGAACCCCACGACCGGTCGCGGCAGGTGCGCCAGATGGCCGGCCGCCGCGGTCCCGGAGAACAGGCGGAAGTCGGCGCCGTTGTGCAGTAGCGTGGGGCGGCGCCCGAAGCGCTCGTGCAGCAAGACGCTTGACGTATAGCAGTGGCTCGCCTCCGCCAGCAGGCGGTTCTCGAACTCGGTGGCGTCGGTCTGATAGAGGTCGGCCAAAGCGCTTTGGTCGTCGAGGCAATCGTAGACGAACGGCCAGCCAGCCTGTTCGCGCAGCCGCGAGACGATCGGCTGCCAGCGTGGGTAGTTCACCAGCGTCACCATCTGCGAGAAGCCGAAGGCTGAGGCGGTGAGCCGCAGCGCGGCGGACATGGCCTCGACGGAGGCTGCGGTCCAGGGCAGATGGTAGATGTCGCGGCTGCTGCCGGGCAGCCGCAGTAGATAGACGCCGGGGGCTACTTCCTGCGGCGCGCGGCCGGTCCACCAGTGGCGGGCGGGGCGCAGGTCGGTTTCGATCCACAGCACGGGATGGCCACGGCGGGCGAGTCCGCGGGCGAAGTGGTGCTGGCGTTGCGTGGCGCTATGCCAGGTGACGGCATTGAACTGCACCACGGGGGCGAGCTGGCCGGAGGCGGCGAATCGGCGGGCCACCGTGCCACCGGCGAGCAGGGCTTCGAGTTCGCGGGTGGATTCGCGCGAGATCGCATCGGCATGTTCGGTGGGGGCGGGCAGGCGCAGGGCGCGGCGCACTCCGGCGTCGATCGCATGACGGGTCCGCAAGGGCACTACGCGGCGATAGAGGTCGCGCAAGTGGTCGACGGGCTTGGGTCGGGGCGGAGCCGGTTGTGGGAAAGGCGTGGCGGCCGTCTCCCAGGTGAGGCGCGGCCAGTGCAACGGAGTGGTCTGTTCCCAAAGCGCGTCCGGATCGACGGACGAATGGTGCAGCGAGCCGGGCAGTAGTTGGGCGGCGCAGCCGTTGGGACGATGGGCATCCGGATGGATCAGCGGCGCTTGGGTGACCGCGTTCCACGCGTCGGAGCAGATGGCGTCCACAGACAACCGTTCCGCGGCTTCGAGCAGTGCTTCCAGGTGGAACGGATAAAGCAGGTCGCCCTGGCCGACGTGAGCGCACCAGGCGCGGCTCGGAGTTTCGCCGCGCTCCGGATGTACGATCTCAAAGCCCTGCACCGTCTGATTGGCCAGGCTGCGGAGCGTCCGTTCGAGCGGCTGTCCCGGCCGCGGATGCACGATGACGCTGATTTCGTGGGCGGCCCGTTTGGGCCAACGCGGCAACGGGGCCGCAGTCGCCGCTGCCAGCGCCCGCGCCCGGCCGGCAAAGACGGCGGCGTTGTGGCTCATCCATTCGCCGTGCTCGAGGCCATTGGCCTTGAACGTCGCGTTGTTGTGGTGATAGACGAACGCATGCTGCGCGACGGCCAGGCGATAGCCGGCCAGGCGCAGGCGCAGGCACAGGTCGTCGTCTTCGAAATTGCCGATGGGGTAGGCTTCGTCGAGGCCGCCCAGGTCCTGCCAGACGGACCGGCGCAGCGCCGCGCAGAAGAACGTGAGGCGCTGCGGCAGATAGAGCAGATTGGGCGCCCGGGTTTGCGCGGCGCGGATGGCTAAGGCTTCGTCGAGGGGGCGCTCGACGGTGGCGAAGTCCATTTGGGCGGGGTCGCCGGCGGCGTTGGTGCTGGGTGTGAGCGCGCCGAGGCTGGGGTCGGCCAGCAGCGCGTCGTGCAGCGCCTCCATCCAGCCCGGGGTAACGACCGTATCGCTGTTCAGGATGATCAGCGTTTCGCCTTGGGCTTGAGCGGCGCCCCGGTTCACGGCGCGGGCAAAGCCCAGCGGCTCTGGATCGCGCAGGTAATGGAAGCGCGGGCTGGTCTGCGTGCGGGCCCAGGCTTCGACGTCCGGAGCGGAGCCGTTGTCCATCACGATGATTTCGTAGCTGAGCCGGGCGCCCGCCGTTTCAATGCTCCGGACGCACTCGCGCGTCAGCGCCAGAGCGTTATGGACGGGGATGACGATGGAGACTTCGACGGCGCGGTCAGGCATGGCGGTAACGGCGCGTGACCTCGCGGCTCAGCAGCATGAAGGGTTTCTCGAGTAGGGGGAACAAAACGGCGCAAATGGCGTAGACCGCGATCAGGTGAAGGCTGAACTGCAACAAAGTATCCCAGGCCAGGGATGCCGTGGGAGGCAGCAGCCAAACGGTGACGGGGAGCATCGCGTAGGTGAGCGGGAAGTGGTAGAGATAGACCGTATAGCTCATGCCGCCGGCCATGGCGGCTACCGGGTGTTGAAACGCGCGGGACATCCACCGGCCACGCAACGCCGCATAGCAGAAGAGAAACAGCGGCGCCGGCAGCAGCCAGGTGAGGACCGGGTACCAATGCGTGATGGCGACAACGGAAGCGAGGCTCAACGCCCCAACCCAATCGATCAATCGAGGTGAGACGGCGGGAGGCTCCAGGAAAAAATCCGTCAGCAACATCCCCGCCAGGAAATAGTGCAGGTAGCCGGCGATGCTGAGCGAAAGGCGCGGTGCCTGATCCGGGGTGACGTAGTGCTGCGCGATCCACGCCCAACCGAGAGTCAGCGCGGCGAGCGCCAGCCGGCGCGTGCCGCGGCCGCCCAGCCGATGGACGAAGGCCAGCAGCGGCAGCAACAGATAGAACTGGACTTCGATCTCCAGCGTCCAGACAACGCCATTCACCCAACTGGGCGTGGCGTAGATGATGGCGTGCAGATAGGCCAGGGCCGCCGTCAAGTGCGGTAAAAAGATCTGGGCGTCGATCAGCGTATGGACCCGGCGATCCGGACCCTGCCAATGGACCACCGTAAACAGGAAGATCACGACCAGGTTGATCACGTAGGGCGGTTCGATGCGGACCAGCCGGCGCAGCAGGTAGCCCTTCAACGAAGGCGACGGCAACCGGCGGAAGGTGCTGCGGGCGAATGGCAGATCGAGGACGAAGCCGCTGATGAGAAACAGCAGGGGCACGGCGACCACCAGATCGAGCATCCAGGGCACCAGAGGTGAGCGCGGGTAGATCGCCGCCCAGTCCTGCGGCAGTTGCCGCGTGCCCAGCCGATGGGTGTACTCAAGGTAGCCGGCGAACACATGATGGAGAATCACCATGAGCATGGCGAAGAACCGGAGCCCGTCGACTTGAGGAATGAACTCGCCGGTGGAGGTGACGCGCTGGAGCCGCGCGAGAAGGCGTTCGATCAGGCGCGCCTCCGCGACAGGTAAGGTAGATGCTGGTGGATCAAGATCACTTTTGCGTCATTCCCTGGTTGCACCGGATGACCGATGAACAGGGCTTCCATCAATTGTGCTGCGTCGCGACGGGTGAAGGCAATCAACTGCGCGATGCGCAGGGCGAGCGCCTGCACGTTTCTCAACATCTCACAGATGTGCAGGTTCTGAACTCGCCGACGATGAAGGCGGCGCGCGTGGATCTGGCGGCGGGCCAATGGCCGGCCGCCTGTGAGCGCTGCCGGCAGGCGGAGGCGGCGGGCGGGGTGAGCATCCGGCAGCATCTGAACGAGCGGTTCGAACGAGGCCGGAAGCCAGACCTGTTGCGCCGGACGGCGCCCGATGGCACCTTGGACGGCGCGGTGGTGCGTTATGCCGACATCCGGCTGGGGAATGCCTGCAACCTCACCTGCCGAATGTGCGGTCCGGTGGCCTCGCGTTTGTGGGCCCCGCACTACAACCAGGTGCAGCCGCGCGGCTATCGGCTGGCTGAGCGAGAACTAAGAGTACTAGGCCAGAACAATTGGGTGAAGCAGGAGTCGCTCGAATGGCTGCTGCGCGAGAATCTGCCGACGGTGGAAGCGCTCCACTTTGCCGGCGGCGAACCCCTGATCGTTCCGGAGATGGGCGAACTGCTGGATCTATGCATCGCCTCCGGCCGCGCGGGCGAGATCGCGCTTTCCTACAACACCAACCTCACCACGCTACCCGAACGGGTAACGTCGCGCTGGCCGCACTTCAAGCAAGTCTCGCTGCTCTGCAGCGTGGATGGTTACGGGAAGACGAACGACTACATCCGCCGGCCCTCGCGCTGGAGCGACATCGACCGCAATCTGAAACTGCTGGACGCCAACTTCGACGAGTGGAAGATCGCCTGGGCCACCGTGAGTGTGACGGTGCAGATCTACAACGTGCTGACGCTCCCTGAGCTGTTCGCCTACCTCCGGGAGACGGGCTTCGCGCGCATCGGCCGGGTGCCGCAACTGGTGCCGCTCTTCGACCCGCGGTACCTGTCGATTCAGGTGTTGCCGGCGCGGGTGAAGGGTGTGGCGAAGGAACGTCTGCAGCGGGAGTTAGAGCGCGTCGACGATGCGGCGCTCGCCGGCGCGATCCGTTCGACGTCGGCGTTTCTGGAGGAAGGCGATCAGACGCGTGAACTGCCGAACTTTTTCGCGTTCACCGAGGCCAGCGACCGCGAGTTTGGCGACTCCTGGCGCCAGGCGGCGCCCGAGTTGGCGGCACTGCTCAAGTATGAGCCGAGGGACTGGTTCGAACGCGTGCTTGGCTAAGCCGATGGGCGCGCCACAGCGACCATGGACCCTGGAGGTAGGCGAGCGTTTCGGCCGCGAGCAGGCGGAACGGGAATCGCCGCTGGCCACGCAGGCGCCGGCCGACTTCCTGGGCCAGGACCGTGGCGCGCCAAAAGGGAATCCAGAGGAAGAGCTGGCCCAGCGCGCGCAGGTCGCCGTGGCGCAGCAGGACGAGCATGAGAAAGGCGGTTTCGCCCCGGCGGTAGCCGCAAAGCTGGCCGCGCAGACCGGCGAGGGTGTCGCGATGGAAATGCTGGAGGCAAGCCTCGGGCCGATACACGATCCGATGGCCGGCGCGAAGCATCCGATAGAAGGCGTAAAGGTCTTCCCAGGCTCCGGTGGGCGAACCGGCGCCGAGCCGGGGGTCGTAGAGGCCGACGGCGGGGTCGCGGAAGAGGCTGGCGCGGAAGGCGGCGTTCGCCGTGGTGCCAATGCGCCAGAGTTGCGGGAAGGTGAGGCTCCAGGTATCGAGCCAAGCCCGGTCGAAGTCGGCCGGAGTGTCGCCGTGGCGGAGGCCGCCGTAGGCTTCGAAGAGAGCTTCGGCTTCGGTTTCGACGCGGGCGGGGAGGCAGTTGCCGGTGACGGCGGCGACGGTGCTGTCGAAGAGCGGCCGCGTCAGACGCTCGAGCCAATCCGGCGGCGCGACAATGTCATCGTCGGTGGTGACGATGATGGCGCCATGGGCGGCCAGGATGCCGCGGTTCCGGGCGTGCGAGAGGCCGGGCGTGGGTTCCTCCAGCCAGCGGACGCCGGGATGGCGCGGCGTGAGGCCGGATTGCGGGTGGTTGTCGACGACGAGAATTTCGAAGGGATGAGCGATTTGCTGAGCGAGCAGCGAAGTGAGACAACGGGCCAGGGAGGCGGGGCGATCGTAGGTGCACAGGACGATGGAGATCGCAGGGGTCGGCAACGTCTTTCAGTATGCCCTGTTGCCCGAGCCGGGCGGCTGGAGAAGATGAGCGGGGGCGCGTGCGCTTCTCGATCGTGATTCCTACCTACCGGCGGCCCCGGCAACTGGCGGAGTGTCTGCAGGCGGTGCAGGCGCAGGACTATCCGCCAACGGATTTCGAAGTGGTGGTGGTGAGCGACGGGCCGGACGCCGAGACAGCCGCGGTGACGGCGCGAGCCGGCATACGGGCGATCGTGCCAGAGCACGGTGGCCCCGCCAAGGCGCGCAACGCGGGGGCTCGCGAAGCGAAGGGCGACTTCCTGCTCTTCCTCGACGACGACTGCCGTCCGGAGCCCAACTGGTTGCGCGAATGGGACCGCCACACCCGGCAGCATCCCGAGGCGCTTTCCGGCGGCGGCACGCGCAACGCGCTGCGCGAGGAACTTTGTCCGCAGGCGAGCCAACTGATGACCGAGTTCATCCAGGGCTATTTCAATTCCGGCGAGCCGGGGCGCGCGCCCTTTCTCGCGACGAACAACCTGTGCGTGCCGGCGGCGCGCTTCGCGGAACTGGCTGGCTTCTCCACGCGCTTTCCGCTCGCGGCGGCCGAGGATCGGGACTTCTGCGATCGCTGGCATCAGCGGGGCTGGCCCATGGCCGAGGCGCCGCGGGCCGTGGTGGCGCATGCGCATCACATGAACCTGGCCCAGTTCTGGCGCCAGCATTGGAACTACGGGCGAGGCGCGTGGCAGTTGCGGCGCGCGCGGCAGGGACGCCAGCAGCCTCAGCGGGTGGAGCCGCCGGGCAAGTTCTACGGGGCCTTGCTAGGCTTTGCTTGGCGTCACGAGCCACCGTGGCGTGCGGCGCCCTTATGCGTGCTGATGGGGCTCTCGCAGGTAGCGAACGCCGCGGGCTTTTTGAGCGAACGGCGGCGGGCGAATCAGTAGGTGAGTTGAGCCGTCTCGCGGCGGTAGTGCTCGGTGGCCTCCTCGACGGTGCCGTCGAGGAGGAGCCGGCCCTGGTGGAGGTAGAGACCCCGGCTGCAAAGCTGCGAGAGGACGCTCATCTCGTGGCTCACCACCAGGATCGTGGTGCCTTGACGGGCGGCTTGGCGCATGCGCTCCAGGCATTTTTCCTGGAAGGCCGAGTCGCCCACAGCGAGCACTTCATCGAGCAGCAGGATGTCGGTTTCGATGTGGGCGGCGATGGCGAAGGCCAGCCGCATGTACATGCCGCTCGAGTAGTGCTTGACGGGCATGTCGAGGAAGTTGCCGATTTCGGAGAAGGCGATAATCTCGTCGAACTTCTTTTCCATGTCGGCGCGGCGGACGCCCAGCACGGCTCCGTTGAAGAAGACGTTCTCGCGGCCGGTCATTTCCGGGTGAAAGCCGGAGCCGAGTTCGAGCAGGCCGGTGAGGCGGCCGCGGATGATGGCCTCGCCGCAGGTGGGCTTGATGATCCGCGAGAGCATTTTGAGCAAAACGGATTTGCCGGCGCCGTTGCGCCCGAGCAGCGCGACGGTGTCGCCGGGCTGAACGGTGAAGGTGCAATCCTGGACGGCCCAGAAATGGGCGTCGTCCGCGGGCGGCAACGTGCGGCCCAGCAGGCGTCTGACCGTCTGTTCAATGGCTTCGTGCGCCCGTTTCGGGCCGGGCGTGCCGCGTTGGTACTGCTTGCCGAGATGCGAGACTTCGAGGGCGTGCGGAGGCAAGATCGGTTCTCTAGAGGATATCGGCCAGAGCGTCCTCGGAGTGCAGGAAGATGAGCGTGCCGCTGAGGAGCAGGAGCAGGATCACCGCCCAGGACATGAGCACCCAGGGGCCGAGCCAGGGATGTGCGGAGCCGAAGAGCGACCAGCGAAAGCCTTCGAGGATGCCCAGCATGGGGTTCAAGCCGGCAGCCCAGCGCCACCCGGCCGGGATCAGGTCGGCGGTGTAGGCAATGGGGGTGAGGAAGAACCAGAGTTGGGTGACAAACGGCAGCGAGTTGGCGGTATCGCGGTAACGGGCGTTGAGCCAGGCGAGCCAGATGCCGGCCGCCGCGGCGAGGACGAAGACCTGCAGGAGGAAGAAGGGGAGCGCGAGCAGGCTCCAGCCGGGCGCGATGCCGTAGTAGACCATCATCAACGGGGGAAGCGCCATACCGACGGCGAAATCGGCCGCGGCGCCCAGCACTGAAGAGAGCGGCAGGATCAGGCGGGGAAAGTGGACTTTGAAGATGATACCGGCGTGCTTGGGCAGGCAGTGGCTGGATTGGGTGAGCGCATGGACAACGAAGGTCCAGGGGACCAGCGCCGTGGCGGCGTAGAGCGGATACGGTACGCCGGGCGTGGCGCCGCGGCCCATCAGGGCTTGAAACGCGCTGAGGACCAGGACGGTGAGCAAGGGCTGCAACAGCGCCCAGCCGATGCCGGCCACCGAGTGCTGGTAGCGCAGGTGGACATCGCGGCGGGCCAGGACCAGAAGGAGTTCGCGCGCTTCCCAGACGGAACGAAAGGGGCGATCAGGCAAGCGTCGGGCGGCTTGAATCCGGATCGGGACCGCCGCGCTGGTGAACATGATGCTCCGAACTCCTCCTTCCTAGATAGGATAGTGGCAACTTCAGGGTGCTGTTCGAGGGGCCGTTACACTGGAGTTGGATGAGATTTGTCTCACGTTTCGTGCCCGACCTGGTGGCGATCGTGGCTGGTGGGGTGGCGGGGATCTATCTGCAACGATGGTTTCTTCCGCGCTGGCGGCCGGTCCTCTGGGCAGGACTCGCCCTGATCGGGGCCGGAACGCTATTGAATGGCCGGTTGCTGTTCGGGGCGGTGCCGGCGCAGTGGGAAATCGGCGTGCGAGGCGCCGCCTTCGCGTTGTCCGCGGCCCTGGTGGCGGCGTTCCCGATCGGATGGCTGGTGCGGCGGCGGTTGCCGCAAGTGGCCGACCCAGGAAGGCGCAAGCTGTTGCAGGCCGCGGTGGCGGCGCCGGTGGCCACCATGGGCTTCGGCCTGATGGCCGCCCGCTTCGACCCGCGGGTGATCGAACGCGAACTCTTGGTGCCGGACCTGCCCCCGGACCTGCACGGCCTGCGCATCGGGCAGATTTCCGACATTCACCTGAGCCCGTTTCTCTCGCGGCGTGAACTGGCGCGCGCCGTTGACGCGCTGAACGAGACCAAGCCGCAACTGACGCTGGTGACCGGCGACCTGATCACCGGCTCCCGGGATCCGCTCGACGATTGCATCGCCGAAATCGCGCGGCTCAAGGCCGATAGCGGCGTCTACGGCTGCCACGGCAATCACGAGAATTACATTCACGCGGAGGGCTATGCGAGCGAACTGGCGGCGCGGGTGGGGATCCGCTTTTTGCGCAGCGAGCGCACGACGCTGCGGTTCGGCCAAGCGAACCTGCATCTGGGCGGGGTGGACTTTCAGGCGCGGGACAAGCCGCACTTGGTGGGGATGGGCCGGCTGGTGGTGCCAGGCGAGTTCAACCTGCTGATGTCGCACACGCCGGAGGTGTTCCATCTGGCCGCGAAGCAGGGTTGGAACCTGACGGTGAGCGGGCATACGCACGGCGGGCAACTGAACCTGGAGCTGTTCGGCGAACAGTTCAACTTGGTGCGCTTCTTTACGCCGTATACGTACGGGGCGTTCGAGCGAGGGAAGTCGCGCTTGTGGGTGACGCGGGGCTTGGGCACGGTGGGCATTCCGGCGCGCATCGGGGCGCCGCCGGAGGTGGTGTTATTGAAGCTGGTGCCGGGACCGGCGAACAGCTAGCGCGAGGACAAGTTGGGGCGCGGGCTGGTGACGCGTTTATGCAAGGACTCCAGCAGGGGTCAGGATTAGGGCCAGCCCGCTTGATGGGGAGAGCGCGCCCGGACGAAATCGTTTCACGAATTCCCCGCCGGGCAACTGACGATTCTGATGTCAAACCTGCATGAGGCGATTCGCTCACCCGTGGGGATGAAAATGGGGGAGCGGAAGGCAGGATCGAGGATCCTACTGGCGGCACGACCCCGCATGTCAAACTGATCCCGCTGGCGCATTGGCACCCGAGAATGAGGTTTACGACCTCGCGAGGCAAAATCACATCGAAAGCGCTGGCCCTTCCGCGGAAAGGAACGACGGATGCTGAAGGCGATCGAAGCGCGATGCGCGGGCATCGACCTAGGAAAGCGAGAGTTAGCCGTCACACTAATGACCGGTCCGGCGAACGAAGATCCGGTTATCGAGACCCGACTCTTCGGGACGACGAACCGGCGGCTGGAAGAGATGCGAACTTGGTTGTTGGAAAAAGGCTGCCGCACAGTCGTCATGGAGAGTACGGGAAGCTACTGGAAACCCGTATTTCACTTACTGGAAAACGATCTGAAGGTACATCTGGCGAATCCGCTGCATGTGAAGAACCTGCGCGGCCACAAAACGGATGTAGCCGATAGCGTGTGGCTCGCGCACTTACTGAGGCATGGCATGATTCGGGCCAGCTTTATTCCGCCGCCGGACATTCGAAAGCTACGCGATCTGACGCGGCGGCGGAAACGGCTCATCGGTGCTGGAGCGAGTGAGAAGAACCGGATCGCCAAGGTATTGGAGAGCGCCAATATCAAGCTCAGCAGCGTACTGAGCAGTCTGTTTGGGGTTTCGGGCCAAGCGATGCTCGAGAGAATGCTGACTGGTGACTTCATCCCTGCGGAATTGGCCGAGTTGGCCCAGGCACGGGCCAGGAGTAGACGGCCAGCCATTGAAGAGGCGTTGGCGGGACATCGCTTCGCTCAACATCATCGATTTCTCATTCGACAATGTTTGGATCATATCGAGTTTCTCGAGGATCAGATTCGGGGTTTAGACCGAGAAATATCCACTTTACTCGAACCGTATCGTGAACGCTATGAGTTACTGCAAACCATTCCGGGTATCAAGGCCGAATCCGCCGCGGTGATTCTCGCAGCGCTTGGACCGGATATGAACGTATTCCCGACGGTGGGACACGCAACCAGTTGGGGAGGTCTCTGTCCGGGGAATAATCGCAGTGCCGGAAAGCAGCGTAGCGGCCGGCCGACCGGAGGAAACCTTTGGATGAAGGCAACACTGGTGGAATGTAGTTGGAGTGCGTGTCGCACGAAAGGCAGTCCATTTGCCGCGAAATATCACAAGTGGCAACGCACGTTAGGCAAGAAGAAAGCCGCCATGGCGATCGCCCATGCCTTGCTGCGAGTCGCCTACTATGTGCTGAAGGAGCGAGTTCCGTTCCTGGCCTTAGCCAGCCAGGCAGATCAGGGGAAACAGCGCCAACGACAAATCCGTCATCACTGCAAGCGGCTTCGCGAACTCGGCGTGGCCTCCGAATTGGTGCAACAGGCGCTTGACTCCTTCGGCGTCGTCACGCCGGAGCCCAAACGGAAAGGACCCCGGCGCAAGGGTGCCCTCGGATTGAAGGCTTACTAGGCCGCAACTGACTTTCGGTTTTTAAAGATCCTGCGTAGCGGGCTGGACAGACTTGCGTCGGAACTGCCGCTAACACGTGCGAACCAAGACGATTTACGAGGCAAACAGCCGGTGCAGCGGACAGAGCAGACTTGCGGCTGATCGATGCTCGCGCGATGAAGCGGGTGGCGTTCGGGTTCGGGCGTTCGGGTTCAGGTATTCGGGTTAAGGGGGAACCCGAGAGGCGAGGGCGTTTGTTTCGAGCGAGATCGCCGGGTTTGTTTCCCAAAAAACTATTTTTCGAGAGCCGTTCAAGCGGCGTGGGAGGCCGGCAACGCCCCGCAGCAGCGCTTGTACTTCAAGCGGCTGCCGCAGGGGCAGGGAGCATTGCGGACGGGCGCTTTGACGGGAAGGGGCGGGGGCGGATACGGCTGGGTGGCGGTGTCGGCAAGGTGGAGGTCCTTGAGGTGGGTGTCGAGGGCGAGGTCCGATTTGAGCTGAGCGAGGTCGGTGGGTTGTTGGTTTTGTACGAGTTTGACGATTTCGAGGGCGGCTTTGAGACGGGTGGAGGCGGGGGCTTGGGGGTCGGAGAGAAGCTGTCGAAAAGTGTCGAGGGCGAGTTCGCTGAGTGAGGCGAGTTCATCGAGGAGGATGGCGGCGCGTTCCTGGCGAGCGATGAGGAGGGCGCGCGCGAAGAGGGGGTGCTGGCGGGTCCAGAGGTGGACGGTGCTGCGGTGGAGGCCGGCTTCGCGAGCGGCGGCAGTAACGGTGGCTCCGGCAGCGAGAGCTTGGATGACGTTGGCCTGCACGGGCGTGAGGGTGTCGAAAAGTGTCGAATCGCTGGTTGGGGACATGGTGAAGGTCCTAGTTCCAGGGTAGCGGGCGGCTCCAAATTCCCGGGGGCCGAGCTCAGATTAGGCGATTGATTCGGAGGGGTTTACAGATTTTCCAGGCGCCGTGATCGGGATTCGGCGAGGGGATGATTCGACGCGGGTCGCCTTCTCGCCACCATGCCAACCAACGCCAGCGCCACGAGAGCGATGGTCGCCGGTTCGGGAACCACGCCGAGGCTGGTGTAGCTGGTGCCGGATTGGGAGGCGATCGCAAAGTCATTGACCGCGAGGCCGGCCTGGTCCTGAACGTCGATGCCATTCAGGACTACGGTGCTGAAGAAGTCGGCAGTGGCAGCGGAACCATCGCGATACTGATACAACTGCGCGAGGGCGTAGAAGCTGATGGTGTAGCTGAAGGGGGAACCGAAAGTGAAGGGGACAGTGATCGTAATCTGTCCCTGGCTGTTGGGGAGGAAGTTGTACTCCACGCCGTCACGAATGTATTGCATTTGCGCGCGGCCGGAGTTGCCCGCGGTTTGAGATCCGCTGCCGGTCACTTGAAAGTGGAGCGTCTGGGTGCCGGTTCCCGTGGCGCCGAGAATGGTGTAGGTGTCGAAATAGTTGGCGCGACCGCCCACGGTGGTGAAGGTGGGATTGGGGGCGCCATTGTTAGTCCCATGCAGGACAGCGGTGGCGGCAGCGCGCAAGATCCCGTAGCTGGCGGAACTTTGCGAAAAGTAGTCGAGGGTCCATTGAGTGCCGGGAATGACCGTGCTGCCGGTGCACGGTCCGCCGTTGATGATTCGGCAAGCATAGGAGCCTTGAGGGTCGTTCGAAGCGTAGTAGCGAACGTAGTTGTCGGTGGAGAGCGCAGCGGCGCAGGCCATTGTCGTCGACAGATTGATGGTGATCAGCAGGGATCTGAACATTGATGGAATACCTTGCCTTTACTTAGCGGATACGGATTGGCCAGAACATGCCGGCGTGGGTCTGATAGCGTCGGTAGGAGTCCGCCAGCGATGAGTTAAGAAACTTCATTTCTTCCTGAACGGCAGACCGCCAGTAGAGGAAGCCCATCGTCACCGCGGGGACCAGCAAGAGCCGGTCTCCCGTGGCGACCGGAGCAGCCAGCCAAAACAAGATGTAGCTGAGATAGAAGGGATGCCGAACCCAATGATAGGGTCCTTGCAGGACCAAGTGATGGGGGCGGTCAGTCTCGAAGGCCCAAGTCAGCGGCTGTCTCCAGTTAATCCGAACGGCCGACCAGAAGGTTAGTAGAGAGAGGACCCATAAGGCGAAGGCCCACCCGAGGGCTGGGCCGAGCAACAGAGGAGCGCGGGCCACGGCGATGACCTGCCAGAGAGCGAAGACAAAGCCCAGCCACACGACAAGAAGTTGATCTCGCGAGAGAGCGCTGTGGCGCCGCACGAAGAAGCGACGCATGGCCCAGGAGAAGGAAGCGATCCCCGTGACATACGCCCCGACGGCGATCTGATTCAAGCCGTGCATACGAATTTTTCGGTGTACATCTGACGATAGAGATGACCGGCGACCTCCGCGATATGGCACATCCGGTGCCAGTCGTCCGGGCTCAGCGAGCAGGTTTGGAGGACATCGAGGATGTCCTGCGTGTGGCCGATATCGGTGTCGCCATGGCCATCGAAGAAACGAACCTGGTGGGGCTCCAAGTTGAGTTGGGTCATCAACCGCCGGGCGCTGTCGCCGCCGTAACGAGCGCCGATGGACTCAAGCGTGGCGGCGATGGCGAGACGGCCGATGGGGAAGCGCATCGCGACGGAATAGTTGTAGGCGACGTAGGCGGCGGCAGAGACGGTCGGAAATGAGGTGAGCGGGTCGGGTCCACGATAGCCCGTGTGGGCGAGGTCCTCGATCACCCATTGCCAGTGCAACTTTTCTTCTTCGGCATGGTGCAAGAGATATGAGCGAACGGCAGGGTACGCGGGCGGGACGAATCCCGCGGCCAGCGCGAAGGTGACGGGGCCATCGAGCGTCTGAGGAAGGATGGTGAGTAGAACGTCGTGGTAGTCCTGCAAGGTGAGGGTTTGGCTTTGCAGCTTCCGGTAGGCTGGCGTTTCGGCAAACGCTTCCACTTGGGCGGCGACGACGGACTCAAAGGCGGCTTGGTTCATGACTGTTCCTTGGGTAGAGTGGCGCCGAATTCCCGGAAGAAGGCGGCGCGAAAATCGTCGGAATTCTCAAATTCCTGGGAGAGCGGGAAGAAGTAAGATTTCGTTTGCGCGAAGTGCTGGACATCCTCACAGATCCCGATGCAGGGCGCTTGCCAGCCCAGGTCCGGCAGTTCAAAGAGGGGTCCATAACGATACATGCCCGATCGCGTGTAGAAGACGGTTAGTGCCGCCCGACAGTGGAAAAGCCAGGCCTTGATGCCTTTCTGACGTCCGTGCCGATACTGAGCTCCGGTAAGAGCGCGCATCACGTGAAAGTTTCGGGAGGTACGCGAGACCATGAGCTGGCTGCTGAAGTAGAGTTGACCGCGGGTGCAAAAGCGTTCGAAACGACCCAGTTGAAAGGGTTCGTGAAGGTGAGAGGGGAAGATGCCGAAGTGTCCTCGGACGTACCCCAGGATGTGTTCCTGATCGGGACTGCGCAGGAAGTAATGGACAGCGTCGCGATCCGATTCCAATTGAAGCCGACGCCGGCCGGAATCCGCTCCCGCCACATGTTTTCCTTGTTCCGTGACATAGATCTGATAGCGGAATCGTTCGAGGGCCTCCAGTTCCTGGCCGGTGGAGGCAATTTGCACTTGGCCGGTGAGGGCAAGAGAGTCCAAGTGCGAGGGCAAAAGATCGCTCGTTCTGGTAGAAAGCGCTGGATTCATGCAGATTGCTCAGGAAGGGCCCGCCGGGATGGTCTAGTCGGCCTCCCGGCGCACGCTGGGCCAGCGAAAGTGCGGACCGCTACGCAAGATCGGACGCGAGGTAGG
>JBGAHE010000096.1:0-28846 GCA_044226365.1 Bryobacteraceae bacterium
TTAAAGGAGTCTGGATCGATGCGTAGATATGCCGTGGCCGCGATCGCCTGCGGTTGCTCATTTGTGGCGTTCGCCCAGCGGGGTGTGGATTGGGTGGTGGGCGGCAACGACGCTCATCGCTCTTCGTGGGTGCGAATGGACGCGAAGATCAACGCCGAGAGCATGAAAAAGCCGGGCTTCGAACTGCTCTGGAAGATGAAGTTGAACGGTACGCCACGGCAGATGTCTTCCAGCTACCCGCCCTCGCTGCTCGATTTCTACATCAGCTACCGCGGTTTCCGCTCCCTGGGTTTCGTGAGTAGCGCCAGCGGCGTGGTGACGGGAATCGATATCGACCTGGCTCGCGTGGAATGGGAAAAGAGCTTCACGCAACCCGCCGGACTGGGCACGGCAGCTTGCCCAGGTGGCATTACGTCCGGCGTGGTGCGCACGGTGACGACTTTGAACTATCCTCCGCCGGTGAGCGGTAGCGGCATTGGCCGCGGCACTCCCGCCAAAGGCGGGGTGGGCGAGGCTGGCGAAGGCGCGTTGACCCTGAAGCCGCCGACGACGCGTCCGGCTCCGCCGCCACCTCCTCCGCCCACGCGCCCAGGCACTCGCGCCGGCGCTCCGGTTAACCTTTTCGCACCTCGCATCCAATGGGCGAACTTCATCACCGGTGATGGCAAGTTTCACGCGCTCTACGTTTCGAACGGCGAGGAGCCGAACGCGGCCCTGGACTTTCTGCCCGCCAATGCGCACGCCATCGGGTTGATGGTTTTCGAGCGGGTGGCCTATGCCGCCACGATCAACGATTGCGGCGGCGCCGACAACGGTGTTTGGGCGTTGGATCTCGATTCGAAGGCTGTGACCCATTGGAAGGCTTCGGGTAACGTCGTGGGTCCGTCGGGCTTCGCGCTGGCGCCGGACGGTACGATCTACGTGTCCACCACCAAAGGTGTGACGGCGCTCGAACTCAAGACGCTCGCCGTGAAGGGTAATTACAATCTGGGCGGACAGGCGGCGACGTCTTCGCCGCTGATCTTCGACTACAAAGGCAAAGACCTGCTCGCCGTGACCACCGCCGATGGCAAGCTGCAACTGCTCGATCTGTCCGCGCCGTCGAAGACTCCGGTGGCGACCGAGGCGTTTGCGTCGAAGGAAGTCGGCTCGCTGGCGAGTTGGCAAGACATGTCCGGCGTCCGCTGGATCTTTGCGCCTTCGGCCGACAGCATCGTGGCCTGGAAGGTCGGCGACGGCAAGCTGGAAAAGGCGTGGACTTCGCGCAAGATGACCGTGCCAGTCTCGCCGATCGTTGTGAACGGCGTGGTATTCGCGCTCGATGCGGGCACGCCCAAGACGGGCAAAGCAGTGCTCTACGCCCTCGACGCCGTCACCGGCAAGGACACTTGGAACAGCGGATCTACGCTGCCTTCTTACGTCACCACCGGGCGACTGGCGGCGGGCGGTAGCCGCGTTTACGTGGCGACCCACGATGGCACGCAATACGCCTTCGGCTTCCCGATTGAACACTAAATGCTGTTAGCGATCGATGCGGGAAATACCAATCTCACGATTGGCGTTTATCGGAGGCGGAAGTTAGAAACCAGTTGGCGCTTGCGCACCGTGCGCGAGCGGACGGCCGACGAGTGGGGCATCCTGCTGCGCGAGTTGTTTGAGGCGCACGGGATGAAGTTCTCCGAAGTATCGGGCATCGTGGTCTCGAGTGTGGTGCCCCCCATCGATGCGCCCCTGAACACCATGGCGCGCCGCTATTTTTCCACGGCGCCGCTGTTCGTTACCGCGGAGAGCGATCTGGGCCTGAAGGTGCTGGTGGACCATCCGCGCGAGGTGGGCGCCGACCGCGTGGTGAACGCGGTGGCCGCTTTCGAGAAATATGGCGGGCCGGTAGTAGTGGTCGACTTCGGTACGGCAATCAACTTCGACGTCGTTTCCGAGCGAGGCGAGTTCCTCGGCGGTCTGATCTGCCCGGGCCTGGGAATTGCGATCAGCGGCCTGTTTGAGAAGGCTGCGCGGTTGCCCCTTGTTGATATCGGCGAGCCGCGCCGGCTGATCGGAACCAATACGGTGGATTGTATTCAAAGCGGACTTTATTACGGAACGATCGGCACAGTGGACGGTATCATGGCCCGCCTGGTGAAAGAGCTAGGCGTCCAGACGCAGTGTGTGGCCACCGGCGGCCAGGCGCATCTGCTGGCGCGAGGGTCAGCGTTCATCAAGACCGTCGATGAGGATTTGACGCTCGATGGACTCGAGATGATTTGGGAGCGTCAACTTGCCCGCGCCTGAAGATCAGGACTGGCCGCGGAACTACTTCAATTACTTCACCGAGATTGAGGAACACTTTCAGCGAGCCCGCGGCACCAGTCTTTTCCTGCTCTCGCCGCTCGATTGGGCGCTGATCGAGACCTGGAAGAACGGCGGCATCCCGATCGAAGCCGTTCATCGCGGCATTGACCGTGCTTTCGAGAAATGGCGTGCGAGCAAGCGCAAACAGGCCGTGAACTCGCTCGCCTACTGCACGCAGGCGGTGATGGAAGAGGCCGAGATCATGGCCAGCGGCGGCACCAGTCAACCGGCGACGCAGCCCGTGGCCGACGCCCCCTTCGAAGTGGATGAGCTGCGGCGTCACTTGACTGAGAACGCCGGGCTGTTGGCGTCCAAGGGCTGGGCGGACCTGGCGGCATCGCTGAACCAACTTGCGACGCAGGCGGAGCAGCAGCTTGCGAATCTGGAAGAGCTGGAACTGCGCTTGACGGTGCTCGAAGAGAAAATGCTGGCTGCGGCCCGGGCCGCTCAAAGCGAAGAACAACTGCTCCAGGTGCGGCGTCAGATGGAAGCTTCGTTGCGGCCGTATCGCGGCAAAATGACCGCCGATCAGCTTTCGCGGCTGGAGCGGCAATTCATGGATCGCGCGGTGCTCGATCAGTCCGGCCTGCGCCGTCTGAGCCTGTTCTACCTGCACTAAACTCGGATAAGATGAACCGCCGCTCAGCTTTGGCGCTTGCCGCCACTACGCCCGTTTTTGCTTTCAAGAAGGCTCCCGGACTACGCATCGCGACCTTTGCGACCGAGGTCACCCCGCCCTTGGGCACGCCGCTTTGTCTCGGTCTGGTGGTGCCGGGCAGTTCGGTGAATGATCCGCTGGAGGCTCGCGGAGTGGTGCTGTTTCCGGAAGGGCAGCAACCCATCGTATTGTGCGCGGTGGATTGGGTAAGCATCGGCAACGGCAGCCATGATCGTTGGCGCGCCGCCTTGGCCGTCGCGGCCGGTACGGTTCCCGCGCGCGTCGCTGTGCAGACCGTCCATCAGCACGATGCTCCGGGCGATGACTCGACCGCCGAAGAACTGCTGCGTATGCGCAACCTGCCGAGCGTCCTGCAAAGCGAGCCGTTCGCCCAGGCCGCGCTGCAGAGTGTGGTGGCCGCCGTGCGGAAAGCGAAGAGCACGAAGGTGACCCACTTGAGCACGGGTAGCGCCACCGTCCAGAACGTCGCGTCGAACCGGCGGATCCTCGGGCCGGACGGCAAATTCGTATTCCAGCGTTTCACGGCGTGCAAGGCGTCGCCGTACTGCGATGCGCCGGTGGGGGTGATTGACCCGCAGTTGGAGTCGGTGAGTTTCTGGCACAAAGAGCGGCGGCTAGCCACGCTCAGTTACTATGCCACGCACCCCATGAGTTACTACGGCAAAGGCGCGATCAGTGCGGACTTCGTGGGCATGGCGCGCCGTGCGCAGACCGATACCTTCGCCGTCCACTTCACGGGTGCCGCGGGTAACATTGGAGCGGGGAAGTACAACGACGGGGCGCCGGAGAATCGTGGGCGGTTGGCGGAGCGCTTAGGCAATGCGATGAAGTCGGCGCGGGACGCCGAAAAGAAGTTCCCCGTCGAAGCCATGCGCTGGAAGAATCTTCCGGTCGCGCTACCGCTACGCAGCGGCGCTGACTTTACCGAAGAAAAGATCCTGGCCGACCTCGAAAACGAGAAGCTCATCCCGCGCGACCGCGCCAACGCCGGACGTTACCTGGCTTGGCATCGGTTAGTGAAAGCGGGCCGCAAGATCGAAATTACTTCGCTACGCTGCGGGCCGATGAATCTGGTCCATATGCCGGGCGAGTTATTCGTGGAGTTTCAGTTAGCCGCGCGTAAGATGCGACCCGCGGGAGAGTCTGTCGCGTTGGCGGCTTACGGCGATTACGGGCCGATGTATATCGGCACCCGCAAGGCATATGTCGAGGGCGGTTATGAGACGAGTGCGGTGTCGCGGGTGGGTCCCCAAGTCGAGGACGTCCTACTGAGCACGCTCCGCGAAGTGCTGTTATAGCGCGGAGCTCTGTCTCAATCCTCCTCCGGCGATTGATTCTTACGTAGCGGTCTTAATCACACTCGTAGGTACCATCCCTCGCGAGGTTCTGGTCACGACCGCTGACTATCCGTTATTCGGTCCGATCGAATGGTCTTGGTTTTCCGTGCCCGGGGCGGTGGGGGCCTCGCCGCCACGTTGTATCTGAATGGTCTGCTGCTCCCGGACTTCCTCGACTGTCTGCGGCCGAGCCTGCCGGGAGCTCGGCCAAGGCTAGTTACTCAAAGAAACGCTTGATCCAGGGGCCGTCGCCCTCTTCCCAGTGCCGGTAACTGAAGTCAGGCAAGCCACCCAGAATCTGGCGTTGCCAGTCGGTGGGATCGGTCCACAGGGTACGTTGATCGCGCAGGGCGAGTAAGTCCGGACCCAGGCATCCGCCCGGCACGGTGACGTCATGTAGGTCACGGTGAATCGGCGCACCGATCACCTGGCAGTAAGTCGCTGGGGTGCGATCGAGCCAGATCTTCTTCACGCGGGGATCGCCGTACGCAGCACGCAACAACCAGAAACCGGGGACGCCGGAAGCCGTCGCACGAATGTCTGTGACGCCGGGCATCGACGCGAGGTAGTCCACGCCGCGGCGCAGGTCAAAGGCGCGCATCTCGGCCATCGGCCGTGCCGGATTGATGAACCAGGCGCGCGTGTTCGGGTAGAAGTCACCGCCGTTGCGGATCCAATCGGGCATCACTGGACCGATCCCTCGGGCGCGAATCGTCAGCACGCGCACACCCTGCCGGGCCAAGGTCATCGCCAGGGGCGCGGGCTCGAGCATCAGCACAGCCCGATGGTCCGGCTTCTCCGGTTCGATCAGCTTGGTGGCAATCCACAAGCCGGGTTCGGACTCAAGTAATTGATACCGAACGCGGAGCCCTTCTTCGATCGTCTCTTTCATCAGGCGGGTGGCCGGACGCTGACTCGGAGTCGTCAGTGGCGCCGGCGGCGTCGTGGTCCTGGGCCGGGCGAGCCAACGCTCGCGAATGATTTCCACCACGTCGCGGGCGCCGAGGTCGGTCGACACCTGACCGGTCTTCGTCGCCCAGAGCTCATGGTCCGGGAAGATCTTCACCGCAACTTCCGGCACTTCGGCCGTGCTGGCTACCAGCCAGCGCCGGAACCAGGCGTAGATGGCCTGGCGGACCTCGGGCGGCGTGCCGTGTGGGCCCGGTCCCACCACCCAACTGATTTGCGATTCGGCGTCGAGCAGCTTGTAGATCGAGCGGGCCTCTTCGTAGACAGCCTTGGCGCCCGCGGGCCGGAAGAAGTCGCCCTCCGTGGAGGCGATCAGCCACGGCTTGGGCGCGAAGGCTTCCACGAAGTCTTTCTGGTCGAGCCCGGAACCGATGAAGCCGGGCCAGCTTTGTTCGGAATCGCCGATGTCGCCAGGGTAGAGCACTTCAAAGGACTGGATGTAGCAGGCGGGCGCGGCCACCTTAATGCGCTGGTCAATCGCGGAGATAAATGTTGTTTGCGTGCCGCCGCCGGAGCAACCCGTAGCGCCGATCTTCTCGGGGTCGACCTCGGGCCGCGACTGCAAATAGTCGATGGCGCGCTTGGAGTCCCAAATCATATAACGCGCGAAGTTGTCGCCCGCGAGGATCGCCGCGGCGCCGGCCATAAAGTGCTGCTCCACGCTGCCGCCGGCGCGCGCCGTGCGCGTGATCGGGTCGTAGCCCTGCTGCCGTTCGCCTTGACCGATGGGATCATAAACCAGCACCACAAAGCCTTGCAATGCCAGATTGCCGGCCAGCAACTGCGCCACGGGCTTACCTTCGTTCCAGTGGCCCATCGAAAACAGAATGGCGGGGTGGCGGCCGGCCGCCTTGGGAACGTACAGGTTGCCGGTGACGGGGAAGCGGGGCAAGCTGTCGAAGATCACCTTCTCAATGCGATACCCCGGCTGGTCGAGCGTGCCCGTGGTCCGCGCGTTCAGCGGGCCCTGATAGTCCGGCAGACCGGTGAGCAACTCAAGCAATTTGCCGCGGACCCATTCCTGACGGGCGCGGGCTTCGGCCGGCGTTTTGATGGCCCCCACTTTGGCGCGGCGTGCGGCGAGGCTCGCTTGCGCTTGAGCGTTCAGCCAGCCGGTGAGATCGGTGGGCTGATCAATCTGCGCTAGAAGCGGGAGCGCGCACAGGAGAGGAGCAAATCGCATCCTCTCATGAGAGCAGCTTTTCGAGGGTCTCGGGAATTTCGAACACGGCGCGATTGTGCATCGCGGCGGCGTTGGTCCGGAACCGCGCAAAACGTTCCGGTTCCAGCATCTGTTCGATGGCGCCGGCGATGCCGGTGAAGTTGTCGAGCACCAAGCCCACCTCGGTCTCGCGGACAAAGTCAGCGTTGTAGCGTTCCTGCGGCAGCGTCCAGGCGTTACGCTCCACGATCACCGGCAGATGCATGGCCAACGCTTCAGAGATGCTGCCGGGTCCGGGCTTGCCGATCATGAAGTCGGAGACGTGCATGAAGAGCGGGATCTGTTTGGTGAAGCCCTCCACGTGGAGCTTAAGCGGCGTTTGCAGCTTGGCGAACTTCTGCCGCAGCTTTTCGTTCTTACCGCAGATGACGATGAACTGTACGCGCCCCGCGAAGGCGGCCAGTCGCTCAATGATCATCGGCATGACACTCGAGCCGTAGCCGCCGAACAAAATCAAGCCCGTGGGCAGCTTCGGATCGAGGCCGAGCTTCTGGCGCTCAGCGGCGCGGTCCGCCGTGATGGGTTCGTAGAAACGTGGATGCAGCACCATGCCCGACGTGCGCACGATTGTGCTGCCTGGCAGAAGAATCTGCTGCGCTTGCTGTTCGGCTTTCGCCGTTCCGCAGAAGACGATCTGCTTCTGGGCCTCGAGCCAGAAGTGCGGCGGATAATCGGCGAGGTCGGTGATGACGTTGATGTAGGGGGCGCCGGGCTTCACCTGTTGCCAGGCCTGATAAAGCGCGCGATTGAAGTTGGGAACGACCGAAAGCACAACGTCCGGCGGATCCTTCTCCCAATGCTTGCGCAGCAACCACACCTGTAGAGGGTGGTAAAGTCGAATGAGGAAGTGCATCACGCGCAACATGAACCCGGAACCTAGGGTCCAACCTTTGCGTAGGAGTAAGTTGTAGACGTCTTCCAGACGGAGGCGAAAGACTTGCCGAAAAATGTCAATCTTATCAAGCACTTCCTGAAGATGGACCAAACGGATCTGCCAACCTCGTCCCCGCTGGGCGATCGCCAGTTCCAGCGCCGTGGCCGCGGCGCGGTGTCCTCCGCCAGCGTCAAAGTAAATAATGTCGATCTTCATCAGCGCTCGCAGGTAACAGTGTAGCGTCTCGGATCGTCGCCATATCTGAATTCACCAATGATTGTTCGTCCTTTGATCGCCTCGTCATGATCCGCCCTTACTCTCAGAGTGGGAAAGTCTTATGGGCCAGACACTGATCGGCTTCGTTACCGACCGCGACCACGCCTTGATGCGCCGCGTCAACCGCTGGCGACCCCCCATGTGGATTCGCCTGTGGATGGTCTGCGCCACGCGCGGCGGCGATGGCTGGCTCTGGTACGCCATGTGCGCCGTCATCCTCCTGTTCGGCGGCGAGGACCGGTGGGCAGCGGTCGGTTCCGCTTTGGTCGCCGGTACGGCCGGCGTGGCGCTATTCCTCTGGCTCAAACGAATCACTGGACGGCGGCGTCCGTGTGCGCTGGAGCCTCATTGCTGGAGCACGCTTCTGCCTCCAGACCAATTCTCGTTCCCCTCCGGCCACACCATCACGGCGTTCGCGTTCGCCACGCCGCTGGTGGCCTACTACCCGGATCTCGCCTGGGGCCTCGGCTTTTGCGCCTTCTCGATTGCTGTCTCACGGGTGCTGCTGGGCATGCACTTTCTGAGCGATGTGTTGGCCGGCGCAGCGATCGGGACGCTTCTCGGCTACGGCGCCACCCAACTGTTTTAACCGTTCCGCGCCTGCGTCCTACGCGACAATAAAAGCAGGCATGCTCCGCGCCTTATTGCTCTTTCTGGCCCGTCAGCGCTGGCTGCGACGTTTCCTGGAAACGTCCAGCTTCGCGCGGCCTTTGACCAAGCGGTTTGTCGCGGGCGAGACGCTGGAAGAAGCCGTGGCCGTGGCCGCTGAGCTCAACGCCGCTGGTTACCTGGTGAGTCTCGATCACCTCGGGGAGAACGTCTCCACCGAGGCCGAAGCCGCCGAGTCCACGCGCGCGATTCGCGCCGCGTTGGAGCGACTCGGAAATCTGCGCGCCACCGTCTCCATCAAGCTGACTCAGTTTGGGCTGGACTTGAGCGAAGAGCTCTGTCTGCGCAATGTTGAGCCAGTGGTGGGGCAGGCTTATGCGATGGGGCGCCGCGTTGAGATTGACATGGAGTCCACCGCCTATACGGCTCGGACGCTGGGGGTGATCGAGACGCTGCACGGGAAGTATCCGGCGGTGCGCGCCGTGATCCAGGCGTATCTGCACCGCAGCGAGGCTGACATCCGGCGGTTGAATCGGCTGGGCATTCCCGTGCGCCTCTGCAAAGGTGCGTATCGCGAACCCGCCGAACTGGCGTTCACCGACAAGGCCGACGTCGATGCGAACTACCTCAAGTTGGCTCGACTGCTGCTCGACGAAGGCACTGATCCGGCCATCGCGAGCCATGACGAACGGATGATGGCCATCGCGCGATCCTACCCAAAGGATCGCTTCGAATATCAGATGCTCTATGGTGTGCGCCGTGAACTGCAGGCCCAACTGCTTGCCGAGGGCTACCGCTTGCGGCTCTATGTGCCCTATGGTGACGCCTGGTATCCGTACTTTATGCGCCGCCTGGCGGAGCGTCCGGCCAACGTCTGGTTCGTCATGAGAAGCATGGCAGGGAATTGAACGATGGAAATCCGGCCATACCAGAACGACGACCTCCCCGAGTGCCTGCGCCTGTTCGACTCGAATCCCAATTACTTCCTGACCAGTGAACGCGAACAGTTTCAGGCTTTTCTGGAAGGCGGCCCCGGCACTTACTTCGTGATGGAGCACGACGCCCAGTTGGTCGGTTGCGGTGGTTTCGCGCTCGAAGCGGAGCCCGGCTTGGCGAGCCTCACCTGGGGGCTGATCGATGGCCGCTATCATCGCCAAGGGCTGGGCCGGCTACTGCTGTTCCACCGCCTGAAAGAGATCAGTAAGCTAGGCAACATAAGTGTGGTGCGGCTGGAAACCACGCCGCTTACCGCGCCGTTCTTCGAGCGGGCCGGCGGCTTCCGGGTAACCAACGTTGAACCCGGAGCCTATGATGGAAGTCTCGACCGGGTGACGCTGGTGAAGCGCTTGGCAGTGTGTGCCTGAACGTGGTTCTATAAGTAACGGAACCACTTACGGCAATTGTTTCATTTTTCTCTTGCAGCAGAGTTAACAGCTTGGTAACAAGCGGTTTCTCTATACTGGCTTTGAAAGTTGAGCACACTGACTCCATTTCAAGACGTAATTGAGGACCTGCTCGGGCGCGAGCGGTCCGTGGAATTGATGCCCAATGGCGCGCGTGATGTTTACCGCGCGGGTGAGCGGCCCGGGGCGGTCTACTTTGCCCGGTCCGGCATGGTGAAACTGGCCCAGGACCACGGCGATGAGGGGGCGACTCTGGTGATCGTCCGCCCTGGGGAGATGTTCGGCGAGGAACTTCTCCTGGGCGAAGCGGCGTGCCGCTGGAACGCCTCGCGGATTGCCAAGGGCGAGATCTTGCGCATTCCGGTGCCGCTGTTCTTACGCGTTGCCAGCCGTCATCCAGAATTGTGGCGCGGCTTGGCGGCCATGATTCAGGAGCGGCTGGTGCTCGAGCAGCGCAGCTTCCGTCGTCTGGTGAGCCACAGCACGGATCAGCGGATCGCGGCCATGCTCGAGCATCTGGCCCCCAGTTGCCCGCTGCTGCCCGTCGGTGCAGACCGCAGCGTGCACGGCGTGCCGTTAACCCAGGCTGAGCTGGCGATCCTGGTGGGCGCCTCGCGCGAGACGACTTCCAGCACGCTGAACGTGATGGAGCGGCAAGGTGCGCTCGAACTGCGGCGGGGGCGGATTCTGATTCCGCAGCGAGCGCGTGGGGCACAGGCCGGTTAGACCGGTATACTGCGATAAGTGAACGGTACTCCCCGAACCCTGCCGGTCCTGGCTGGGATTCTGGCGCTCTGCGCCCTCGTCTTCGGATGGTTGGCGTGGAGCCGCGTGCGGTCCAGCCGCGTGGCGGAGCCGCTGCTGCGCTACGCACCCTCGAACGCCCAGATTTACGCTTTCCTCGACTTTGAACTCTTGCGCCGCACGGGCGTCCTGCGCCGTCTGGCCGGTCCCGGCGGGGTGGAGGAGCCTGACTATCGCCGCTTTGTTGACCAGACCGGCTTCGACTATCGCCGTGACCTGGACGCGGTTGTCGTGGCGAAGCGCGGTACAGCCGTCTTCGCCGTCGTCACGGGCCGCTTCGACGACGTGCGGCTGCGGAAGTATGCGAGCTCCAACGGCGGCAATTGTGCCGACGCCTACTGCTACGTGCCTGGTGCACCTCCTGTCTCCTTCGTGCAGATCCGTCCCGGCATATATGGACTGGGCGGCGGCGCGGCCGATGCGCGTGAACTGCTGAAGCCACACGCTAGCACTATGGCGGGCGAGTTCCTGGGCTCGGCGATCTGGGCCACCGGACTCTCTCCGACCGAGATCCCGCTGCTGCAAACCCTGCCCGGCGTGGAGCGCCTCTCCCTGTGGGTGACGCCTCGTCTGCCGGCCAACGTCGACGTGCGCTTCGTGCTCGAGACCGTGACCAAAGAGAGCGCCGCTGCGGCGGCGCGAGACCTGGGAGCCCTTTCGCTCGCTGCCTCGGGTGCCTGGAAGGAAGTGAAGGTGACACCGGAAGGCAAGCGGGTGAACGGACGCGTCCCGCTGTCGCTCGACTGGCTCGAATCAATCAGTGAGGGAACGAAACTGCGATGAGTGTGGGGATTCTGGTGTCGGGCAACGTGGTGCTCGATATGCTGGTTCGACCGGTGGATCAGGTCACCTGGGGAATTACGCAGTGGGTCGAGTCCATTGACCATCATCTGGGCGGCAATGGCGGCAATACATCGGCGGCGATCGGCGCTCTGGGCGGCCATGCGCGCCTGCTGGGACGCATTGGACGTGATCCCCATGGTGATGCCTGCCGCGCGCGTCTGGCCGCCACTGGCGTCGATTTAACGCAACTGGAGACCGGTGATGCGCCGACGGCGACCAGCATCGTCCTGGTGCAAACCGGCGGAGCGCGAACCTTCCTGCATCTTCCGGGCGCGAGCCTCGACGTTTTCGAACATGGCATCGAGTTCACGCCCGAACGGATGGCCGGCTGCGGCCACTATCACCTGGCGAACCTCTTTGCGCTGCCACGCCTGCGTCCGCTGGCGCTCACAACACTGCAATCGGCGAAGTCCCAAGGACTTACCACGTCGCTCGACACGGCCTGGGATTCACGCGGCGAGTGGATGGCGCTGCTCGAGCCCTGCTTGCCGTACCTCGATATTCTCTTCGTCAACGAAGATGAGGCCCGCATGCTCACCGGCTACGACGATCCGGCGAAGAATGCGCACATCTTCGGCGTGCCCCTATTTGCGATGAAGCTGGGCGCCCGCGGTTGCTATGTGGCCACGCCCGACGGCGCGGCCCAAGTGGCTGGGTTTCCGGTCAAGGCAATCGACACCACCGGGGCAGGGGACTGCTTCGCTGGTGCTTTTCTCACCGCGCTCGCAAAAGGGCTGCATCCTTTTCAAGCTGGGCAGGTCGCCAATGCCGTGGGAGCCTTGATTGTGGAACAGATTGGCTCCACCGCAGGCTTGCGCTCGTGGGATGAGACCGTCGCCTGGATGAAGGATCGCGCCTAGTCGGACTTCGTCGTAGTGGTGGGCGATGAAGGCGCCGGTGTAGCCGCCGGGGCCGCCGTCGAATCTTTCTTCTCCGCCTTGTCGGCCTTACCACCGTCGCTGGCCGGAGACTTGCCACCGGACTTGGCGTAGTCGGTGATGTACCAACCCGAGCCCTTAAAGTGCAGGCCCGGTGCGGAGAGCAAGCGTTCTACCGGGCCGCCTTGGCAAAGACGGCACTCGCTGATCGGCTCGTCCGAAAACTTCTGAATCACTTCAAAGTTCTTCTGGCAGTTGTCGCAATGATACTCGTAGAGGGGCATGCTTCTCGATTAAGCCGCGTCGGTCAACGGTCCGTGGGCCGTTCCCGGTTTCGCGGCGGCCTTCGCGGTCCCGTTCAGGACCTCCAGGGCGTTCTTCAGGATAACGTCTTCTTCAGCCTTCTTCGGCTGGTTGTTGGGCGCCGGCTGATTGGTCGGCGGTCCCTTCTCGATGGGAGCGTCTTCGTCATCGTCCTCGGTGGCCGGGGCGGCGCTGGTGTCCACCACCACCCGTGACGGCGTCACGGCAGCTTCCTGGATCGATTTGCCGTTCGCGTGGTAGAACTTCGCTACCGCGAGGATTACCGCGCTGCCATCTTCCATGGTGATGGCTTCGCGCTTGGCGGCGTCGCCGTAGGTGCGTTCACCCACCACCTCGGCGCGCTTCGAATCAAGCAGCGCACTTGCGACGATCTCCGCGCCGGAACTGGTGGAGCGGTTGGTCAGCACCACCATCGGCAGCTTCCAAATCTGATTGCCGGGCGACGCTTCGAAGTTCTTGCGCGAATAACGCTGACCCTGCATGTAGGTGATCAGACCCTTATCGAGGAACAGGTTCGCCAGCGCCACGCCTTCTTCCGGCGAGCCGAAGGCGGAGTTGCGCAGATCGAGAATCAGCTTCTTTGCGCCTTGCTTCTCCAGATCCTTGATGGCGGAGGCCGCCTGGGCGGTTTTGCCTTCTTCCAGGCTCTGCACGCGGACGAAGCCCACGCTATCAGGCAGCATCTTGTGGCTCACCGGAGGCAGCGTAACGATGGCCCGTGTCAACGTCATCTTGGTAGGTTCGGGCTTGCGGACGCGCAAGACGGTAATGTCGATGTTGCTGCCCGCGTCGCCCTGCAACAGCAGTTCAGCGAACGCGAGAGGCATGTCGCGCGTGGCCACCGAATTGATCGTCTCGATCATGTCACCGGTGGTCAAGCCAGCCTTGTCGGCGGGCGATCCGGGAATCGCGTCCACCACGCTGATATAGCCGAAGCGCTTGGAGAGAACCAGGCCGACGCTCGCCTTCTTCTGGTCCTTCTGCTTCATGTACTGCTTGTACTGGTCGGCGTTCAGATAGCTCGCGTAGGGGTCCACTGCTTCGAGGAGGCCGTTCACTGCTCCAATCGTGACGCTCTTCATGTCGGGCTCTTCGACGTACTCGCTTTTGATGCGGGAAAGGACGTCGGTGAAGACAGCCAAATGCCGATAGGCATCTTCAGGACTGGTAGCCCGGCCCACCACCTGGCCAACCAATAAAGCGGCCGCGAAAAGCGTGGTGACGGCGACAAAAACGAACTTGAGGCGCGTATTCAAGAGAGTGCAGCCCTCCTACTTGAGTATAACGTACGGGGTTGGAATCAGTTACGCCGAAATTACCCCAGGATGTCGAGCGCGGCCTGCAGCTCCGAACGCGTGTGGTTGTCGCCCGTGCGGGTAGTGACGGCGATGCCTCGTTCGTAGAGCGCGCGTGCCTCATCCAGTCGGCCCAACGCCTCCAGGGCCCGTCCCCCGTGGAAGTAGGCAGCGGCATAGTCCGGATTCTTTTCCAGCAGGACGTTGAACTGCTCCACGGCGGTTTCCGGCTGTCCGCCGTCCAGATGGGCCATCGCCAAGCCGTAGCGGGCGAAGGTATTGTTCGGATCCTGGGTCAACATGGCCGTTAAGGCTTCAATTCGCGCGGACATGTTTCTATCGTAGTGCGGATGGCGATAATGAGGGGATGGAAAACGAGAGCGCGGCCCGGCCGGTGAGCGAAACGCACTGTGAATATTCGGAGTTGGCTCTGCCCAACGACGCCAACCCGTTGGGTAACCTGATCGGCGGACGCGTGATGCACCTGGTGGACGTCGCCGGAGCGATCGCCGCCATGCGCCATGCCCGCATGCCCGTGGTGACTGCTTCGATCGACCACATGACCTTCCTTCATCCCATTCACATCGGCGAACTGGTGATTTTGAAGTCGACCATCAACCGCGTCTTTCGTACTTCCATGGAAGTGGGCGTGAAGATCTTCGTCGAAAACCTGCGGACCGGCATGGTGCGTCATACCTCATCCGCCTACCTCACCTTTGTCGCCATTGATTCGGAAGGGAATCGCATGCCCATCCCGCCCGTAAAGCCGGAAAGCCACGACGAGCAGCGCCGCTACCGCGAAGCGGGGGAACGGCGTCAATATCGTCTGGAATTGCGGGGAAAAGGGAAGTAAAAGCCTATTCGGCTTTATACATGTACTTGATGTTGGATTTGAACAGCACCAGATTCGGACCGTCCTCGCGGTTCACCTTCAGGCACGTCCGGTCATACCATTCGATGACGCCGTTCAGCTTCTCCCCATCCTGCAGCACGATGACCATCGGCGTTTTGCCCTGCATCTGCTTCAAGTAGTAGAAATTTTCGGCATACGTCTGATCGGGAGGGACCTGTTTTTTGGCAGGCGCCTGAGCAGGCGGTTTCGACGATTTGGACGGTTCCGCGGCCATTGGGGGGCGCACGGCTTTACGAATGGGGGAATCCATGGTGGTGGCGGGGTCCTCGCGTTAGTTCGGATCGGGTATTAGCTAATGGATAACACAGGCGGGAGGGGGTCGCAATAAAGTTGCATCTAGCGGCGCGACTATAATTCGAGTCATGACACGCCGGCAGTTGCTCAGTTCCGCGTCGCTGGCCGCCACGCCCTTTCGGGCGCAGGCCGCTTCCAAGCCCAACATTCTCTTCCTCATGGCAGACCAGCATCGTCCGGACTGCCTGGGCGTGGAAGATCCTACCGTCCAAACGCCGAATCTCGATCGACTGGCACGCGAAGGTGCCCGCTTCACCGCCGCCTACTCCTCCACCCCATCCTGCACACCGGCCCGCAGCGGACTGCTCACCGGCCTCTCGCCGTGGAACCACGGCATGCTCGGCTACGGCCGGCCATCGCTGAGCTATCCGACCGAGATGCCGCGCGTGATGAAAGCGGCCGGCTACTACACGTTCGCGATCGGTAAACTGCACTACGCCCCTCAGCGCAACCTTCACGGCTATGACGGTGCTCTGCTCGATGAGAGCGGCCGGGTGGAGGCACCGGACTTCATCAGCGACTATCGCCAGTGGTTCAAGATCCAGGCGCCCCAGCTCAACCCCGACGCCACCGGGGTCGGCTGGAACGACTACACGGGGAAGGCGTATGTGTTGCCCGAACGCCTTCATCCCACCACTTGGACCGCTGATGCCGCCGTCAACTTCCTCCAGGCCTATCAACGGCCAGAGCCCTTCTTTCTTAAGGTTTCGTTCGCCCGCCCGCACTCGCCCTACGACCCGCCTGAGCGTTGGCTGGCGCGCTACCCGGAAGCTCCGAAGCCGGTCGTCGGCCCATGGGCGACCCGTTACGAGCCGCGCAGTTGGGACCGTCCCGACCTGTGGCACGGCAAACTGCCCGACGCCGAGGTGGCCCTGAGCCGCCGTTGCTATCGCGGCTCGGTGAGCTTCATCGACGAGCAGATCGGCCGCGTGCTCGCGGCCCTCGAGAAGCGTGGCTGGCTTGAAAACACGCTGATCGTCTACACGTCTGACCACGGCGACATGACCGGCGATCATCATCTGTGGCGCAAGACCTACGCCTACGAAGCCTCGGCGCGCATCCCGATGCTGCTACGTTGGCCCAAGGGCATGTTGAGCCGCAAGCGCGGGCAGACGATCGATCGGCCCGTCGAACTGCGCGATCTGCTCGCCACCTTCGCCGATGCCGGTGGACACGCGCCGATCGCGAACACCGACGGGCGCAGTCTCCTCGATTTAGCGCGTGGAAAAACCAAAGGTTGGCGGCAGTGGATCGACCTCGAACATGACATCGTCTATGGCCCCGAGAATCACTGGAACGCACTCACCGACGGTAAGACGAAGTACATCTTCCACGCGCGCGACGGCGAAGAGCAGTTGTTCGACCTCACGCGCGACCGCGCCGAACTCCATGATCTGTCCGGCGACCCGAGTCATGCCGCTCGTCTCCGCGAGTGGCGCGGCCGCATGTTGGCGCATCTGCAGCCGCGCGGCGAACCCTTCTTCGTGGGCGGAAAGCTGGCTTTGCGGCCGAAGTCGTTCCTTTATTCGCCTTTTTACAAAAACAGTCCACCGCGGCCAACGGGAGTATCATCTGGGTAGCAGCTCATGGCAAATCCCACGACCCTTGGCGAACTGAAGCGGAGTGTCTATTCGGAGGCGCGGCTGAAGCACCGTTCCGTCCGGGACGAGATCCGCGAGAATCTGATCGCCAGGTTGCGTCAGGGCGGCCCCCTGTTTCCTGGCGTTCTGGGCTTTGACGAGACGGTAGTACCGCAGGTGGTGAACGCTCTTCTCTCCCGGCACAATTTCATCCTGCTGGGCTTGCGCGGCCAGGCCAAAACGCGGCTCACCCGCATGCTGACTGCTTTGCTCGACAACCAGATGCCCTACATCGCCGGTAGCGAAGTGCGCGACAACCCCTACGCCCCCATCTCCCGCTTCGCCCGTGATCTGGTGGCCGAACAAGGTGACGACACGCCGATTGACTGGCTGTCTCCGTCCGAACGCTACATCGAAAAGCTCGCCACTCCGGACGTCACGATCGCCGACATGATCGGCGACCTCGACCCGATCAAGGCGGCCAAACGCGGCCATGACATTGCCGACGAAATGGTGATTCACTATGGCTTGCTGCCTCGCGCCAACCGCGGCATCTTCGCCGTCAACGAACTGCCGGACCTGGCCGGCAAAATCCAGGTCGGCTTGTTCAACATCCTTCAGGAAGGTGACGTCCAGATCAAAGGTTTCCCGGTGCGCCTGCCCCTCGACCTGCTGATGGTCTTCACGGCCAACCCCGAAGACTACACCGCACGCGGCAAGATCATCACGCCGCTCAAGGATCGCATCGGCAGCGAAATCCGTACGCACTACCCGCAGACCGTCGCCCAAGGCATGGAGATCACCGAGCAGGAAGCGTGGGTGAAGCGTAACGGCATCGACATCTATGTGCCGCCCTTCATTCGCGAAGTGGTGGAGCAGGTGGCCTTCAGCGCGCGCGACGACAAACGCGTCGATAAGCGCAGCGGCGTCTCCCAGCGCTTGCCCATCACCGTGATGGAAAACGTCGTCTCAAACGCCGAGCGCCGCGGGATCCTCACCGCCGACTCCGAAGCCGTCCCCCGCATTGCCGACCTCTACGCGGCCTTGCCATCGATTACCGGCAAGCTCGAACTCGAGTATGAAGGTGAGCTCAAGGGTGGCGATCAGGTGGCGCGCGAACTCATCCGGCTCGCCGTCGCGAAGACCTTTAACCGTTATTTCGACGGCGTCAACATGGGCCAAGTCATTCAATGGTTCGACCTGGGTGGCGCGATCAAGGTCGATGATCAGTCCTCCTCCGATGACCTGCTGCAGCAGTTGCATGGCATCCAAGGCCTGCTCGAGAAGACCGAGAAACTGCGGCTGCCACCGTCGGTAGGGGCCAAGGCCTCCGCGGGCGAGTTCGTTCTCGAAGGTCTGTATTCGCTCAAGCGCATCAGCCGCTCGCTCGAGCGCGGGTTCATGAAGGAAGCGAAGTCCGGCGGCGAGGGGCCGCCGGCCGAAGAGACGCCTCGGCGGAAGCGCCAGTTCAATTGAGCCACCGATGAAATGGAACTACTCCAAGTACACCGGCGAGGACTTCGACGTCGAGTCCGAAGACCTGATGCGCGCCTTGTCGGAGTTCTTCCTGCAGAGCGGCTACGAGATGCAGTTTATGCCCTTCGACGAGTTCAGTTCGAACTCGTTTGAAGCGCTCAAGGAAGCGATCCGGCAAGCGATCGAGTCCGGGGACCTGGTCGACGACGATCGCTGGCGCAATCTCACCCCGGAGCAGATGCAGCAGTTGGTGGAGCGACTCGCCAACCAGCTCGCCGACGACGGCTACATCACCATCGACCAGCCCTCGCAGTCACCGCGTGTAGGTACTGCCGGCCAGGGCCAGTCGCAGAACAATCTGCGCGTCGAGATGACGGATCGTACCATCGACTTCCTCGGCTACAAAACGCTGAAGGATTTGCTCGGCTCGCTTGGCCGCGCGAGCTTCGGCGCCCACGACACGCGCGACCTCTCGACGGGCGTTGAGGCGAGCGGCGCTTCCAAGCCATATGAGTTTGGCGACACCATGAACCTCGATGTCAGCGAGACGCTCTTCTCGGCCTTCAAACGCGAAGGGCTGAAAGTTCCGCTCGACCTCGAATACCGCGATTTGCACGTTCATCAGAGCGAATACCAAAGCTCCTGCGCCACGGTAGTGATGCTCGATTGCAGCCACTCGATGATCCTCTACGGTGAGGACCGCTTCACGCCCGCCAAGAAGGTGGCCCTGGCGCTCGCGCACCTCATCCGCACGCAGTTCCCTGGCGATAGTCTCCGCTGCGTCCTGTTCCACGACTCGGCCGAGGAGATGCGCATTGCCGAACTCACCCGCGTCCAGGTGGGGCCCTTCTACACCAACACCCGCGCTGGGCTCATCCTGGCCCAACGGCTGCTGGCGCAGGAAAAGAAAGACATGAAGCAGATCGTCATGATCACCGATGGCAAGCCCTCGGCCATGACGCTCGAAGATGGCCGCATCTACAAAAACGCTTTTGGCCTCGATCCGATGGTGATCGCCAAGACGCTGGAAGAGGTGGGCCGCTGCAAGCGGCAGGGCATCATGATCAACACCTTCATGCTTGCCAGCGACTTCCATCTGGTGAACTTCGTCCGCCAGGTTTCCGAGATTTGCCGTGGTAAGGCCTACTTCACCAACCCCTACAATCTGGGCGAATACCTGCTCATGGACTATCTCAATCGCAAGACTCGCGTCGTGCAATAAACTGGAGTCATGAAGTCGATTGCCGTGTCGCTCTTTGCTCTTCCGCTGCTGGCGCAGCAGCCGGTTCTGCCGGAGGGCCCCGGCCGAGTCGAGACGGAGAAGCTTTGCAAGCAGTGTCACGAGGTCGCGCGCTCCATCTCGCTTCGTCAGGACCGCAATGCCTGGCAGAACACGATGAACAAGATGAACGCCTTTGGCATGAAGGCCACCGAAGCGGAATACGCGCTCGTGCTCGATTACCTCTCGAAAAACTACGGCGCCGAAGACGTGGCCCGCGTCAACGTGAACGAAGCCAGCGCCATTGAACTCGAAAGCGGGCTGTCGTTGAAGCGTTCCCAGGCCAAGGCCCTCATCGCCTACCGCACCAAGAACGGCAACTTCAAGTCGATGGACGACCTCAAGAAAGTTGCGGAGATCGATCCCGCCCTGTTTGACGCCAAGAAAGACCGCATCGCCTTCTAAAGGATTTCCATGAAACCGCTGCTGCCCGTCCTCACGCTGATTCTGTTGGTCGGTTGCACCAAGGCTCCCGAACCGGTGGCGGAGAAGCCCAAGCCGAAGTCCGATTACCTGGTCTATGTGACCAACGAAGGCTCGGGCGACATGACGGTCATTGATCCTCTCGAGCCCAATGCGGTCGCGACCATCCCCCTCGGCAAGCGGCCGCGCGGCATTCATGCGTCGGGGGGCACCATCTACGTCGCGCTCAGCGGTTCGCCCTCCGCCCCTCCCGGCGTCGACGAAAGCACCCTGCCTCCGGCCGATAAGTCCGCCGATGGCATCGGCGTCGTCGACATCGCGCAAGGCAAAGTAACCAAGAAGCTCTTCGGCGGTTCGGACCCGGAACAGTTCGCCCTCAGCGCCGACGGCAAGCTGCTCTACATTGCCAATGAAGACGCCGCCGGTTTGGGCGTCATCGATATCGCCGAGAACAAGCTGGTCACCTCGGTCAAGACCGGCGAAGAGCCCGAAGGCGTCACCTTGAGCCCGGACGGCAAGCGCGTCTACGTCACTTCAGAAGACGAAGGCACCGTCACCGTCGTCGACACGGCGACGAACAAGGAAGTGAAAAAGATCAAAGTCGGCCGCCGTCCGCGTTCGGTGGCGATCCTGCCCGATAGCAGCAAGGCTTTCGTAACCAATGAGAATGACGCCGCGCTGACTGTCCTCGACGCCGGAAAGCTGACGAACCTCCGCTCGATCCCCCTCGGTGAAGGCCTCAAACCGATGGGCACCGCGCTCACCAAGGACGGCAAGACGCTCTACGTCAGCACCGGTCGCGGCAAGAAGGTACTCGTCGTCGATACGGCCACCGAGAAGGTCACCGCCGCTATCGAAGCCGGCCAACGGCCCTGGGGCATCGCGCTTTCGCCGGACGAAAAGCTTCTGTTCTCCGCTAACGGACCCTCGAACGATGTCTCCGTGATCGACTTGGCCACCAACACCGTGATCCGCAAAATCAAAGCGGGCGAGCGTCCCTGGGGCGTCATCACGGTCCCCCGCTAATGCGCTATCTCTTTCTCATTTCGCTGCTGTTGACGGTGTGCGCGTGCACCCAGCCGCCAACTAAGCCGACCGGCAAACCGCTGACCCTCGCCACCCCCTTGGGGCTGCCGCGTCTCCGTGTGCCCCCGGATAATCCGCCCACTGCGGACACCGTCGCCCTTGGCGCGAAACTCTTCGTCAGCCCCGTCCTTTCGGTAGACGGCTCGCTTTCGTGCGCGTCCTGCCACAATCCAGCCCTTGCCTTTACGGATCGGCAACCTGTCTCTACTGGGGTACATGGGAAGAAGGGAACGCGCAATGCCCCCACCATCCTGAACGCCGCCTACAACGTCGTGCAGTTTTGGGATGGCCGCGCCAAAACGCTGGAAGAGCAAGCCTCCGGTCCGATGATGAACTCCATCGAAATGGGGCATTCGCTCGCCGGGGTCGAGCAGGGTGTGGCGCAGAATCCGGAGCTCACGGCCATGTTCCGCAAGGCCTATGGACCCCGCGTCAAGATCACGCTCGATCTGATTTCGAAGGCGCTCGCATCCTATGAGCGAACCCTGGTAAGCGGCAATTCGCCCTTTGACCAAGCGATCTTCGGCCACCAGCCCGAAGCGCTTTCCCCGGAAGCACGTCGCGGACTGCGCGTGTTCACCGATAAAACCAAGGGCAACTGCGAAGTCTGCCATCGCATCGAAGAACACCACGCCCTGTTCACGGACGGTAAGTTCCACAATCTCGGCGTCGGCATGAACGCCGCCGGTGAGTTGACGGACCAAGGGCAGAAGGACGGCAAGTTCCGCACGCCCGGGCTCCGCAATGTTGCTCTCACCGCTCCCTACATGCACGATGGCAGCCTCAAGACGCTCAAAGAAGTGGTCGACTTCTACGTCGGTGGCGGCAATTCGAATCCCCACCTCGATCCGGAGATCCGCTCGCTTTCGCACCTCACGCAGCAGGAGCGCGCCGACCTGGTCACGTTCCTGGAATCGCTCACCGGAGATCTGCCGAAATGAAGCGTCGGCTCCTTTGCGCGATGCTGCTCACCGGCTGCGCCAAGGCGCCCCAGAGAGCAGTTGAGAAGCCGCCGGAGTTCTTCGTGCCGGACCGCACGACGGTCGCCACAGTGGCAGGCAAAGTGACCTACGACGGTCCTCTGCCGGCGAAGAAGCGCATCAGCATGGATGCCGAAGCGGAATGTCAGAAGCTGCATCCGGAGCCCGTCTACGAAGCCTCGCTCGTCGTTGGCGCGGACCACGCACTTGCCAACGCCTTCGTCTACATCAAGTCGGGTTTGGAAGGGAAGACGTTTCCCCCGCCCACCACTGCTGTCGAGTTAAATCAGCAGGGCTGTCAGTTCGCTCCGCGCATCGTCGGCTTACGTAAGCTGCAGACGATCTCCGTGAAGAACAGCGATCCGGTGTCCCACAACATTCACCCCATGCCGGTCAACAATCGCGAGTGGAATCAGCAGCAATCGCCCGGCACCCCGAACCTCACACGACGCTTCGGTTTCCCCGAAGTGATGATCCCGGTGAAGTGCAATGTCCACGCCTGGATGCGCAGTTACATCGCGGTCCTCGAGCATCCGTACTTCGCGGTCACCGGGCCTGATGGCAGCTATCGCTTCGAAAATCTGCCGCCCGGCCAATATGTGGTGGGCGTCTGGCACGAGAAGCTAGGCGAGTTGACGCAAGCGCTCACGGTCGCCCCCAAGTCGTCAGGCCAACTCAGTTTCCTCTATCACCAGAAGTGATAAGATCCCTCAAGCATTTTTGTTTGAGGAGAATGTCATGACCCGCAAATTCCTGGCTTGTGCCGCCTTGGCTGCCATGGCCGCCTGGGCTCAATCGCCCCGCATCTACAACACGGTGAAGACCAAGCTTGCCGCCGGCAAGCAGGTGATCGGGGGCACGGTGTCTTCGTCCGATCCCGAGATCTATTGCGCGATGGCCAATGCCGGGTTCGACTTCACCTGGATCGAGATGCAGCACAGCCCACTGAACTTCCACGAAGTCGCCACCATGCTGCGGGCTTGCAAAGGCGCTTCCGCCATTCCGTTCATCCGCGTGCCGGATGCCACCGAAGGCGATATCCAGAAAGCCATGGACGTCGGCGCCCTCGGCATCATCATCCCGATGGTGGAGAGCGTGGAGAAGGTGAAGAACGCCATCAAGTTCGCCAACTACCCGCCCATCGGCAAGCGGAGTTTGGGCGGCGGCCAGTACGGCGTCCTGTGGGGCTCGGATTATCGCCAAACCGCCAACGCCAATCTCGCGATCGTCGCCATGATCGAGTCGCCCGCCGGGGTAGCCATCGCCGACGAGATCGCCAACATCCCTGGTGTCGACGCGGTATTCATCGCCAGCACTGACCTCGGTAGCTTCTCCGGCTTCAAGCAAGGCGAGCCGCAGTATGAGGCCCTGGTCACCAAGTCCCGCGACGCGATCCTCAAGGCGGGCCGCAAGGTCGGCGGGCCTGTCGCCTGGCGCGAACGCGAAGGCTATCACTTCTTCCAGGCGGGTGGCGAAACCACGCTCATCAAGATGGGCGCGGACAAAGTTCTGGGCGGTGCCGTGGAGCCCGGTGCGAAGAAGGGTGTGGCGCCGATCGAAGGCTCTGAACACACCGAAACTAAGAAGCGCTAAGCGCACGCACGCTCGAAGACCTGCGGCGGCCGGCTCGTTCCGGCCGCCGTTTCCATTGGGGAATCGTCATATACTAGCTGTCATCCATGAAGTTGCTTTCGCTCTCTCTGCTCGCGCTGCCGCTATTTGCCGCCGAGTCGTTTGAGGATCGCGTCCAGCCCTTGCTCCAGGCTCGCTGCGGCGGCTGTCACAGCGCGAAGGTGAGACAGGGCGGTTTGTCGGTCGCCACGCGTGATGACCTGCTGATCGGCGGCAAAACGGGAGCCGTTCTCGTGCCTGGCAACGCTGTCGACAGTCTACTGTTGTCCATGGTCAACACCGGCAAGATGCCCCTCGGCGGCCAGCCGCTTTCTCCGGAAGAGATTTCCTTACTGCGCCGCTGGATCGAAGCCGGGGCGCTCAAGCGCGGCGAAGACGTGCTTGTCCGCCCGATTGCGGAAAAAGAGATTCTTGCTCCGATTCTCGGCGCCAAATGTTTTGTCTGCCATGGCCGTCGCGAGCAGCGGGCCGGCCTCGATTTGCGCACCCGTGACTCGATGCTCAAGGGCGGCAAATCCGGCCCGGCGATCGTACCCGGGAAGCCCGAACAAAGCCTGATCATCCAACGAATCGTCGCCCAGCAGATGCCGCCCCCGCAGTTGCAGGAACAGTACTGCGTGCGCACCGTCGATAGTGGCGAACTCGAGAAGCTCAAGCAGTGGATCGCCCAGGGCGCCAAGCCCGATCAGGAGCGGCCCTTGGTCGTTAACCCCCGCCAGGACCCGGCCGTACCGGCCAAGGCACGCGAGTTTTGGTCGTTCAAGTCACCGGTCCGTGCGCTGGTGCCGCCCGGCGGGCGGACGCCGATCGACGGCTTCCTGCTCAGCAAGCTCAGCGAGAAAAAGCTCAGCTACACGCCCGCCGCCAGCAAGCTCGCTCTGCTGCGGCGCGCCTACTTCGACCTGATCGGCCTGCCCCCGTCGCCTGAGGAACTCCAGGCTTACGCGGCGGATACCCGCCCCGACGCCTACGAGCGCCTCCTCGACCGGCTGCTGGCTTCGCCGCGTTATGGCGAGCGTTGGGCTCGCTATTGGCTAGATGCCGCGGGCTATCAGGACAGCGAGGGCGGCGTCTCCAGCGATGCCATCCGACCCACCTCCTGGCGCTATCGCGACTACGTCATCCGCGCCTTGAACGCCGATCGTCCCTACAACGAATTCCTCACCGAGCAGATCGCGGGCGACGAACTCTTCGACTATCGCGCGACGAAACCCTACACTCCGCGCCAAGCGGACCTGCTCGCCGCCACCGGCTTCCTTCGCCTCGCCCCGGACTCCACTTACAGCACTGAGCAGAACTTTTTGCCCGAGCGCTTCGACGCCATCGCTGCCGAAATGGAGATCGTCGGCACCGCCGTGCTGGGACTTTCTCTCGGCTGCGCCCGCTGTCACGACCATAAGTACGACCCCCTCCCCCAGCGCGACTATTACCGCGTCAGCGCCATCTTCCAAACCGCCCTCGATCCCTACGACTGGCGTATTCCCTCCATGGAATGTGTCGGCGTCGGCGCCAAGTGCGAGGAGAAGAACGTGCGCTTCCTCCCCGATCTTGACTCGGAAGAGGCCAAGGCGGTGCTGGCCCACAACGCTCCGCTCGAGCGGCAGATTGCCGAGATCGAACAGCAGATTGAGGCGGCTGCCGTTCCCTACCGTGAGAAGGCCAAGCAACCCGGCGCCACCGTCGATCAACTCACCAAGCAGTTCGAGGACTTCAAAAAGCAGGTGGCCGAGTTACGCAAAGCCATCACGCCGCTCAAAGCCAAAATCAAACTGACTCCCGGCTTCCGCGCCATGTTCGACATGGGGGGCGACCCGACGCCCGTGCGCATCCTCCTGCGCGGCGATCCCACTAATCCCGGCCCCCTGGTGGAGCCCGGCCCGCCTTCCGTTCTCTCCGCCGATCTGCCGGCCTACGAAGTGGTGAAGCCTCCGCACAGCACCGGCACCAGCGGACGCCGTCTCGCCTTTGCCAAGTGGCTCACCGCGCCCAATCATCCTTTAACCGCCCGCGTGTTCGTCAACCGCGTCTGGCAACAGCATTTCGGAACCGGCATCGTGAAGAGCTCTGGTAACTTCGGCAAAATGGGTACCCCGCCCACTCACCCGGAGTTACTCGACTGGCTCTCCGTCGAGTTTGTCGAATCCGGCTGGAGCCTGAAGAAGCTGCATAAGCTGATCATGACCTCCGACGCTTACCGTCAAGGCTCCTCCATCAGCGAGCGCGCGTTGGCGGAAGATCCGGCGAACGCCTTGCTGTCGCGCTTTCCGCTGCGCCGGCTGGATGCCGAAGCGGCGCGCGATGCCGTGCTGAAAATCGCGGGACGTCTGGATGAAACTGAGTTCGGTCCCCCGGCGCCCTTGGATGTTAAGCCCGATGGCGGCGTGCTCGTCAAAGGTGATAAGAAGGGGTATCGCCGTAGTATCTATGTCCTCCAACGTCGCTCGACGCCGGTGAGTATGTTAGACGCTTTCGATGCTCCGTTCATGAGTCCCAATTGCGTGCGGCGGGGCGAGTCCATCGTCAGCTCGCAGGCGCTGCAGATGATGAATGGCGAACAGATTCGAGAAAGCGCCCGCTATTTCGCGGCTCGCGTGATGGATTCGGCCGGGCTGGACGTTGCGGCCCAAGTCGAGCGTCTCTATCTTTCCGTGCTTTCCCGGCCGCCCAGCGCCGCCGAGCGCGAAGCCGCCACCAGGACGCTCGGGGCCATGACCGAGCAGTGGAAGTCTCATTACACGGCGAACCCTCCTTCGGAACCGATCGCCGCCAAGTCCTCGCATATGGCCCTGGCCACGCTCGCCCACACGATTCTCAATTCCGCGGAGTTTCTCTATGTCGACTAGACGGCACTTTCTGTCTCACATGTCTGGCGGTCTTTACGGCGCGGCGCTGAGTTCCTTGCTGGCCGCCGAGACAGCGCCGCACATCTACGACCTGAAGCCCAAGCCCGCTCCACTCGCGGTGAAGGCGAAGTCCGTCATCCAGCTCTTCATGAATGGCGGCCCGAGCCAGATGGACTTACTCGACCCGAAGCCAGCCCTCGAGAAGTACGCCGGCCAAGCTCCCGGCCGCGACCTCGCCAGCCAGATTCGTCAAGTCCGCGAAGCCGGCGGGATGATGCCGTCGCCGTTCAAGTTTCAGAAGTACGGCCAAAGTGGCTTGGAAGTATCCGAGTTACTTCCGCACTTAGCCAAACACGTCGACGACCTCGCCGTAATCCGCTCGATGTTCACCACCCACATCGCGCACGACTTTGCCTTGTTTATTATGCATACCGGCCGCATGCTCCCGGGCCGGCCAACTCTCGGCGCCTGGGTCGTCTACGGACTCGGCACCGAGAATCAGAACCTGCCAGCCTACGTCGTGCTCGACGATCCCAAAGGCCTGCCGGTCAACGACATTCAGAACTGGCAGGCGGGCTATCTTCCCGGTGTCTATCAGGGCACGCGCGTCCGCGCCGAAGGCACGCCCATCCTGAACCTGAAGCCCGACGAGGAGTACCCATCTGGCATCACGGACCTCGGTAGCTCGCTGCTTCATCGCATCGACACCGCCCATAAGCTCGCCCGCCCGCATCAGCCCGACCTCGACGCTCGGCTCTCCACTTACGAACTGGCCGCGCGCATGCAGTTAGAAGCCACCGACGCCCTCGACTTAGCGAAAGAATCCGAAGCCACCAAAGAGCGCTACGGGCTCAATGACCCGGAAACCTCCACTTACGGAAAGCGCTGCCTGATGGCGCGCCGGCTCGTGGAACGCGGCGTTCGCATGGTCCAGGTCTTCACCGAAGGCAACGTCTGGGACCATCACAACGACTTGCGCAAGGGCCTCACTTACTGCTGCAAGAAGACCGATCAGCCCATCGGCGCTTTGCTCGGCGACCTCAAAGAGCGCGGCCTACTGGACACCACGCTCGTCGTTTGGGGCGGGGAATTCGGCCGCCTGCCGATCGCCCAATCTCCTGGACCCACGGCCGGCCGTGATCACAACCCTTCGGGCTTCACCACCTGGATGGCCGGAGGTGGCGTTAAGGGTGGCACCGTCTATGGCTCCACCGACGAGTTTGGCTACAAGGCACAGGAAAACCCCGTCAGCGTCCATGACTTCAATGCGACGATCCTCCACCAACTCGGCTTGGATCACCGGCAACTCGTCTTCCGTCGCGAAGGACGCAACGAACGCATCACCGACGAATTCCCGGTGCGCATCCTGAAAGAGATTCTCAGCTAGACTTACGCCGCTCGGCGATCCGCGCGCGTAACTGCCGCTGTAGGTCCGCGCGTAACTTCTCGTGCCGCGGACTCTTGCTGAGATTCTTCATCTCCGTCGGGTCGGTCTGATAATCGTACAGCTCGATGCCTTCCGCCCCCTCCGCCCATTCGGTGTACCGATAACGCTCCGTCCGCAAGCTGTAGCCATGCAGAGAGTTCTCCACCTGATTGCGGTTGCGCGCCACTTGGCTCAACGCCGGTCGGTCCCACTTCGCCTGCGGATTTTTCAATAACGGCTTCAGACTCTTCCCCTGCAGATTGGTCGGGATCGAAGTCAGCGCGCAGAGCTCGGCGAGCGTTGGGTAAAGGTCCAGTAGCTCAACCGTCCGCGGACAGCCCTTGCCCTGCGCTGTCACTCCCGGACCCGCCATCACCATCGGCACCCGAGTCGACGCCTCAAAAAGCGTCTGCTTCATCCACTGTCCGTGTTCGCCCACTCCGTAGCCATGGTCGCTCCAGAACACCACCACCGTGTTCTCGGTCAACTTCAGACGGTCCAGCGTGTCGAGTAACTTGCCGACATTAGCATCCACAAACGAAATCGACGCGTAGTAGGCCTGCAGCGCCTCCTGCTGTTGCCGGCGCGTCATGTTCCAGTTGGGAGGCGTCGTGAAGTACGCCCAAGGCGGAGCAATCAGATTCTCGCCGTCGTGATACGGAATCGGCTCAATCTTGTCGACCGGGTACAAGTCGAAATACTTCTTCGGCGCGATGTATGGGCAATGCGGCCGATAGAAACCCGCCGCCAGAAAGAACGGCTTTTCTCGATTCTGTTCCAGCAGTTTGATGGTTTCTGCCGCCACCATGCCGTCGGTGTGCGCTTCGTCCGGGGCCGGCGAGGCATAGAACCCGATCGTCGAACCCAGCCCCTTTCGTTCAGGCGTGTGGATCGTCAGCTTCGGCTCCTCCTCCGTCTTGTCGACGCCTTTCGGATTGATGCGCTGATTCCAGGACGGCGCGTCGTCCAGACCGTCGGTGCCGATCTGCCCCGGATTGCCGTAATGATAAATTTTGCCCACCCGCGCCGTGAAGTAGCCGTTCTTCTGAAAG
>JBGAHE010000097.1:0-28641 GCA_044226365.1 Bryobacteraceae bacterium
CCTATCGTATGCACTACGCGCCACGCCGGAAACGTAGCGTCTGGTCGAAGATCAACCGGCAGCACGCGTTGCGGCTAATCGACGAAGGGCAGATGCAGCCACCGGGTCTGCAGGAGATTGAGCGGGCCAGGGAAGACGGACGTTGGGAGGCGGCATACGACGGCGCGCGGCAATCGACGGTGCCGCCCGACTTGCAGGCCGAACTCGACCGGTACCCGGAGGCCAAAGCCTTTTTCCTCACGCTGAATGCGCAGAATCGCTACGCGATCCTGTTCCGGCTACAGACGGCCACGCGAGCCGTGACGCGGCAGGCGCGGCTGGAACGCTTTGTGGCGATGCTCCGCGAGGGACGGACGCTGCACCCTAGTCGGCCGCCCACCTGATGGTGCCGGTCCAGGCGGTGGCGAGGATCATCAAACCGAAGGCGATGCGGTACCAGGCGAAGCCCGAGAAGTCGTGGGTGCTGATGTAGCGCAGCAGCCCGCGTACGGAGAGATAGGCGCAGATGAAGGCCGCGAGCGACCCCACTCCGAACCAGCCGGCGTCGGACGCGTCGAGCAGCGCCCGTTCTTTATAGAGTTCGTAGACGCCCGCGCCCATCAGCGTGGGAATGGCGAGGAAGAATGAAAACTCGGTGGCCGCCTGACGCGAAAGGCCGAACAGCAGACCGCCGATGATGGTGGCTCCCGAACGGGACGTGCCGGGGATGAGCGCCAGGCACTGGGCTAGCCCGACCTTGAGGGCGTCCAACCAGGTCATTTGGTCGACCGTGTGGATGCGGGTTTGGTGCTGCCGCCGTTCCGCCCAAAGAATGACGAGGCCCCCGACGATGAAGGCCAGAGCCACCGGTACCGGGTGAAACAAAACGGCTTTGCTCTTTTTGCCTAAGGCGAGGCCAAGAATCACGGCCGGCGTGAAGGCCACCAGCACATTGATGGCGAAGCGGCGGGCGGCGTCGTCGCCCAGGAGACCGCGTAGCACGCCAAAGAGCCGTTCGCGGTATTCCCAAACGACGGCGAGCATGGCGCCGGTCTGGATGACGATCTCGAAGACTTTGGCTTTGTCCGACGTAAAATCGAGCAGACTGCCGGCGAGAATCAGGTGACCGGTGGAAGAAATGGGGAGGAATTCCGTCAGTCCCTCGACGATTCCCATCACGAGGGCCTTCAGGTAGAGCAAATCCATCAAACTAAGAGGCTAACAGAGCCCAGAGGCCAATGGCCACGCCGACGGGCAAAAGAAGCTCCGGCCAGTGAGCGCGCACCCACTGGAGAGCATCCTCGCGGAACTCGGCCCAGTTGCGCGCTTCCTGCAAGCGAACTCCGAGCGGGACATGAGGCGCTTCGGACATCAGCGGCGTGGACTGACGACGGGCAATGGCCTCGGTCCAGGGGATCTTGGGAGCGGCCAGACGGGCTTGCACCGGGCTCGGCAAACCGCGGAGCGCGCGGACAATTTCTTCTCGTCCCGCGCGGTCCGCCAGCAGGATGGTGGCCGAGTTCGTGCCGGAAGTGGAGCGGATCAGCTTACGCTTCAGCCCTTCCGGTACCTGATCGAGGGAAGAATAAACGTTGGTCTTTCTGCCCGCGGAGATCAGGATTGTGCTTTGACGGATCGTTTGGGTCGACACGGCACCTCGTAAAGAATTGAACGCGGCTTACCCGGCCGCCGGCAAATCAGCGTTGCCCATTCCCGCTGCAGTGACGTCCACCTGCGCCGCCGCTAGGTCGAACTGTCCGGCCTTTTCCGAGATCACCTGAATGAAGCCCAAGGCGGCTTTGGAGAGCGCCTTGTCTTTCCGGTAGATCAAGCCCAGGCGGCGCACCATCGGTTCGGGACCGAGGGCGACGGCTCGCACTCGCTGGCCTTCGAGCTCTTCCTGAATGTGCGAATCGGCGAGGAAGGACAGGCCGAGACCGGCCATGACGAACCGCTTGATCATCTCGGTGGAATCGAGTTCCATGGAGACTTGCAGCTCGTCTTCCACCGGCTCCAGCCATTGGTTGAGCCGGGCGCGCGTGGTGCCGGTTTTCGGCAGCAATAGAGGAAAGCCGACGATGTCGCGCGGAAAGACGCGCTCGCGGTCGGCCAAGGCATGGCGCGCGGGCGTCAACAGCTTAATCTCGTCGGAGAAGATCTTCACCACTTGTAACTTCTTTTCCTGCACGGGCAACTGCGTGATCCCAAAATCGGCGAGGTTATCTTGCACGGCCTGTACGACGCGCGCGCCATAGGACCGGTCCACGAGAAGTTGCACATTGGGATACAGCTTCTTGTAGTCCGAGAAGACCTCGGGCAGCACGTAAATACAGGTGGCTTCGTTCGCCGCGATCACCAACTCGCCGCGGGGTACGCGTTCGAGTTCGTTAATCGCATCCTGCGCTCGTTTTCTGAGTTCAAGAATCTGTTCGGCATATTCGGCGAAAATTTTACCCGCGGTGGTGAGAGAGATGCGGGTGCCGAGGCGCTCAAACAGGTTGCTGTTGAGTTCCTGCTCCAACTGGCGAACTTGGGCGGAGATGGCAGGCTGGGTGCGAAAACACGTCTGCGCGGCTTTGGAGAAGCTCTTCAGGCGGACGATTTCCAGGAAAGTGTGTAGCTGGTCTAAATCCATGAACGTGGCCCCTTCGGAGCCTACACTGACCCATTCGCCGGACGCAGAGGCGCGCCGGATATTGCACCATTCGCGCGGCCACCCCTGCCGGATGCTGACCGCGGTCCCCCTCTACTTGCGTATTCTTTATAGGGATTATAACATTGACCCCAGGATAGCCCCAATTTTTTCCATCTCCTTGAGCCAATTCGTTTTGCTTCGATGATTCGATCCCTTTTTCTCGTGCGGAAGGCACTTTTGCGACTGCTAATCCCCGCCTTTGGGGGGCTGTTGTACGGTCAAGGTCCAGAAAACGTCCTGGTGGTGGTGAACGAAGCGAGCGCCCTGTCGAGGGACATCGGCCAGTACTACCAGAAGGCGCGGTCGATTCCGGCGGCCAACATTTGCCGGCTGACCACCGATACCGCCGAAACGATTCAGCGGGAGGCGTACGAGAAGCTCGAAAAGTTGGTCGCCCGCTGCCTCACGCCGGCCATCCTCTACATCGTCACGACCCAGGGAGTGCCTCTGCGCGTCCAACCACGCGCGGGAGGCAGTACGCCGCAATCGGACGGCTCCTCGGTTGACTCGGAACTCACGCTGCTCTTCGCGAAGCGGAACGGACAGCAGTTCGCCGCACCCGGGATGGTGCCCAACCCGTTCTTCCGGCAACGCGATACACCGTTCCAGCACCGGGCGTTTCCCATCTATCTGGTGACCCGCTTGGCGGGCTACGGTCTGCCGGAGATCAAAGCGATGATCGACCGCGGCCTGCAAGCCCGCAATCGGGGGAAAGCGGTGATCGACCTGCTCGACGAAAGCGACCGCGCCGGCAACGACTGGCTGCGTACGGCGGCTTTGCTGCTGCCGGGCGATCGCTGCGTGATCGACGAAACGACAACGGTGCTTTCCGGAGTGCGTGATGTGATTGCGTATGCCGCCTGGGGGTCGAATGACAAATCCCGCCGCGAACGCTTTCTCAAGATGCAGTGGCTGCCCGGCGCGATTGCCACCGAATACGTCTCCACCAACGCCCGGACTTTCGCCCGTCCGCCGGCGACCTGGAATCTGGGAACCTGGGCGGATCAACGAAGTTACTACTTCGGCAGCCCACAAAGCTTGACGGCCGATTACCTGCTGGAGGGCGCTTCGGGCGCCACCGGCCATGTCGACGAGCCGTTCCTCAATCAATGCCCGCGGCCGGAGCAGATGCTGCCGGCCTATCTGAATGGGCGGACTTTTGCGGAAGCCGCCTATCTGGCGATTCCGGCCCTGAGCTGGATGAACGTCGTGATCGGCGATCCGCTGATGCGGCTGCGCTAGAACTCGAGCTTCGCCACCAGTTGGTTGAGTTCGGACTGCAGCGCGGCGATCTGCCTGCGCGCGGCGCTTTGCTGATCACGCAACGCGGCCAATTTCGTTTCCGACGTCGCCAGATCGCCGGCATAGCGGCGGACTTGCGCTTCCTGTCCATTCACGTTGTTCAGGCTGGTGAGGTTCTGGCGCAGGCGATTCTGGTCCTGCACCGTCTCGTTGATCTCGCCGCCGAGCCGATTGTTGAGCTCGTTCGCTTGCGCCAGTTCGGACTTCTTGGCGCGCACCTGATTCAGTTGCCGCCGCGCATTCTCGCTGAGCGACTTGTTGTTGACGTAGATCAGCAACTGGTCTTCGCCCAGGCTGCTGATGGACTCCACCTGGTCCAGAATCACTTCTTCGCGAACGACGAACTTCTCGTCGGCCTTCGCCGCCAGCTTCACCTCGAAGCGATGGTGGCTGGCGTTGGTCTCGACCGGCTTCACGTCGCTCAGCAGCTTGGACTGTGAATTGAGCGGATGCTCAATCAACAGCGTCTTGGCGCGGGCATCGACGTTGCGGATCGTGTAGGTGGTGGTTTGCTGGATGGCGCGCTTCGCCGTCAGGATGCCGTCCTTGGCTTTGATCTCGCGGACCATCTCGCTGCCGGACTCCATGTTCGTGGTGACGCGCGTGCCCAGGTCGGTGGCGAAGCTGATCAGGCGTTTGTCGCCGGCTTTGAGCGTTTCCATCAGCGCTTCGCCGCCGTAGGCCGAAGCGTCGAATACGGTGATCGGGCCACCGTCGAGCGTCTTACCGGTGGAGTTCACCAACGACGCAGCGGACATCGGGTTCTGCGAAGGCTGGCCCGAGGTGTAGATGAGCAGTTTGCGCGCGGCGAGCTTCTGTTGAACGAAGGGCAGCATCACCGACTCGCTTTTGCGGACGTTGACGGGCGTCGAGAAACGGTACTCGAACAGGTCGCCAAGCTCGCGGGCTTCGGTGGCGACCTCCACCGTGCTTTTGAGATCGCTCATGATGCCACCCATCACTCCGCCCGGGGGAGGCGGAGGGGCCGGAGCGGCGGCCTTGGCGCGAAGCTGACCCAGCCGTTCAAATTGCGCGCGAGGTGCATTGGCCGCTTCGGCCATCGCGACGCCGCCCGGAGCGCCTCCGGCGACGCCCGCCGCATAGACCGTCGGTCCCTGGACTTGGTCTTCCGCGAGGTCCGCCGTGGTGCGGGCCACGTACTTGGGTTCGTAGAGGCGCGAGATAAAGCTGACGGGCCGTCCGCTGACCAGCGACAGTTGCACCTTGCTCCAGTCTTCGCCAGTGGTGTTGTCAACGATGGCCCAGCCTTCGAGAGTCGGTTCGCCGGTGGCGGGGAAGATAAGACGGTAGCTGGACTTCCAGACCGGCGTGGGGATCATGTAGCTGAGCGAGACGTTGCGGGCCCGGTCATTGGTGGAGTCCAGGTAGACGCTCTTTTTGTCGCGCGAGCGGGAGGCGGTGAGGGTCCCCAGGAAGCGGCGGAGGTCGGCTTCGAGAGCCGGGTCGGCCAGCTTGAGGGTCTGGACGAGGGCGAGGTCGAAGGTCTTGAGTTCGCCGGAGGGGAGCATCAGCACGAGCCACTCTCGCTCCACGCGCTGCGCGTCGGCGGCCATGCGGCGCGCCGAGACGATCGTGCCGCTCTCGCTTTCGCCGGCTAGCAGCTTCAGGGTAACGGTGGCGCCCTTCAACTGGTCGAGGAAGGCGCTCAAGGACTGCCCGTCGGTCACCCGGAACGGAAACTCGGCCAGTTTGTTGGCCAGCGGCTCGCTCGAGTCGTAGCGCAGGCCGGTCACTGGGCCTCCGCCGCTCTGGGAGACGGAAAGCGACTTCAGGACGTCGTTCATGTCGGAGGCTTTGAAGTCGAGCCGGGCGGCCTCGCCGGCCCGGAGTTCGCCGGAGCGTTCGAAATAGCCAACGCCGTTCTTGTAGAGCACCACCTGGGTGACCGGCAGATCGGCGGCCATCAGCGTAGAGATGGCCATAGCAAACAAGGCTGGTTTCGTCATGTGCCTCCTGGGACGTGCAGTCCTGACTGGATGTTACTTCTTTTTCAAGATGTTGGCGTGAGGTCTAAGGGTTTCCCCTGCTTGACAGTACTAGGGGTATCGCTCAGACTGAAAAGAAGCTGGCGCCACGTGGGCGGGGCGCAAATGGAACGGCCGTGGGCAACCGGTCGCCGAGGAGGAAAGCTGAGAGTGAAATTCGGAGCGGTCTTGGTGTTGTTGTGGTCTGCTGGCGAGGTACTCGCGCAGGGGATCGGCTCCATGGGCGGCGGCGGTGGCTTTGGCGGACCGTCGATTCTGGGGCGCGGCGGACGAAGCGGACAGCGCCAGGGCGACGAGTTGAGCATTCGTGCGTTTGCGGGTGCCAATGCGATTTATGACAGCGGTTTGACGTCATTTGTTCCCGGCCCGAACGGCAGCATCTTTACGCGGGGTGCCGCCGGCGCGGAAGTCTTCGGTGGGCTATACGGCACCAAACAGTGGCGCCGCCAGCAGTTTCAGATTTCGTACAACGGCGACTACCGGCACTATACGAATCAGTCCATGTGGAACGGCACTGATCAGTCGCTAGGCATGAGCTACAGCAATCTGCTGCGGCGGCGGGTGATGTTCGAAGCGTCGGTTCAGGCGGGCACCACCAATCGCGCCTACGGTGGTTATGCGCAACCCAGCCAGAGCAACGCCATCTTCCAGCCCGGCCTGCCAGTGAACTCGCTCTTCGATCTGCGCACCAATTACGGTAACGGCAACCTGGCGCTGAGCTATGGGTTCACTAATCGCACGTCCGTGACGTTTTCGGGGGGCGGCTACCTGGTTAAGCGCAGCAACTCGGCGCTCTTTGGGGTGAACGGCACCCAGGCCCGTATGGACCTGTCTCACCGGATCAATAAGACGCTCACCGTTGGCGCCAACTACAACTTCATGACCTTCCAGTTTTCCCGGGCTTTCGGCGACACCTATATTCACGGTCTGAACGCCTACATCGGCAAGCAACTCGGGCGCCACTGGGAGTTGAACCTCCAGGGCGGCGTCATGCGCGTCGAAACTTTGGGACAGAGGACGGTACAGATCGATCCGGTGATCGCCGCGATCATCGGCGTGAGCGTCGGCAATGAGGTCTTCTACCGAAAGAATCTTCTGCCTTCGGCGGTTCTCTCGCTGGCCCGCACTTCACGCATCGGAACCCTCACTTTCATGGCTTCCCGCAGCATCAACCCGGGCAACGGCATCATTCTCACCTCCCAGGCTGATAATGGTACCGTCAGCTTCCAGCGCCGCGTCAGCCGCAAGGTGAATTTCGATACTGGTTACACCTACAGCCGCCTGCGCGGCATCGGCCTGATCGGCGGGAACTTCACGACGCACAACGTTGGCGTCGGCATCGGCTGGCAGGCTGCGCGTTGGACGCAGTTCACCGCCCGCTACGATCGCCGCAATTCGAGCACCACCGCCGCCTCTCAGCAAGCAAACTTATACAACCTGAATGGCAATCGCATCGCGGTAGGGGTGGTCTTCACGCCGTCTGACCTGCCGGTGTCGCTCTGGTAGAAGCCGTGTCCCCGAGTGTGCCGCCGCGGATCGTCCTGGTGGAGGACGAAGTGTCGCTGGCGACCTTGCTGGTGCGCTATCTCAAACGTCTGAACCTCGATGCGATTTGCTATCGCCAACCGGCCGAAGCCCTCGAAGCGCTGCGCGCACAGCCAGCGGACCTGCTGGTCACCGATCTGACGCTCGGCCACGAAGACGGAGCGGTCCTGGCGAAGGCCGCGCTGGACCTGCAGCCCCATCTTTGCGTCTTGTTGATGAGCGGCTACCCGTATCAGCCCACCGGCTTTCCTGAGGCGGCGCGTGTCGCCTTCCTTCAGAAGCCGTTTCTGCCGAACATGCTGCACGCTGAAATCGAGCGCCTGCTGGCCGATCGCCCTCAGGCGCCCGAAGAAGCGGATCAGCCGCCCGTGATCGCGAGCGCCGACTCGAGCCTGGCGGCGAAGTTATCGCCGGACTCGGACCAAAGCTGACGCCGCTCGGCGGCGAGCGTGTCGTCCAGGTCGCCCACAAACTTCAGCAAGCTGCGAATGTTCGATTGCACCATCGGCAGGCTATTGCCGGTAGTGGCCGGCTGCGGCAGAAAGTGCGATTCGAGCCCGAAGTCCACTTCGAGGTGATCGCGATTCAGCGCGTCGAACGACGGCCCGAAACAGAAGAGCGATACCCGGACCGGGGCGAGCTTCCATTCGTTGTTCGCCCACTGCCACAGGTCCCATTGCGCTTCCACTTCGTAGCCGTAGTTCGGCGCCTGATGCTCGCGCGCTTGTTCGATCAGCGTGTCCAGATGATTCGGACCGTCATAGAGCCGCTCGAACACCGGCGGCTCCACCAACTCGTCCTCGAACACGCGCAACTGAATCGACGACGACAGCCGCGAAAAGGGAAACTTCCGCAGCACCGTCGCGAAGTGGCGCAACATATTGTGCTCGGTGTAACCGCGCATCCAGTAAGAAAGATATAAGCGATCCATTTAAGCCTTCGCGACCTTCCGCAGCGCCTCGGCGGCGCGATCGATCTCGGCGGTCGTATTGTAGACATGGGGCGAGAAGCGCAAGCCGCGCGAGTCGCCCGTGGGCGTCAGGGCAATGGCGATGCGATGGTCGTTCCAGAGTTTGTCGTAGACCTGCTTGACGTCGTGCTTCGGCAGGTCCACTTTCACCACGCCGCCCGCCAGCGCCGCGTCCGTGTTGGTGCGCAGCAGCGTGCCTTCGATCTCGCCGACGTGCTTCTTGAACCGGCGGGTGAGTTCGGCCAGGCGCGCTTCGATCTTCGCCGTGCCGATCAGCGCGAGGAAATCCGCGGCCGATTCGAACGACACCAGGCGTGCGTCGTCTCGCTGCCCGAAGACTTCGAACTTGCGCGCGCCCACCAGCTTGTCGCTCCAGCCGGCGGTGACGATCGACGGCCACAGTTCTTTTTGCCGCGCGGCGCGGACATAGAGCAAGCCCGCTTCCAGCGGTCCCATGGGCCACTTGTGCGCGCTGGCGGAGTACGAGTCGCAGTCGATCTCGCTCAGGTTAACGTCCAAGGCGCCGAAGCTCTGTGCGCCATCGAGGTGCATCCAGATGCCGCGTTCGCGGGCGAGGGCGGCGATCTGCCGGGCAGGGAAGCGGATGCCGGTAGTGCTGGTGAGATGGGTGACGGCGATGACGCGCGTGCGCGGGGTGAGGGCGGCCTTGATTGAGTCAACCAGTGCGGCGCTTGACACGGCGGGCACCTTCACCTCGACGGTGACCACCTTGAAGCCCTCGCGCTGCGCGCGCACCTTCCACGAGTCGTTGTTCGACGGATGGTTGTGACTGGTAATGATCACTTCGTCGCCGGGCTTGAGATCGATGCCACGCACCACCAGGTTCGAGCCTTCGCTGGTATTGCGCGTCAGCGCGACTTCGTCGGCCGCCACGCGCAACAAGCCGGCCAGCTTCCCGCGCAGGCGGTCTTCGAGCGGTACGTATTTTTCGCGATTTTGAAAGGACGGGTTGGCGTGGAAGTCACGCAAAAACTGCTGGTAGCGATCGAGCACCATGCGGGACGCCGGACAAACATTGGCCGCGTTCAGATAGACGAGGGATTCATCGAGCGGAAATTCCCGCTTGATTAAGTGCCAGTAAGTTTCGTGCGATTCAGCGGCCTCGAGCGCCTGGGAATAGGCGAACCAGGCGGGAGGAAGCAGGCGGAAGAGTCCCCGGCGGGTGGTTGGCATCTCCCGATTCTAGCCCACGCGGCGTTATTCGCCCAGGTGCCGGTAGCGCCCAGCGAAATAGAGCAGCGGATCGCCATCGCGGGCGGCGACGGCGACCACCTCGCCCAGAAAGATGATGTGGTCGCCGCCGTCGAGCATCGAGTGGCGCTTGCATTCGATGACGGCGAGCGAGTGCGGAATGACGGGCGCGCCGGTGAGTCCGCGGCGCCATTCGAGGCCGGCAAAACGGTCGCCGCGGTGCGAGGCAAAGCGTTGCGAGAGGTCCTGCTGCTCTTTGTGTAAGAGGTTGATAATAAAACCAGTTGACTGCTCGAAGGCCGTCAGAGCCTGGGAGGCGCGGTCCAGGCAGAACAGGACCAGCGGCGGGTCCAGCGACACCGACGAAAAAGAGTTGATCGTGAGGCCGTGCGGCGTGCCTTCCGCATCCATAGTGGTGGCGATGGCCACCCCGGTGGCAAAGCGGCCGCAGGCCCGGCGGAAGGCGTCGGCTGTGGGCCGGACGGGAGCGCTCTCAATGGGAATCGAACTTGACAAGGTGCTAACCCTAATCCTATCATGAGGTTTGCTGTGTATCGGAGGCGATTTGTTCTCCAGCGCACAGTGCCAGATCGGAATCCGCTTCATGATCAAACTCGATATTATTAACGAGGTCGTTAACAAGACCGGCATCACTAAGACGAAAGCCGAAATGGCTGTCGAAACCGTCTTCGAAACGATGAAGCGCGCCCTTGCTCAAGGTGAGCGCATCGAACTCCGTGGCTTTGGAATCTTCAACGTTCGCCCGCGCAAGACCGGCATCGTACGGGTGCTGAAGTCGCCATCCCCCCCGGCAAGGCCGTGCGCTTCAAGCCGGGCAAGGAACTGCAGTCCCTCCAGTAACGCACCAAGCCCTTGAGATGGATCCCCAGAGACGCGCGCCTTTGGCTGCACGTCCTGCTCTTCCTGGCTACTCTGCTGACGGCCAGTGCCGCCGGCGCTCGTATCGCTTATAACTTCGAACACAACCTGCCAGCGTTCCGGCTGGAAGAGGATATTCTTGCCATTCTTGATCCTCTCTCGCGTCCAGCGCTGCTGTGGGACGGCTTACCGTTCGCTCTCGTGCTGCTGTTCATCCTCGGCGCGCATGAGTTCGGTCACTACTACTTCTGCGTGCGTTACGATCTGAACGCGTCGCTGCCTTACTTCCTGCCCGCGCCCAGCTTCATCGGGACGTTCGGCGCCTTCATTCGCATTCGCCACATGATCTACAACCGCCGCGACCTCTTCGACGTCGGCGTCGCCGGTCCAATGGCCGGCTTTGCGGCGTTGCTGCCGTGCTTGTTTATCGGCCTGTGGTACTCGCGCGTGATCCCCGGCATCGCTGAAAGCGGCGACATGATTTTTGGCCAGCCGCTGTTGCTGATGCTTGCTCAGGCCATCGTCTTTCCTCACGCCACCTCAGCCGACATTGCGCTGCATCCGATTGCGCGCGCGGCCTGGGCCGGCATGTTCGCCACGGCGCTTAACCTCTTGCCGATCGGCCAACTCGATGGCGGGCACATTCTCTATGCGTGGTTCGGCGAACGCTACCAGCGCCGCAGTTGGATCTTTTTGGCGATGCTGGTGCCGCTGGGCTTCTTCTGGTGGCCGTGGTGGGTGTGGGCGGCGATCCTGTATCGCCTGGGCCGCAAGCACCCTTACATCCATGACGAGGTTGGCCTGGACTCGCTGCGTCAACGTTGGGCCATCGCCGCGGTGATCCTGTTCATCCTCTGCTTCATGCCCGCGCCGTTCCACTACGCCGAATAAAGAACGCTGCTTGCACCACCAATGTGACGGCGAGCACTGGCGCTACGAGTTCCAGCACGACCGTCGAGGTGAAGTAGGCCGTCGCGACGATGCCCGCGGCAAACAGATACCCCACCGCCACCACCGGCAGGCGATGCGTCAACAGCGCCACCGCCAGCATCAGCCAGCCGAGCATTAGCAGGATCCATTTCGTCAGCGCCCAGCTCCGAATGTCGAGCGCCATCTCATTCGTGTAGCCGCTGCTCACGGCGAGCACGCGCAACGTCGCCAGGTTCTCGGCCACATCGCTGAGCACCGCGCCCAGGATGCACGCGCCGATGATCCACTTGAGCCACGCGCGCTCGCCGAAGCGCCAGCCCATCAGCAGCCACAGGGCGCCGTAGGCCGCGATGAAGGCAAAGTCGATTAGCGTGTAAAGCCGGAAGCCGTCGCGGGCGGGCGTGGCGAGGATGATGGTGAGCGTGGGCCAGTCCCGCGCCATCTGCAACGCGAACGCGCTTGACCGGTAGCCCAACTGCGCCTGCTCCGGATGGGGCGGCGAGAGCATCAACAGAATGCAGGCAAGAACCAGGGTGACGGCGGTGAGGCCCAGCAAAGTGCGCATTACCAGATCGTACGCTCGTAGTGTTGGCGAATGGTATCGTCGGCACTCACCAGGCAGGCTTGCTGCGCCACGGCATGACCCACGATCAGGCGGTCATAAGGATCACGCGCCCAGGAGAGTCCGACGGCCGCCGCGGCCAACTGCGGAAAGCCCAGGTCGCACACGGTGACGCCGAGTTGCTTGCCGAGTTGCTGTACCAGGTCCTCGGCGCGATGGCTGAATCGCCTGGCTTCGCGCAGTGCGGTGACTTCAAGCACCACGGCGGGCGACACACACAGACGGCCGGCTTCAATCGCCAGGCGGGCGGCAGGCGTGAGCCGATCCGCCAAACCGGCGTAGAGCCAAATGGCCACGCTCGTGTCCAGATAGACTAGATCCCCGGCTTCCACGCGGCGCTCCAATCGATCGACGTCAGTTCATCCGGATTGCCGACGATGCAATCGCGCTTCACCAGCCGGGCGAGCTTCGAAGGCGGGTCTGCCGGAACGATCCGCAGCTTCCGGCCATGGCGCACAATTTCCACGGGCACCCCCGTCGCCAGGACCCCGTCGAGAATCGTATAGATGGATTGCCGAAGCTCGGTGGCGGTAACCGTCATGAATTCAGTCTATTAGGGGCGTACGTATTCGTCAATAGAAACGTACGTATCCGCGGCCGGAGCCGCCGGCGCATGGTACGATGAAGTCATGGCACTTGCCGACTCGCAGTTCGCCCGCAAGTTCGCGATCACGGAGCTTGATCTCGAAAATTATCTGGGCGAAGCCCTTTCTCAAGGCGGCGATTACGCTGACCTGTACTTCGAATACGTCGCCACCAGCGCGATCACCCTCGACGAAGGCATCGTCAAGAGCGCGTCGCAAGGCGTCACCATGGGCGTGGGCATCCGCGTGATCTCCGGCGAGCGCACCGGCTACGCCTACTCCGACGATCTGGCGCCCGAACGCATCGAACACGCGGCCCGCGTCGCCGCCTGCATCGCCAGCGGACCCGCGCAAGTCCTCAAGCACGGCCTGCTCGAAGGCGACAAGCGCAATCTTTATCCGGTCCTGACTGCGCCCACCGAAATCGGCCTGCGTACCAAGGTCGAACTGGTGAAGCGGGCGGACGCCGCCGCGCGCGCTTACGACTCTCGCATCTTCCAGGTCACCTCCACCTACGCCGACCAGGTGAAGCACGTCCTGATTGCCACGTCCGACGGCGTCATCAATCACGACACGCAGCCCATGGCGCGCCTGAACGTCTCAGCGCTGGCGCGTCAAGGCAACGACCTGCCGCAGTCCGGCTATGCCGGCGGCGGCGGTCGCGTGGAGTTCGACTTCTTCCTGAACGACAAGACGCCGGAGCACTTTGCGCGCGAAGCCGCCCGCCAGGCGATCGTCATGCTCGATTCCGTCGAAGCCCCCGCCGGCGAAATGACCGTCGTGCTGGGCCCCGGTTGGCCCGGCGTGCTGCTGCACGAAGCCGTCGGGCATGGCCTCGAAGCGGACTTCAATCGCAAGGGCGTGTCCGCCTTCTCGAACCGCATCGGCCAGAAGGTGGCGAGCGAACTGTGCACGGTTGTCGACGACGGCACCATGGCCAGCCGGCGCGGCAGCCTTAACCTCGATGACGAAGGCGCGCCCACGCAGCGCAATGTCCTGATCGAGAACGGCGTTCTGCGCGGCTATCTGCAGGACAAGTTGAGCACCCGTCTGACGGGCGCCCCCAACACCGGCAGCGGTCGCCGCGAGAGCTATCAGTCGATCCCCATGCCGCGCATGACCAACACGTTCATGCTCGCCGGGGAATCCGCGCCCGAAGACATCATCCGCTCCGTGCCCAACGGCATTTACTGCGTCAACTTCGGCGGCGGCCAAGTGGATATCACCAACGGCAACTTCGTCTTCTCAGCGTCGGAAAGCTATCTGATCGAAGACGGCAAGGTCACGCGCCCGGTGCGCGGCGCCACGCTGATCGGCAATGGTCCGGAAGCGCTCAAGTACATCAGCATGGTGGGTAACGATTTGAAGCTCGATGAAGGCATCGGCATTTGCGGCAAGGAAGGGCAAAGCGTCCCGGTGGGCGTCGGCATGCCGACCACCAAGATCGATCGCATGACCGTGGGAGGCACGGCATGAAGCCGCTCGACCTGGCTCAAGATGTGGTGCGGCAGGCGCTCGCCGCCGGCGCCACCGATGCCGAATGCACCATCGTGGAAGGCGAAGAGTTCTCCGCCGCCATTCGTCTTGGCGACATCGAAAAGCTGCAGGAGGCGACGTCGCGTTCGGCCGGCTTGCGCGTCCTGATCGGGCAGCGCAGCGGTTCGGCCTACACCTCGGATCTTACGCCGGAAGGCATCCGCCTGATGGTGACCTCGGCGGTGGATAACGCGCAACTGACCGGTGAAGATCCGCACGCGGGCTTGCCCGAACCGGGCGAGTTCGGCCAACTCACGACCGATCTGCGGTTGCTGGACGAGGGCGTGTCGTCGCTCTCGGCGGCCGAGAAGATTGAACAGGCCCGGCGCGCCGAAGCGGCGTTTCTGGCCTACGATCCGCGCATCGACAAGTCCGAAGGCGCGTCCTTTGATTCGGGCATTTCCCGCCGTTACTTCGCCAACTCCCGCGGCTTTGCCGGCAGTTACGCGAACTCGCAGTGCTCGCTTTCGGCCGTGCCGGTGGCGAGCCAGGATGGCGCCATGGAGCGCGACTATTGGTACACCAGTGGCCGCGGACCCAGCCAACTGGATACGCCGGAGAACGTCGGCCGCATCGCTGCCCAGCGCACGCTCCGCCGTCTCGGCGCTCGCAAGGTCCCCACACAGAAGGTACCGATTGTGTTCGAGCCGCGCATCGCGCGCCAGTTGCTCGGGCACATCGGCGAGGCCGTGGATGGCGATTCGATCTATCGCGACTCGAGCTTCCTGGCCGGTAAACTCGGCGAGCGCGTAGCCAGCGAAAATGTCACCATCATCGACGACGGCACCATGCCCGGCCTGTGGGGCACGGCTCCGTTTGACGCCGAAGGCATTCCCACGCGGCGCACGGTAGTGATCGAGAAGGGCATCCTGAAGAGCTATCTGCTCAACACCTACACCGCCCGCAAACTCGGCCTCCGCAGCACCGGCAACGCCGGCCGCGGCCTGTCCGGCGCGGCTTACGTAATGAACGGAAACTTTTATCTCGAAGCGGGTTCTCTGTCTCCGGAGGAAGTGATTCGGCAAGCGGGAACGGGTCTCTACGTCACGGAATTGCTCGGGCACGGCGTCAACATCGTCAACGGCGATTACTCGTGCGGCGCGCAAGGCCTGTGGATCGAGAACGGCGAACTGGCTTACCCCGTCAGCGAGGTCACGATTGCGAGTACCCTGATGGAAATGCTCCATTCGATCGATGCCATTGGCTCGGACCTGCATTTCCAAAGCACCATGGCCGCGCCCACGCTGCTGATTCGGGAGATGACGGTCAGTGGCCAGTGACCTGCGCGGCGACCTGCGCCGCTGGGCGCTGATCCTAATTCCGGCTCTTCTGCTCGTGGGCGGCGGCGTCTACTGGCTCACGCGGCCCGTGCCGCTCAAGCAAGCCGCGGCGATCACGCCCGAAGCGAAAGCCTATGTGAAGCACCTCGCCCTCGGCGACGTCGGCATGACGGAGGCCGAAGCCTTCAATGGCGCTAAGCTCATCGAGATCAAAGGCACCATCGGCAATCAAGGCGACCGCGCGCTCAAGCAGGTGGAGATCAACTGCATCTTCTACGACCCCTACGGGCAGGTGGTTGGCCGCGAGCGCCAGCCGATCGTCCGCGCAGCCACCGGCGGCTTGAAGCCCGGCGAAACCAAGCCCTTCCGCCTCGCCTTCGACAGCCTGGCCGAAAGCTGGAACCAGGCGCTCCCGCAAGTGGTGATTGCCTCGATCGACTTCGAGTAGCGGACGCCAATGCCCGACGTCATGCTCACCATCAAGGTGGTTCCCAAGGCTTCGAAGACCGAAGCCGCCGGAACGATGTCCGATGGCACTCGCAAGATCCGCGTGGCAGCGGTGCCGGAGAACGGCAAAGCCAACGAGGCGCTGCGCCGCTTCCTGGCTGACGAGTACGGCGTCCCACTGCAGCGCGTCGAGATCGTCTCCGGCCTTACCTCCACGCGCAAAACGGTGCGCCTGCGTGTCGATTGAAGCCAGCCTGCCGGCGTTCGCCGCGGCGTGCGGTCTGGACCTGATCGGCGTCACCGATGCCTCGCCCCTGGCCGAACACGCTTACTACCTGGATTGGGCGGCGCGTGGCAATGCGGCCGGCATGGGCTACCTGACGGACCATCGCGGCGAGAAGCGCGCCGACGTCCGCCAGATCCTGCCGACGGCGCAGTCAGTGATCGTCGGCGCCGCGCTCTACAACACGGCGCATCCGCCTGCGCCGATCTCGCGCTACGCCTGGGGCCTCGACTATCACGACGTCCTCCGAGAGCGTCTGGAGGCGTTGGTACAGCAACTCCCCGCCGGTTACGACTATCGCGTCTGCGTCGACACCGTCCCCGTGCTCGAACGCGCCCTCGCCCGGCGCGCGGGCCTGGGCTGGATCGGCAAGAACACGTGCCTGATCAATCAGCAGGCCGGCAGCTGGTTCTTCCTCGGCGAGATCCTGACGTCGCTACCGCTCGCTCCCACCCGCGAACCTGCGCCGGACCGTTGCGGCAGCTGCACGCGCTGCATCGATGCCTGCCCCACCGCGGCCATCGTCCCCACCACCGGCGCCCACGGCTGGGAGCTCGACTCGCGCCTGTGCATCTCCTATCACACGATCGAAGCGCGCGAGCCCGCGCCGGAGCCTCTGCGCGAACGTTTTGACGACCATGTCTTCGGCTGCGACATCTGTCAGGACGTCTGCCCCTGGAATCGTCGCGCACCGGTGGCCTCCTCGACGCCCTTCGCGCCGCTCCACCCCGCCGAAGACCTCGCCCAGCTCGCGCTCCTCACCGAAGACGAGTTCAAAGCTCGCTATCGCCGCACACCGGTCTGGCGCGCCAAGCATCGCGGCTTTTTGCGCAACGTGGCCATCGCCATGGGCAACGCGCCGCGGGAGGACTTTCGTCCGGCGCTCAACGTCCTTGCCCGGCATCCCGACGAATACGTTCAGCAGATGGCGCATTGGGCTCTCTCCCGCCTGGACCCACTAAAATAGAGACTGCATGAGTGATGAACAGCAACCCGGCCTTCCGCCGGCTACCTTTGAATTTCTGATTTACTCGCTGCGCATGCAGGCCGAAGTCTCGCTGGGCTTGATCCAGCTTCCCGGCGAGGAAAAGCGGCAGGACCTCAATCAGGCGCGGCACTTGATCGACCTGCTGGCGATGCTCGAGGAAAAGACGAAGGGCAACCTCTCGTTGCCCGAGCAGCGCCTGCTCGAAAACTCGGTGACGGAATTGCGCTTCCGATACGTGGGCCTCAGCCAAGGGAACCAGTGATCGACGTCCGGCTCACTGTGCTGGGCTCGGGAACCAGCGTGGGCGTTCCGACGATCGGTTGCCATTGCGACGTCTGCACCAGTGCCGATCCCCGCGACCGGCGCCTGCGGCCCAGCGTCCTCATCGAGTACAACGACCGCGTCGTGCTGATCGACACCACGCCCGACTTCCGCCAGCAAATGCTGCGTGAAAAGGTCGGCCGGCTGGACGCCATCCTCTACACCCACTCGCATGCCGACCACATCCTCGGCCTCGACGACGTGCGCCCTTTCAACTTCTACCAGCAAGGCACCATCCCGATCTTCGCCGCCGGTGAAACGCTCGAAGTCATCGAGCGCGTCTTCAGCTACATCTTCTTCACCGGCGAGACCGAAAGCTCGCGGCCGCGCATCAACGTCAACCAGCTCGACGGCCAACCCTTCGACCTCTTCGGCCTCGAGTTCCAGCCGATCGCCCTCAAGCACGGGCGCGGTAACTCCGTCGGCTATCGCTTCGGCCGGGCGGCCTATCTGACGGACCACAGCGAAATCCCGCCCGAGTCCATGGCGCAACTCCGCGGTCTCGACGTACTCTTCCTGGACGCTCTGCGCCACAAGCCACACCCCACCCACTCCACCGTCGAGCGCTCGCTCAAGTACGTCGAGCAACTGGCCCCTCGCCGCGCCTACTTCACGCACATCTCCCACGATCTCGGCCATGTCCAGACCGAAAGTCTGCTGCCCGCGCACGTCCACCTCGCCTACGACGGCTTGAAGATCCCCGTGTCGCCGGCTCCGCTCGCCGACCTCATCCGCCTTCAGCCCGGCGCCACTCTCCCGCGCCCGTGCGCCGTCACCATCGGCAACTTCGACGGCACGCACCTGGCGCACCAGCAACTCTTCCGCCGGGTGACCAAGCATGGACGCGAGCGCGGCCTCACTCCTTCGGTGCTCACCTTTGACCCGCATCCCACGCAGGTCGTCACCCCGGACCGTGCCCCCAAGCTCCTCTCCACCCACGAGCAGCGCGCTGAACGCATGGCCGAGTTCGGCATCGAGCAAGTCTTCATCGCGCCCTTCAACAAGGAACTCGCCGCCCTCGAGCCGCGCGAGTTCGTCGAACGCATCCTGGTGGGCCAACTCCAGGCCCGCTATGTCGTCATTGGGGCGAACTTCCGCTTTGGGCGCAAGCAATCCGGCGACGTCGAGCTCCTCAAAGAGGAAGGGAAGCGGCTCGGCTTTGGCGTCGAGGTGGTGAACGAGTTTGTGGACCGCCAGGAGGTTGTCTCCTCCACGCTGGTTCGCCGGTTGCTCGAGCAGGGCGCCGTCGCCAAGGCGGCCCGCTACCTGGGTCGGTTCTACGCGCTCACCGGACGCGTCGTCACCGGCTTTGGCATCGGCCGCGAGCAGACGGTCCCCACGCTCAATCTCGACTGGGGCGACGCCATGCTGCCGCGCCCGGGCGTCTACGTCACCCGCACGCGCTGCATCGACACCGGCCGGCAGTGGGAGTCGATCACCAACGTCGGTGTCCGGCCGACTTTCCAGGGCGAGGCCTTGACGGTCGAGACGTTCCTGCTCTCCACGCTTGATCCCCCCAGCCCGCATCGCATCCAGGTCGAGTTCCTGCACTGGGTGCGTGAGGAGCGCAAGTTCAAGGACCCTGCGGCGCTCAAGCAGCAGATCTTTCGCGACGTCGGCCGGGCGAAAGCCTGGTTCCGCCATGCGGAGTGGGTGAGACGGGCTCTCGCGGGATAAAATCCACAGAAATTCTGTGGCTTACCCACAGAATTTCAAGTACTAGGCGACCGCGTTGCGCGATTCTCATCCGGCCTTACGAATCCAGCTCTAAGTTATTGATTAATCGATGGTTGCGTGGACTCCGTCGGGCCAATCGCACACTACTTCGAGATCGGCTCGCCTAAGTGCTTGTGGATAAACTGGTAAGCGTACTCGCCGTGAATCCGGTGCGGACCGTCGAAGTACGTGATGTCCGCCAGTTGCTCCACGCCCGCCTGCGCGTAGTAGCGCTTCGTCTTGGCGAACTCGTAAGCCACCCACTCGTCGATTCCCACCCCATCCGAGTGCCCGCGCTCCACCAGAAACGGACGCGGCGCAATCAGCGCCGCCATCTCGGCATGCCCGAACCGCGGCGCCAGGTTCCAGTCGAACGCCTCGTACTCCTTGGTGAACATGAAGCTGAAAGTGTCCTCGATGCTGGTGATCTTCCACGTCCATTCATTGAAGTTGCCGGAGCAGATCACCATCTTGTAGCGCGGCTCGAAGGGTGGCACGCGCAGCGCCGTCACGCCGCCGTAGCTCAAGCCGTAATAGCCGATCCGCTGCGGGTCGACAAACGGCAGCGTCTCGAGCCAGTTCAGCGCCTGCCGATGCTGCGCGTTGATGTAGCTGAACATCGATAGCCCGAGCGGGTTCGACTTCCGCTGCAGATTCCGGAAGCGCTCGCCCAGCACGTAGGGATTCTGCGGCGAATAGACGATGTAGCCCTGCTCCACCAGCTTGCGGGCGAACTCGTCGTACACCACGCGCGTCGGCTCCTTCAGGATCGTGTCTTCCGGCCGCCCCTCCAGGCCATGCTGCGTCACCACCAGGGCCCGCCGTTCGCCCGGCTTCATGCCGGTGGGGATCAGCAGGTGTCCATAGGCCTCCACCGTGCCGGCGACCGGAATGCGCACCTCGTAGCCGGTGTACTTCGGCTCGTGGTAACGCTGCCGGGTTTCGGCCTTCACCGGGACCAGCGCCTCGGGCAGCGCACCGAAGGTCTGCCGCAACTGCTCGCGAGCTTCGTCCTTCGCCAGCTTGGCGAACCAAGCCGGACGGGTCCAGGTGGTCTCGCGCAGGAGCCGCTGCGTGTAATCCACCCACTGCCGAAACACCCGATCCGTCCGCACGGTGTCCTCGGCGGGCGTCCCTCGCAGGGTCCGGGGGGACAGGTTCAACCGACGCGGCTTCACCAGCGCCGCCAGCCGGTCCCGGTCAAAATGCTCGGACCATTGCCAGATGTTGTAAGCCACCGGATTCTTGCTCAGGTTGTCGAGGTCGATCTCGAGGTTGGCCACCGTGCATTCGCTGATCCGCTCATCGAGCGCACAGGCCAGCAGCGCGGGCAGGGCACTCGCCTGAATGCCCGTCACGCGGATCGGCAGCGCCGGCGTCCGCTGAGCCAGCACATCCACCACCGAGAGGATCGTCTGCACCTCGTAGCCCAGCGGATGCCGCCCCATCGGATAAGACATGCGGTAGAGGAACTCGCGTTGCGGCTGCACGGATGGCTTGTTCAGTCGCGCATTGCCCGTCAGCGCCACGCGATCGCTGATCAGGATGGGCCGCACCACCGCGCACTCCGCCGACCCCGCCTCCGGATGTAGCGCAATCTCGTAGCACCTGGCGGCGCCTTTGGCCGCGTCGAGGGTCCCTTCGCCGGTGACGCCCTCCACGATCGGCCACTGGATGCCGTCGCCGTGACTCACGAAGTCGCCCACCGCCACGCGCGCGTCCACCGCGCCGATCAGTTCGCGCAGCTTCTCGCGGCTGGGCGGCGTCTGCGCGCGGCGCGCGGGAGCACCCGCCAGGCGCGCGTCGGCATAGGCGTGCAGACCATCCAGCATCCGCGCGGCCGGGTCCGGCACCGCCGCCAGCGGAGCCGTCCCCGGCAAGGTTTGGGCAAAGAACAAAAGTACCGTCAGCATCGTCCCCGATCATAGCGCCTGCGGTATCATGCGGGGCATGCAAAGACGCTCTTTTCTTGTCGCCTCCCCGCTGGCGCTGGCCATGCAAACCCAGCCCCGAGGCGGGATCATCGGGGCCGGCGGCCGGGGCAATCTGCTCACCACCGAATTCAAAGAAATCGGCGCCGAGATGGCCGCCGTCTGCGACGTCTATGAGCCCAACCTGCAGCGCGGTTTGAAGAGCGCCTCCACCGGCGCCAAACCCTATCAGGACTACCGCCGCCTGCTCGAAGACAAGTCCCTGAACTTCGTCGTCGTCGCCACGCCGGACCATTGGCACGCCCGCATGATGATCGACGCCGTCGAAGCCGGCAAGGACGTCTATGTCGAAAAGCCGCTGGCCCACACCATCGACGAAGGCCAGCGCATGATCGCGGCCGTCCGCAAGACCAATCGCATCGTCCAGGTCGGCACCCAGCGCCGCAGTTCGCCCCTGTTCATCGAAGCGAAACAGCTCTTCGACAAACAGCCCCAAGGCCCGGTCAATCTGGTCCTCAGCTATTGGCTGAACCACGCCAGTTCACCCGCCGACAAGCCCCTCGCCGGCGACCTCGACTGGAAGCAATGGCTCGGCAGCGCACCCTCGCGCGAGATGGACGCGCATCGTTTCTTCAACTGGTATTACTACTGGGATTATTCGGGCGGCCTGATGGTGGGCCAGGCGGCGCACATCATTGATTTGATCCTCTGGTTCATGAACGCCGACGCGCCCAAGGCCGTTACTGCTTCGGGCGCCAATCCGAACCTTGCGAAAGTCGAAGTGCCCGAGACTACGTCGATCGCCATGGAGTTCGGCTCCTTCCTTGCCACTTTCGCCGTCGGCTATCACGCCATGCGCTACAGCGGTTACCTGGACCAGCTCTCGCAGTTCCACGGTCACAAAGCCCGCTTCGACGTCGGCCGCGAGCACTACGCCGTCTATCCCGAAAGTCCGCAGGCGCTCGAACTGAAGATGTCCGAGGGCAAGAGCGACCCCAAGAGCTTCAACTCCGCCGTCCGCTATCACATCCGCAATTTTCTCGAGTGCATCGTCTCGCGCCGGGAGCCCAACGCCCCCGTCCACACGGCGCAGCGCACCAACATCGCGCTGGTGATGGCCATGGACAGCCTCCGCAAAGGCGCGCGCATCACACGCGTCTAGGGCGTTACCCACAGCCGCGTCCCCTCGCGGCTGCGATCGCCGCGCGCCGACACGCGGATCTCCGGATTCGTCCCCTTGCCTTCGGGCAGCGTATAGTTCACCTGATAGAGCGCGCTGAACCCCGGCGTCACGCCCACGTAGTAGAGGCCCGGCACCGGTTCGCCGTTCACCAGCACGCTGAATTCGGACGCATGCTCCAGCCAATTCACCGCCGTCTGCAGGCCGACGGACGAGGCCAGCGTGCTGCCGAAGCCCGTCCCATAGAACACCACCGTCTCGCCGGGCTTGGCCGGCTTATCCGCGGTCACCAGCGACCCGTCCGGACGGGTCGCCAGGATCCAATTGTCGGGCGTCGTGAACAGCTCCGGCGCCACATCGCGGATGCGCAGCGGAATTCGTGGCCCAGTCACCCCATCGCGAATCAACTGCAGCATCGTGTTGGCCGGCCGGAACAGCGGCAGCCGGAAGTTGATCTGCGTCGGCGACACGTAGAACAGCTCCACGCGCTCGGTCCCCACCACCAGCCGCACGCCACCCAGTTCGTTCGGATACAGCCAGCCGGCCTTACGGTCCGGCGGCGGCGTGACGCCCGACGTATTGAAGCTCAGGTTCGTCCCGTAGAGCGTCAGGACGGAGTTGGCGGCAAACCGGTCATTGGTCTGCGACGCGGCGTTCACCAGCGAATCCTCGCGGTAGACGGGCAGGGAAGACGGCAATTGCAGCAGCCAAAGCCAGCAAAAGAGGGTCACACTGAATAGTGTGTTGAGCGCGGAAAAGTTCTCTGATTTTTTGCCTAGCGGCCGGCTTTGAAGTCCGCTTCGGCTTGCTCGAGCGTCTGGCAGAGAACGCGCGCGCGCTCATCGGCCCGCTCCCGAACCCCGGAGAGTTCCTGTTGTGCGGCTTTGAGCTGATCGGCCAGGTGCAGACACGCGAGAACGGCGGCGCGGCTGGGGTCGGAAGTGCCTGTCTGCGAGGCGATCGAGCCCATCAGATCGTCCACCGTAGACGCCAATTCCTCAATCTCGCGCGTATCGCCCGACGCGCGCAAGTTGTAAGGTTGGCCGAAGATGGTGACGCGAACGGTTTGCTTACTCATGCTCAGCTATGGGGCAGGGCGATGTCGATCTGGCTCGCCATCTTTTTGAGGGACTCGCGAATCTGATCGCGTTCGGTACGGAAACGGCCAATGCCGTCATTCAGGCGGCTGATCTCGGCCTTGTGCAACTCGACCTGTTCGGCCCACTTACGAGCCGCGGCCTGCGCTTCTTCAGCCTGTTTCTTCGCCGTGGCGGCGTCGGCCTTGGCTTTCTCGAGTTCCGCCGGCGACGCGCCTTGCGCCAAGGCGACCTTGGCTTCGTTGGCCACTGCTTCGGAAACGGCGAGGGAAGCGCGGGTTTCGGCCAGTTCCTTGATCACGCTGGCCTTCTCGTCGAGGGCGATGGTCTTGTCGCGCAGGGCGATCGCCTGTTCTTCGAGCAGCACGGCTTTCTCGCGTTCTAAACGCTGACGGTCTTGTTTGAGGACGGCCACCAAGTCCAGCAAGCGCCCAATGCGCCGCTCGAGTTGAGCCAAATACGGAAACTCGTCGCTGTGAGCGGTCGAGGAGCCGGAAGACTGGGCCGTGGAAGCCATCCTCTACAATCTACAAGATTGACTGGCGCGATGCGAGAAGAATCTAGAGAGCCGCTTTGGCCTTGGTGGCCAAGGCGCGGAAGCCGCTTTCGTCGTGATAAGCGATATCCGCCAGCACCTTGCGGTTCAGTTCGATGCCAGCCTTCTTCAGGCCGTGCATGAACTTGCTGTAGGAAATCTCACACGAACGGCACGCCGCGTTGATACGCGTGATCCAGAGCGAGCGGAAATCGCGCTTTTTGAGGCGACGGCCGACATAGCCATAGCTCAGCGACTTTTCCACCGCTTCCTGGGCGGCACGGTTCAGTTTGCTCTTGGTGAGAAAGAAGCCTTTGGCGAGGCGGAGGGTTTTATGCCGGTAATCCCGGCGCTTGGTACTACGTTTTACGCGAGGCACGTTTTATCTCCTTTAGTTCCCCTTCTGGGGGTTCGAGGCGGCTCGGGCACGTGCGAGGAGCACCGGCTGCACTCGAAAGAATCTGTCTGAAATCAGCTAGTTGGGCAGCATCAGGCGGAGCGCGGCTTCATTGGTCTTGTCGACCACCGCACCCTGCGCCAAACGACGCTTGCGACCCGGCGCCTTCGAAGTCAGGATGTGACGCGCGTGCGAGTGACGGCGCACGAACTTCCCGGTCCCGGTCTTCTTGAAGCGCTTGGCCGCGCCCTTGTGGGTTTTGAGCTTGGGCATTTGGTGTCCTTAAGGTTGCGCAGCCTGCCCCCGAAAGGGCGAATTTGCGCAACGTCTCTCAGTTTACCAAATGAGGCGAACATCTGACAAACTGACCTCATGCCGGAGTTGCCGGACATCACCGTCTACCTCGATGCGCTCGACCGCCGCATCAAGGGCGCCACGCTCGAATCGGTCAAACTGAAGAGCCCGTTCCTCCTCCGCTCGATCGACCCGCCGCTCAGCGCAGCCCTCGGCCACCAGGTGAAGGAACTTCGCCGTATCGGGAAACGCATCGCCATCGGGCTCGATCCTGATGTTTGGCTCATCCTCCATCTGATGATCGCCGGCCGCCTGCAGTGGGACAGCCGCAAGCCCGGTCAGGCTGTGTTCACCTTCAGCACTGGCACGTTAACGCTGACCGAAGCCGGTACCCAGCATCGCGCCTCGCTGCACCTCACCCGGGACCCTGCCGCCTTCGACCCCGGCGGCCTCGAAGTCCTCGACGCCACGCTGGACCAATTCCGCGCCGCCCTCACCCGCGAGAATCACACCCTCAAGCGCACGCTCACGGACCCGCGCCTCCTGAGCGGCATCGGCAACGCCTACTCGGACGAAATCCTGTGGGCCGCCCAGCTTTCGCCCATCGCCCAGACGCAGAAACTCACCACGGCTGAAATCGAGCGCCTCTTTGTCGCCACCCGCGACTGTCTCAAGCTGTGGATCGACCGTTTACGTGAGGAGACCGGCGACGGCTTTCCCGCCAAAGTCACCGCCTTCCGCCCCGAGATGGCCATGCACGGCAAGTATCGCCAGCCCTGCCCGCGCTGCGGCGAACCCGTGCAGCGCATCCGCTACGCGGCCAACGAAACCAACTATTGCGTGCGCTGCCAGACGGCCGGCAAGCTCCTCGCCGACCGCGGTCTCTCCCGCCTCATGGGCAAGGATTGGCCGAAGACCCTCGAGGAGCTTGAGACGCTCCGCCAGTCGTAACCGCTGCTAAATGTAGGCGATGACGTCGATTTCCACCAGCGAGTTGCCGGGGATCCCGCCCGCCGCCGCAATCGTCGTGCGCACCGGCGGTTCATCGCCGAACGAGCCGAGGAACACCTCGTTCATTTCCTTGTAGTCCTTCAAATCGTTCAGATAAACATTGCACTTCAGCACCTTGTTCATCGACGAACCCGCGTTCTCGAGCTCCTTGCGGACCTCTTCGAGCACATGCTTGGTGTGCGCCTTGATGTCGCCTTCGAAATGCGCGCCCTTGCCGGCCACAAACAGCAGGTTGCCGTACGACACGCCGCCGTTGAACAACGGCGTTTTCTCCGGCTTCTTGCCGTTCTTGTAATGGACCTTTTTCACGGGCGCAGCCGCGGTTTGTGCCTGAGCAGCCGCCGGAGCGGCAGCCGCCGCGCCAGCCAAAGCGATGAAGTTGCGTCGAGGAGCTTTTGCCATGGACGTCATTGTAGCGAAACGGCGTACCGAACCTCGCTAAGATAGAAGTTCAGAGGAAACTTCACTGTGCGAATTGCCTATTTCGACGCCTTCTCCGGGATCGCCGGCGACATGACCGTCGCCGCGCTCATTGATGCCGGTGCCGACGCTCAGGCTCTCACCGCCGGTCTCGATTCGCTCGGCACTCAAGCGACCTTCAAAGTCGAACCCACCCGCCGCGCCGGCATCGCCGGGACCCGCTTTGTGGTCGAAGCTCCTCCCACCAGCAAGCACCGCCATCTCAGCCACATCGACCGCATCATCGACGATTCCGGCCTGCCCCCCAGCACCAAGGAACGCTCGAAGCGCGTCTTTCACAAGTTGGGTGAAGCCGAAGCCGCCGTCCACGGCATTTCCCTCGAACGCGTGCACTTTCACGAAGTCGGCGCCGTCGACTCCATCTGCGACATCGTCGGCGCCTGCTATGGCCTGGACCTGCTCGGCATCGACCGCATCTATATGTCCAACGTCAACGTCGGCAGCGGCACCGTGCAATGCGAGCACGGCCTGATGCCCGTTCCGGCTCCGGCCACCGCCAAGCTGCTGACCGGCCACCCCACCTACTCCGCCGGGCCCACCGTCGAACTCACCACTCCCACCGGCGCGGCCTTTGCCGCCGCGCTCGCCGAAAGTTTCGGCTCCATGCCGGCCATGAAAGTCGACAGGATCGGTTTCGGCGCCGGCACCAAAGACTTCAAAGGTCACGCCAACCTCTTGCGCGTGATGGTCGGCGAGGCTTCCGCCGCTGTCGAAGCCACCACGGTCACCGTCATCGAAGCCAACATCGACGACACCACGCCCCAGGTTCTCGGCTACACGATGGACCGCCTGTTCGAAGAAGGCGCCCTCGACGTCGCCCTGCAGCCCTTGCAAATGAAAAAGAACCGGCAAGGCACGCTGCTGCGCGTCATCGCCCGCCCGGAAGATCAGGAGAAACTCGGCCAGTTGATTCTGGCTGAAACCACCACGCTCGGCGTCCGCCTGTACTCGGCCCAACGCCGCGTCCTCGAACGCCGCCTCGTACCGGTCACCACCCCCTTCGGCGAGGTCCGTATGAAGGTCACCGCCGAAGGCTCCGCCGCTCCTGAATACGACGACTGCGTCCAACTCGCTCGCGAGCGTCGCGTCCCCCTCAAGGACGTCATCGCCGCCGCCCATTTCGCCTACCAAGCCATCCGATGAAAAAGTTCTATCTCACTACGCCCATCTACTACGTGAACGCCGCGCCGCACATCGGCCACACGTACACCACCATCGCCGCCGAAGTGATCGCCCGTCTCAAGCGCGAAGAAGGCTACGACGTCGTCCTCACCACCGGCACCGACGAACACGGCCAGAAGATCGAACGCGCCGCCAAGGCCGTCGGCAAAACGCCGCAGGAATTCACCGACGTCATCTCCAACGAGTTCCGCAAACAGTGGGTGGACCTCGGCCTCCAAATCGATCGCTTCAAGCGGACCACCGATCCCGCGCATCACAAGAAGGTCCAGGAGCTTTTCACCCGCTGCCTCGAACGCGGCTACGTCTACAAGAGCAGCTATACCGGCGCCTACTGCGTCTCTGACGAACTCTACGCCAACGAAGCCAAGCCCGGCGAGCCGTGCCCCATCTGCGGCCGCCCGCTCGAGGAAGTCACCGAAGAAAACTACTTCTTCAAGCTCTCCGCCTTTCAGGACCGCCTCCTCGAACTCTACGACAAGAACCCGGACTTCATTCAGCCCGACATCCGCCGCAACGAAGTCCTCGCCTTTGTCAAAGGCGGCCTCCAGGACCTCTCCATCAGCCGCACCTCCATCACCTGGGGCATCCCCGTCCCCAACGAAGAGAAGCACGTCTTCTACGTCTGGTTCGACGCGCTGATGACTTACATGAGCGCCGTCGACGGTGAGGACCGCTGGCCGGCGGACCTGCACCTGATCGGCAAAGAAATCCTGCGCTTCCACGCCGTCTTCTGGCCCGCCTTCCTCATGGCCGCCGATTGGCCGCTGCCCAAGCAGATCTTCGCCCATGGCTGGCTGCTCTTTGAGAACGACAAGATGTCGAAGTCCAAGGGCAACCTCCTGCGCGCCACGCCGATCACGAACGTTGTCGGTATCGACGCCTTGCGCTACTTCCTGTTGCGCGAAGTGGTCTTCGGCTCGGACGGCAACTTCTCGCTAGATGCCCTGGTCGCCCGCTACAACGCGGACCTCGCCAACGGCCTCGGCAATCTCACCAGCCGCACGCTGTCGATGATCAAGCAGTACCGCCAGGGCCGCGTCCCCACGGTGGCCATCCTCGATCACGTCGCCGAGCAGATCACCACCGCCACCGCGCTCGCCAAAGGCTACTACTCGCGCTTCGAGTTCTCGAAGGCGCTCGAAGCCATCTGGGCGCTGATCGGCTTCCTGGACCGTCTCATCATGGAAGAGAAGCCCTGGGAGTTGGCCAAGAAGGGCGAGGACACGCGGCTCGATGCCG
>JBGAHE010000098.1:0-28599 GCA_044226365.1 Bryobacteraceae bacterium
CTGGTGTTGATGGATTGCCAGATGCCGATTCTCGACGGCTATAGCGCCACGCGGCATATCCGGCACAATCTGGGAGCGTTTGCGCCGCCGATTGTGGCGCTGACGGCGCATGCGATGGAGTCCGACCGGGATCAGTGCCTGGCCGCGGGGATGCGTGCTTATCTCACCAAGCCGCTGGTGCTCGAGCAACTGCGGCAAGTCGTCAACGAGTGCTGCGGATCCGCCGTTTCCTGAGCGTTACCAGAGCCCGAGGACTTTCCACCAGGCAAAGCCCACCGTCGCCCAGATGGTGAAGTTCGCGAGCGACACCAGGAAGCCGATCCGCCACCAATCGCGGAAGCTGACATATTCCTGCGCGAAGAACATCGGCGCCGGCGTGGTGCCGTAGCTGGTGAGCCCGGCGGAGAGATTCGCGAAGCAGGCGAACGAATAAACCATCAGGCCCAGCGGAGCGCCTTTGGCCGTCAGCACCGCCAGGAAGGCCGGATACATCGCCAGCAGGTGCGCGGTGATACTGGCAAAGCCATAGTGGGCATAGAAGTAGATCACCAGCGCCGGCAGGAAGATCAGAAGCCAGTTCTGCGTGTCGAACAGGCTGCTGACATTCTGGGCAAACACTTTGGTGACGCCGGTGGTGTTCAGCAGCTTGCCCAACTGCAGCAGTCCGCCGTACCAGATGAAGATGTCCCACGCGGACCGTTCGCTCTTGACGTCTTCCCAGGTCAGCACGCCGGTGAGCAGCAGCGCCGCCGAACCGAGCAGGGCCGAGATAGCGACGTCCATCTTGTGCCATTCCGTGGTGATCCAGAGGCCGCAGACGGTGATGAAGACGGCGGTGAGGATCTTCTCGTGCGCCGACATCGCGCCCATGGAGGCCAGTTCGTTGGCGGCGAAGGCGGCCGCTTCCGGCGTCTTGCGCACCGTGGGCGGATAGAGCTTGAAGACGAGCCACGGCACGATGACCAGCGAGGCGATGCCAGGGATCGACGCGGCGGCAAACCAACTGAGCCAGGTGACACTGACGCCGCCGAACTCCGTCGCGATCTTGGCCGCCAGCGGATTCGACGCCTGCCCTGTATAGAACATGGCGGAACTGACGCAAACGCCCTGGTAAACGGCGGCCATCAGGAAGCTGCCGATCAGCGCGGCCGTGGGGCCGGGTTGCGAGCCGTAGAGTTCCGCGATGGAGCGGCAGATCGGCAACGTCACGCCGCCGGCGCGGGCGCCGTTCGAGGGAATGATCGTCGCGAGCAGCGTATCGGTGAGCGTCAGCGCATAGCTGATGCCGAGCGAGCTCTTGCCGAATAGCCGCACAAAGCCGAGGGCGATCCGCCGGGCGAGGCCGGTGTTGATCAGCGAGCGCGAAATGAAAAAGGCGGCCAGCACCAGCCAGTTGGTGGGGTCGGCATAGCCGGCCAGCGCTACCTGGGGCGTGGTTTTGGTGAGGACGGTGAGCAGCGTAACGGCGATCAGGACCAGGGCGCCCCCGGCGATCGGCTGCAGCATCAGCCCCGCGACGGTGGCTAGAAAGATGCCCGTCAGCCGCCAGCCATCGGGCGAGACGGATTCAGGCCGCGGCAGCCCATAGACCACGAACGAATAGATCAGAACGAGGGCGGCGAGCTTCCAGAGACGCGTCGAATTCAAGAAGCCAATAGTATCAGAGCAGAAAAGTATGTATCATGAGAAACATGGTTCACTTAACTATGGTTAAGCTTATATGCTTATCATTGATTTTGTGTTTCGCGGCAATTGCGCAAAATACAACCTCCTTAACCGTTAAGGTGCTCGACACGGCCGGAGCGGCCATTCCTGAAGCCCAAGTTGCCGTCAGCCAGCCCCTGGTGAAGTTTCACCGGCAGGCGCTGACGAATCCGGACGGCGTGGCGACGATTACGAATTTGCCGCTGCAGAGTTATCAGGTGGAGATCGAGCGGGTGGGCTTCGGCAAGTTGCTGCGGACGGTCGAGTTGCGGTCCAGTGTGGGGCAGCGGTTGGAGGTGACGCTGGAGGTGGGCGCCGACCGCACGGAACTCGAGGTGAAGGCCACCGAGGCCGTCCTGTTGGTGGATCGTGGCGATACTGGTACGCGGGCGCAGATGAACCAGGGCGACATCGACCGCATGGCGCTGCAAGTCGGCAATCGCGGCCTGGAATCGGTGCTGCTGTCGTTTCCCGGCTTCTCGCAGAACGCGAACGGCGCGATCCATCCGCGCGGGGCGCACAACCAGATGTTGTTCGTGGTGGACGGCATGCCGATTACTGACCAGTTGACGGGCGCGTTCGGCAACGCCGTGGATCCGAACATCGTGCAGACGGTGGAGATGTTCACCGGTAACATACCGGCCGAGTTCGGCAACAAAGTGGCGGCCGTGGCCCAGGTGACGACCAAAACGGGCCTGGGGAGTGGTCGCAAGTTTGGCGGCGCCTGGACGGGCAGCGGCGCCGAGCCTTTCGATACGGCCGGCACTATCGTGCAGGTGCATGGCGAACGCAACGGGTTCGGCTACAGCACGTCGGCGAATCTGATGAAGACCGGGCGATACCTCGATCAGGTCTCGATCGACAATCTGCACAACGGCGGGGCGAGCGGGCGCGTGTTTGCGCGGCTGGATTGGGCCGCTTCGCCGCGCGACCAACTGCGCGTGAATCTGATGGGCGGCAAGAGCTCGTTCGAATTGGCGAACCTGCGATCGCAGCAGGCGAATGGCATGGCTGCGAAGCAAGGGCTCGACGATGCCTCGGTGGCGTTAGGCTGGACCAGAACGATCGACGCTTCCACCATCTGGGAGACGACGGCGTCCTATCGCGGCGCTCGCGGCCGACTGACGCCGAGTCCGGGCGACATTCCCGTGATGGCGGGCCAGGACCGGCGGCTGGAGACCTACACGCTCTGGAACCGTATTTCAGCCGTGCGCGGGCCGCATCAGTTGAAGGCGGGCATCGACCTGCAGCGCTTCCCCATGCGCGAACGGTTCGACTTCGGAGTGACGGATCCGGCGTTTAATGACCCCGCGTCCGACACCTTCATCCCCACCCTGCTGGCCCACGACCTCTCACGCGGCGGCACGCTCTTTCGCTTCGAAAAGCAGAAGACCGGCGGCTTGTACTCGGCCTTTGCCCAGGATCAATGGCGCTGGAAGCGCTTCCAGATCGCCGCCGGGCTGCGCTACGACGAATACCGCTTCCTGGTGCGGGGCGGCCAGTTTCAGCCGCGGGTCGGCGTGTCGTTCGAGTTATGGCCGAAGAAGACGGTGCTGCGGGCGAGCTACAACCGCACTTATCAGACGCCGCCGAACGAGAACTTGCTGCTTTCGAGCTCAGAAGAAGCCGGCGTGCTGGTGACGCCGAATGTCCGCGCGATGCTGGGCGGGGCGCTGCGCCTGATTCCGCCGGAGCGTCAAAACTTCTACGAACTGGGTCTGCAGCAGGCGATTGGTTCGCGCGTCAGCGTCAACGCGAGCTTCTATCACAAGGACGCGCGCGATCAGCAGGACAACAACAACTTCTTCAACACCGGCATCATCTTTCCCACGTCCCTCGCTTCAATCCGCGTCAATGGCGCCGAAGCCCGCGTGGCCGTGCTGCCGGTGAAGGGCGTGGGCTTTACGCTGAGTGCGACGCACGGGCGGGCGATCACCACGCCGCCGTTCACCGGCGGACTGTTCATCGGCCAGGATGCGGTGACGGCGCTCTCGAGCGGTCCGTTTGTGATCGACCACGACCAGCGGCTGAGCCTCCATGCGATCGTCAGTTGGACCCACCGCCGCGGCTGGTTCGCCACCAGTACGACGCGTTACGACTCCGGGCTGGTGGCGAACCCCAGCGACCCGGCCGAGGTCGCCCGCGACCCGGACTATTCCGACTTGCTCCCCTACGTCGATCTGGCTTCGTCGCCGGCCCGCACGCGGGCGCGGACCATCCAGGACGTGGTGCTGGGCTATGAACGGATGCTCGAGGGCCGTCGGCAGTGGGAGGCGTCCGTCCAGGTCTCGAACCTGACGAATCGCACGGCGCTCTACAACTTTCAATCGATTTTTGTGGGGACTCGCCTGGTGCAGCCGCGGACGGTGGGTGTCCGGGTGCGTTGGTACTTCTAAGGAGGGGTCAAGATGGCGGGGACGACGGGGCTCGAACCCGCGACCTCCGACGTGACAGGCCGGCGCTCTAACCGACTGAGCTACGTCCCCGCGCTCACTGACCTCACTAGGATAGCATTGCGCCGGAGCCTGTCACAACTCACAACAGATAGTCGCGGGCGAAGATCTTGAGGTGGTGCAGTTCGTGCCCGGCAACCAGGTAGCAGGCGGCCCGCGCGCTTAGCGGACTGCCGCTGGCGACCCCCATGCGCAGGAAATCGTCCGGCCGCATGCCGCGCATCAGAATCAAGGAGGCGGCGCGCACGGCTTCGTACTCATCCACCAGGTCCTCCCAGGCGAAGCGATCGGCTTCCACGTGCTTGGCGAAGACGTCTTGCTCAAAGCCTGGCAGCGGCGTTTCGTCGCCGCGCGCAATGCGCAGCGCGCGATAGGTGAAGATGCGCTCGGTGTCGTTCAAGTGATTCAGCGCCTGCTTCCAGGACCAGCGTTCGGGCGACGGGCGCCATTGTGACTCGGCTTCGGAAATTCCGCGCAGGAAGGCGAGCGTTTTTTCACTTTGGGGCGGCAAGGTGACCAGTAGATCGTCTCCTTCCACCTGATCGATGTAGCGACTGAAGTAGGGGGCGTATTCCGACGTGGTGGGTCGCGTCATGGATGTTTTCAGTGTACGCTCTTGCCATGATGACGATCACGGAAGCCGAAGTCCGGCGGCTGCTGCCGATGGCGGATGCGATTGAGGCGTTGCGCGGCGCCTTTGCCGCCTGGCGCGACGGAGAGGCGCAGAATCAGCCCCGGCGGCGGCTGTTGCTGCCGAACGGCAGTTGCCTCCATCAACTGGCGGCCAGCTATCGCGGCTACTTCGGCACCAAGATCTATTCGACGCAGCCGAAGCATGGCGCCTGGTTCCACGTGATGCTTTACGACGCCGAAACCGCCCGGCCGCTCGCGTTTCTCGAAGCCGATTGGCTCGGGCAGATCCGCACCGGCGCGGCCACCGGCCTCGCAACGGATCTGCTGGCGCCTCGCGAGGCACGCAGCGTCGCCGTGATCGGTAGCGGCTATCAGGCCGCCGGACAACTCGCCGCCGTTCGTTGTGTACGCCCGGTCACCGACGTCCGCGTGTGGAGCCGCCACGCGGCGAACGCCGCCAAGTTTGGTGCGGAAAACGACGCCCGCGCCGTGTCGACGGCTGAAGAAGCCGTCCGCGGGGCCGACATCGTGATCACGGCGACCACGGCGCGTGAGCCGGTGATCGAGTCGGATTGGGTGCGGGACGGGGCGCTGGTGAATGCGTTGGGGTCGAATCAGGCGAAGCGGCGCGAAGTGCCCACCGAACTGGTGCAGCGCGCGGCGCTCATCGCGGTGGATTCGCTCGAACAGGCGAAGCTCGAGTCCGGCGACCTGCTGCTGGCGGGCATCGACTGGAACGATCCGCGGCTGGTGGAACTGAAGGACGTCACGAAAGCGCCGCCCGGCGTCACCCTCTTCAAGTCCAATGGTCTGGGCCTGGAGGATGTCGCCGTGGCGGCGCTGGTGTACGAACGGTTAGGCCAGTAGATCTTTGACGACGTGCGCCTTCTCGACGCCCGTCAGGCGTTGGTCGAGGCCCTGGTGCTTGAAGCTGAACCGCTCGGTATCGATGCCGAACTGATTCAGGATGGTGGCCTGGAAGTCGCGGACGTGTACCGGGTCGCGCACGATGTTGTAGCTGAACTCGTCGGTCTCGCCGTGAACGTAGCCGCCCTTGAAGCCGCCGCCGGCCACCCACAGGCTGAAGGCGCGCGGATGATGGTCGCGGCCGTAAGTGGTCGCCGTCAGCTTGCCCTGCGAATAGATGGTGCGGCCGAATTCGCCGCCCCAGATGACGATGGTGTCATCCAGCAGGCCGCGCTGCTTCAGATCCTGCACCAGCGCATAGCAAGCCTGGTCGACGTCCTTGGTCTGCGAAGGGAGAATCTGCGGCAACTCGCCGTGAACGTCCCAACCGCGCATATAGAGCTGCACAAAGCGCACGCCGCGTTCCACCAGGCGCCGCGCCATCAGCACGGAGTTGGCGAACGTGCCACCCTTGCGGGCTTCCTCACCGTAGAGGGCGAAAGTCGCGGGCGATTCTTTCGAGAGGTCGGTCAACTCCGGCACCGACGACTGCATGCGGAACGCCATTTCGTACTGCGCGATGCGCGCCCGCGTTTCCGGGTCGCCCACCTTCTCCGCCTGCAACTGATTCATCTCGCCCAGCGCGTCGAGCATCCGCCGGCGGACCTTCGTATCCACGCCGTCCGGATTGTTGATGTAGAGCACCGGGTCGGCGCCATTGCGCAGCGCGACGCCGGCGTATTGTGCCGAAAGGAAGCCGGAACTCCACAGGCGGGCCGAGATGGCCTGCACGTTGGCCCGCGGGTTCGAGTGCATCGCGTTCAGCACGACGAACGTGGGCAGATCCTGATTCATGCTGCCCAAACCATAAGCGAGCCAGGAGCCGAAACAAGGCTTGCCGGGGATCTGGTTGCCGGTTTGGATGAAGGTGATGGCCGGTTCGTGGTTGATGGCCTCGGTGTTCATCGTGCGGATGACGGTAAGGTCATCGGCCATCTTGGCCATGTTCGGAATGAGTTCGGAGAACCACGCGCCGCTTTTGCCGTGCTGGCTGAACTTGAAGGCCGAAGGCGCAATGGGGAACCGCGCCTGGCCGGAGGTCATGGTGGTGAGGCGCTGGCCGGCCCGGATGCTTTCGGGCAGGTCCTTGTCGAACCAGTCCGCCATTTTGGGCTTGTAGTCAAGCAGGTCCATCTGCGGCGGCGCGCCCACCATGTGCAGATAGATGATGCGCTTGGCTTTGGGGGCGAAGTGGGGCAGGTCCGGCAGGCCGCCGGTAGCTTTGCCGACGGAGGCTCCCAACGCGGCGGGGGTGCCCAGCGCATTGAGCGCCAGCGCGCCAATGCCATAGGCGGAGCGCGTGAGCAACTGGCGCCGGGTTTCGAGAAGGACTGCTTGGTCGTGCTGGTTCATGGGAGTTCCTACTTATTCAGCGTCTCATCCAAATTGTAGATCTGGTTCGCTACCATGGTCCAGGCAGCGAGCTCCGAGACGGGGAGCTTGGCTTCGGGTTGCGAGGCGCCGATGGCGACGAGCTTTTGGGCATCGTCGGGATGGGCGCGGTAATGAGCGAGGTAGTCGGCGTAAGCGCGGTCGATGATCTGCTTCTCGCGAAGATCGAACGGACGACCCAGGATCTGGCGGCCGAGGAAGTCAGCGCGGTTGGCCGGCTGATGCAGCGTGCGCTGAGCCAGGTAACGGGCCGCTTCGACAAACTGCGGATCATTCATCGTCACCAGCGCCTGCAGCGGCGTGTTGGTGCGTTCGCGCCGCACGGTGCAGTTCTCGCGGCTGGGGGCGTTGAAGATCTCCATCGACGCCGGCGGCGCGCTGCGCTTCCAGAACGTATAGAGCGACCGGCGGTAGAGCTTGTCGCCTTCGTCTTCTTTGTAGAAGCGCGTATTGCTGCTGAGCATGGCCACCGTTTCCCACACTCCTTTGGGCTGATAGGGGCGAACGCTGGGTCCGCCGATGGCGGTGTTCAGCAGCCCGCTCGAGGCGAGCGCATAGTCGCGAATCACTTCGGCATCCATGCGGAAGCGCGGCCCGCGCGAGAGCAGCTTATTCTCGGGGTCGACCTTCAACTTCTCCGGTGTCGTCGCCGCAGCCTGACGATACGTGGACGACATCACCATCAGGCGATAGAACTTCTTCACGTCCCAGCCGGATTCGCGGAACTCGACGGCCATCCAGTCGAGCAATTCGGGATGCGTGGGCACCTCGCCCTGGCTGCCGAAGTCCTCGGCCGTGCGGACGATGCCTTTGCCGAAGAGCTCCTGCCAGAAGCGATTCACCGTGACGCGGGCCGTGAGCGGATTGGCGGGGTCCACCAGCCATTGCGCCAGTCCCAGGCGATTACGCGGCAGATTTGCGGGCATCGGCGGCAGGGCCGCGGGCACACCGGGCGTCACTTCGTCGCGCGGCTGATCGTACTGGCCACGGAAGAGGACGTTGGCCTTAGGCATGGTGTCTGTCTTCTCGTGCATGACGTGCGTGATAGCGCCGGCGCGGCGGATCTTCTTGCGTTCGGCAATGAGGGCGGAAAGACGGTCGTTCAAGGCGCGGAACTCCGCGTTCTCGCGATTGACGAACTGACGGCCCAGCGCTTCGCGATCGGCTTCGCTCAGTTCGTTCTTCTGGAGCGCCGCCTTCACCACCGCCCAATCCGCCAGCAGACGGACCTGCTCGTCGTTCAGCAGTTGATTGGTGACGACGACATCCTGGAGCTTGCCGCCCGCCAGATATCGCCCGGCGCCGTTCCAGCCCAGCCGCAGCGGCGTGGCGGAGTTGATGTCACCCGACAGCATCACCGTGGAGTCGCCCGTGCCTTCCATCGCGCTGGGCAGCCCGTTGATGTAGATGGTGAAGGCCTGATAGTCGCGGCCGCCGTCGTAGGTGACGGCCACGTGGGTCCAGGCGCCGGCCTTCAGGCGATTGGCGTTCGAAGCGCGGGCTTCAATGCGGTCGCGCTCGCCGTTGCCGGTGAGGCGGAAGATCAGCACGCGGCCATTGCTTTCGAGCGACCAGCCGCGGCCGTCGCCTTCCTTGGGCGTATCCTTCTGGCTCAGGATCGTGAAGTTGTCTTCGGCGGCGGGAAGGAACACCCAGGCGGCCATCGAGAAGGGTTGGCTGGCCTGCAGCGGGACGGCCGGCAATTCCACTTTGCTTTCTTTCGAGAACGCTAGCGCGCGGGAGCCCTGCGCCGTACCTTCGGACCATTCCACGCCCTTCGGCAGGTCCGCCGGTTCGATCGGCGAGACGTTCGGCAGCGCCTGCGTCAGCGAGGGTTTCGCGTGTACCCAGGCGTCGAAATTCTTGAGCGCGGCCGTGCGTTGGGCGGCCAATTGTTCGCGCGTCCGCTTGTCTTCGGTCTGCACCTGGAACCAGCGTTCGCGGTCTTCGACGCGCGGCACGATGATCGTCGGGGGCGTGTCCGAGATGTTGCCGTCCATCGGTTTCTGCGTGGTGTTCTTGAAGAACGCCACCATCTGGTAGAACTCTTTTTGCGCCAGCGGGTCGAACTTGTGGTCGTGGCAGACGGCGCAGCCCAGCGTCAGGCCCAGAAAGACGGTGGAGGTGGTTTCCACGCGGTCCTTCTGATAGATGGCGTCGACCTCTTCGGGAATGGCGCCGCCTTCGTTGGTGGTGATGTTGCAGCGGTTGAAGCCGGAGGCGATCTGCTGGTCCACCGAAGGCGCCGGCAGCAGGTCGCCGGCAAGTTGCTCGATGGTGAACTGGTCGAAGGGCAGGTTGCGGTTGAAGGCGCGGATCACCCAGTCGCGATACGGCCAGATCTCGCGATAGTTGTCGATGTGCAGGCCGTGGGTGTCGGCGTAGCGCGCCGCATCGAGCCAATAGCGGCCACGATGTTCGCCCCACTGGGGCTTGGCGAGAAGCTTGTCCACCAGTTTGCCGTAGGCGTCGGGAGAACGGTCATTGACGAAGGCTTCGACTTCGGCCGGCGTCGGCGGCAGGCCCGTCAGGTCCAGCGAAACGCGGCGGATCAGCGTACGGCGATCCGCCTGGGGCGCCGGCTGCAGGCCGGCGGCTTCGAGCTTCGCCAGCACGAACTGGTCGATCGGGTTCTTCACCCATTTCGCCAGATCTTTCACGGCCGGCGGCGTGGGCCGCTTCGGGGCGATAAACGACCAATGCTCTTCCCACGGCGCGCCTTGCGCGATCCATTCCTTGAGCAGTTGCTTCTGCGCGGCGTTCAGCTTGCGGTGCGAGGCGGGCGGCGGCATCAGGCGGGCTTCGCGCGTCTCACTCACGCGGACCCACAAACGGCTCGCCTCGGGATTGCCGGCGACAATCGCCGGGCCGGGCTTACGCTCGGCAAAGGCGCCTTCGCGCGTGTCCAGGCGCAGGCCGGCCATCCGGGTGGCGGCATCCGGGCCGTGGCAGTGGAAACAGTTCTCCGACAGCAGCGGCCGGATTTGGCGTTGGAAGCTGACCTTCGCCGGGTTGGTGACCGGGGCGGCCACAGCCACGCCGCAACTCAGCAGGAAAACGAGGGAGAAACGCATGGATGCTTCAAATTTATCATTTCCCTACGTAACAGGCGAAAAGGAATTTTCTTAGCTAAAGTGCGCCGCCGATGGGTTGCTTGGGTCCCTCTTGAGGCAAGCCGGCGATTTCGAAGACGTTGCGCCGGATGGTCTCGCTGATCGCTTCGAGGGGTAAGTCGTTGTCGTCAAAGCCAAAAGGGCCCTCGATTTCGACGCCGATTTCTTCAATGCCGAAGAAGACGTAAGAAACTAATAGGACGTCCAGGACCGTCGTCCAGCCGAACGTCTGCACCAGGGCGAAGGGCAGCGTGAAACAGTACAGCACCAGGGCGCGGCGCAGGTGCACGACGTAGGCAAAGGGCAGGGGCGTCTTGCGGATGCGTTCGCAGCCGCCCAGGTAGTCCACCAGAAGCTGAATGTTCTGGTCGATGTTCGTGCGGGCGATGTCAGAGAGCGAGCCGCGGGCGGCAGCCTGGGTGAGGCAGGCGGTCATGCGCATGGTGATCGCCATCACCGGGTGCTCGGCGCGTTCGACGGCCGCAACCGCGCTGGGCGGCAGTCCCGGGACGGAAGTGTTGAGGGTGGGGGGCACGCCGCGAAGGTAGTTGCAGGCGGCAAAGGGAAAGGCGGCCGTCCAATGGGTAAGCTCGACGATCAGGTCGCGTTCGTGACCGAACCAGGCGATTGAGGTGCGGATCAGGTTCCGGCACTCGTTCACCATGCCGCCCCAAAGTTTGCGCCCCTCCCAGAAGCGATCGTAGGAGGCGTTGGTCCGGAAGACGAGCAGGAGTCCGAGGGCTGTTCCCACCAGCGCATGAAGAGTGTTGGGAATGGCTACGTGCCAGCCGTGATAGTAGGCCCAAACGACGCCGATCGACCAAGCGACGCAAATCGCTACCCGGGTAAGGATCTCCCGCAGCATGGAGCCGCGGATGTCGAAGAAGTGGTCAAGCCAGCGATGAGGATCGTAGTGAACCATGAGATCGGCCCAAAATGAATGAGCCTTCAGGATACCCCTGAAGGCTCAAGACCGGTCAGAATTTTGCGAGGCGGGTTAGCGCCGGCGGCGGAGGAATGCGAGTCCGGCCAACGCGGAGCCGAACAGCGCGAACGTGGCAGGTTCAGGAACTGCCGTCTGGTTGAAGCGTTCGTCGAACGAACCCAGGACCGCGGAGCCCTGCGCACTGGCGCTCTGAACCACGATTTCCTTCACCACGCTCACACTCAACGAGGGCGTGAAGGTGATCGAGGAGGTCGCCAGGCCCGGAAGCGAATTCGAGAGGTTCTGGCACGGCAGAATCCCTGGGCAAACCAGTTCGTTAACGTCCGCGGATGCCGATAGGACCACCCCCGAGGACTCGAGTGATGCACCGTTGATCATCATGTTGCCCCCATTAATGGCCACCACGAAGCTGATCGAGGAATAGACACTGCCGATCCCGGAGATCACCCAACCGGATGAGCTGAAGGACAAGCCGGGGTTATTGCTAGGGGTATCGAGCGGGGTAATCGTGATGTCATCGGCGTCGACCGCCACGCCGGTACCCGACGCGTCCGAGCCATACAGGAAGCCGGAGAACGTTTTGTCTCCCACTTCGCAACCTGTTGAGCCTAAAGAAAGATAGGAGCTCAGCGATCCTACCGTGCACGGGGTGGCGGAAGCCACACCGGCGCAGGCGAAGGCCAAAAGCACGGGTACAATCAGGCGAATACGAGCTAGCATTTATAGTTTCTCCTCCAAACCGACAGACAGATGTCGGGCAGCTTCTCGCTCGAACATACCACTTTAGTCATACGGTTTCCAACGCTAAGACTCTTCCGAGGGCGGGAGTGTATGATAAGCCGAGATTTATGTTGGCAAAAATTTACCTCGGCTCTCTGTTGTGCGTTTCGGCAGCGTTGCCGCAACTGCCGCCGCTACCGCCCGCGCAGGGAGTGCCGAAACCGGGTCCGGTGACCGATGCGCCTTACGCGCCGCAGGCCATCCTGCCGGGCGGCATCGTGGTCCCTCTGTATCCGGCGGGTTCGGCGTTTCTGAAGGCGGAGAAAGTCCGCGAGGCCGAGGTCTATAACATGAGCCAGGCGGTGCCGGCGCGGATCTCGAGCATCGTCAATATCCACAATCCATCGATCGAGGTGCACCTGGTGGAGCGGGGCATCAACACGGGCGCGGTGGTGATCCTGGCGGCGGGCGGCGGCCATCGGACGCTGAATGTCGGCGGCGAGGCGGCGGACTTTGTCCCCTTCTTCTACAACTACGGCGTGAACACGGTGATCCTGCGCAATCGTCTGCGCAGCGACGGTTACGTCGCCGAGGTGGACGCCGTGAATGACGCGCTGCAGGCGATCCGGCTGGTGCGGGCGTACGCGAAGGAATGGAACTTCGACACGAACAAGATCGGCATCATGGGCTTTTCGGCGGGAGCTGAACTCTCCGCGCCCTCGGCGGTGCTTTTTGAGGAGTTCGACAAGAAGAACGGAGGCGACGCCCTGGGCGCGGTGAGTTCGCGGCCGGACTTTGTCGGCATCATTTACCCCGGCCCGTCGCCGTTTGCGCGCAACCGGACGGCTCCGGCGATTCCGCGCAATGCGCCGCCGGCGTTTATCGCCTCGGGTGGGCCGGGCGACCGCATGCACGCCATCTGGGCGATGGACTACTACTCGGCGCTGCTGGCGACCGGGGCGCCCAACAACGAAATGCACCTTTACGGCAATGGACGCCACCCGGGCGATCCGTTGCCCGATGGCAGCCGCATGAGCGGCGGCCTGACGGACCGGCAGGGGATTCCGCTGGGCACCTGGCAATACCGCTTCATCGACTGGTTCCGTGACCTGGGCTTCCTGCAGAAGCCGGGCGTGGAGACCAAGGCGGCCAAGGACATCGCCACATTTCTGACGCAGCCGCCGGTGCGAATGCCGGGCGCTCCCGGCGCCACGCGTCCGCGGCCTTAGGCGATCAGGTCGCGCAGCACTTCACCGCCGACGTCGGTCAGGCGGAAGTCGCGGCCGCTGTAGCGGTAGGTCAGCCGTTTGTGGTCCAGGCCCAACTGATTCAGGATCGTGGCCTGGATGTCGTGCGGGTGGACGCGCTTTTCGACGGCGCGATAGCCGAAGTCATCGGTGGCGCCATAGGCCACGCCGCCCTTCATGCCGCCGCCGGCCATCAGCGTGGTGAAGGCGTGGACGTTGTGGTCGCGGCCCTGATTGATCCGCAACTGCCCGGCGCTTTGAATCATGGGCGTGCGGCCGAACTCGGTGCCGACGACCAGGAGCGTCGAGTCGAACAGGCCGCGGGACTTCAGGTCCTCGACCAGCGAGGCAATGGCGTTATCGGCAATGCGGCCCAGGCCGCGGTGCGAGTTGATGTCTTCGTGGCTGTCCCAGGGCTGGGAGTTGCCGAAGTAGACCTGCACCATCCGGACGCCGCGCTCCACCAGCCGGCGGGCGAGCATGCAGCCGCGGCCGAAGTCGTCGTCGCCATAGCGGGTGTGGGTTTCGGGTGTTTCCTTGCTGAGGTCGAAGGCTTCGGGCGCTTCCATCTGCATGCGGAAGGCGACTTCCATGGCTTCGACGCCGGCCGCCAGTTTGGGCTGGCCTTCGGAACGGCCCAGGTAGAGGCGGTTGAGCCGGTCCAGGAGATGAAGTTGCCGCTGTTGCTCATCGATGGTGAGCGAGGCGTTGCGAATGTTCTGGACGAGCTTTTCGGCGGTACGCTCGTTGTTGGGGACGTAGGTGCCCTGGTAAATGTTGGGCAGGAAGCCGGAGGTCCACAGGCGCGGCCCCATCACCGGGTAGCCGGGGCAGAGCGCGATGAAGCCCGGCAGATTGCGGTTCACGGTACCGAGGCCGTAGGTGATCCAGGAGCCCATGGAGGGCCGTCCGGAGAGCTGATGGCCGGTGTTCATCAGCATGAGCGACGGGCCGTGGTTGCCGTTGTCCGCATAGCAGGACCGGATGACGGTGAAGTTGTCGATCAAAGCTCCGACGCGCGGGAAGACTTCGCTGACTTCGATGCCGCTTTGGCCGTAGCGCTTGAACGAGAACGGCGAGGCCATCAGGTTGCCGGTGGCGCTATCGGTGGGCAGCTTCTTGCCGGGCAGCGGCTTGCCGTGCTGACGGGTGAGCTCGGGCTTCGGGTCGAAGGTGTCGACCTGGGAGGCGCCGCCGTTCAGAAAAAGAAAAATGACGTGCTTGGCTTTGGGGGCGAAGTGCGGCTGCTGTTCGGTGGTGCCGGCCAGACCGACGGCGCCGAAACCGCAACCGAGCATGCCAAGGGCTGAACGTCTATCCATGATGTCCTCTATTGAATCGCAGTCATTTCGGTGGCGGAGAGCAGGACCTGGGCGTATTGAGGCCAGCGTTCCGGTTTTTGTTGCAGGAAGTCGAGACCGAGCTTGGTTTCTTCCCTGGTGGCCGGGCGGTTGTAGAGCAGCTCATAGGCTTGGGCGATGCGGACCGGGTCCTGGGGAGCGAGCCTGGTGAGCCGTTCGGCGAGCGCCTTCGATTGCGCGGCGATGAACTCGGAGTTCATGAAGAAAAGGCGCTGGATGGGGCCGACGGTGACCAGGCGCGCGTCGGAGAGCGCGTTGGGGTCGGGGAAGTCGAAGGTGGCGAGGGTCCGGTCCGGCTGGGAACGGCTGATGGTGACGTAGAGCGTCCGGCGGTGATGATCCTTCGAGAGCGGCTTCGGCTCGCCGCCCAAGGCGAGATCGAGCTGGCCGGAGACGAAGAGGATCGAGTCGCGGAGCGCTTCGGCGTCCAGGCGCTCCCGGACGTTCGCGTGCGAGAGCAGAAGGTTATCGGGGTCCTTTTCGCGCGCGGCGGGGGATTCGTTCGAGACGGTCTGATAGGCGGCCGAGAGCATCAGTTCGCGGTGGAGCTTCTTGATGGACCAACCGGAAGCGATGAACTGGGCGGCCAGGGCATCGAGCAGTTCGGGGTGCGTGGGGCGATCGCCCAACTGGCCAAAGTTGCCGGTGGAACGGACCAAGCCGGCGCCGAAGTGTTGCTGCCAGATGCGATTGACGATGACGCGGGCGGTGAGCGGGTTGCGTGGGTCGGCGATGGCGTTGGCCAGTTCGAGCCGTCCGCTGCCTTGCTTGAAGGGGGCGGGTTCGCCGGGGGTGAGGGCGGAGAGGAAACGGCGCGGCGCTTCTTCGCCGGGGTTATTGGCGTCGCCGCGGATGGCGATGGGGATATTCTTGGGCTGGTCGGCTTCTTTGAGGACGTGCCAGAACGGGTAGCGGGCCGGAATGGCTTTCTTCAAGGTGTCAGCGTCGGCGCGCAGTTGCTGCAGGTAGCGGGCGACGCGGGGTTCGAGCCAACGGTCGAGGTCCTTACCCGTGAAGTGATAGACGCCGCCGCCGAAGCGGATGTCTTCCACCTTCATGGGGGGCGAGGCGAGGTCGCGCCAGAAGTAGAACTTTTCGATGGGCAGGGCTTCCACCAGGGTCCCGACGACTTTGTTGGTGTCCTTCATGCCTTCCAGGCCGCCGAGCTTGACGTAGTTGCGGTCGTCGATGGCCTTCTTCTCGGCGATGACTTTCTCGAAGTTCTGCTGGATCTCGAGAGCCACCGCGCGGACTTCGGCTTCCGGGGCGTCGGGGCGCAGGGCGTGCCAGCGCGTGAAGAACTTGTGCTCGCGGGTGGGCGTTTTGAGGTAGGCGTTCCAGCGCTTGAGGATCTCGGCATCCAGATGAGCCGGGGTTTCCTTCTTCCAGACGGCCAGCAGGTAATCGACGGTTTGGGTGGCCAGGATGTCGACGAGCTGATGAGTTTGCTGCTCGGTGAAGTGCTTGACGGCGGCGGCCTTGTCCTCGGACGCCTGCTTGGCGTCCTTGTAGGCTTTGACGATGTCTTCGGGCACCAGCGGGTGTTCGGTGACGACACTGCTCTTGAAGACGCCGAGGAGCGAGTAGTAGTCGCGGGTGGGGATGGGGTCGAACTTATGGTCGTGACACTGGGCGCAGCCGACGGTGAGGCCGAGCATGGAGCGCGTGGTGACGTCGAGGCGGTCGTTTTCGGTTTCCGTCGCGGGCGCCCTGCTGGCCGTCGGAGTAGCGGGCGAGATCGAGCCAGAAGCGGGCCCAGCGTTCGCCGTAGTGGGGCGAGGCGAGGAGGCGATCGACGACCTTGGCGAAGGCGTCGGGGGACTTGTCAGCGAGGAAGTCGGCGGTTTCGGCCGGCGTGGGCGGCAGGCCGGTGAGGTCGAAGGTGGCGCGCCGGATCAGGGTGCGGCGGTCCGCTTGAGGGGCGGGGGTGAGACCGGCGGCTTCGATGCGGGCCAGTAGGAACCGGTCGAGGTCGCGACGGGGCCAGGTGGCTTGCCGCACCGCGGGAGGCGGCACGACTTTCACCGGCTGCAGGGACCAGAAGGATTTCGGATCCGGCTGCTTGGCATGGGCGGAGTTCGCGGGGAAGACGGCGCCGGCGGTGATCCACTGCTTGAGGTCGGCAATTTCTTCGGGCGAGAGCTTGGCCGACGGCGGCATCTTGAGCCGGGCGTGGCGATGCTCAATGGCGGCCATCATCAGGCTGTCCTGCGGAGCGCCGACGACCAGGGCCGGCCCGCTCTTGCCGCCCTGCAGCAGAGCCTCGCGGGAATCGACGCGCAGACCGCCCATGGCGGACTTGGTATGGCAGGCATAGCACTGCTTGGCCAGCACCGGGCGGACGCGCTTTTCGAAGAATTCGGTGGGATCGGCCGCGCTCAGGGAGGCGGCCAGGAATGTAAGTACGGCAAACAGGCGCATGGGACGAATCGTCAGAGGGAGGACGTCCTCGCTAATGGAAGAGTAGGAATCGACATGAAGGACCTCGCTTCGGAAAAGGATGATGGCCAAGCGATCCAGCGACGCAAAGGGGCGCCCGAGCTTGCCGTCTGTTGCCCACAGGCGACAAGGCCCTCACGCATAGGCTAACTCATTCCTGGCGGCATTTCGAGAGGAAATCTTCGCAGCCACGTCTGATGTACCAGGGACACTGAATTGTCGACAGTCAACGTGCCGGCAAGGGTTCCGGTACCGCCGGAGGGCGGAAAAACGGCGCACGGAAGCGATTGGAGGCAGCAGGTGGGCTGAGCTGTGTTAGGTTGAAATTTGGGACGTCCCTCAGCCCGGGCGGCGCCGGCGAAAGGCCAGGCTCCGCAACCCGCGAGCGGACGGCAAGGGCGGCGCCGAATGTCACGGCGTGACATGCACCGAGAACCATGTACGCGTTCGGCAGACCCTAAGGATTCGAGTTGCACGCATGAGAGTCAGGTTCCCTTTTCTGTTCGTAAGCATGGCCACGGGTGTGGCTTTGCTGATGGCCGCCGACGGTTCGTTGGGTAGGTACAGCGCCGCGGAGCGGCGGCACTGGTCGTTTCGGCCGCGGGCCAATCCCGAAGTTCCACAATTCACTGATCCGGCAGCCAAGGCATGGGCGGCTCAGCCGATTGATGCCTTTGTGCTGCAGAAGCTGCAGTCCCAGGGGCTCAATCCGGCGCCGCCGGCGAGCAAGCTGGCCCTGGTGCGCCGCATCTATTTCGACTTGACAGGTTTGCCGCCGTCGCCCGAAGCCGTGAAGGCGTTTCTAGCGGACCGGGCGCCGGATGCTTACGAGAAGCTGGTGGACCGTCTGCTGGCCTCGCCCGAGTATGCCGAGCGGCAGGCACGGCACTGGCTGGACGTGGTGCGCTTTGCTGAGAGCGACGGGTTCGAATACGACACGCACCGGACCGAAGCCTGGCAGTATCGCGATTACGTGATCCGGTCGCTGGCGGAGGATAAGCCGTACGACCAGTTCGTGATCGAGCAACTGGCGGGCGATGAGATGGAACCGGCGTCGAAGGAACTGCAGGTGGCAGCGAGCTTCAACCGTCTGGGACCCTACCGGCGGAACGCGGGCAACCAGGACAAGGCATATATCCGGAACGAGATCCTCACCGAGATGACCAACGTGGTGGGATCGGCGTTTTTGGGCGTCACTGGGCTGCGCGCGGTGCCACGATCACAAGTTCGATCCGATTCGGCATACCGATTACTACCGGATGCAGAGCTTCTTTGCGACGACCGAACAGCATGATATTCCGCTTTCAAGCGAGAGCGAAAAGGCGGCCTGGAAAGAGCGGACCGCGGCGATCAACAAAGAGCTGGCCGAGCTGAAGAAGAAGCTGAAGGAAGCCGGGCCGACGGAGAAGGCGGCGATCGAGCAGGTGATCGGCGTGAAGGAAAAGCAGGTGCCGGAGCCACTGCCGGAACTGAAAACGGTGCGCGACGATCCGAAGCTGTACCAGCCGATCCATGTGCTGATGCGCGGTTCGAGCGACGCGCCGCAGCAGAAGGTGGGGATGCGTCCGCTGGGCATCCTGCTGCCGGACGATGCTCCGGAGTGGGGTGATGCGATCGCGCAGCCGCGGTTGAAGCTGGCCAAGTGGATGATGTCGCCGGAGAATCCGTTGACGGCGCGGGTGTTGGTGAACCGCCTGTGGGCGAGCCACTTCGGCGCGGGCATCGTCGCCACCCCGAACGACTTTGGGCGGATGGGTTCACGGCCCACGCATCCGGAGTTGCTCGATTGGCTGGCGAATCAGTTCGTGGCGGGCGGCTTTAAATTGAAGCCGATGCACCGGATGATGGTGCTGAGCAACGCTTATCGGCAGGCGTCGGTGGAGCCGAGCGCGGCGGCCAAGGAGAAGGATCCGAACAACCGCTATTTGTGGAACTTTACGCGCCGAAGACTCGAAGCCGAGGAACTGCGCGATGCCATGTTGAGCGCGGCCGGGTTATTGAATCCGGAGCGGTTTGGCCCGAGTGTGATTCCGCCGATTGAGAAGGAACTGGTGAACCTGCTATACAAGCCGGACCAGTGGGCGGTGACGCCGGACGTGAAGCAACACAACCGGCGGAGTATCTATCTATTCCAGAAACGCAACATGCGGATGCCATTTATGGAAGTGTTCGATTCCCCGGACACTTTGTTGAGTTGCGCGCGACGGGAGAGCAGTACACATGCACCGCAGGCGTTAGAGTTATTGAACGGTCCGGTGACGCGGCAGGCGTCAGTGGCGCTGGCGGAGCGGCTGGAGAAGCTACCGGCGGCGCAGCGGATCGACGTGGCGTTTGCGTTGGTGTTCAATCGGCCGCCGGTGGCGAAAGAGCGACTGGCCTCACAGCGGTTTTTGGCCAAGAATCCGCTGCGGGAATTCACTTTGGCTCTGTTTGCGGCCAACGACTTTATCTACGTTCCATGAGCCATTCGAAGCCCACTCGCAACCGACGTGAATTTCTGACCGATGCCTTCTGCGGTTTCGGCAGCCTGGCGTTTGGCGCGATGCTGCAAGCCGAGGCGGTGAATCCGCTGGCGGCGAAGCGTCCGCATGCGCCGGCGAAGGCGAAGTCCGTGATCTTTCTCTTCATGGCGGGCGGGCCCAGCCAGATGGAGACGTTCGATCCGAAGCCGTTGTTGAACAAGCTGAACGGCGAGCCGTTGCCGCCGTCGTTCCGGCCGGCGAAGCGGCAGTTTATCAATGGGACGCCGAAGCTGTTGGGAACGAAGCGGACGTTCAAGCAATACGGGCAGAGCGGGCTGTGGGTGTCGGATCTGTTGCCGCATACGGCACAGTGCGCCGATGACCTGGCGGTGATCCGGTCCTGCACGGCGGATGCGTTCATTCACTCGTCGGCGCAGTATCAACTGTTCACGGGGCGGGTGATTCCAGGGTTTCCGAGCATGGGCGCGTGGGCGCTGTATGGGCTGGGTTCGGAAAGCCAATCCCTGCCAGGTTACGTGGTGATGCCGGATCCGTACGGAACGATCGAGGCGGGGCAGCCGGTGTATTCGAACGGGTTCCTGCCGGCGGTGTATCAGCCCAATGTATTCCGCGGCGGCAAGAAGCCGGTGCTGAACCTGGAGATGCCCGAAGGCGTGACGCTGGCGCAGCGGAAGAACACGCTGAACTTCATCAAGGAACTGGATGAGGCGACGATGCGGCCGGAGGACGATGAGTTTTCAGCGCGGCTATCGACCTATGACCTCGCGTTCCGCATGCAGACCGAGGCTCCGGCGGTGTTCGACCTTTCGAACGAGGCGCAGCACATCCAGGAAAGCTACGGCTTAGGCAACGCGATCACCGACGACTTTGGCCGGCGCTGTTTGATGGGGCGGCGGCTGGTGGAGAAAGGCGTACGCTGCGTGACGGTGGTCTCGGGCGGCCCGGCGATTTCGCAGTGGGATGCGCACGACGATATCGAAGAGAATCATCTGCGGATGGCGGCGCGCGTGGATCAGCCGATTGCGGCTTTATTGAAGGATCTGAAGCAGCGCGGACTGCTCGAGTCGACGCTGGTGGTATGGGGCGGCGAGTTCGGCCGGACCCCGGAAGCGCAGGGCGGCAAGGGCCGCGACCACAACAACACGGGCTTTACGATGTGGATGGCCGGCGGCGGGGTGAAGGGTGGCGTGGTGGAAGGGGCGACCGATGACGTGGGCCTCTATGCCACGGAGAATCCGCATCACCTGCGCGACATACACACGACGATTTTGCATCAGTTGGGCTTGAACCAGGACGCGCTGAGCTATCTGCATCAGGGCCGGCGAGAGCGGCTGACCGAGATTCAGGGCGAGGTGATTCGTGGGATCGTTTAGAGCGCTGACGTGGTTGTGCGCCACCGCGGCGATGGCGCAGCAGGCGCCGACGCCGCCGGCGATGAAGTTGATCGAGACGCGGTGTCTCGGATGTCACAACCCGGCGAACAAGCAATCGGGACTCGACTTATCGAAGCGCGAGACGGCGATCCGAGGTGGCGACCGGGGGCCGGGCCTGGTGCCGGGCAATGCGAAGGAGAGCTTTCTTTACCAGGTAATCGCGCAGACCACGAAGCCGGCGATGCCGAAGTTCGGGGCGAAGTTCAGCGAGGCGGATCTGGCGGTGATCGGGGCCTGGATCAACGACGGGGCTCCTTGGGAGGCGCGGTTGTCGTCGGCGGCGCCGGTGACGCCGAAGGTGACGCACTGGTCGTTTCTGAAGCCGGTGCGGCCGACTCCGCCCAAGCCGACGAAGAATCCGATCGATGCGTTTGTCGCGGCGCGGCGTGAAGCGAAGGGCCTGACGGCGATGCCGGCGGCCGAGCCGCAGACGTTGTTACGCCGGGTGTATCTGGACCTGGTGGGGGTGCCGCCCACGCCGGCTGAGGTGGAAGCCTTTGTCAAGGACCCCGCGAGCTATGAAGCGGTGGTCGATCGGCTGCTGGCCGATCGCCGGTATGGTGAGCGCTGGGGCCGGCATTGGATGGACATTTGGCGCTATAGCGATTGGTATGGCTACAACGCCGAGGTGCGGAACAGCCATAAGTACATCTGGCGGTGGCGTGACTGGATCGTGGAGTCCTTGAACAAGGACAAGACTTACGACCGCATGATTCTGGAGATGCTGGCGGGCGACGAAGTGGCGCCGGCGGATCCGGACACGCTGCGGGCGACGGGCTTTCTGGCGCGGAACTATTCGAAGTTCGACCGCGACGGATGGATGCAGGACGCGGTGGATCACACGATGTTCGCCTTTATGGGCGTGACGCTGAAGTGTGCGCGCTGCCATGACCACAAGTACGATCCGTTCGCGCAGGAAGAGTATTACCGGATGCGGGCGTTCTTTGAGCCGTACGAAGTACGGATCGACCGCGTGCCCGGCGAGCCGGATCTGGAGAAGGACGGACTCTCGCGGATCTATGACGCGGGCGCCGACCGCCCGACGTATCTGTACGTGCGGGGCAACATCCAGAACCCGGATAAAGCGAACGTGCTGACGCCGGCCGTGCCGAAGAGTTTGGGCGGGACGCTGGGCAAGATGGAGCCGGTGGCGCTGCCGCTCGAGGCCTGGTATCCGGATCAACGGGCGACGGTGCATCAGGACCTGGTGCGCGAGGCGCGGGCGGCGATCGAGAAGGCGGAAGCGGAACTGGTGGCGGCGAAGCCCGGCCAGCCGGCGGATTTAGCCAAGTTGTCGCTGGAAGCGGCGCGGGCGGAGTTGCCGGCGCTCGAAGCACGGATTGTGGCGGAGAACGCGAAGTTCGGCGATCCGCCGGATCCGAAGTATGAGGACCTGGCGGCGACGGCGCGCGAACTGGAGCGGAAGGCCGGCGTGTTGCGCGGACGCGAGCGGGTGCTGCGGGCGCAACTGGAGCTTTCCGAGGCGATCGAGAAGCCGGACAAGAAGACCGGCAAGGCGGATGAGAAGAAGGTAGCGGCCGCGACGGCGAAGCTGGCGGCGGCGACCACGGCCTTGACGCTGCCGGCAAACGGCTACACGCCGATCGGCAAGGAGTATCCGACGCGGAGCACGGGCCGGCGGACGGCGCTGGCACAGTGGATCACGGCGACGGAGAATCCGCTGACGGCGCGCGTGGCGATGAACCACATGTGGGCGCGGCACTTTGGCGTGCCGCTGGTGCCTACGGTGTTCGACTTCGGCAAGAATGGCAAGGCGCCGACGAATCCGGAACTGCTCGACTGGCTGGCGACGGAGTTCATGAACCAGAAGTGGAGCATGAAGGCGATGCACCGGCTGATGGTGACGAGCGACACCTACCGGATGCAATCGACGGCGGGCGTGACGCCGCATCCGAACCAGAAGATCGATCCGGAGAACGTGTTGTTGTGGCGGATGAATCCGCGGCGGCTGGAAGCTGAAGCGGTGCGCGACAGTGTGCTGGCGGTTTCCGGCGAGCTGGATTTGGCGCGGGGCGGTCCGGACATCGATCCGACGAAGGGCTTCGCGTCGCATCGGCGCAGCTTGTACTTCCGGCATACGCCGGATGCACAGATGGAGTTTCTGACGATCTTCGACAATCCGAATCCGACGGAATGCTATCTGCGGAACGAGAGCGTGGTGCCGCAGCAGGCGCTGGCGCTGGCGAATAGCGAGCTGAGTCTGGAGCAGGCGAAGGTGCTCGCGCCGCGGTTGACGGGACCGGACTTCGTGCGCGACGCATTCTTGCGGGTGCTGGGCCGGGTGCCGACGGAGCAGGAGCGGAAACTGGCCGCGACCTTCCTCGATAGCACGACGGATCAGGCGCAAGCGCGCATCAACTTTGTGCAAGTGCTTTTCAACCATCACGACTTTGTGACGATTCGGTAGGGACCATGGAACGACGCCAATTTCTTCACTCTCTCGGGCTGGGCTTCAGCGGCCTGGCCATGAACGCGATGCTGAGTGCGGACCCGGTGCGGCCCGCCAAGGCGAAGCGGGTGATCTGGCTGTTCATGATCGGTGGGGTGAGCCACGTGGAGTCGTTCGACCCGAAGCCGGAGATCAACAAGTATGCGGGGCGGAGCATCGGAGATACGCCGCATGCGCATACGCTCGAGAACCCGCTGGTGAAGAAGAATCTGCGTGAGTTCGTGGCGGGGGTGCGGAAACCCTTATCGCGTCTGTATCCGCTGCAGGTGGGTTATCAGAAGCGCGGGCAGAGCGGGATTGAGGTGAGCGACTGGTTCCCGCATATCGGGTCGCGCATTGACGATATTGCGGTGGTGCGGTCGATGTGGACGACCGATAACGACCACGGGGCGCAGATGCAGTTCCATACGGGGCGGCACGCGCTCGAAGGGCAGTTCCCGACGATCGGGGCGTGGGTGCATTACGGGCTGGGGTCGTTGAACGAGAACCTGCCGAGCTTTGTGGTGCTGGGCGATCCGATTGCGTCGTGCTGCGGCGGGCCGGGGGCGCACGGAGCGTCGTATCTGGGGCCGGAGCATGGCGGCGTGCGATTGGAAGTGAAGCCGGAAGCGCCGCTACCGTTTGCGAAGCCCGCGCTGGGGGCGGCGGAGCAGCGGCGGCAATTCGATCTGATTCGCGACTTCAATCAGCTGGCGGCGGTGGCCTATCCGGACGATGCGGCGTTGCAGGCGCGGATCAAGTCGTATGAGTTGGCGTACCGGATGCAGGCGGCGGTGCCCGAGGTGATGAAGCTGGGCGTCGAGACGGAAGAGACGCGGAAGATGTACGGGCTGGATCAGGAAGTGACGAAGCCGTTCGGCGAGACGTGCCTGGCGGCGCGGCGACTGGCGGAGTCCGGGGTGCGGTTTATCCAGGTGTTCCATGGTCACAATGGCGGGGCGGGTAAGTGGGATTCGCACACGAACCTGAAGAAGGGGCATTCTGAACTCGCGATGCAAGTGGACAAGCCGATCGCAGGCTTGTTGCAGGATTTGAAGCAGCGGGGTTTGCTGGACGATACGCTGGTGGTGTTTGCGACCGAGTTCGGCCGGACGCCGGGCGCGGAGGGCACCAACGGTCGCGATCATCATCCGTACGGATTCTCGGTGTGGATGGCCGGCGGCGGCATCAAGGGTGGGGTGGTGAACGGGGCGACCGACGAGATCGGCTTCCACGCGGTGGAGGATCGGCACTATGTGACGGACATCCACGCGACCGTGATGCACCAATTGGGGCTTGATCCGCGGAAGCTGGAAGTGCCCGGACGGAAGCGTCTCGAGATCGACTACGGCGAGCCGATCCACCAGATTATTGCTTAATTGGGCGATCAGCTGAGGCGAAGCGCGGCGGCGCACACCTCGGGTGCGGCGGTCAGGTTGCGCGAATTTTACCCACGACCCAGACGGTGAGAACTGGTCCCCGTCGGCCTGTCTCTTGGTTGGCCAGGTTGTTGGGTTCGGGGGAAGCTGGTCGCGTTTGTTTTGAACGAGATCGCCGGGTTTGTTTCCCATATTTTATTTCCGTTTTTCTTCGAGCACATGGGGGAGTACCCCACCCGGGGCGGCGCCGGAGTTGGAGCCCGGTCGGCGCCGCCAAGGGTAGCGCGGAAATGACTGACGATTCTGATGGCAAAGATCTTGCGGAGCGGGCTGGACAGACTGGCGTCGAAACGGCCACTCACGCGGGCGAACGAAGACGATTTACGAGGAAACAGCGGGGGGCAGGGCCGCGAAGGTCCGGAAAAACGCTTGGGTTCACCTGAGAACCTGAGAGGTGAGTTTGTTTGTTTCGAGCGAGATCGCCGGGTTCGTTTTCTAACTTTTATTTTTCGGGCTGGTGGTTTTGAGGTTGCGGGCGAAGTTGGTGAGGTGACGGGGAGTGTCGAGGCTGACGGGGCGGGGGGGGGCTCCAGCCGCGGTGGGCGGCGACGATGTCGTCGACGAGTTCGCAGATCTGCTCGAAGGCGGCCGGGTGGTCTTCTGCGAGAACGGCGTTAAGGGCGTCGTTGATTAGGGGCCAGCGATGCTCCTGGGTGGGGGAGTCAGTGGGATGGCTTTTGACGAGGACCACGCGGCGTCCGGAACTGAAGTCCGGGACGGGAAGCGAGTCGTAGTCGAAGTCAGTGTGGGCAGTCATGACGGAGTTCTCCGAGCATGAGGGTAGCAGGCGCGCCCTCATTTTCCGACTGGGCTTGGTGGGGTTGGCTCCTATTTCTTTAGGTTTACGGGGAAAAGAATTGGCGTGAACGGTCTGGTTTGGCCTGTCGGTAACGAGGGCGAGTGGGCGGGTTGCGCCTTAAGGATTCATGGGAAACGGGGTAAAGGTGGTGAAGGCGGCGCCGTTGAAGCGTAAGCCGAAGGCGCTGGTGCCGGAGCCGGGATTGACGAACTCGATCCAACCGCTGAGGCCGGCGGTGGAGCGCCAGAGCGAGGGCAAGGTAAACGCCACGTGGCTGTATTTGGGCATGAGGAGGGTTTGCTGGTCGACGACTTTGCCCGTGCGGTCGCGGATACGGGCGATGAGCGAGAGGGTGGCATCGTTCTGGTTGAGGATGGCCAAGCCGGTGACGAAGGTGGTGTTGTCAAAGGGCAGGGCAAAGTTGCCGCGGAGGGGCGCGTTGAGGGCTACGGTGGCTTCCTGGTCCTGCCCCCCGGGAATATGCTGCGTGTAGATGGCCATCGCGGCCATCGGTTCAGGGCAACAATTGGTCTGGGTCTGGTAGGCGACGCCCCAGCCGGAGGTGAGGGTAGCGGCGGTGCCGGGGGTTTCCACGGAGACGGTTTGGCCGGGGATGAGGGTGAAGACCAGATTCGCCGCCGTGCGGGCGGTGAAGTCCGCGTTGGCCCGGATCGGAAGAGGGAGTTCGGTGGCATCGTCTTTGTAGAAGGAGACGATCAGGTTGACGTTATGCGTGCCCAGGTTGGTGAACTTGAGCGTCGTCTTCCACAGGTCACCGTCGGCGAGGTGCGGGATGAGCACGAGCGGCTCAGGCGCGGCGTGCGCGGTGGAGAGCGCGCCGAGGGTGAGAAGGAAGAGCAAGGCAGGTCGCATGGCTGCCGAAATTGTCCCACAGGTCGGGGGATTTTCCGCCTTAGGAGGGATCTTTGGCGCGGGTGGTGGACACGCCTTTGACGACAGCTAAGCCAATGAGCACCAGGGTGCCAACGGCGATCCATTGGGTGCTGACGTGAAGAAGGGTGGCGCCGTAGATGAGGCCAGCGATCATGATCAGGAAACCTGCGAGGTAGATAGGGAAGGACATGGTCGTTTTGTCTCCGGGCAATCGGTAGCATTTGGAGGGCCGTTCGCTAAGTGATTGACAGGGCGCTGGTTGGTCTGCGGGGTCAACCGGTGGGCGGCATTCTCTGCACGTGGCGAGGTCAAGACCTGCACAGCGGGTGAGACGGCCGGGCTTGGCAGGCAGGGCTAGAGGCGGCTGTTCGATCCAGCCCCGGCGGCCGGCCGCGCCCACGGCGGGCACGCGACCCATAACAGCTTTGACACGGCATGGTCATGGAGCCATCGGCTTTGGTGCCCATCGCGCCCCGGAGACACTTGGTTTCCGAACCGGGATGGCAGCGGTAGCAGGCGGAGCGATTTTCGACCCCATCGAGGCGGAGATTCCCGCAGGTCCCGTGCCGAGAGGCGCATCAGGGGATCGTTCCTTCGCCGCTAAACCAATTGAAAGCGGGGTCAAACTCATGGCGACGGGGCGGTTGGCCGCGCCGGGTATGGGATTGCGGGCCAACCCCATACCCGTCAGGTGGTTGAGGCAGGTGCCCGCGGTGACGCGGCGAGTTACCGCGCGCTTTTGCCACTCATGGGGGCGGCGGCACCGGAGGCGGGGGTGAACGGGGACGGGGTTTGGAAGACGACCAACAGCACCGCCAGCGCGAGCAGGAGCAGGATGGGCGCCCAGGAACTCCACTTCAGTTCGGCCTCGATTCCGGCCCGGTTCTCGTCGTTTAGCATGGGTCCTCTCTTTCGGCCATCTTTTTGACGTAGCCGAACATTTTTGGTGCCTAATCTTCTGTATTTTATGCCGTCGGAGGCAGGGGGGACTGCGGCGGGGCGGGGCGGATTGGCGACTTGGCGCGGATTTGTCGCGTGGGAGGGCAAGGCCGCTATAATCGGAGCCGCATGAAATATCGCTATCGGGTTCTGGCGTTCCTCTTCGTGCTGTCGATGATTACCTACATCGACCGGGTCTCGATCGGAACGTTGGGCAGCCGGATGCGGCAGGACCTCGGCATCGATCTCGACGCCTGGGGCTGGATTATTGGGGCGTTCGCGCTGGCGTATGCGCTCTTTGAGATCCCCAGCGGGGCGATGGGCGACCGGTGGGGATCGCGCGCGACGCTGTCGCGCATCGTACTCTGGTGGTCACTCTTCACTGTCGCCACGGGCGCGGCGAACAGCTTTACGACGCTGATCATTTGCCGCTTCCTGTTCGGCGCCGGAGAAGCGGGGGCGTATCCCAACATCGCGGCGACGCTGGCGCGCTGGTTCCCCCTGGCCGAGCGAGCCCGCGCCACGGGCATCGTCCTGATGGCCAGCCGACTGGGGGGCGCGGTGACGCCGATTATCGTCCTGCTTTTGGCGGACCGTTTCCACTGGCGCGGCACGTTCGTCCTTTGCGGCGTGGCGGGCGCGGCGTGGGTGGCCGCCTGGTACCTCTGGTTTCGCGATGACCCTCGCCAAATGGCGGGAATGCCACCGGCGGAGATCGAGGAGATCGGCTATCAACACGCCGCGCCTCATTTGCATCAGGGACTCCCGTGGAGGGTCGCGCTGCGCAGCTCCAATTTTTGGACGCTGCTCGCGATGTATCACTGTTACAGCTGGGGCTCCTTCTTCTATCTCGGGTGGCTGACCGACTACCTGCGCTATGGACGCGGGTTTACGGATGCGGATTTGAAGGCTTATGGCTGGATGCCCTTTGTGTTCGGCGCTGGGGGCAACCTGGCCGGCGGCTGGTTGAGTGACAGTCTGGCGCGGCGTTACGGCTTGCGCATCGGCCGCTGCACGGTGGGGGCGGCCGGCATGGTTCTGTCGGGCTTCTGCATGGCGGGCTCACGACTGGTGAGCGAGCGGCTGGAGGCACTGGTGCTGCTCTCGGTGGGTTACTTCTGCATGGACGCGATGCTGCCGGTGGCGTGGGCGGTGGTGCTGGATATCGGCCGCAAGTACGCGGGCGCCC
>JBGAHE010000099.1:0-27325 GCA_044226365.1 Bryobacteraceae bacterium
TCCACCATACCGAGTGCTTCACCCATTGCGTTTCGTCTTCTCCAGCCCTCTTATGCTACCGCGCTTTCAGAGCTTCATCCACCAAAGCAATCAGTTCTTCGCGCGTCACATAGAACCGTTCGCCGTCGCCCGGACGCTCTTCGGCCACCACCGGACACCCCGGCGCCGCCGAGTTCCGCGATGCGATGCCGTAGCGCGTTCGCGCATCAAATAGCTTGTCCACTTCTTCGCGCGGCAGGAGCTTCGCGCCGCCCAGCAACTCCGCCACCAGCGTGATGCGCGACGAATGCTCCACGGTCTCCATCAGGTAATAAGCCTTCCAGACGTCCGTCCCGTAGCAGGTCACTCCGTGATTCCCCAGCAGGATTGCGTCGTAGTTCGGGATCAGCGGCAGCATCGGCTTCAGCAGCTCTTCGGTGCCCGGCAACCCGTAGGCCGCCAGCGGCACACACCCCAGCGCCACAATCACTTCCGGCAGAATCGCCTGATTCAGGCTCCGGCCCGCCGCCGCGAACCCGGTCCCGATTGGCGGATGACAGTGCACCACGGCCTGAATGTCCGGGCGCAGCCGGTAGATCGCCAGGTGCATGTTGATCTCGCTGGTCCGCTCGCGCGTTCCGGCGACCTTCTTGCCTTCCGGATTCACAATGATCAGGTCGTCGGGCTTCATCCGCCCCTTGCTGATCCCCGTCGGCGTGCACAGGATCCGTTCGGCGTCCAGCCGGATGCTGATGTTGCCGTCGTTGGACGCAACCCACCCTTTCGTCCAGCAAAGCCGTCCAATCTCGACAATTTCTTCGCGGAGTTCCGCTTCAGTTTTGGCCATTCGTGCGCAGGAAACCTAATTCTAGCAATAGAATAGGAAAGTGGAGAATCGTCCCATGTGCCCGAACTGCCGGGCCCTGCTTTCAACGGCAGACCGCGTCTGCCCCTACTGCGAGTTTCAGATCCAGCCCCCACTGCCCCCCGTGCAGCGCCGCCGGGCCGAGGCCACCGAAGTCCTCGGTGGCTTCATTCCGCAGGACCGTTTCGTCACCTTCATCATCCTCACCATTAACATCGCCCTTTACCTCGCCTGCTCGCTGATGAACCCCGACGGCACCGCCTTCGGCGACATGAGCACCCGCGTTCTGATGCTATTCGGCGCCAAGCGTGGCGATTTTATCCTGGAGAACGGACAGTGGTTCCGTCTGGTCACCGCTGGCTTCCTGCACGGCGGGCTGCTCCACCTGCTGATGAACTCCTGGGCCCTCTACGACGTCGGCGCCTTCGTCGAACGCACCTTCGGCATCTGGCGCTACCTCGCCATCTACTTCGCCTCCACCGTCGGCGGCTTTTTCCTCAGCGCCAAAATGTCCTATTACGTTCCCTCCGTCGGCTCCTCGGCGGGCATCTTCGGCCTCATCGGCTCCATGATCGCGCTCGGCCTCATTGACCGTTCCGCCATGGGAGAAGAAATTAAACAACAAGCCATCCGTTGGGCTATGTACGGTCTGCTGATGGGCCTGCTACCATTCAATGTCGACAACGCCGCGCATGTCGGTGGCCTCTTCACGGGCCTGGTGGTCACTTGGGCTGCCGGTTTCCCCTCGGCCTTCATGAACTGGAAGGAACGTCTGTGGCAGGTGCTGGGCTCGCTCAGCCTCATCCTCACCGGTCTTTCGTTCCTGCGTTGGTATTGGTGGTTCGCGAGTCTTCAGTCGCAGTGATTCAGCTTGATCCAAATATCGTGGGTGCTACACTCGAATCGGTAGCCTCGGCAGTGCAACGGACCTACAACCGCTCGCAGGTAATACGTCTGCTCGACTTGGACGAGCGCCGCCTCCGAACCTGGGAACGCCTCAAGCTGATCCCGATCCAGGACACCTACACCTACCAGGATCTGCTCTCCCTGCGCTCGCTCCGCAAGCTCGCCGAACAAGGTATCCGCGCGGACCGTCTGCAGCGCACCTTCCGCTCCATTCGCGAACGTCTCCGCGACGTCAAGAACCCGCTCAGTGAACTCAAGTTCTTCCTCGACGGGAAACGCGTCGGCGTCCAGGGCGCCGGCTATCGCCTCGACCCGCGCACCGGCCAACTCCTCTTCGACTTTGAGTCCCGCAACGTCACCGCCCTGCCGGCTTCGCACGTCGCCGCCGCCGAAGAGAGCGAGAAACGCCGCCTGCACGCCGAAGCCGAACGCCTCTTCCACCGCGCCTTGGAAGCCGAACAGGCCCACGCCCCGGTCCGCGAAGTGATGGGTGTCTACGAAGCCGCGCTCCGCTGCAATCCCTCTCTCGCACCCGCGCTGGTCAACATCGGCACGCTCTACTTCAACGCCCGCTGCCATCGTGACGCCGAACGTTATTACGCCCGCGCTGTCGAAGCTGACCCCGGCTATCCGCTCGCCCACTTCAATCTCGCCAACCTCTTCGACGAGCGCGGCGACCGCGTCAACGCCCTCAAGCACTACCTCAAAGCCCTCGAGCTCAACGAGGGTTACGCCGACGCCCACTACAACATTGCCCTCCTCTACCAGGGCACCGGCGACCGTCTCCGCGCCCTCCGCCACTGGAAGACCTACCTCAAGCTCGACCCCGGCTCCTCCTGGGCTCAGGTCGCCAAACGCGAACTTCACAAGCTCCGCGAAGCCACCATCATCTCCGGTCCCAAGCGCGCCTGAACGTCCCCAAGCGAGTGATATGATTGCGGCCCATGCCGCAGTTTCCCCCCTGGGACCGGGATCACCTTCCCTCCCCACCCGACCTCAGCCGCCGCCCCTGGACCGCCCTCCTCGGCCCCGGCCTCCTGATGGTCGGCGCCAACATCGGCGGCGGTGAATGGCTCTTCGGCCCCCTGGTCACCGCCCAATACGGCGGCTCCGTCATGTGGCTCGCCACCGTCTCCATCCTCCTCCAGCTCTTCTACAACCTCAGTGTCATGCGGTACACGCTCTACACCGGCGAACCGGTGATGATCGGCTTCTTCCGCACTTGGCCCGGCCCTCTCTTCTGGGGCCTCTTCTACCTCAGCTTCGAATTCGGCAGCGTCTGGCCGTACCTCAGCTCGAACGCTGCGGTGCCTCTCGCCTCCGTCATCCTCGGACGTCTCCCCGGCGCGGCCGATGCCGCCTTAGTCCGCAACCTCAGTTACGCCGTCTTCCTCACCGCCTTCGTGCCGCTGGTTTTCGGCGGCAAGATCTACACCACCCTCGAGCGCGTCATGGTCGCCAAGCTGACGCTCATCCTCGCCTACCTCACTTTCGTCACCGTCTTCTTCGTCAGTGCCACCACCTGGAAGGAAATCGGCGTCGGCCTGGTCCAGTTCGGACAACTCCCCGCGGGCGACTTCAATTGGGCTACGCTCGCCGCCTTTGCCGCGATCGCCGGCGCCGGCGGCCTCACCAATATGGGCTTCTCCAACTACGCTCGCGATAAAGGCTGGGGCATGGGGGCGCAAACCGGCGCGATTCCGAGCGCCATCGGGGGACGCTCCATCAAGCTCTCGCACACCGGCAAAATCTTTGACCTCGGCCCCGAATCACTCGCCCGTTGGCGAGGCTGGCTCCGCCACATCCGCCGCGATCAGCTACTGCTCTGGGCCCCCGGCTGCGTCCTCGGGGTCGCCCTGCCCGCCATGTTCTCGCTCGAGTTCATCCGCGGCATCAGGAACGTGGATGGCAACGCCGTCGCCGCCATCACCGCTCAAGGCATTGCGGATCGCCACGGCGTCATCTTCTGGTACCTCACCCTGCTCTGCGGCTTCCTCATCATGGCCCCCACGCAGGTCAGCCAGCTTGATGCCGTCTGCCGCCGCTGGACCGACGTCCTCTGGGTCGGCTCGAAGACTCTCCACCGCCGCGAAGGTCACGAAGTCAAGTACGTTTACTACGCCATCCTCGCCGCCTACGGCGTCTGGGGGCTCGTCGCTCTCCGCATGACTCCGGACCCGCTCGTGCTCGCCATCGCCAGTGGCGTCATGATGAACTTCGCCCTCGGCTTCTCCGCGCTCCACACGCTGTACGCCTTGCTGGTGCTGCTGCCCAAGCCTCTCCGTCCAGGAATTGTCCTGTGTTCGGGCCTGGTCCTCTGCGCCGTCTTCTATCTGGGAATCTCGTTCATCGCCTTCGCCCAGCAATGGCCGAAGGTGCGTGTCTGGCTAGGTGTGTGACCGCGAGGTCCGCATCGAAAAGACCATGGCCAGCGTCAGCAGCGTCACGGCGAACCCCGTCCAGTAAGGCGCGCTTGGCGCCAGCGCATCGAACGTCAGCCCCGCCCACAACGGACCCACCACGCGCGACAAGCTTGCCAGCGACTGGTTCACGCCCATCACCGCGCCTTGTTCGGTTTCCGCCGCCTGCTGGCTCAACAGACCCTGCAACGCCGGCACCGCCACGCCGCTCCCCAGCGACAACAGCGTCAAGGCTCCGTACAAATAGCCGGGCGCCGGCGCAAAGATCAACGCCAGAAAGCCCAGCGCTCCCAACACCAGCGCGCCATGAATCAGCTTCCGCTCGCCAAACATCGGCATCAGCCGCCGGATCAGCCCGCCCTGGATGATCGTCACCATCACGCCGAGATAGCTCAGCAGCAGGCCGTTCTGGCGCTCGTTCAAACTGAACTTCGCCAGCGTATACACCGCAAAATGGCTCTGCAGACCGCTATACGCAAAGCTCAACGCAAAGCCCGCCCACAGCAGCCGGCTGAATCGCGGCCGACCCAGCGCCGCGCCGATCGCCTTGAACGGATTCAAATGGCTCCACTGCAACGGCGTCTTGGTCCGCCGCTCCGGCGGCAGCGACTCCGGCAGAAAGAAGTAGCTCAACACCGTCGTCACCAGCGCCAGTCCGCCGGCGGCGAACGCCGGCGCCTGCAAACTGATGTTCGCCAGCAACCCCCCGATCGCCGGCCCCATCATAAAGCCCAACCCGAATGCCGCGCCGATCAGCCCGAACGATTTTGCGCGATCCTCCGGCGGCGTCACGTCAGCAATGTACGCCTGCGCGGCCGAGATATTGCCGCCCGTGATCCCGTCCAGAATGCGCGCCGCAAACATCACCGCCAGGTTCGGCGCCAGGCCGAACAGGAAGTGCCCGATGGCCGTTCCAAACAGACTCACCAACAGCACGGGCCGCCGGCCATAACGGTCGGAAAGCGCGCCCAGCACGGGCGTCATCAGGAATTGCGCGGCGGAAAACACCAATACCAACAGCCCCACCGTCAGCGCATCGCTGCGGAAGTGGCGCACCAGGTAAGGTGTAATCGGAATCAGAATCCCGACGCCGAGCAGATCGAGGAACAGCGTCAGGAAAATCAGAGCGAGTGGACGGCGGTTCGACAGAGCTTCCATTGTCGCAGGATTGTCCGCGCGCCAGCCACGTCACCGGATTCCCACAAAGCGCATAATGAAAGCGATGCGTCTTCTGTTTGCTCTTGCCTCTGTTACCTGCCTGCTGATGGCCCAGGCGCCGGCGGCCCGCCGCGCTCCGAGTTTTGCTCTGCCCGACCAGAACGGTCAGTTTCATGACCTGGTCGACTACCGGGGCAAAGTGGTGATCGTCGAAATCATGAAAACTTCCTGCCCGCACTGCAAGGCGTTTACGGGTGTGCTCGAAAAGCTGAAAGCCAAGTATCCGGGCAAGCTCGAAGTCCTCTCGATCGTCAATCCGCCGGACACGCGGGAAGCCATGCTGGCTTACGTGGGCGAAACCAAAAGCACTTCGCCCCTGCTCTTCGACATGGGACAGGTAGCCTATTCCTACGTGCGCTCGGGCCGCGTCGAGTTGCCCCGCGTCTTCCTGGTCGATCAGCAGGGCATGATTCGCGGCGACGTCAGCTACAGCGACGCCACCAAACCGTTTTTCGAGAAGGGCGGCGTGATCACTGAGGTTGATAAACTCTTCGCCAGAAAGTAGTCAGTGACGCCCAAGGCCACAATCCGCCTGGTGGCCTGCGCAATCGGGCTCCTGCCGCTCTTCGCCGTCGATGACCTGCACCCGGCTGTTCGCGCCGGCGATCTTGAGAAGGTTCGTACCTTGGTCAAGGCCGGCGCCAACGTCAACGCGCGCGATTCGCTCGGGGGCACGCCCCTCCACGACGCCGCCTGGGCCGGCGATCTCGACATGGTCGATCTGCTACTGGACGCTCATGCCGACCCCAACGTCGCCCACAGCGAAGGCGGCTCCTCGCCCCTCCACTACGCCATCCTCACCAACCACCTCGACGTCGCCCGCCGCCTCCTCGAGCGCGGCGCCAACCCCAAGCAGAAGTATCGGGGCGGCTCCACCGCGCTGCACCTCGCCGCCAGCCGCGGCCATACCGAAATCGTCCTTCTCTTGCTCCAGGGCGGGGTGCCTGTCAACGTCGCCGACGGTACTGGTTCCACGGCGCTCGACGAAGCCGCCTGGCGCGGCCACACGGAAATCGTCCGTCTGCTGCTCAAGCGCGGCGCTAACCCGAAGGTAAAGAACACCGAAACCGGCTCCACCCCTCTGCACGAGGCCGCCGTCAAAGGCCACACCGAAATCGTCGCGCTCCTCCTCGACGCCGGCGCCGAGCTCGCCGCCAAGGACCTCTCCGGTTCCACGGCCCTCGACGAAGCCATCCGTCATCAGCACACCAAGGTCGTCGACCTGCTGATTCAGCGCGGCGCCAAGATCACCGGAGCCACCGGCAACGACGCGCTCAAGCAGCTCGAACAAGCCGTTCTGCGCGGCCAGGGCGACATCGTCACCCTGCTCCTGGATCGTGGCGCCAGTGCTGACTCCCGCACCTCCTCCGGCTCCACGCTGCTCCACGACGCCGCCCTCAAAGGGCACCGCGACGTCGCCGCCCTGCTGCTGGATCGCGGCGCCCACGTCAACGCCCGCAACTCCGCCGGGGCCAACGCCTTACACGACGCCGCCCTCGCTGGCCAAGCCGCCACTGCCGCCCTGCTCATCGACCGCGGCGCAGACCCCAACGTCACCGACCTCGAAACCGGCGCCACCCCCCTCCACCTCGCGGCCAGCTGGGGCCGCCTCGCCGTCGTCGACCTCCTCCTCGAACGCGGTGCCGACCCCCGCCGCAAAAACCGCTCCGGACAAACCCCGCTCGACCTCGCTCTCGCCGCCAACCAAACCGAGGTCGTCGCTCGCCTCCGCCGGTAAACGCCCTACGTCTCCCTCGGGAATCTCCCCTAAGTCCCTGTTTTTCTTACTCATCTGCCTCGGTTTCCTTAGTCGCCGTCCCCCAAAAGGTGTGCGGCGAGCCTAAAGACTTGACCTTAGCGAACCGATGAGGTGCTAAGTGCGAGGATCCAATTTGGTTGCGATGCGTTCGACGTCCCCCGTCCTGGCCGACGCGGCGCATGTCCTCACGGACGAGTTGCTGAGTCATCTCACCAAGCTCGGCCGCGTGCTGACCGGGCAGCTCGATTCGCTTGAGCGCAAATACCTGGCCCGTCTCGAAAAGGCGAACCACGACGCCAAACAGCGCCGTGCGCTCGCGTTCATCACCCTGGGCGCCGCCCTCCGTTTCGTCAAGGCGGGTACCGAACGGCCCTTGTTCGCGTTCCTCGAACAGGTGGAGTACAACGGTCGCCGGCTGGCCAAGCTCAACCTGCACCCCAGCCTGGTGATGAAGGCGCTCGCCGAATACGACCGGCTGCTCGAAGAGGTGCTCGGCGAGTCCGCCGCCCGCTTCGGCTGGGCTCGCGAACAGATTCACTTCTGCGTCGTCCTCACGCTCAATAACTCCTACTTCCATGTACGCGAAGCCGAAACCGCCGCGCACTCCGAGCTCTTCCATATCGAGATCGAGTCGCGCAGCCTGAAAGACCTGCTCGGCGGCTCCATGGCGGTGCTCGCCAGCTACTGCCGCGCCGACATCGCCGAGGTCTACCTGTTCGACGAAGCCAACGAGCGCTGGATGCCGCAGATGGAGCCCGCCCGCCCCACCGCCGCGGCCACCAAGACTCGCAAGCAGGTCGGCAAGCCCTTCTGCACGGTGAACACGCCTGATGCCCGCCCGCATCCCGGCGTGCTGGACCCTTCCTGGCACGGGCGCTTCGAGACCTGCTGGTCCATGCCGCTGGTGCTCGGCAAGCGCCTCGCCGGCGTGATGCAGTTCGGCTTCGAGAAACCCTACGAATGGCTGCCCCGCGAGCAGGATCTGCTCGCCCTGGTCGCCGAGCGCTGCCTGCTGGGCGCGGAGAAGGTCAAGCTCATGCAGGACCTCGCCGAAAGTGAAGAGCAGGTCCGCCAACTTGCCTCCCGCATGCTGCAGGTGGAAGAAGTGGAGCGCCGGCGCATCAGCCGCGAACTCCACGACGAAACCGGCCAGTCGATGCTGTGCATCCGTCTGCAGCTCGAAATGGCCGAAAAGATTCTGGAAAGCGCCGCCAACCTTGCGGAGATCGAACCCGGCATTCGCAAGGTGAAAGAGGTGCGCGAGATGACCGAGACCACCATCCTCGAAATCCGCCGCCTGATCGCCGCCTTGAGCCCCGCCGTGCTTGAGCAGCTAGGTCTCGCGCCCGGTCTGCGCCAATTGGCCAGCCGCTTCCAGCGTGCTCACGGCGCTCAGATTTATCTGCGCACCGGCCGTCTTGGCCCGGTGCCCAAGCAAACCGAAAGCATCGTGTACCGCCTGGTGCAGGAATGCATTAACAACATCGGCAAACATTCGCACGCCGAGAACGTAAACATTTCCGTCCAATCCGCCGATCACCTCCTACAGTTGAGTGTCGAGGATGACGGCGTTGGATTTTGCGTCGAGGAGGCGTTTAGTAAACGCGACTCCTACGGATTGGCAGGTCTTCGCGAACGCGTAGCTCTGCTGGGTGGTGTGTGTATTGTGGAGAGCCGCCAGCGGTCGGCTGTGAAGGCAAGCCCGAACGCAAAGTCCGCCCCGAAGCGGCGGTCGCTCGATCCCCACGACTTGTGGAACACGAGCGCCAGCGGCACCCGGATCCGGATCGAGATACCGATTCCCGTGGAAACCCCGGGGGCGGCGCGAGATTCAGTGGCTGCGACAACTTGGCAGGCCGGTTAAGCGGGCCGGCGATTCAGAAAGAGAGATTAAAACAAGATGGCCAAAATTCGAATTCTGTTGGCGGACGACCATACCCTGTTCCGTCAAGGTATTAAAACTCTCATCAATGCCGAAGCGGACATGGAGGTCGTTGGCGAAGCCGCCAACGGAGGTGACGCTGTCGATAAGGCCGGCGAAGTACGCCCGGACCTGGTCCTGATGGACATCGGCATGCCCGGCCTGTCCAGCTTCGAGGCGACGCGCCAGATCAAAAAGAATCGGCCCGAAACCAAGGTTCTGCTCCTCACCATGTATGACGATGAAGACTATCTCGTCGAAGGCATGGAAGTGGGCGCCAGCGGCTACGTCCTCAAGGACAGCCCCACCCAGCAACTGGTGGCCGCCATCCGCGACATCTGCCGCGGCGGCAGCTACCTCAGCCCCCGCATGCTCTCGCAGTTGGTCGACGACTTCCGCACCCGCATCAAGAGCGCCAACCGTCTGCCCCGCTTCGCCACGCTCACCACGCGCGAACGCGAAGTGCTCAAGCTGCTCGCCGAAGGCAATTCGGTGAAGGAAATCGCCTGCGACCTGAACCTGAGCGTCAAGACGGTCGAAGCGCACAAGTTCAACCTGATGCGCAAGCTCGATATCCACAACAAGGCGCAGCTGGTGCAGTACGCCATCCAGAAGAAGATCATCAAGATCCCGAATCTCGTCTAGTTTTTGTCCGCTGATCGCTGGAGTGTCCACCGAAGGGGCCCGAAATGGGCCCTTTCGGCGTTACAATCAGGCCAGATGACTCCCCTTTCGCGCCGTTCTCTGCTCGCTTCCGCCCTGGCCGCTCCGGCCGCCCTCTCCGCCGCCTCCCGCCTGCCCATCAAGAAGGCCGTGCTGCTCTCGATGCTCCCGGCGGACCTAAGCTTCAACGACCGTTTCCAACTCGCCGCCGACTGCGGCTTTGAGCAGGTGGAAGCCTATACCGTTTCCGACGAGAAGACGGCCGAAGAGATCAAGAAGGCCTCCGACCTCGCGAAGGTGCCGATTCACTCCGTCATGAATTCGGACCACTGGAAGTTCCCGCTCTCCTCGCCCGATCCCGAAGTCGTTGCCAAGTGCCGCACCGGCATGGAAACCAGCATCCGGAACGCCAAGTTCTGGGGCGCCGAGACCGTACTGCTGGTGCCCGCCGTGGTGGACGCCAAAACCAGCTACGCCGACGCGTGGAAGCGTTCGCAGGCCGAGATCCGCAAGATGATTCCGCTGGCCAAGGAGTCGAAGGTCATCATCGCGGTGGAAGAGGTCTGGAACAAGTTCCTCACCAGCCCGCTCGAGTTCGCCCGCTACGTCGACGAGTTCAAGAGCCCGTGGGTGCGCGCCTACTTCGATGTGGGCAACGTGGTGCTGTTCGGCTTTCCCCAGGATTGGATCCGGACGCTCGGCCCGCGCATCGTCAAGCTGCACATTAAGGACTTCCGTTTCAAAGCCACGCCGACCTCGGGGGGCAAGAACGTCGCCGACTTCTGCGACCTGCGCGAAGGCCAGATCGATTGGCCCGAGATCTATAAAGCCCTCGCCGAGATCGGCTACAAGGGCAGCGCCACCGTTGAACTGGGCCGCGGCGACAAAGCCAAGCTCACCGAGATCAGCCGACGCTTCGATCTGATTCTGACCGGCGCTCCGCTCGGCTCGTAAGCTCGCGCGCCAAACAGCCGGTCACATTGGCGACGGCGAAACTCACCCCATGGAGGTTCGCGTGCGGCGGCCGCCCCGGAATCGGGCGTGGCCAGCCGCAGGCTTCGTAGTTCGGGCCGTAGCGATCGCGGGGGATGCTGTCGTCCCAACGCACGGCAATCACTCCCGGCAACGACCCGGGCAGCGTCTCGGCCGCGGCCACTACGCGAATCCCCAGCTCTTCGGCGCAGCCTACGCGTTCGGCGAACCGCTCGCGATGTGCCTCGTTCGGTGTTCCCAGCGACAGGTTGATCAGGTCCACCGGCTGCGCCAGCGCCCAATCCAGCGCCGAGAGCAGAACGTCGATTGAGGTCACCAACTGCTGATGGAAGATCTTGGCGATGTAGAGCTCGGCGTCGGGTGCCTTCTCGCAAATCGCCCCTGCCACGGCGGTGCCGTGACCCAGATAGTCCAGGTAAAGATCAGCTGCTTCGCCGGGCACAAAGCAGCGGCCCGCTACCACTCCCGAGACATGCGGATGCCGCGGGTTGACTCCGCTATCGATCACCGCTACACGGACTGGCGGCAATGCACGCGCCCTTCCCGCAGCTCCAGCACCTCGCCGAGCGCCAGCGCCGGCTGATGTGTAATCAGCAGCGTGGTGCGGCCCTGCGCCGCGCGCGTCAGCGTTGCCATCACGTCGGCGGCGGTGGCGGCGTCGAGCGCCGCCGTGGGCTCGTCGAGCAGCAGCACCCTGGGCTCGCGCAGCAAGGCACGCGCCACAGCCACCCGCTGCCGCTCGCCGGCGGAAAGCGCCGTGCCGCGTTCGCCGGCCATCTGGTCCAGCGGCAGACTCAAGGCCGCTTCACGCGCCGCCCGTTCGATCTCCGCCGCGGACGCCGACGGACGGGCATAGGCGATGTTGTCCGCCAGGGTGGTGTTGAATAGAATCGGCGTCTGCTCCACGATGGCGATCTGGTCTCGCAGCGCAGTGAGCGGCCACTCCCGGAGGGGCCGACCATCCAACAGAATCTCGCCCGAGGTGGGGTCATAGAGCCGGGCCATCAGGTCTACCAGAGTCGACTTGCCGGCCCCGCTCGGTCCGAGCAACGTGTACGATTGGCCCGGTTCGAGGCGAAAACTCGCCCCCGTCAGCACGCCTTCGAACTGCACCTCGCGGAACTCGATCTCTCCGCGCAGCGGCGCCGCCTCACCGCCGGGGTCGGGCACTTCCACCGGTAGATCGAAGATCTCAAAGACGCGGCGCAGCGAGACGGCTCCGGTGACCAGGCCGCCATAGAGAGACATCAGGCCTTGCACCGGCCCCAGCAGACGGCCGTGGTAGGCGAGAAAGGCGATCAGCGCCCCCAGCGTCATCGTGCCTTCCAGCACCTGCTGGCCGCCCATCAGAAACACCGCCGCCGTAGAAAGCGTGACGGCCGTGGTGGGGATGGCGCCGGTGACGAAGTTGGTTCGCTGCATGCGCAGCAAGGCGTCGACGAAGCCATTGTTCTCTGTCCGGAAGCGCTCGGCCTCGCGCTCCTGCGCGTTGCTTAACACGGTGAGCCGCAAGCCGGTGAGCGACTCGATCAGGAAGCTACCGATGGACGCGCTGCGTTCGCGCAGCACGCGCACCTGGCTCGCGAGCCGATGCTGCATCCGGCGCACCAGCCACAGCGTCAGCGGCAAGACAGCCACGCTCACCGCAAACAGCAGCGGGCTCAGCCGCAGCATCAGCACCGTTGCGCCGGCCAGGAACAGGACATTGGCGAGCACAGCGAGCAACGTGTCGGCGGTGACGCGCTGCACCTCGGCGATGTCGTTGCTCAAGCGCGAGACAAAGTCGCCCAGCCGCGCGTGCGCATGGCGGCGCGGCGAGATCGACTGCAGATGGCGGTACATGTCGAGCCGCATGGCGAAAAGCACGGCCGCCGAGACGCGCACGTAGGCGTAGCTGGAGGCGACGTTCAGGACAAAGCCCACCACGGTGAGCAAGGCCATCAATCCCGCGGCTTGCCACAGCGCCGGCAGGTCGCGCGCGAGCAAGCCTTGGTCGACCAGGCGCTGATTCAGCAGTGGCACCAGCAGGCCCGCGGCCGTGGAGAACAGGCTGAGGAGGATGATCCCCGCGAGCGCCGCGCGATGCGGCGTCAGATACGGCAGGACGCGCCGGTACTCGCTGAGCTTGGCTTCCATTTCGTCAGACCTTGTAGTAGCACATGTAGCCGGACTGGCAGTGCTCCGGCGACTCCCGCAGCGCGATCGCGCGTTCAATTACCGCCGGCTTCGGCACGCCGGCCCGCACACGCTTCACGATATCGGCGACCATTTTGACGCTGGCGAACTTCTTGAGCGGCGCGGCTTCGCGTCCCACGATCTTCAGCGACTCCACACCCATGCGCGCGAGGTCAGGAATCGCACACAGGCCGCACGGGCCATAGGGCAGGCCCTTGGCCGTGGAGCCGCAGCCGTTGCCATTCAGATACCAGACCCACTCGCGATAGTCCTCGAGGTTGCGGCGGAGCCAAGCCCGGCGCCGCGTGGAGAAGTAGCCGCCGCGCCATTCGAACTCCGTCTTCATCTCCGAGAGGCTGGTGCAGAAGGCACCGACTGAATGGTGATGCGTGGTTGCGCAGAAGCCTTCTTCAAAGGCGCAGCCGTCGTTCAGCATGAAGACCTCGATCTCGCACTGGCCGCGAGTGGCCGCGGTGATGCTGCCGATCTCCGCCAAGGTCACTGAGCGCGGCAGGATGACGCGGGTGGGCCCGAAGTTCAACAGGAAGCGAATCGCTTCGACGTTTAAGGCTGCGGCCACGGAACTGACGTGCGTGGCCGCGCGCAACCGCAATTCACTGAGGCGCAACAGCAGGTTGATGTCCGTGACGATGAAGGCGTCCACGCCGCAGTCTTCGCTGAGCCGGGTAGCGAGATCGACCACCAACTCGGTTTGCTCGGCCGTGTAATAGGGCGCATTGAACGTGATGAACAACGGCAGCATGCGGGCATGGGCGGCATCGGCGAGCGCGCGCAGGTCGGCGAAGGTTTCGAGCGAACTGCCCTTGGTTGAGCGCCGGTTCAACCACACCGCGCCCTGGTAGCGCTCCAGCCATTCGCGAGGGACGAAGCCGCAGAAGAGCTCTTCGGCGCCGGCCGCGTGGAGCATCTCGAGTTCATCGAGCTCGCGAATGGGAGCCAGGATCTTCATGCGGCGGCGTTCGCTTCCGCCAGCAGCGGGACGCGCGGCTGAATGTTCAGGCGTCGTACCTGACCTTGCCGCGCGGCCGTGAGGAGCGACGCCACGATGGCCAGGGTATGCGTGTAGAAATACGTGTTGCCCTTCAGCCAGAAGCGCTGGTCGCGATTCTCAAAGGGCGAGTTCGTATAGCTGTGTTCGAGCAGGAACGTCTGGCACTCGTGACGGCAGGGGGCCGCCGGCTGGAACTTCTCGGCCTTGGCATAACCAAGACCCGCGGCCTGGCAGACACGGGCCGTGGAGATGAAGCCATAGGGCAGGTAAGCGGCCAGATCGATCCCGTCGCCAAAGTCGTTGCCCTGGGGCAGTCCGTCGATCTCGGCGAGCCGGACGTCGAAGCGGCGCAGCATGGCGAGATAGGCGCGGTTGTCGAGGTTCGAGCCCTGCAGGACCCGCAGGGTGGGGCTGGCCGGCGCTTCGGCGTAGAGGCTCATCACCCGCGGGTCGCGCAGGCTCTTGTGGAGCAGGCGTCCCTGCACGGGGACCAGCTCGGGATAGTCGCGGCGCAGCACGTTCAGCACCCCCCAGTCGTTGAAGACGACTTCGTCGCGGGGGCGCAGGCCGGCGAACAACGGGAGCAGTTGGGCGAGGCCGCGGTCCCCCACGTAGGGCGTCAGCAGGGTGAAGGGCTTGCGACATGCGGCCCGTACGCTCGCGAGGTTTCCCGGGATGAGGTGCTCGCAGAACTCGGTGCCATAGAGGTAGCGGTCGACGGGCAAGTCGCCGACTTGAGCCGCGACACCGTCGAGCCACGGGCGCAGCTTCTCGCTGGTTTCCCATTGGAAGGCTTCGGCGAGAGTGGCGGCGCACTCGGCCGAGTCGCGGATGTGGAGCGCGACTTCCATGCCGGCTTTAGTTCAGCACCGAGACGAGTGAGGTGGTCATGTCGGCGGCGACATCGACGTCTTTGACCAGTTGTAGGGTTTTGGCGTCGTACATCTCGATCGTGTTGCCGGCGCCGTAGATGATGATGTGCTGGCCGTTGGAGGTGAGGCCCAGGCTGAAGCGCGTGCGGCCGGCGAAGGTGGCGCGTTTGATGATCTTGGGGCCGGTCATGTCGATGATGATGAACTCGCAGTGGCGGTCGCCGTGCTCGCCGCTGATGGTGACGGTGTAGCCGGTTTTGCGGTCGGGCGAGAGGCGCAGGCCGGTCATGCCCTGGACGGCGGGCCCGATGGGGGTGAAGTCGATCTTGCGTGTGCTGAGGTTCAGGTGAGCGATGCCCCACATGCGTTTGTGGACGATGGGGTCGGTGCTGTTGAAGATGGCGGTCATCATGCCGGGGGCGTCGTGTGGGTCGTCGGCGGGCGAGAGGAAGATGGACTCCATGCCGGGGAAGGCCGGGCGCGAGAGTTCGATGGTCTCCACGAGCTTGAAGTCGGCCGTATCGAAGATGTAGATGTTGTCGCGGAAGACCCACAGGTACTTGCCGTCGGGTGAGACTTTGAACTGCCCGCGGCCGCCGAAGGCGGAGGCTTCTTTGGGGATCTCGGCGGTGCGGACGATCTTCTTCTCTTTGAGGTCGACGACGGCGAACTTGGGTTTGTCGACTTCGAAGCGGTCGATCTTCTTCTCGGCGATGGTGACGGAGAGGTAGAGAAAGCGGTCCGTGGGGTCGAGCCCGCCGCCGCCGATGCGGACCTTCTTATTGGCGGTGCCGAGGGTGAACGAGTCGATCACCTTGCGGGAGGCGAGGTCGATGGTTTCGACGCCCGAGTCCCGGGTGGTGACGGCGATGAGCTTCTTGCGGTCCTGCGCGAGGTAGAGCGTGCGCGCGACGTCGGTCTGCAGCTTGATGCGGTCGACGACGGCGACGCTGGCTTCGTCGATCACCAGCAGGTCCCGGGGCCAGCCGCCGACGTACATGTAGGTGGGGTCAGCGGCGAAGGTGAGTAAGTAGGTGAGGGTCGTCAGCATGGTGGTTTATGGGAAGACGAGGTCGATGTTGCGCCAGTCTTTGGTGGCGCTGGCGCACTTGGTGGCCCAATCCGGGTAGTTGTTGTAGTGGTCGGGCACTTGGGCCGGCCAGAAGCAGGTGACGTAGCAGTCGTAGAGGTCGCGTTCGGCGGGTTGGCAGAGGCCGGCGGTGCCGCCGGCGGAGTCGACCTCCCATCCGGGCGAAAAGACAATCGAGCAGCCGACGGGATAGTGCGGCCGCGGGGCGGGCGGCCCGTTGCCGCCTTGCTGCAGGGCGTAGATGTCGCCCTGCGAGGCCGCGACGTACTGCTCGATGCGCCGGGCTTTCTTATTGATCGCTTTCAGATGCTTCATACGCGGTGCTCTATTGCAGAGGCTTCCTTTGTTCGAAGTGGTCGAGAAACGAGGGGTTCTGAACGGCGATGTCGCCGTAGATCCGGAGACAGACGTCGGTCCAGCCGCGGATCCAGTCGCAGAAGTGCAGGTTGGGGTGGCCGGTGTCGCCGTAGCGGACGAAGGCTTCGTGATGGCAGCCGCCGGCGCACAGCGGCCGGGCGAAGCAGGAGTGGCAATCGAACTTGGCGGCGATGTGGCCACGCTCGAGGAAAGCTTGCTGCTTTTCGCGGTCGAGCCCGCCGGCGAGGACGTTGCCAAGCGCGTGCGAGTCTGAATCGACGAAGCGATGGCAGGGCGCAATGTCGCCCGAAGGGCCGACGCCGACGAGGCCTAAGCCGGCTCCGCAGGGGTGCGACTTGTTGATGCCGGCGTGGAGTTCGGCCAGCGTGTCCGAGACATTCGAGAAGCCATGCTGGCGCCCGGCGAGAGCCCAATCACGGTATTCGGCGGCGAGCTCTTTGAATTGTTCGAAGATCCGGTCCAGGTGATTGGCTTCGATGGTGTAGAGGCGCTGGGGTGCGGCGGTGACGGGGGCAAAGCCCACTTCGGCGAAGCCAAACTCCTCGCGCAAATGATGGAAGATCTCTTTGACGTTGGTGACCTGCCGGGTGAGCGTGACACGCGCGGCGATGGGGCGCGTGGAGTGCTGAGCGATGAGCGCTTTCACCTTGGGGGCGAGCACGTCGTAGCTGCCTTGGCCATTGGCGTAGACGCGCAGGGCGTCGTGCTGTTCCTTGGGGCCATCCATCGAGACCGTGACGCCGATGCGATGTTCGACCAGGAAGTCGATGATCTCGGGGGTGAGCAGGGTGCCGTTGGTGGTGAGCGAAAAATCGAGATATTGGCCGTGGTCACGGGCTTTCGCGGTGGCGTAGTCGACGACCCATTTCAATAGCGGGAAGTTCATCAGCGTTTCGCCGCCGAAAAAGGTGATGTGGACGGCGCGCCGACCTTGGGCGGAGGCGAAGAGGTGATCGACCGAAGCTTGCGCGACTTCAGGGCTCATGAACTTGGGTTTGCCCGACGGCGTGGCGAGCTTGTCTTCGCCGAACTCGTAGCAGTATTGGCAGGAGAGATTGCACTGGTTGGTGAGGTTCAGCACCAACGACTGCAGAGGGAAATTGGCGACGGGCTCCTGCGGCGGATCCTGATGGCCTTGGGGGTCGCGGATGGCCCGCGCGGCGAACAGATCGGTGACGGCTTCTTCGGCGTCAAGCGGAGTGAGTCCTTCGGCGATCAGGGCCGCGAGAAGTTCGCTGGTGCTGCGAGACTGTGTGCGGAGCAGTTGCAGGGCGCGGCCAGCGGCGGGAGATACGGCAAAGATCCCGCCACTGGGGACGAGGTAGAGGAAATGCGTACCTTGGGTGGTGAACTCGTGAAACTCAGCGAGGCTGAGAGGCGCTAAGGAGGGGGCCGAGAGGCTACCGGTCATTGGGCTACCTCAGGCTGATCCCAACGCATGTACATGGGGACGCTGACGACCAGATAGGTTTTGGCGGTAAGCGGCGCGGTGGCGCCGGGGGGCGTATAGGTGGCGACGACCCAGACGTCGCCGTAGTTGTTGGCGTTGAACTTCCGCTTCTCGTTAGGGCCTTCGAGGTTCGGCGTGAAGAGGCCGTCGGCGCTGAGCGAGCCGACGAACTCCTTGTCGTCGTCGCCATAGTGGGAGGCGAACTCCTCGAGCGACCACTTCGCTTTCACCGGGCCGAGCGGGACGTCGTCGGCGGTGTTGGGCTGGCCATCCAGACCGTTGGACCAGGCGATCGCTTCGAACTGATAGAAGCCTTTGGGGTGCGTGTTGCCGCCGAGGCGGGCGAGGGCGCTGCCGGGCGTTTTGAGGTAATCGATCTTCTGATAGATGGCGAGGGCGCCGGGGAGCCCGGTGCGGCGAACAAAGATGTCCCGCCGGCCGGTGACGGCTGGCGCGGCGACATCGACTTTCAAGGTGAGGCCGGTGGGCGATTGCGCGGTAATGGCGGTGACGGTGACGCCGGTGCCGAGGTCGAGGTCGGCGAGGGTGAGGCCCGTGGGCAGGCCATCACCCAGGAGTCGCAGGGTTCTGCCTTTGGCTCCGGCGGGGAGGGTGTCCAGGTCGGTGGCGAGCAGGAGCGGTCCGTCACCGGCACGGCGGAGCGTGACGTCGTAGCCGAACTCGTTGTAGCCGCCCCAGAACCAGCGTCCTTCGGCGGATTGCTGATCGCGGGAGAAAGCCATTACTTCGCGTTCCTCTTCGTGGGAGCTCGCGGTGGAGCGGCCACGCCAGGCATAGCCGGTGTAGACGACCGCTTTGCCGGTGCGGGTGACCTTGGCGCCGGTTTGGAGCGAGGTGAGGGTGGTGCGGGTGGCGAACTCATCAGGGCCGGCGTTTTCAATGATCATCTCGCCGACGAATTTGCCTTGGCCGGGCAGGACCGCGGAGACAGCCCACCGGCCAGCCAATTTGGGGGCGCGGCGCGTGGCTTGCCACTGAGCCCAGGCGGGAGTGTGCAGCGGGTTCGACCTGGTGAAGTGTTCGAGGGCGAGTTCGAAGGGTTCTTTGGCGGGCGGCGCAGGAGTTGCCGCGGCTGGCGCGGGCGGTCCGCCGCGACCGGGCGGGCGGCGGAAGGAGGTGAACTCGACGACCGGGAAATAGCCGCGGTGCATGGCGCCGAGCAGGTCCCACTCTTCTTTGGTGCGGCGCCAGGAGTTGGGTTGGGCCAGGGGGTGGCAGGCGGCGCAGGAGTCGCGCAGGGTGTCCGAGGGGAGAGTTTCGTTTTCGGGCTGGCGCTTCTCCCAATACCAGGCGACGGGCTTGGCTTCTTCGGGGGCCAGGCCATGGGTGTCGCTGAGGGCTTTGACGATTTCGCGTGCTTCGGCGGGGTTGAGGGAGAGGCCATTCAGGCGGACCATGCGCTTGATGATCTGCTGCCAGCCTTCGGGCGTGGTGCGCTCAAATGCGAGCCGGGTAAGGTGGCCCTGGCCGTCGTCGCGATGGCAGCCGCCGCATTTGGCTTTCACGGTGGCGTTGGTAACGGGGATGCCGGGTTCGGGTTTGGTGCTGGGGGTAGCGGGCGGAGCCGTTTGAGCGAGCAGGGGGGAGCCGGCGGCGAACAGGAGGACAGCGGCGCGGGTCAGCAGCAAGAGAGGCTCCCTTCGAATGAACTTTTCGACAGTACTGACGGGGACAGCAAGACGCAAGGCTGCGGGGTTGCGACAGGTCGGCGGAGACCTTGAGTTTTTGATCGTAGTCGCATTCGCGAGGCGAGTCAAATGGGGGGAGGTGGTGCGAGGGTGCGGCCGAGGTTCGCGCGGCGGCAGACCTCGGGCGTAGGGGCGATTCGGTTGTCAAACAGCGGCGCGGCCGGGGCCGTGAGAGGTTCGGAAGCTTGGGTTACCTGAGAGTTTAGAGGAGGCGAGTTGCTTTGTTTTGAGTGAGATCGCCGGGTTTGTTTTCCAACTTTTATTTTTTCGGCGGGTGATTTTTCAGGTTGCTGGCGAAGTGGGTGAGGTGACGGGGCGTGTCGAGGCTGACGGGTCGACTGTTGCGCCAGCCGCGATGGGAGGCGACGATGTCGTCGACGAGTTCGCAGATCTGTTCGAAGGCGGCCGGGTGGTCTTCGGTGAGGACGGCATTAATGGCGTCGTTGATGCGCCTGGCTGGGCGAGAAAGTGGGATGGCTTTTGCCGAGGACCCGGGTGGTTGGCCTTTAGCTCCTCTTCGTACGCGCGGCGGCGTGCTTCGCGCCGTTTTTCCAGTTCGGCGTCTGGTAAGAGGCCCCAGTGGCGTCTGGAGCCGAAGTCCGGGACAGGGAGCGAGTCGTAGTCGAAGTCGGTGTAGGCAGTCATGACGGAGTTCTCCGAGCATGAGAGTAGCAAGTCACTTCCGATCTCCTGCCCGATCGATTCTACATCGATCAATTGCTTTCATGGAGTTACGAGAAACCAATTCGTTGTGACCACGAAAATGGCGTAGGGGAAGAGGTTGAGGAGGCGGGCAGAGGCAGCCGGGCGGTTGACCGAGCCAACTTGCCGGACGGACGGGTCTCGCCTGTAAGTAACCCGACGCATCCTTGAGCACAGGTTCGGAACCAGATTCGTTGGCGCTTGGACGAAAGCAGGATCGTCGCAGCAGCTACGCGCCGCACACCAGTTTCAATCAGGCCTTGATTCGCTCAGGATGACTTATCAGCTCTCCACAGCGAGCACAGTCGACGACACTGCTCCCGAGGCGCCGATCCTGGTACCCCGGCTCGATGTGCCGTACTCGGGGGGATCGTGTCGCGGAACTTGATTGTTCATCGATCCGTCTCAAACATGGCGGCCCAATCGTCAAATGGCTATCCGGCGATGACGGTTCAGTTGTAGGGTCCTGGGGAATACCACTCGCCCCGTCGTCGAGTCGCGGGTCCGACGAAGTATCCGCGTTCGAGCCTTGACCCGGAGCGGGCCGCAGAAAGGCCGCCACTTCTGATCCCGCGCAACCGCGCGGGGAGCGGGAGCCACTTGGGCGCAGCTTCCGCTAGGATCGAGAGTTATGGAACTAAGACGCGTGGGGACGCTGGCGGCGCTGTACCGGTATCCGGTGAAGTCGATGAAGGAAGAGGCCTTGGGGACGGTGGAGGCGGGCTGGCATGGGCTGGCCGGGGACCGGCGGTGGGCGTTTGTCCGGCCGGGACAAGAGCGGAGTGGGTTCCCGTGGCTGACGATTCGGGAGAAGGCGGAGCTGTGGCGCTACGAACCTCGTTTCGTGGGCGAGCCGGTGGAGAGCGCAAAGACCATGGTGACAACGCCGGAAGGCGACGAGTTGGAGGTGGCGGACCCGGAGTTGGCGCGTCGCCTGGGGGATGGCGTGCGAGTGACGAAGGTCTATAGCGGCGTGTTCGACACGTTTCCGCTTTCGTTTCTCAGCCTGCAGAGTGTCGCGACACTGGCCGGCATGGCGGGTCAGGAATTGACGGCGCTGCGCTTTCGGCCGAGTCTGGTGATCGACGCCGCGGGTGGGGAGTTCCCGGAAGACAGTTGGGTGGGGCGGACGCTGCGGATCGGGACGCTGCGGTGCCGCGTGGACAGCCGGGACCAGCGCTGCATGATGGTGAACGTCGAAGCCGATGGCACGCCGGGGAACGGCGAGGTGCTGAAGGCGATTGCGCGCGAACGGCAGGCCTGTTTTGGGGTGTATGGGTCGACGGTGACGCCAGGGAGGCTGACGGTGGGCGATGAGGTTTTCGCAGAGGACTGAGACCGGCCACCGAACGCAGCGCGGCGAAATTTACTTTCCAGCCCCGTGAAGAGGGCAGGCTCCCAAGGAAGGAGGCGGAGGTGGTTTCTCGGGCGGCGGTCCAGAGGGCTTGGTGAGGATCGCTCGCGGGGGGTGCGGGGGAGTGCAGGTGGCTGGTTCTAATCAACAAGTCAGGAATGCATGAAGCGAGCGGCGATGCCGATTTTGCGTCATGAGGCGTAAGAGTCATGGGGAACGGGCGGGGTTTCGGGCGTCGACCTTTGCACGGCAGCCGGCGGCGGGGAAGGCCGAAGAGAAAGTCCCGTGGGCGCGGCAACCATTGCGTTCGTTCATGTCGCAGCCTACAATTCCAGTGTCACAGCACTGTCGACTCTGAGCGCGAAGAGGTTTCAACAGGCAAATGACCCTGTTGGGTGGGACGAGGGGTGGCGCGTGTCCGGTAAACCGGAAGAAATGAGTCAGGGGTGGCAAGCTCATGAAACACGCGGCTTCATTCAAAGCCAGTACGCTTCTGACATGGTTCGGGCTGGCGATTGCGATCCCATTGCTCCTGCTGGCGGGCGGTTTGCTCAGGCAAACGGCCGCCGTGGAACGGGCGCGGAATGAGGCGCGACTCGAGCAGGTGCTGCAAGCGGTGGTGACGAACCTCGACCGGGAGTTCGATCGCGACATCACGATTCTGCGGACGATGGGGACGTCGCAAGCCATGCAACGGCAGGATTGGCGGACTTTCTACGAGCAGGCGAAGGCGAGCTTGCAGGGCCGTTCGTATCTGGTGGTGGTGGATGCGCAAGGGCGGCAGTTGATCAATACTTACGTGCCTTATGGACAACAACCGCCGTTTACCGGGGATCCGGAAACCGTCCGGCGAATGGTCCGGACGAAGGAGCCGGTGGTCTCCAATCTGTTCACGAGCCTGGTGGTGAAGCGGCCGGTTTATAACGTCTCGATTCCGGTTCTGCAGGGCGGCGAAGTGCGATACGTGATGAGCCTGGGGCAACTGCCCGAGCAACTGGGGGGGCTGCTGGAATCGCAGACGAAGGGGACCGAGTGGGCGACGCTGATCTGGGATGACGAGGGGGTGATTCTGGCGCAATCCCCGGGGCAAGCGGGCATGGTGGGCCAGCGACTGCCGGAGAATTTGCGCCGGGCCGGTGAACCGGTGGTGCGAACGAGGAATGCGAGTGGCGTGGACGTACTGCAGATGTCGGCTCGCTCGAAGATCGCGAACTGGGGCGTGGGAGTGAGCATTCCTTACGCGACGGTGACTCAGCAGAGGCAGACGTGGCTGCGGTTGTGGATGTTGGCGGCTTTGGTGGCGGTGGCGCTGACAATTTTACTCGGAGTGGTGTTGGCGCGGCAGATCAGCGAACCCCTGGGGAGGGCGATGGAAGCGGCCGAGGCGCATGGCAGGGGCGAACAGATTCCTTTGACGGGTTCGCGCCTGCGGGAGGCCGACGCATTCCTGGGCGCGCTGCGGGAGGCGCAGGAAGCGCGCCAAAAGCTGATGGAAGAGCTGAAGCGCAACCGGGACTGGTTGGAGACGACGCTGGCGAGCATTGGCGACGCGGTGATTGCGGCCGACGGCGAGGGGAGGGTGACGTTTCTGAACGGCGTGGCGCAACGGTTGACGGGCGCCGACGAGACCGCGATCGGTAGGCCGTGGAACGAAATTTTGGTGATGAGCCGGGACGAGGATGGTCCGCCGATGGGGAGTCCGCTGAACGAGGCGCTGGGAGAGGGGCGAGAGGAACGAGGGCAACAACGGTATTTGCGAAATCAGGAAGGGCGGGCAATGCCGGTGGAGTACAGCGTGGCGCCGATTCGCAGCGACCGGGGCGAAAGGCTGGGGGCCGTGCTGGTGTTCCGGGATGTGACGGCGCGCAAGCAAGCCCAGGATGCATTGAACCGGAACGTCACGGAACTACAGCGCGCGAATCGGGACCTGAGCCACTTCGCGTTTGCGGCGAGCCACGACTTGCAGGAGCCGCTGCGAATGATTACGAGCTATTCGCAGCTGCTGGTGGATGGCTGCCGCGCGTCGCTGACGGACGAAGCGGAGCACTGCGTGCGGTTTATCACTATAGGGACGAGGCGGATGCGCCAACTGCTGACGGATCTGCTGGCTTACACGCAGGTGAGCCACGACGGTGACGAATCCGCGGGTCGGTTGGTGGATTTGAACCGGGTGTTCGAGGAGGCAGTGGGGAACTGCCGGACCGCCATTGAGGAGAGCAGAGCCACGGTGACGAGGGACGAGTTGCCGGCGATGGTGGTGGAGGAGTTTCACTGGCTGCAGCTGTTCCAGAACCTTTTGAGTAACAGTTTGAAGTATCGGGGAACCGCGACGCCGGTGGTGCATCTCTCGGTTCGGCAACAGGACAACGGCTACGAGTTTGCCCTGCGCGACAACGGAATGGGTATTGCTCCGGAGTTTCACGAGCAGATCTTTGGGGTGTTCAAGCGGCTGCATGGGCCGGAGATTCCGGGGACGGGGATTGGGCTGGCGCTGTGTGAGCGGGTGGTGCAGCGATATGGGGGGAAGATCTGGGTGCAGTCCCAAAGCGAGGCGGGCACGACCATCTTCTTCACCGTTCCAGCAACACGGGGTCGGGCAGCGTCGCAGCACGCGTGAAGCGTCAGAAGGACCGGCGGGCCGCGGTGGATGGGAGAATCAGAGGGCGTGGCGATCGCCGGACGCTCCATCGCGCGGGAAGGGAATGACGAGTTGCGGAAAGGGTTTACGCGGAAGCCGAAGGATGATTCAGGCCCGGTGGGCAAGAATTACATCACCCCCGGTGGGCTGGAGCGGTTGAAAGAAGAGCATCGGTTTCTGGTGACGCGCGAGCGGCCGGCGGTGACGGATGTGGTGGCGTGGGCGGCCAGCAACGGCGACCGGAGCGAGAATGCCGACTATCAATACGGCAAGCGGCGCTTGCGGCAGATCGATGGGCGGATCCGGTTTCTAGCGAAGCGGATTGAAGCGGCGGAAGTGGTGGATCCGGAAGCGCCCAGAAGCGGGCAGGCGGCGGAGCGGGTGTTTTTTGGAGCGACGGTCCGTTTCGAGAATGAGGCCGGGGTGGAGCGCGTGGTGAGCATCGTGGGGGCCGATGAGGTGGACCTGAAGCGCAATCACTTCAGTTGGGTGTCGCCGCTGGGCCGGGCATTGATGCGGGCGGCCGAAGGCGATGCGGTGGTGCTGCATGCGCCGGGCGGCAAAGAGACGCTGACGGTGCTGGAAGTGAGCTACGAGCGGATTGCGGTGGAGCCGTTTCGGGAGCCGGAGGGGGCGGAGTCCGTGCCACGGCGACGGGCGGGGGCGGCGGATCAGGCGTCACGGGCGGAGAGCGACGAGACGGTCGATTGAGGTTCGCGCGCGAACCAGCGGGCGACGCGCTGATCGAGGCGCTGGCCGAGGGCGCGGGCGACAAGCGCGGCGACGATGGCGGTGAGGAAGCCGGCGACGACATCCTGGATGTAGTGGAAGCGCATTGAGAGGATGACGAAGACGTGGAGGCCGATGGCGGCCCAGGCGACGATCTGCTTCCAGCGTGCGGCGCCTTGAAGGCTCAGTTCCATGGCGAAGAGGGTGGAGAGCGCCATGTGACCGGAAAAGAAGAAATCGCTGGCGGCGCCGTAGGTGACGACGAGGGAGGGGAAGCCGGGATAACGCCAGAGCAGGCCGTCGGGCTTGGGCAGGGACACGGCGGTCTGGCAGAGCTGTCGCGTGATGAGGACAAGCCAGAGCGCGAGGAGCGGCCGGGATTCCTTGCGGATAAAGAAGAAGGCCACCAGGCTGAGCGCGGCGACGTCGAGCTCGAAGGACGTGACGATGAGGATTGCGTCGGTGACCGACGGGTGCGCGTTGAAGAAGGCGTTAGCGGTGGCGAGAGCTTCGTGCGTGTGGTCAGTGACGTGGGTGATGACGCCGCGCGAACTTTCGAGCAGGTACTGCGTGCCGTGCCAGGCGGCGTACACGGCCAGGACGGCGAATATCTGCAAACTACGAAAATATCCGCGGGGGGAAAGCATGAGGCGGTTGGTTCAGTTTATCGGACCGGTGAGGGCCCTTGTCGCTTGTCGCGGACTTGGCCTTCAGACGTTCGTTTGAGCCGATGAAGAGGGACGCGGCGCGGTAGGGCGTCCGAGTGCAGGGAGCCTTTTGCAGCGTCGCCAGTAGGCGAGATGCGCAAGATCTCCGGAGTGGTGACGCAAGATACCGCAAACCTTCCAATAAAGCTGGTTCCAGGAGCGCACGTTGTGCCACGAGTCGATGTCCTCCGCGGAGCGGACTTGGGCTCGCAAGCATCGGCCCCCCGAGGCAGCGCACTGAAATCTTCTGACAACCCCGACTGCCGACCAACTGACCCATGCCGCCTGAAAGCGACAAGCCCGCAGCGCCCGATGAACCTGGGCACTCGTTTCTGAGGTACCCGGAAGATCAGCTCACGGAAGAGACAATCTTGCACTGCCTCGGCGGGCCGCGGCCCACGCTTACGGCGTGGGACGATCAACTGCCGATATCGATGTCATCGCGGTACCGATACGGAATACGGAATGGCCAACCAGCTAGTGGAACTGGCCGGCAAGGAATCAGCACTACGCGCGAAGGCATGGCATCTATCTCGACGTCGTGACGGTCGCTTCAGTCCCGGAATATTACGAATCGCGTCTCAGCGGGTTTACGCTGGCTCCTGGCGGCACCTTCGGTACTTCGTGCTAGCGGCCCGGGTGTCCCGGCGCCGGACATGGCCGATGCTTAAACTTGCCGCCTGATTCAATCGCCGACGAATCGGACTTAGATATGCGATTCGGTTGCCCATCGCTGGACCAACAGGCGGAGATCGCCGAGAGGACGCTGCTGAGTTAGGGTAGCCGGCTGGGAAAGCTGTTCAAGCTCTACGATGACTTGGGATAACTGCTTCTGGTTAAACACAGGATCCGCATACGGATCAATGCCCCACAAAAGGTGATTCTGGGTTGGCAATGATGTCAGTGCACGGCCGAGCTCCCCATCGCGATCGGACAGCTCAGCGAGGCTCTCGCCGCTTTCGTCTTCATTTCGGACATCATGCTCAGCGTCTCGTTCCTTCTATGCGAGGCCAGGAAACATCGTCACAAGCTCACCGATGGCCTCGGTTATGACTTTATACATTCTCATCTCCGAGCCCGTAGCCCGGTCAACTCCGATGATCTTACTCGCATGCTGCCGCCACTTTGAACAAGCGCATAACTTTCTCTGCCGTTATCGCGAATGAAACCAAGTCGTCCCCACAGCCAAAGCTGCTCTTGCTATTGAGCTTCGCCTAGCCTTTCCGTGAGTGACGTTGCATGGCCAGTCCTATGCCGGAGCCACCTACGGCGATGCAGGCACTCGCCAGTACAGCGGATCCTGTCGGATACCTACGGCACACACCAAAGAGTCGTGCGACAGGGAAAGGGGCCGGTCGCGGCCGGTATGGAATCGGCTGGCGTGGGTTTTGCTGGTCCCGGCGTAGGTCGCGGGGCGGGCCGTGGGCTGAATTTTGGGGCTCGGGCTCTGGAAGCGTGGCCGGGTGGATGTGGCGTTGGCGAGCTAGGGTTGCAGTCGGCGGACAATTGGCGGCGGGCGGGCCGTGAGGGCGGTCGGTGTCCCCACTTGCGTCGGTCCCGGCGTTGGCGCCCCTTTCTGGGGTCGGACATGGCCTATGTCGCTTTCCCTTCCCCATCCGTCCCCAACTGATCGCTATCCAGGAGTAGGGGCAGATTCTCACGCCCTCCGAGTGCCAATATCGTGTCATTCACGTCACCCACATCGGCAATTCCACCCCACTGGCTAACGATTCTGGCGGCTACCGACAGCGCGAATTCAAAGCTTCGGACCGGGAAGCCTATATT
>JBGAHE010000100.1:0-27284 GCA_044226365.1 Bryobacteraceae bacterium
CGGCAGGACTGCCCGAGGAGAAGCGGCATAGGCAAGTCCTCAAGCACAGCTGCGCCACTGACCTGCTCGAGCAAGGCGTCGGGCTCGAACTCGTCCAGGATCACCTCGGCCACGCGAACGTGCAGAACACGATGATCTACGCGCGAGTCCGGAACCGCCGTCGCCAGGAGGTCGGTGAGTCGATGCGGAGCCGCTGGTAGGGCGTCGAGAGGGCGTCAGAAGCGCGTCGGAAAAGTGGTGGTGGTGGTGACCCAGAACTACTACCACTTACATAAAGCATATTTCTGTTCTGAGGTATATATAGCCGCCGGCGCGAAGCGTCCAACGGCCGTTGGACAAAACTTCCAACACCCGTTGGGCGAGATTTTCCTTTGACACCAAGTCCACTTGGAAGATCCGTCGACGAGCGACTTTCCAACCCCACTTGGTACTTCGCAACATTTCCACAAAAAATGTTCTGGACCCCCTTGCGCTGAGGCCCAGTACAAGAGTAAATTACGGTGCATTGCCCAGCCGCAAAGAAAACTCGGCGAAGGGTGGCCGTACTGGTGGTATTAACCGCTGGACTGGCGTTCCGGCGGAGGAACGTTCGGCTATCCTGAGACGCGCGGTAACGGCGCGCTGGGATAAGAGAAGAGCGGCCAAAGCGGCCGAAAAGGAGACGGAGAGCGCTCGCTAAGCGATTGAGATAATTGGCACTTCAACGCTCTGCTGTTGAGATGCCATGTATTATGTCAACTCGCGGATCGGTCGATCCCGCTACCACCCAAGAGCCGCCCGAACCTTCTGATCGAACTCCTGCGCATTGGCAATCTGCACCACGTCCAACCCCGCGGCCCGCGCGCTCGCCACACCGTGATCGGAGTCTTCCACCACCAGGATCCGGGCCACGCCCATCGCCCCCGAACCCTTCAGATACGGCTCCGGATGCGGCTTGCGATTCGTTACGTCGTCGCGGAAAATCCTGGGGTTGAAGTTTAGTCCCCCAACCGTAAGAATCGGCTCGACTTCTTCGCGCGTGCTTGACGTCACCAAACCATGCCGGATACCGCCGGCCGACAGGTCCGCCAGCAACTCCCGCACTCCCGGCGCGAACGGCGGCGCCTCGCGCATCGCCTCGCGGTATCGCGCCGTCTTGGCCGGATAAACGGCCCGCACCTGGTCGCCGGTCACCGCCGGATTGAGTGAGGCGATCGTGTCGAACAGCTCCGTGTCGGCAATCCCGATACAGTGCGCCGCAAACCATTCCCACGTCGGCGTAATTCCAAGCTTTTCAAGGAATTGCAGCCAACATTGAAAGTGAATTGGCTCGCTATCCACCACGACGCCGTCGAAGTCGAACAGCACACCGTCGTAGTTACTTGGCAAGCTTTAGCGATCCGATCACCTGGTCGAAAATCGACTCAGCGTTCTTCCACTGCGACTCCGGCGCAATCAGCACCAGATACAGCAGTCCGTCCGGTCGCTGGATCGTCACCAGCATGTCCACTTCGTTGCCGTTCTCCAGCGCCGAAGGCGACGTGAAGCTGGTCAGCAGCGCCGCCTGGCCATCCACCGTCCGCTGGATTGGCTGGCCGGTCTGCTTCATGCCGTTGTTGCCTTTCATCGTCTCCTGAATCAGCGCCTGCGTGTCGTTGTTCAGATTGCCTTTGCCGCTCGCCGCTTTGTAACGGCTCACGATGATGCCGTAGCCGATCGCCACGTTCTGGCCCTGCTGCTTCACGCCGTTCTCGGGCGCCACGGTCACCGCGTCGGCTTCCGGATTGCCTTGCGCGATCCAGCCCTTCGGATACGACAACTCGAACGTCTGGCCGCGGAAAGAGCTGTAGCCCTTCACGTAGCTTGAGTCGGGGGCGGGAGTTCCCTGCCCGCCGGTGGTCACGGTCTTCTTGGCGGCCGGTTTCACGGCCTTGGCCGCGGCCTTGAAACGCGCAAAGTCGCCCGTGTCGGTCGTATAGCTCGCGCGCGGCATCGCCAGAATCTCCTGCTCAATCAACTGGGAGCGGCTGCCCGGATCCGGATGCGACGACATCCAGCCCGCTACGCCCGCCGCCTGCTTGCCGCCCGCCAACTGCTGCATCTTCTCGAAGAAGCGCGCCAGTTCCAGCGGGTTGTAGCCGGCCTTCGACATCAGCCGCGCACCGAACGCGTCGGCGTCCTTCTCGTGATTGCGCGAGAACTTCATCATCACCAATTGCGCGCCCAGACCGCCGCCCAGTTGCGCGGCCATCCCGGCCACGCCGCCCTTCATTTCGCCGTACATCGCGCCGGCCGTCGCCAGCCCTTGCAGCAGCATGCCTTTCGACATCTGGTTCGCACTGTGACGCAGGATGGCGTGGCCGATTTCATGGCCCATTACGCCGATCACCTGGCCTTCGTTTTCGGCGTTGATCAGGATGCCGGTATTCACGTAAACAAAACCGCCCGGCACGCAGAAGGCGTTAATTTCGGGGTCATTCACCATCTTGTAGGTAAACGGAAACGGCGAGTTCGGAATCAGCTTGGTGATCGAATCGCCGAGTCGCTTGATGTAGTCCGTCATGGCCGGATCATTGAGGACGGTGATCGTCGGCTCAATCTCTTTGACGGCCTGCTTTCCCATCTCAATGTCCTGCGCAACTCCGAACATCGTAAAGCCTGGTTTCAGCTCTCGCTGCTTCGGCGGCTTCTTGTCGGCCGCGCCCGCGACGCAAACCGCAAGAAATAGAACACTCAGAAAACGTGGGACCTTCATCGAAAACTCCTCCCCCAGGTATAATACCGAAATGAAGCCAACCGAGAAAATCTGGCACAACGGACAATGGATACGCTGGGACGACGCGAAAATTCACGTACTTTCCCATGTCGTCAGCTATGGCAGCTCGGTATTCGAGGGCATTCGTTGTTATGCCACCAAGACGGGTCCGGCGATCTTCCGGTTGCAGGAACACACTCAACGGTTGATCGACAGCGCGAAGATCTATCGCATGGACCTGCCGTTCAGCAAGGCCGAACTGGCCGAAGCCATGGTGGAGCTCGTCTCCGTTAACAAACTTCCGTCGTGCTACATCCGTCCGATCGCGCTGCGTGGTTATGGCGAAATCGGCATCTATCCGCTCAAGAACCCCGTCGACGTCTATCTGGCCGCGTGGGAATGGGGCAAGTATCTGGGCACCGAGGCGCTCGAAAACGGCGTCGACGTCTGCGTTTCCAGCTGGCAGCGCATCGCGCCCAACACGCTCCCCGCGCTCTCCAAGGCTGGCGGCAACTACCTGAATTCGCAGCTCATCAAGATGGAAGCCATCGGTAACGGCTTCACCGAAGGCATCGCGCTTGACCATATGGGCACCATCAGCGAAGGCTCCGGCGAAAACATCTTCGTCATCCGCAACGGCCGCATCCACACCCCGCCGCTGGCGAACTCCGTCCTCCCGGGCATCACCCGCGACACGGTCGTGCAACTCGCCAAGGGACAGGGCTTCGAAATCGTCGAAAGCGCCATCCCGCGCGAGTTCCTCTATCTCGCCGACGAGATCTTCTTCACCGGCACGGCGGCGGAAATCAGCCCCATCCGTTCGGTGGATCGCATCCAGATTGGCTCCGGCAAGCGTGGCCCCATCACGGCCGCTCTGCAGAAGGAATTCTTCGCGATCGTCGAAGGCGAACAGCAAGACCGTTTCGGTTGGCTCACTCCGGTTCCCGCGGCGGTATCCGCTTAGCGCGGTCCGCTCGCTTCCGCAAAACAGAACGGCCTCGTCCCAGGACGAGGCCGTTCATGTTTGGATTCAAAACTTAATGGGAGCAGCGAAAGAAAGGATCGATCGATCCGCGGGCGCATTCGCGACGGCCACCTCCCCCGAGATTATCCGCCTCTTCATACGCCCGCAGGCGATCTAGATTGTGTTGTACCAATTCGGCGCGCCGCTGGGAAGGGGAAAGGCAGTTTTGAACGCTGGTTTTTAACAGCTTTTTTCCCTATGCTTACCAATGGTTTACAAGTCCGGATCTTTACTAAAACCTGTGGAAAAAACATGGACCCCCTAAAATGGTCCCGAAGGAGTTCACCCGTTGCCCCTATCCGAAGCTCAAGGTATCAATCTCTCGACCGGTGAGGCGGTCACCGCCGAGTTCGGTCCCGCCGTTCAAACCGTCGAACCCGTCCTGGCGGGCACCGTCACCAACTACCTCGCGCCCGGCTTCATCGACCTCCAGGTGAACGGCTTTGCCGGCGTCGACTACAACTCGCCCCTCGCCCCCCATGACGAAATCGAGCGTTCCATCCGCGCCATGTTCGCCACCGGCGTCACGCGTTTCTACCCCACCGTCATCACCGGCTCACCCGAGGACATGACCGGCGCCCTTCGCAATCTCGCCCAGGCGCGCCACAAGATTCCCAGCGCCGCCGCCATGGAGGGCTACCATGTCGAAGGGCCCTACATCGCCGCTGAAGACGGCCCCCGCGGCGCCCATCCGCGCCACTGCGTTCGTCCGCCCTCGGTCGACGAGTACCGCCGCTTTCAGGAGGCCGCCGAAGGTCATGTCCGCCTCATGACCGTCGCTCCCGAATGGCCCGGCATCACCACGCTCATCGAGACCATGGTGCAGGATGGCGTTGTCGTCAGCATCGGCCACACCGCCGCCAACGGCGCCCAGATCGAGGAAGCCGTCCGTGCCGGCGCCACCATGTCCACCCACCTCGGCAACGGCGCGCACTCGGAGATGAAGCGCCATCCCAACTACCTCTGGGATCAGATGGCCAACGACAAGCTCACCGCCAGCTTCATCACCGACGGCATCCACATTGGCGCCAACTTCTTCCGCGTCGCCTTGCGCGCGAAAGGACTCGAGCGCGCCGTCCTCGTCACTGACGCCGTCATGCCCGCCGGCTGCGCGCCGGGCGAATACATGCTTGGCGAGATTCCCGTCACGCTCCATCCCGGCGACCGGGTCACCCTGCGCGGCGGCGATCGCCTCGCCGGCGCCGCCCTCAAGATGCACAACGGCATCGGTCACGCCATGCGTCTGGGCGGCATTTCCCTGCGCGACGCCGTCACCATGGCCACCACCAATCCCGCCCGCGTCGGCCGCATCAGTGGACGCTGGCGCGGCCTCACCGCCGGCGAACGTGCCGACCTCGTCGAGTTCGACTTCGCCGAAGACACCTTCCAACTCACCATCCGCCGCGTCTGGATGGGCGGCCAACAGGTCTACGCCGCGTGACCCGCGCTTCCACCCCGGACCGCGTCCTGCACTGGACCATCCTCGGCCACCTCGCCCTGCTGCCAGTCCTGCTGCTCCTGGCCTGGCTCGATCCGCGTCAATTGCAGGGCGCCAATCTGTGGTGGAAGCCGATCAAATTCTTCGTCAGTATCATCGTCTACCTCGCCACCATCCGCTACCTGCTCCGGTGGGTCTCCGGACCCGCTCAGGCCTGGATCGCCTATGGCGTAACCCTCACCATGATCGGCGAGAACCTCGCCATCGTCTCCCAGGCCGCCCGCGGCGTCCGCTCCCACTTCAACATCGCGGCCAGCTACGACATTGCGGTCTTCGCCTTCATGGGAACGCTGATCGCGATCAACACCGTCCTCCTCATCTGGCTCTTCCTCTGGTTTCTGGCCCATCGCCTCCCCACCGCCGACGGTTTGCGATGGGGCATCCGCTGGGGACTGCTCTGTACCTTATTGGCGAGCGCCGTCGGTGGCCTGATGGTCAGCCACCAGGGCCACACCGTCGGCCTGCCCGACGGCACCCCAGGACTTCCCTTCCTGAACTGGAGCCGCCTCGCGGGTGACCTGCGCATTGCCCACTTCGTCGGTCTCCACGGCATCCAGATTTTGCCCCTGCTCGGCTGGGCCATCGACCGTTCCGACTCCCCGCGCCCGTGGCTGCTGGTCGCCGTCGCCGCCCTGGGCTACCTCGGGCTCACCGCCCTCGCCTTGCTCGAAGCGTTGGCCGGCAAACCGCTCGTCCCTTAAAGCAGAATCAACCCGGACCTCATGCCGATCGCCACGGCCTCAGCGCGGCTCGCCGCGTTGAGCTTCTCGAGAATCGCCGCGACATGGAACTTCGCCGTATGGTCGGAGATGTTCAACCGCCCCGCGATCTCCTTATTCGCCAAGCCATCGGCCAGCAGCCGCAGCACCTCCACTTCGCGTGGTGTGAGCGGCTGCACCGGTTTGCCCGGCACCGGCAGACGCTCCAACATCCCCAGCGTGTTGAACGTCGCGCGATCGATGACAACCAGGCCCGCCGCCGCCGCGATCACCGCCGCCGTCAGCTCCGCCGGCCCGCTATCCCGCGGCAGCACCGCCGCATAGCCCATCCGCAGAAGTTCGCTGGGTGCGCCATCGCTCAGCACCACCGTCGGATGCGCCCGCCAGTCCACCTCTTTCGGCGTATCGCCTTCCTCGAGATCGATCAGCAGGACTTCGGCGTCCGTCGAACGGTCCACCGGCGTCAGCGCCCCATGCGCCAGCAGGATCGCCGTTAACCCGGCTCGGACAATCGGAGAAGCGGCCGACACCCATACCCTCGTCAAGCTGCCTCCCGTTGCGGGTGCCGCAGTTGGACCATCACTTCCCGCCACCGGCTCTTCTCGCCGCGCAGGAACCGCAGCTTCACCGTCGGCACGCCGGACTCGAGCAGATTGCCCAGATCCTGCGGCCGGTCAAACCAACGCTCCGCCGTGCCGATCAGCACATCGCCCGGCAGCAGCGACGCTTTGTCCGCCGCGCTCCCTGGCGTCACCTCGAGCACCACGTAGCCCACCGCGTCGCGCCGGTCCAGCCGCATCCGCGTCGCATGAATCGTCACGCCCAACGACACGGACTCCGGCCCCACCCGAATGAACCGCCGCACGGCTTCGGTCGGTACCGCCAACCCCAGCCCCGCCGCGATCGCCGTGTTGATGCCCACCACGCGACCCTCGGCGTCCGCCAGCGGACCTCCCGAGTTGCCCGGCGCCAGCCGCACGTCCGCCTGCACCCACGTCTGCGTCCCCATGCCTTGAAAGGGCGCCACGCGATGCACCACGCCCGTCGAGAGCGCGCCGGCAAAGCCCAGCGGATTACCCACTGCGATCACCAGTTCGCCCGCTCGCAACGTCTGCGCGTTCGCCGTTTCCACCGCCGGCAGCCCGGTCGCCTCCACGCGCAACGTCGCCACATCGCGCCGCGGATCGATCGCGATCAACTGCGCCGGCAGCCGCTCGCCGTTCCATAACTCCGCCGTCAGATTCTCACCCCGCACCACATGCGCATTGGTGACGATCAGGCCTTCCGGCTCCCAAATCACGCCCGACCCATTGCCGGACTGGCCACGCTGCTGTGAGGAAATTGAGACCGTGGACCGGCGCAGCCGCTCACCGATCTCTCCGAAGTTCGGATTCGCTGCCACTGCCTTATTCCTTCCCGGGTCGGGCGCCCACCGTTACCGGCAACCGCTGCCGCTGCCCGCCCCGCAGGATGTCCATCTCCAGGCTCTGGCCCACCGAACCCGCATCGAGAAACGCCATCAGACTGTTGGTGTCATCCAACACCTTGCCTTGAATCGACAGCAGAATGTCGCCGATCAGCAGCCCGGCTTGCTCCGCCGGTCCGTCCGGCTCAACCGACACCAGTATGTGTCCATGCTTGTGAGGAATACCCTGCTGGATACAGAGATGATCGGGTAGGACGATTGGTTGCAGACCCACCCCCAGGTAGCCCCGCACCACGCGGCCTCCGGCCACGATCGCTTCCACCACGCGCCGCAGCGTCGCCATCGGCACCGCGATACTGCCCACGCGCGACAACCCGCGCGTCGCCATCCCGATCAACGCCAAGTCGCCGCCCACCACCATGCCGCCCGACGCTCCGGGATACAAGCCCAGATCCAGCCGCAGCATCTGCTCCACCTGCCCACCGCGCCACGTCCGCCAGGAACCGGCCGCCACCGAGATAATCCCCATCGACGCCGTCAGTCCCGCCTCGCTCGAACGTCCCACGGCCAGCGCCAGATGGCCCGCCTTCCACGTCTCACGCGCCGCCGGCAACTCCGGCGCGCTCACCGCCTCGCTCAGTTTCACCACCGCGATGTCCGTCCCCGGATCGCGCCCCATCACCGTGCCGCCCACCAGACGCCCATCCGGCAATGCGACATTGGCGATTTCCTGCTGCTGCAGCGCATGATCGGCGGTCACCACCAAGGCGCCTGTCGTCTGTGGCCACAGGATCCCCGCCGCAAAAGTCGCGTTCGGATTCTGCAGCGCCACCACGTGACATCCGGCTGCTTCCACGGCCGCGGCCAGTTGTTCGGACCACGCCGTCAGTTCATTGAACATGCCTATCTCCTTGCATGACTGAGTGTGCCAGGAGACAGTCCCTTTCGAGAACCGGGAGTTTGGCGTGTTTCCGCCCCTAGCCGATTGGCTGGGGCCGCCGGCCTAGGCGCTGGCGATGGCTTCGTCCACGGTCACATAGACCGGAAACAGCCCGATAAAGCCCACCATCTCGAACATCGAACGCACATGCGGCGTCAGCCCCGCAAAAGCCAGCGCGCCCCCCGCCGCCCCCAGCGACTTCCCTGACCCGATGAACACGCTCAGCCCCACACTGCTGATGTAGCGCAACTCGGAACACTCCAGCACGATCCGCGTCTCGCCGGCTTTCTCCAGCGTCTCCAATGCTTCGGAGAGCCTCGGCGCCCCGGCCGAGTCCAAACGGCCTTTTAGCCGCACGACCTGTATCGCCGGTAGCTTCTCGGGGAAGATTTCTAATGACATTTCGTTCGCGTTCCATTCAGCCCGGCCGGCCATCGCCGAACCAGGCTGCAGGCAATTATATGCCACGTGAACGAAACATAACCGTACTAAGTCAGATAAATTCAGGCGCGCTGCCGCCGACGCACCATCCGAAAGCAGTTCGCACCGTCGCGGCGCTCGTAACTCGTTCGATCCATGAGCTTCACCACCATAAAGATGCCCAGCCCGCCCGGCCGCCGCGCGGCCAGCGGCGTATGCGGATCCGGCTCCGGATGCGTCAGCGGATTGAACTCGCGTCCCCGATCCTCCACCTCCACGCGCACTTCCTCGGCATCCACCGCCACCCGTAGCCGGATCGGCTCCCGCGTCTCCCCGTGCCGCATCACGTTGCTCACGATCTCTTCCACGGCAATGTTCAGGTCGGCTTGCGCCTCGTCCGACACCCCGTGCGCCACCCAGAAGGCGTCCAGACGCTCGGACACCGCCCCCAGTTGGGCGAGGTCGCAAGCGACCTCGAGCGCGAGTTCCCGCGGAGCGTTCAAGGCTTCAGTATCGCTTAGGGGAACGCCGGCGGATCGAACACGCTCAGAATCTCGCGGATCATCTGCTCACGCGACGCGAAGCCCCTTGGCCTCGAACTTCAATTTCCGGTCCGCATCGGTCCACAGCTTCACGAGCGTCACCGAGTCGGACCCCTAGTCCTGCTAGAACTCAGTGAGTCGAGCCTGTCCAGGCCCCCTTTTTTAAGACTCTTCCGTGTAAATCCATGCGGATCAACGCGCAAGTGGCTCAAAGGTCTACACTAGAAAGAATAAGTTCTGTTCAGCAATGGATTTCTATCAGCAAACCCTCTTTAAGCTCAAGCAATACTGGGCGGACCGCGGCGCCATTATTCAGGAGCCTTATGACATGGAGGTGGGTGCCGGCACGATGTGCCCCGAAACCTTCCTACGCGTACTGGGACCGGAGCCTTACCGCGTCGCCTACGTTCAGCCCAGCCGCCGGCCCGCCGATGGCCGCTACGGCGAAAACCCCAATCGCCTCTACAAACACTCGCAGCTTCAGGTGATCCTCAAGCCGACTCCGGCCGACGTCATCGACCAGTACCTCGGCTCGCTCGAAGCCATTGGCATCGATCTCACCAAGCACGACATCAAGTTCGAAGAAGACAACTGGGAATCGCCCACCCTCGGTGCCTGGGGTATCGGCTGGCAGGTGATGCTCGACGGTCTCGAGATCACCCAGTTCACCTACTTCCAGCAATGCGGCGGCGTCGACCTCGAACTCGTCCCGGCTGAGATCACCTACGGCCTCGAACGCCTCACCGCCTTCCTTCAGAACAAAGAGAGCGTCTACGACATCGAGTGGGCTCCCGGCTTCAGCTATCGCGACGTCCGCTTCCGCGATGAGCAGCAGCTCTCCGTCTACAACTTCGAGAAGGCCAACGTCCCCCGTCTCTGGAACCTCCTCGACCTCTACGAAGCCGAGGCGATGGACCTGATGAACGACTTCAAGTCTCTCGAAGACCCCGCCGCCATCGCCCGCTTCCCTTTGCTCGCCGCCTACGAGTACGTGCTGAAGTGCTCGAATACCTTTAACCTGCTCGACGCTCGCGGGGCCATCTCGGTCACCGAACGCGTCGGCGTCATTCAGCGAATTCGCAAACTGGCCGTCGGCCTCGCCCAACTGTGGATGCGTCAACAACATCCTTCGCAGGAGGAGGCCGCTTAACATGGACACCCTCGACTTTCTTCTCGAAATCGGCTCCGAAGAGATCCCCGATTGGATGATTGACCCCGCTCTGGCGCACCTCGAGGCCAAGGTCAACGACTTGCTTGCCCCCCTCGGCGGCAAAGTGACCTCCGCTCTCGCCACCCCGCGCCGCCTCGCCATCCAGGCCAGCGGACTCACCGCGCGTCAGGCGGATTCCGCCGAACTCGTCACCGGCCCGCCCAAAACCGCCAACGAACAGGCCATCGCCGGCTTCGCCAAGAAGCAAGGCGTCGATCGCGACTCGCTGAAAGTCGTCACCACCGCCAAAGGCGAATTCTTCGGCTTCACCAAACAGGTGAAAGGCCAGGCCGCCGTCGACTTGCTTAGCGCTGCCCTGCCCGGCCTCATCCTGGGCATCCCGTGGCCCAAAGCCATGTATTGGACCGGCAAGGGCGGCCCTCGCTTCATTCGCCCCATCCGCTGGCTGGTCTGCCTCCTCGGCGACCAGGTCGTGCCGTTTGAAGTCGCCGGCGTTCCCACCGGCAACCTCACCCACGGCCACCGCAAGCTCGGTGCGAAGAACATCCCCGTCACTATCGATAACTACCGGCAGGAACTCGCCCGCAACTTCGTCATCCTCGATGGCGCCGAGCGTCAGCGCAAGATCCGCGGCGAAGTCGTCGGCCTGATCGCCAAGAAAGGCCTCAAGGTCAAAACCGACGCCGCGCTCGAGCACACGCTCACCTACATCACCGAGTTCCCCACGGCCATCCTCGGCGAGTTCGACCCGAGCTACCTCAGCCTGCCCGCGGAAGTGCTGGTCACCGTGATGCGCTTCCACCAGAAGTACTTCTCGGTGGAAACCGCGGACGGCAAGCTCTCGCCCCACTTCATCGCCGTGATGAACACCGCGGCCGATCCCGAAGGTCTAGTCAAGCATGGCAACGAACGCGTGCTCCGTGCCCGCTTCAACGACGCTCGCTTCTTCTACGACACCGACCAGAAGCGCTCGCTCGCCGAACGCGTCGACGACCTCGCCAAGGTCACCTTCCAGGCTCAGCTCGGCAGCTACCTCGACAAAACCAACCGCGTCATCGCCCTACTCCAGGAACTCCAGGCTCCTCAGGCCGCCATCGACGCTGCCCGCCTCGCCAAAGTCGATCTCACCACCGACATGGTCAAAGAGTTCACCGAACTCCAAGGCCAGATCGGCGGCATCTACGCGCGCGCCCAGGGTCACTCCGAAGCCGTCGCCCAAGCTATCTACGACCAGTACAAGCCCGTCAGCATGGAGGACTCGATTCCCTCCACCGTCGAAGGCCAGTATCTGAGCCTGGCCGACAAAGTCGACACCCTCCGCGGCTGCTTCGGCATCGGCATCATCCCCAAAGGCTCCTCGGACCCGCTCGCCCTCCGTCGCGCCGCTCAAGGCATCGTCAAGATCCTCGTCGAAGGCCAGCTCCAGCTCACCATCCCCCAACTCACCGGTGGCGATGCTCAGCTCGAAAAGTTCTTCGCCGATCGCGTCGGTTATTACTTCAAAGAAATTCGTGGCTTCGCTTACGACGAAGTCGCGGCCGTAATGGCCGCCGGCTGGGGCGACTTGAAAGACGTCCTCGCGCGCCTAGAAGCCGTCAAGGCCGTCCGGCAAAGCCCCGACTTCGAACCCCTCGCGGCTGCCTTCAAGCGCATCAAGAACATCCTCACCCAGGCCAAGTTCGACCAAGCGGGCACGGTTGACCAAACCAGGCTCGAACCAGGTCCCGAAGCCGACCTCGCCGCCGACTTTGCCCGCGTCAAAGCGGCCATCGCTCAGAGTGCCAATTACCCGGCCACCCTGGGCGTCATTGCGAGCCTCCGTCCCGCCGTGGATAGCTTTTTCAACGGCGTGATGGTCAACGTGGAAGATGCGTCCTTGAGGCGGAATCGGTTAACCTTACTGAGGAGTCTGCTGACGGAGTTTTCCACCCTCGCGGATTTTTCAGAGATCGTCACCAAATCCTAAGGATTTCCGAACTGGTCACTCCCCCCGGTTCGCCAAGATTTCTAAACGCAGTAAAGAGTCTGAAAGGAAGTTGAATGCAGAAGTACGTTTACTCGTTCGGCGGCGGTACCGCTGACGGCGACAGTAGCATGAAAGATACGCTGGGCGGCAAAGGTGCCGGCCTGGCTGAGATGTGCCGCGCGGGTATCCCCTGCCCCGCCGGTTTCACCATCGCCACCGATGTGTGCAACATCTACTTCCAGAACAAGAACTCCGTGCCGGATTCCATCGACAAGGAAATCCTCGCGGCCCTCAAGAAGCTCGAAGCCCAGATGGGCCAGAAGCTCGGCGACCCCTCGAACCCGCTGCTGTTGAGCGTTCGCTCCGGCGCCAAGTTCTCCATGCCGGGCATGATGAACACCATCTTGAACCTCGGCATGAACGACGTCACCGCCGAAGGCCTCGCCAAGAAGACCGGCAACGCCCGCTTCGCCTACGACTGCTATCGCCGCTTCATCCAGATGTTCGGTGAAGTTGCCATGGAAGTCGAAATGGAGTTCTTCGATCACGCCTACGACGCCCAGAAGGCCAAGCGCAAGATCAAGAATGACGCCGACCTCTCCGCCGACGACTTGAAGGCCATCATCGCCGAGTACAAGAAAATCGTCAAAAAGCACGCCAAGCGCGACTTCCCGCAGGACCCCATCGAACAGCTCAAGATGTCCCGCGACGCCGTCTTCCGCTCCTGGTGGAACCCCAAGGCTTGCTACTACCGCAAGATGGAAAAGATTCCGGACGAAATCGGCACCGCCGCCAACGTCCAGGCCATGGTCTTCGGCAACATGGGCGACACCTCCGCCACCGGCGTCGGTTTCACCCGTGACCCCGGCAACGGCGAAAAGATCTTCTACGGCGAGTTCCTCCTGAACGCGCAGGGCGAAGACGTTGTCGCCGGCATCCGCACCCCGGAGCCCATCACCGACCTCGAGAAGGTTCTCCCCGAAGCCTACAAGCAGCTCAAGGAGATCACCACCAGCCTCGAAACCCACTACCGCGACATGCAGGACTTCGAGTTCACCATTCAGGAAGGGCAGCTCTACATGCTGCAGACCCGGAATGGCAAGCGTACCGGTCCCGCCGCCGTCCGCCTCGCGGTTGAGATGTGCAACGAAGGACTGATCACGAAGGAAGAGGCCATCATGCGCGTCGCTCCTTCCCAGCTCGATCAGCTCCTCCACCCGGTCTTCGACGGCGCCAGCCTCAAGACCCTCAAGCTCCTCACCAACGGCATTGACGCCTCCCCGGGCGCTGCCGTCGGCCGCGCGGCCTTCTCGGCCGAGGACGCCGTGGTCCTCTCCGCCAAGTCGCCCGTCATCCTCGTCCGTAAGGAAACCACCCCCGACGACATCCACGGCATGGACGTCGCCAAGGGCATCCTCACCGCCATCGGCGGCAAGAGCTCGCACGCGGCGGTCGTCGCCCGCGGCATGGGCCGTCCCTGCATCGTCGGCGCTGGCGCGCTCTCCATCGACGAAAAGAAGAAGGTCGCCACCGTGAACGGCGTCACCATCAAGGAAGGCGATTGGCTCTCCATCGACGGCACCACCGGTGCGGTCTATCAGGGCCAGGCGTCCACCAAGGATCCCGACGTCCGCAGCGGCCACCTCGCCACCTTCATGTCCTGGACCGACGAGTTCCGCGGTGAATTCGGCGTCCGTGCCAACGCTGACATTCCGCGCGACGCCAAGGTCGCCCGCTCCTTCGGCGCCGAAGGCATCGGCCTTTGCCGCACCGAGCACATGTTCTTCGAAGCGGACCGTCTGCCCCACGTCCAGGCGATGATCCTGGCGCGCGACGTCAAAACCCGCAAGCAGGCCCTCGCCAAGCTGCTCCCCATGCAGCGCAAGGACTTCGCTGGCCTCTTCGAAGCCATGGAAGGCTTCCCCGTCGTCATCCGTACGCTCGATCCGCCGCTCCATGAGTTCCTGCCCAAGCGCGAGAACCTCATGGTGGACCTCGCCAAGCTCCCGCACGCCGACGCCAAGACCAAAAAGGAAATGTCGAAGGCTTACGGCATCCCGGTCGGCGAGCTCAAGAAGAAGCTGCCCGAGCTGCTCCATCGCGTCGAAGAACTCCATGAGTTCAACCCGATGCTCGGCCACCGCGGCTGCCGTCTCGGCATCACCTATCCCGAGATCACCGAAATGCAGGCCCGCGCCATCTTCGAAGCCGCCGTCCAGGTGGCCAAGAAGGGCAAGAAGATCATCCCCGAAGTGATGATCCCGCTGGTCGGCTCCGCCCGCGAACTCGAACTCCAGAAGGAGATCGTCGAACGCGTCGCCAAGGAAGTCCTCGGCAAGGCCGGCATGGAGAAGCTGCGCTACCTCATCGGCACCATGATCGAAGTGCCCCGCGCTGCTCTCACCGCCGACAAGATCGCCGAGTACGCCGAGTTCTTCAGCTTCGGCACGAACGACCTCACCCAGACCACGTTCGGCCTCTCCCGCGACGACTATACGAAGTTCTCCAAGCACTATGAAGACGTCAAAATCTTCAAGGCCGACCCCTTCGGCGCCCTCGATCAGGAAGGCGTCGGCTCGCTCATCAAGTTCGCCATCGAAAAGGGCCGCCACAAGCGCCCCGACCTCGAAGTCGGCATCTGCGGCGAGCACGGCGGCGAACCCTCGTCCGTCGACTTCTGCTACCGCGTGGGCATGGACTACGTCTCCTGCTCCCCCTATCGCGTGCCGATCGCTCGCCTGGCCGCGGCCCAAGCCGCCATCGCCAAAAAGAGCGGCGACAAGTCCCAGACCAACCGCACGGCCTAACCCCGCGCTCTAGTCACAAAGAAACGGGCAGCCTTACCGGCTGCCCGTTCGTTTTTTGTCCCACAGTAGCTCCGACCTCCGCGCTGCTCCCTCCCGCTTCTCTCACAAACGAGGCTGCCGCCTCGCTTGTAAACCTCTGTAAACAAGCACTTTCACGTCAAAGACCTTTTACCTGCGCTTTCCCCGCCCCGCGCGTCAGACCGTGCATGACCGCACTTGATACCCTCTTCAATCGTCCTGCTCATAACCCTTCGTTTCATTCCCTGCAGGCCTTGCACTCCCAAGAACTCATCGACTTCTGCGTCCCCGTCAACCACGACTTCCCCCCGCCCGCGCTTCTCGCCCTCATTCGCGAACACCTCGATGACCTCCTCCGTTACTACCCTGACTACGCCGACACCCACCAACGCGCCCTCGCCGAATTTACTGGCCTTCCCGCTGAAACACTTGTCCCCGCCAATGGCTCTACCGAAGTAATCACCTTGCTCTGCCAGCAGGCCGAACCGCCCCTGGCCACCTCCATTCCGACCTTCGGACGCTGGACGGACCTGCCGTTACAACTCGGCCTCCCGCTCCATCCCATCGCCCGCCGCAAGCAGAATGCCTTCCGGCTCACGGTGGCCCAAATCGTGCAAGCGGTTCGCGAAATGCAATCGCGCACGTTGGTCATCTCGAACCCCAACAACCCCACCGGGGCGGTGCTGGAACTCGACGAGATTCGCCACCTCGCCCGCGAGCTCCCCCACCTGGACGCGCTCATCATCGACGAGTCCTTCCTCGACTTCGCTCAGGTCGAGAGCGCCGCCGCGTTGGCCGCCACGCTCCCTCACGTGGTCGTCGTCAAGAGTCTCGGCAAGTCGCTCGGCTGGCACGGTATCCGCCTCGGTTATGCGGTCGCCGTACCGGAGCGGGCCGCTCAGTTCCGCTCCCGTCTGCCTTACTGGAATCTCAATGGCGTCGCGGGGTTCCTCCTGCAGAAACTGCCTCAATTCCGTGTCGAATTTGTGGCGAGCCTGCGCCGCAACGCCCTGCACCGCGCTTCCATGGAGCGGCGCCTGGCTTCGCTCCCCGAACTCACCGTTTATCCGTCGCAAGCCAACTTCGTCTTCGTCGAACTGCCCGCCCACGTCAACGGCCGCCATCTGCGCGACCGCCTGTTACGCGAGGACGGCCTGCTAATTCGCGAAACCAGCAACAAACTGGGCGGCTCGGAGCAGTTCCTGCGCCTCGCCGTCCACGGCCCCGAACCTGTTGACCGTCTCGTGAGCGCCCTCCGCCGCGAAATCTCCGCCGCCTAAATCGAAAGGACCCACCTCATGCGCCAGCGCCGAATCCAACTCGCCACCAGCCACGCCGGAGAGATCCTCCAAGGCGCGCTTCACCACCAGGGTCGCAGCCGCCGCCTGCTGCTCTCCCTCCCCGCTCCCTCCCTCTGGACGCAAGCCTCCGTGCACGCCACGCCCGGAGAGCCCCTGCGCGTTGAGCCGGCCTGGGCGAGCAAGGCGCAACGCGCCGCCAGTCTCCTGCTTGCGCGCCTCGGCCGGCGTCCGCCCGAAGTCACCATCCGCCTCCATACCAACATCCCCAGCGGCAAAGGCTGCGGTTCGTCCACCGCCGACGTCCTCGCCACCGTCCGCTGCCTGCTCGCCGAACTCAAAGTCACGCTCCCCGAAGAGCAAGTCGCGCGCTTCGTCGTCGAGGTCGAAGAAGCCTCGGACGGCTCCATGCTGTCGCGCCCCGCGCTCTTCCGCCACCGGGAAGGGGTCGTCGAGGCCTTCCTCGACGGCGCCTTCCCGCCCATGCAGGTGCTGGTGGTCGACGCCCAGCCCGACGCCATCGTCGAGACCAACTCCCTGCCCCGCGCGCGCTATTCCGACTCTCAGTTCGCCGCCTTCCGCCACCTCGTCAAGCGACTCAAACGCGCCTTCCGCCAAGGCAATCCCCACGAAGTCGGGCGCGTCGCCACCGCCTCGGCCCGCATCAGCGAGCAGTTCCTCCCCAAGCCCCACTTCGACGAGTTCCTGCAACTCATCCACCAGGAAGGCGGCTATGGCTTAGCTGTCTCCCACAGCGGTACCGTCATGTCCGCCTTGCTCCCCCTCCACCTTCCCGTCGCCGGTCGCGACCGCCTCCTCCGCGCCCTCGACCGCTGGGGCCAACGCGTCCTCACCCGGTATTCCCTCGGCTCGCGCGTCCCGGCATGAACCATTCTGTAGACAGACTACTTAATCTTGGGTAGACTGTCTACAAAATCATGCCGCCCCGTCTTGACCTCCTCCAGGGTACGCTCGACCTCCTCATCCTGCGTACCCTCCGCTTCGGACCCGCCCACGGTCACGCCATCGCCGCCCACATCAAGCAAACCTCCCAGGACGTCCTCCAGGTCGAAACCGGCTCCCTCTACCCCGCCCTCCATCGCCTCGAAGCCCAAGGCTGCATCGATGCCGAGTGGGCCCTTTCCGACAAAGGTAAGCGCGCCAAGTTCTATCGCCTCACCCCCCTCGGACGCCGCCAACTCGCCCAGGAGCAATCCCGCTGGGACCAGCTCGCCGCCGCCATCGGACGCGTCCTCCGCCCTGCTGACTAAGCCATGAACCGCGACCACGACTTCGACGACGAACTCCGCTTCCATCTCGAAGAGGAAGCCGCCGAGCAGCGCGCCGCCGGACTTCCCCCCGACGAAGCCCACTTCGCCGCTCGCCGGTCCCTCGGCAACCTCACTCACCTCAAGGAGCAATCCCGCATGCACTGGACCCGCCCCCAACTCGACCAACTCCTCCAGGACGCCCGCCACGGCTGGCGACAGCTCCTGCGCCAACCCACCACCTCACTCGCGGCCATCCTCTCGCTCTCGCTCGCCCTCGGTGCCTGCCTCGCCGCCTTCCGCCTCGTCGACGCCCTGCTACTGCGTCCCATGCCCATCGCGAACGCCCGGTTGACCTACCTGGTAGCCCGCGAGGGCGTCGGCCCCACCGGCGACTACCGCATCTCGGAAAGCTCCAGCTATCCGCTCTACCGCGAAATGCGCGCCGCCGTGGCCCCCCAAGCCGGACTCGTCGCCGCCTCCTACGCCGACCGTGTCGACGTCACCTACCGCTCCGACGCCGACATGGAGAAGGCCTATCTCCAATACGTCTCCGGCGACCTCTTCCCGAACTTCGGCCTGCCACCCGCTCTCGGACGCCTCTTCACCGCCGCCGACGACCAAGCGCCCGGCGCCTCCCCCTACGCCGTTCTCTCCTACGACTACTGGACCCGCCGCTTCGGCCAGGACCCCAGGATCCTCGGCCGCCCTGTCCGCCACGGCCTCGAGGTCTACCAGATCATCGGCGTCGTCTCCGCCGGCTTCACCGGCACCGAGCCCGGCACCATGATCGACGTCTTCCTGCCGATGTCCGCCCAGCCAGCGACCCTTCTCGCCAACCGCGACTCGTTCTGGTTACGCCCCTTCCTTCGTCCCCAGCCGCAACAGCCGCTCGAGCCTCTCCACGCCCGCCTGGACGCCACCTACCGCTCCCACGAACGCGAACGCGCCAAAACCTTCAGCGTCCTCTCGCGCGGCGTCAAGGAGATGCTCGCCGGCAACCCTGGCGATCAGCTCATCCTCCAACCCGCCGCCACCGGTTCGTCCAGCCTCCAAAGCGACCACCGCCTCAGCCTCGCCGTCCTTGCCGTACTCGTGGGCCTCGTCCTGCTGATCGCCTGCGCGAACCTCGGCAACCTGATGCTGGCTCGCTCCCTGGCCCGCGCGCGAGAGATGGCCCTCCGCCTCTCCATCGGCGCCAGCCGGGCCCGCCTCATTCGCCTCGTCTTGCTGGAAAGTCTGTGGATCGCCCTCGCCGCCGTCCTCGCCGGCGGACTCTTCGCCTGGTGGGCCGCCCCGTTCGTCGTCAGCCGCATCAACCCGCCCTCGAACCCCGCCCGGATCGCCATGCCCTTCGATTGGCGTCTCGCCCTCTTCGCGCTCGCCCTGACCGTTTTCGTGGCCTTGCTGTTCGGCCTCCTGCCCGCCCTTCGCGTCTCCGGCCTCGCCCCCTCCACCGTACTCAAAGGCGGCCAGGACCCGCACACGCGCCAGCGCTGGATGCACGCCCTCACCGCCGTCCAGGTCGCCTTCTGCGTCCTGATCCTTTTCCTCAGCGGGCTCTTCACCGCCACTTACCGTCACCTCACGGCGCAGCCGCTCGGCTTCCGGCCCGATCATCTCCTCACCCTCGACACCGTCTCCGTCCGCCCGCAACCACCCATCTACTGGAGCCAACTCGCTGACCATCTCCGCGCCATCCCCGGCGTGGACAGCGTCAGTTACTCGCCCTGGGCCCTCCTCAGCGGTAGCATGTCGAATAACTTCATCGCCCTCCACGGCGGACCGCCCCACTCCACCCTCACGTCGTTCCTCTCTGTCTCGCCCACCTGGCGCCACGACCTCGGCCTCCGCCTTCTCAGCGGACGCGACCTCCGTCCTACCGACACTCACCCCGGCGTCGCCTTCGTCAACGAAGTCTTCGCCCAAACTTACTTCGCCGGCCAGGACCCCGTCGGCCAATTCTTCGAGATCCTGCGCCGCGACCGTACCCGCGCGCGCGTCCAGATCATCGGCCTCGTCGCCAACGCCCGCTACAACGACCTTCGCCGCGCCACTCCACCCGTCGCCTATGTCCCCTTCGCCGCCACGGACTCCGCCGGGCTACCCGTGCCCGTCGCTCGTGCCACCTTCAACGTCCGTACCGCCGCCAACCTCGCCGCCACGCTCCGCCGCGAAGTCACCAACTTCCGTTCGGACTTCCGCGTCAGCAACCTCCGCCCCCAGCAGGAACTCATCGATCGCCACACCCTGCGCGAGCGTCTCCTCGCCCTCCTCGCCGCCTTCTTCTCGCTCGTCGCGCTTACCCTGGCGGCCGTCGGCCTCTATGGCGTCCTCGATTACTCCGTGCTGCAGCGCCGCCGCGAAATCGGCATCCGCCTCGCGCTCGGCGCCTCCGCCGGCGCCATCGTCCGCGGTGTCGTCGCGGCTTCGGTCATCATGGTCACCGTCGGCGTCGCCGCCGGGCTCGCCCTCGGGGTCGCCTCCGAGACCATCGTCGAGAAACTTCTCTTCGGCGTCCACGCCTCGAATCCGGCGCAACTCGCCGTCCCCGCCGCCATCCTGCTGACCGCGGCCCTGCTGGCGGCGTTACCGCCCACCTGGCGCGCGATCCGTCTGGACCCCGTTCAAACCCTGCGCAACGATTGACGCCTACTGACCCTGCTGCCGCCGCAGCTTCACATACTCCGGCGTGTAGCCTTCCCACTCCCACGGCGTCACCGTATCGCCGAAGAGCTTTTCCATCAACGGTCGAAACACCAGCGTCCCATTCTCGCTATTGGTCAGGACAATCACGCACGACTTCCGTTTGAGGAAGCACAGCATGTGCGTCACCGCGCCATCGCCGTGTCCTTCCTTGAAGAACGCCGGCCCGAACTTCGTCTTCGTCAACAGACCCCAACCCACGCCATAAGCCAGCCCCACCGCCGCCGCTTCCGCACTCTCGGGCTCATTCGCCGACACCGCAAACTGATGCTGCGTCCGCAACGGCAGCACCGGTGTCAGCATCTTGGCCCGCGTCGCGGGGCGGATCACCTTGCCGTTCATCAGCCCGATGGCGAACTTCGCCAAGTCCTCGGCCGTCGTCGTCAGCGACCCCGCGCCTCGCGCCGGAAAACGACGCGTCTGAGAAAGAAACTTCTCGTTCTGGTCATACCGGTCGGCGATGTTCGTCCCGAATTCCTCCCGGTAAATCATCCCGGACCTCGTCATTCCCGACGGCCCAAACAACGACTCCTGCATCAGCGCATCCAGCGCCTTCCCCTTCTTCTGCTCAATCACATACTGCAGCAGATTGAAGCCCTCACCCGAGTAACTGAACTTTGTCCCCGGCGCAAAGTGCAGATGCATCTTTTTGTCCGGCTCTACAAACACGAAGTTCGCAAAACCCGCCGTATGCGACAGCAACATCCGCGGCGTCACCTTCGGCCACTGCGGATCCTTCACTAACTCGGACGCCGTCTCCCGATACGGCTCGTACTGATCCAGCGGCTTCGGCAGCATCTTCGCCACCGGCTCATCCAGCGACAGTTCCCCCCGCTCTACTAACTGCATCACGTAAGTCGCAAACACACCCTTGGTGATCGACGCCGCCCACGTCATCGTGTCTTTCTCGAACGGCAACTTCTGCTCGCGATTGCGATACCCGAACGACCCGCTCCACACCAGCTTCCCCCGCTCGACGATCGCGATCTGCGCGCCCGTCACCTTGGCCTCGTTGACCGTCTGTTTGGTAAACGCCTCCGCTTCTCGCCCCGTGATGCGCGAACCATCCAATCGCCGCCAGTTCGGCTCCGCCGCGCTCAAACAGCCCACGGCCAATGCCGCCACATACCACCGGTAAAGCAAAATCGCCTGTCTCCTCTCGTCATCGCCGCCCGTTGACGCCGATATCCCACAGTACGAATTCGCTCACCGTTCGGTTCGCTCGATCACCAGGACATTTCCATATGCACGTCCGCCCGCGCATACGGCGACGGCGCCACGCGCTCCGGAGGCAGATGCGTAAATCCCACGGACTCATACCAGTGCACCGCATTGGGCAGCTTCGTACTCGACCCCAACGTCAGCCGCCGCGCCCCCAACTTCTTCGCCAGCTCCACCATGTGTTCGAGTAACTGCCGCCCAATCCCCTGCCCGCGCAGCTCCTCGGACACGCACATCTTCGCCAACTCATACTCGCCCGGCCCCTCCGCCAGCAGCGCGCAGCACCCCACCGCCTTGCCCTCCACCATCGCCATCACGATCTGCCCGCCCGGCTCCAGAATCGCGGCCACCGGATCGCCCAGCACCACCCGATCCGCCTCTTCGATGGCAAAATACTTCGCAATCCACGCCTCATTCAACGCACGGAACGCGGGCGCATCGCCCGGTTCAAACGGCCGCAACACCAAAGAAGAGAGCATCTCCGCAGTGTAGCTGTCCGGTGATAGCCTAGGCCCAATGCGTTTCGTCAGTCTTTTGCTCGCCCTCGCCCTGTTCGCCCCGGCTCAAATTGTCCGCGAAAAGATCGAATGGCTCGACGTCTGGATTCCGGACACCAACAGCACCGGCCTGCCCCGCGTCCTGTTAATCGGCGACTCCATCACGCGCGGCTACGGCAAGCAGGTCGAAACCGGCCTCAAGGACCAAGCCTACGTCGCCCGCCTCACCACCTCCAAAAGCCTCGGCGACCCCGCCCTGCTCGAGCAGATCTCCCTCGTCCTCCGCGAACACACCTTCGACGTCATCCACTTCAACAACGGCATGCACGGCGAAGGCTACAGCGAGGACGCCTACGCCGCTGCCCTTCCTGAAATGCTCAAGACGCTCAAGCACGGCGCACCCAAAGCCCGCATCATCCTCGTCACCACCACCGACGTCCGCGAGAGCAGGAATCTCGAACAGATCAAGCCCAAAACCGACCGCATGATCCGCCGCAACCAACTGCTCAACGACTTCGCCAAGCGCGAAAAGCTCCCCGTCAACGACCTTTACGCCGTCATCGCCGGCCACCCGGAATACCACGTCCCCGACGGCGTGCACTTCAATGAAAACGGCAACGCGGCGATGGCCAAGCAGGTCATCGCCGCGTTACTGCCCCTACTCAACTAGCCGTCAGACTTTTTCCGGCACGATATACGGCGCGCGATACTTGCGCGTCAGCAGCGCGTTGGCTTGCGCATCGCCCGGCACCTGCAGCGTCTTGGCATCGAACTTCAGGCGCCGGCCCAGCCGGTAGCTCGCGTTCGCCACGTGCACCAGCGCCGCCGAGGTCACCCCGACCTCTACATCCGCCGCCAGATCGCTCACCTGCCGTGACTTGCAGGCCGCAATGAAGTTCCGCACATGCGTCTCGCCTTCGCGCTGCGCCGGCTCGTCCATGATCTTCTGGCTCTTCTCGCCCTTGTATATCTGGAAGCCGCGATTGTCCAGCGCCATCCAGCCCTCCGGACCATAGAACAGATTCCCGATCACGTTCCCGCCGTTATCCGCCACCAGGCCGCCTTCGCTGCCAGTCAGATTTCCACGCACCTCGAAGATCAACTCGGCATCGCCATAGTCGAACGTGGCAATCTGCGTGTTCGGCGTCTCCTGATCATCGTCCACGGCGAACTTGCCGCCGGTCGAGACCACCGCATTCGGCAACCCGCGGCCCAGGCCCCAGCGCGCAATGTCCATCTCGTGGATGCCCTGATTGCCGATGTCGCCATTGCCCGTGTCCCAGAACCAATGCCAGTTGTAGCGGAAGCGCAGCTCGTTATAAGGCCGCAGCGGCGCCGGTCCGAGGAACTTATCCCAATCGAGCCCCAGCGGCGTCTTCTCGTCTGGCTTATGCCCAATCGACTTCCGCCGCTTGTAGCACATACCCTTCGCCAGATACACCTTGCCGATCACCCCGTCGCGCAGCAGTTGCATCGCCTTCAGCTTGTGCGCCGCGCTACGCCCCTGGGAACCGATCTGCACGATACGGTTGTACTTGCGCGCCGCCTCCACCATCTTCGTGCCTTCGAATACGTTATGCGACGCCGGCTTCTCGATGTACACGTCCTTGCCCGCCTGGCAGGCCCAGATCGTCGCCAACGCGTGCCAGTGATTCGGCAGCGGCATCGACACGGCATCAATGCTCTTATCGGCGAACACTTCCTTCATGTCGCGGAAGCCGCGCGGCTTGCCGCCTCCCAGCTTTTCCACTTGCGCAATCCCGCGCTCCAGCGCCGCCTGATCCACGTCGCACAAACCCGCAATCTGGCATTCCGACACGGCGGCGTACATATTCATGTGGGCGCGTCCGCGTCCCCCCAGTCCGACAATCGCCACCTGCACCCGGTCATTGGCGCCCATCACCCTCGCAGCCTGCGCAGCCGTGAGAGCCGAAAGAAAAAACGAACGGCGTGAGCTCATGGTTCGGATCTTATCATTGAGATAGATGACGCCCAAGTCCGCCGCCGCTGCCGGCATCCGTTCCACGTTGATCGGCATCGCCCTCAACGTGGCCCTGGCGGCGATCAAGTTCGTCGCCGGCGTCCTCGGGAACTCCTATGCCCTCATTGCGGACGCCATCGAGTCCCTCACGGACGTCGTCAGTTCCACGGCCCTGCTGCTCGCCCTCCGTTACTCCACGCGCCCCCCCGACGAGAACCACCCCTATGGCCATGGCAAGGCGGAGCCGCTGGCCGCCACCATGGTCGCCCTGGCGCTCTTTGCGGCCGCCGTCGTCATCGCCGTCGAGAGTCTGCGCGAAATTCGCACGCCCCACTCCACGCCTGAGCCGTTTACCTTATGGGTCCTGGCCGGCGTCGTCGCGGCCAAGGAAGGTCTTTTTCGCTACGTCTTCCACGTCGGCCACTCCTCGCACAGCAGCGCCATCAAAGCCGATGCCTGGCATCACCGTTCGGACGCCCTCACCTCCGCGCTCGCCTTCATCGGCATCTCCATCGCTCTCTGGGGCGGCCCCGGCTGGGAAGTCGCCGACGACTTCGCCGCCCTCCTCGCCGCGCCCATCATCATGTTCAACGCCTATCTGCTCGTCCGCCCCGCCGTGCTCGAGCTCACAGATTCTGTCCCCGACACCCACCTCCGCAACCACGTCCTCCAAGTCGCTCACCGTGTCGCCGGCGTCCACTCCCTCGAAAAATGCTTCGTCCGCAAAATGGGCTTCGACTATTACGTCGACCTCCACGTCGTCGTAGACCGCGACATGCCCGTCTGGGAAGGTCACGACGTCGCCCACCGCGTCAAAGACGCCATTCGCGAAGCCCATCCCGAAGTGGCCGACGTGCTCGTGCACATCGAGCCCACCCTGCTTAGTTGAGCACCGTCAGCGTCGGCGTGTAGTGCTGCCGGATCTTCCGCGCTGCCGCCAGCCCCACCACGGCCGCCAGTTCCTGCTCGCTCGCCAGCTTCACCTTCTCCAGGCTCCCCAGCGTCTTCAGCAGCTTCTGAATCGAGCGTTCGCCCACGCCTGGAATTTGCTCGAGCTCGGACGTCAACGTCCGCGCATTGCGCCGCGTCCGGTGGAACGTAATCGCGAAGCGATGCGCCTCATCGCGCACCATCTGGACCAGATGCAGCACCGGATTGAATCGCTCGAGCGCCACCGGCTCGTCTTCCTGCCCGTAGACGTAAATCAGCTCTTCCTTCTTCGCGATCGAAGCCAGCGGCTGATTGATGATCCCCAGTGACTCGAGCGCCGCCGCCGCGGCATGCAGTTGCCCCAACCCGCCATCGATCAGAATCAGCCCCGGCATCGGCTGATTTTCTTCCTTCAAACGTGAGTACCGTCGCGTCACCACCTCGGCCATCGAAGCGAAATCGTCATTGCCGGCCACCGTCTTGATGATGAACTTACGGTAGTCGGACTTCTTCATCTTGCCGTCTTCCCACACCACCATGCTGGCCACCTGGTCGGTTCCCTGGATGTGCGAGATGTCGAAGCACTCAATGCGCTCCGGCGGCTCCGCCAGCCCCAGTTCATCCGCCAGCGCCCCGCTGATCGCCTTCGACGACGGCTTCATCACCCGGAAGCGCTGATCGAAGCTGTTCTTCGCGTTGGTCTCCGCCAGCGCCAGCATCGCCCGCTTCTGCCCGCGCTGCGGCGTCAGGATCTCCACCTTGCGCCCCCGCTGCTCGGTCAGAATCTCTTCCAGCGTCTCCCGATCCTCAAAGTCCACCGGCACATGGATCAGCCCCGGCACATAGCGCTGATCGATGTAGAGCTGCATCAGAAACGCCGACACGAACTGCGACGGCTCAAACTCGGCCTGATCCTCCCAGAACAGCTCCCGCCGGTCTACGATCCGTCCCCGCCGCAAATGGAACAGGTTGGCTGCCACCAGCGGCGGCTCGGCATGGTAGGCCAGAATATCGATGTCGTCGCCTTCCGCCGCCGCCATCTTTTGCCGCTGCTCGAGCTCATCCACCGTCGTGATCAGGTTCCGCAGCGCTGCCGCCTCTTCGAACCGCAGATCCTCGGCGGCAGACTGCATCCGCGCATGCAGATCATCGGTCAGATCGCGCAACCGCCCTTCCAAAAAGAGCTTCACATTGCGCACCGCTTCGGTATAACGCTCGTCCGTTACCAGACCCTGCACGCAAGGCCCCAAACATCGGTGGATGTGATACTGCAGGCACGGATGCGTATGGTTCCGGCTGAAATCCACCTTGCAGGAAGGCACCAGAAAATGGCGGTGGATGAAGTTCACCAGCCGATACGCCAGGTTCGCCGGGAAATACGGGCCATAATACGTCCCGCCCTTCCGCAATCGCCGCGTCACATACACCCGCGGATACTTCTCATTCGTCAGCTTGATGTACGGATACGTCTTGTCGTCGCGCAGCAGAATGTTGAAGCGCGGCTTCCACTGCTTGATCAGGTTATTCTCAAGCGCGAGCGCTTCCTTCTCGTTATCGACGATGATGACTTCGATGTCCTGCGCCACATCGATCAGCGTCCCCGTCTTCGGATGCGCCAGGTTGTCTTCGTTGAAGTAGCTCCTCACCCGCGCCCGGATGTTCTTCGCCTTACCGACGTACAGCACCTTGCCGCCGCCGTCCTTGTACAGGTAGACGCCGGGTGAGGTGGGGAGCTGACTGACCTTCTCGCGCAGCGTCATTCCTTCTTTCATTTTAAGGCCTTATAATGCAGTTGTGACCCGGCTTTGGCTGATCCTGTGCTTTGCGGCCGTTTCCTTCGCGCAACAGGCTGCTCAGCCGCAATTGCCTCCCGAAGAAGACGAAACCCTCAAACCTTCTCGCGAGTACGTCTTCAACCCCATCCAGGCCAAGAACGAACTCCGCGTCGGCGGCTTCTACTTCAAGAAAGGCAGTATGCGCGCCGCCGCCCTTCGGTTTGAAGAGGCCACCCGTTGGGACCCCACCAACCCCGAAGCTTTCCTTCGCCTCGGTGAAGCTCGCGAGCGCATGGGCGATAAGAAAGCCGCCCATGCGGCTTACGCCAAGTACCTCGAGCTA
>JBGAHE010000101.1:0-27280 GCA_044226365.1 Bryobacteraceae bacterium
GCACCTGTTGCTCGGCCGCGGCGAGGTTCGAACGAGCGACGGCCACTTGCGAGCCAGCGATGAGATCCTTGCCGCGGGCGTCGTCAATCTCCTGCTGCGCCACCAAGCCGGGTCGTGACTTGATCACGCCGGCAATGCGCTCATAGGTGAGGTGGGTGAACTGATAGCCGGATTCGGCCCGCTTCAGGTCGTCGCGCGCGCGCTCCACTTCAGCGGTGCGGCGGTGAATTTCTGCCTCGGAGCGCACCAGATCGGCTCGCATTTCCGGCACTTCGAGCTCGGCCAGCAACTGACCTTGCCCCACGCGGGAGCCGGCATCGACGTAGATCTGGCGGACGTAGCCGGAAACCTTGGCCATCACATCGACTTCTTCAAAGGGTACGAATTCGGCGGTGACGGTGAGACGGCGAGCGAGATCCGCCTTGGCCACTTGGGCCACGGCCACGGTGGGTGGCGCCGCCGGGGTCGAGGTGGTGACCGGGGCGCGGGAGCAGCCGGCGAGGAGGAGCAGCGAAAGACAGGCGGCGAGCTTCATGTGGGGCGCAAGCCCAGGGTAAGTCTTGGGGAAGAGAGGGCGGCATCCCGGAATCCTGGTATTTCTCTCCGGGATGTCTGGTAGGCGGGGCGGCGAGGAGTTGATGAGAGACTCGCCGCCCGGCCGCGTGGAACGAGCGAGGTTAGGGAGAGAGACCTATTTCGCTTTTTGTTCGCCGTGTGAGATTTAGTGTGCCGCACCGCTCACCGGATGTCAAGGAAGTTAGAATGAAGGTACACGTCCCCCTCCTGTGTTCTGAAAGAGAGAGCATGTCCGCACCGCCCTTCGTACATCTGCATTGCCATACCGACTATTCGCTGCTGGACGGCGCCTGCGAGATCGGGAAGATGGTGAAGCAGGTGGCCGAACAGAAGATGCCGGCGGTGGCCATGACCGACCACGGCAACCTGTTCGGCGCGGTGGAGTTCTACAACAAGGCCAACCAGCTCGGCGTGCATCCGATCATCGGCTGCGAAATGTACGTCACGCCTCATGGGCAGCAATCGCGCAACGAAGGCTACGACTACAACCACCTGTTGCTGCTGAGCGAGAACGAAGATGGCTATCGCAACCTGATCCAGTTGGTGACCTCCGGCTACCTGGACGGCTTCTACTACAAGCCGCGGATCGATAAAGACCTGCTGGCGCGCCACGCCAAGGGCCTGATCTGCACCTCGGCCTGCCTCGCGAGCGACATCAACCAGGCGCTGGTGGCCGACAAGTACGACGAAGCCCGGCGTATGGCCTGCGAATACCAGGACATCTTCGGCAAGGGCAACTTCTTCCTCGAACTGCAGGACCACGGGCTTGACGACGACAAGATCGTCATCCCGCAGATCAACAAGCTCTCGAAGGACCTCGACATCCCGCTGATCGTCACCAACGACGCGCACTACCTCACCAAGAGCGACTCGCGGGCGCACGAGATTCTGCTCTGCATTCAGACCGGCAAGCTGCTGAAGGACACGAACCGCATGCGGTTCGATACCGAAGAGTTCTACCTGAAGTCACGCGACGAGATGCTGGCGCTCTTTGGCGATCACGAAGACGCGATTGACCGCACTTGGGACATCGCCCAGCGCTGCCAGTTGAAGCTGCGCAAAGTGGATAATCCGTTCCCGAAGTTCGACGTGCCCACCGAACACACCATCGACTCGTATTTCGAGTACGTGGCGCGCGACGGCTTTGAACGGCGCAAGGTGCGGCTGGCGGCGCTGGCGCGCGAAGGCATGCTGCGGGAACCGCTCGAGAAGTACGAAGAGCGCCTGGCTCACGAGATCAAGCTGATCAAGCAGATGAAATTCTCGGGCTACTTCCTGATCGTGTGGGACTTCATCCGCGCCAGCCGCGAGCGCGGGATCCCCGTGGGCCCGGGCCGAGGTTCGGCGGCCGGTTCGCTGGTGGGCTATTCGATGAACATTACCGACATCGACCCGCTGCAATACGGCCTGCTATTCGAACGCTTCCTGAATCCCGAACGCATCTCGATGCCCGACATCGACGTGGACTTCTGCACGCGCGGCCGCGGCGAAATCATCAAGTACGTCACCGAGAAGTACGGACGAGACCAGGTGGCGCAGATCATCACCTTCGGTACGCTGGGCGCCAAAGCGTCGGTGAAAGACGTGGGCCGCGTGCTCGACCTGACATTCGCCGAGGTCGATAAGATCACCAAGCTGGTGCCGTCGCAGCCCATCGGCATTAAGCTGGCCGACGCGATGAAGATCGAGCCGCAGTTTGAAGAGATGGCCAACCAGGATGCGCGCGTGCGCGACGTCCTGGACACTTCGCTCAAGCTCGAGGGCGTGGCGCGCAACTCGTCTGTGCATGCCGCCGGCGTGGTGATCGCGCCCGAGCCGCTCAAGTACCTGGTGCCGCTCTACAAGACGAACAAGGACGAAATTGTCACCCAGTACGACATGAGCGGGCTCGAAAAGCTCGGCCTGCTCAAGATGGACTTCCTGGGTTTGACGACGCTGACGATTATCAGCGACGCGCTCGCCCTGATCGAGAAGTATCGCGGCGTGAAGCTGAACATCGAAGAGCTGCCGCTGAACGACGCGAAGACGTATCAGATCTTCACCAAGGGCTATACCTCGGGCGTGTTCCAGTTCGAATCCGACGGCATGCGCGACATTTTGCGGCGCTATCAGCCGGAGCGGCTGGAAGACCTGATCGCGCTCAACGCCATGTACCGGCCCGGACCGATGGACAAGATCGACGAGTTCATCGAACGCCGCCATGGTCGCGAAGAGGTGAAATACGACCTGCCCGAGATGAAGCAACTGCTGGAAGAGACCTTCGGCTTCATGGTGTATCAGGAGCAGGTGATGCAGATCGCCAACGTTGTGGCCGGCTACTCGCTCGGCGACGCCGACCTCCTGCGGCGCGCCATGGGTAAAAAAGACGCGGCTGAGATGGCCAAGCAGCGTCTGCGTTTCCAGCAAGGCGCCGAAGCCCGCGGCGTGCCGGCCAAGAAGGCGAATCGCATCTTTGACCAGATGGAGAAGTTCGCCGGCTATGGCTTCAACAAGTCGCACTCGGCGGCCTATGCGTTTCTCGCCTACGTCACGGCGTATCTCAAGGCGAACTATCCGATTGACTTCATGAGCGCGCTGCTGACGTCGGAAACCGGCAACACGGCGAAGGTGGTTAAGTACATCAACGAGTGCAAGGAAATGGGCATCAAGGTGCTGCCCCCGGATGTGAACAAGTCCGAGCTGAACTTCACTCCGGACGGCGACAGCATTCGTTTCGGGTTGGGCGCGATCAAGAACGTGGGCACGGGCGCAGTGGAAGCGATTGTCAAGACGCGCAACGAAGGCAAGCACTTCGACAGCCTGTACCGCATGTGCGAAACGGTGGACCTCTCAGCGCTGAACAAACGCGTGCTCGAAAGCATGATCAAAGCGGGCGCGCTCGATGGCTTGCCCGGCACGCGCGCGCAGTTGTTCGCGGCGCTCGATGGGGCTTTAGAAGCCGGTCAGCGGCATTGGCGCGATCAGGCGAGCGGGCAGAGCGGATTGTTCGGCATGCTGATGGCGGAGGAAGAGTCGGGCGATCCGCCGCTGCCGAAGGTGCCGGACTGGACCGATAAAGAGAAGCTGGCGGGCGAGAAGGAGATGCTGGGCTTCTATGTGAGCGGCCATCCGCTGGACGCATACGTGGATAAGTCCGTGGAACTGCGGTCGCATACGACGCAGCAGTTGGACGGGCTGGAGAAGAGCACCGAAGTCCGCCTCTGTGGCATGCTGACGGCGATTCAGCGCAAGCGTACCCGCGAAGGCAAGCTGTGGGCGCTGATGCAGTTCGAAGACCTGGACGGCACGCTGGAAGCGATGGTCTTCAATTCGAAGATCGAGGCCTTGGGGCCACAGTTGGTCGAAGACCGCGCGGTGCTGGTGAAGGCCAAGGTGATGCCCGAAGAAGGCGCGCCGCCCAAGCTTTCGATTCAGGAGTTGATTGCGCTCGACGATGCGCGCGTCGACCTGCCGAGCCTGCTCGCCATCCGGATACGGCTGAGCGCCGGCGCCCCAAACGGTGCCATGGCCAAGGCTGACGAGTTGCAAGCCTTGTTCCGCCGGAAGCCCGGGCAGGCGCAGATCCGTCTGCGGCTGGAGAAGCCGAAGGATTTTGCGGTAACGGTGGACGTCTCCGCCAAGGTACGGCCGGACCGGGAGTTCATGTCCGAGGTGAAGCGCATCTGCGGCGACGAATCCGTCGAGATCATGGCGAAGTAGGGGCGGTAAACTGGAAGAATTACTTTAATGGCGGCCGCATTCATTCCCGAGCCTTCGACGCCGCATCCGTCGCGCAAACGATGGACGCGGGCGGAGTGCGAGCGTTTGGAGTCGATGGGCATCTTCGAGGGCCACAACTATGAGTTGGTCGATGGGGAACTGATCGACAAGATGGGCGAGAATCAACCGCACACTTTCTGGCTGGCTCTGCTGCATCGCTGGTTGAGCGAGCGGTTTCCGTCCCGGGTCTTTCAGGAAGGCGAGATCGAGGTCTCCCCGGATGACAACCTGACGAGCGCGCCGCAGCCGGATCTGGTGGTGCTACGCGAGTCCTGGGAGAAATTCCGCGTCACAGCGCCCGGACCCGCCGATATCAGCCTGTTGATCGAAGTGGCCGACACCTCCTTCGCCTTCTACACCAAGGTAAAAGCCGCTCTCTACGCGCGCGCCGGCATTACCGACTACTGGGTGGTGGACGTCATCACCGAACGCCTGATCGCCTTTCGCGACCCCGCCGACGGCGCTTACCGCACGATGACCGTCTGCAAAGCAGACCAAAGCATCGCTCCGCTGGCGGCGCCCACGCAAAGCCTAAAGCTGACAGACTTATTTCCTACAGAGAACTAATGGAAGACGAAACACGCCAACGCATGGAACAGTTGGAGCGCGAACTGGCTGCGCTCCGGGCAGCGAATCCGCAGGCCGATTTGGCGCGGCTGGAAGGACAACTACAAATGCTCGGACAGGCCCAAGCCTCGTCGGCGACTCCGTGGGAGCGGGTGCAGTTGGCGCGCCACGCCAAAAGGCCCCATGCGCTCGATTACATTCAGCGCGTCTTCACGGATTTCGTGGAGATCCATGGCGACCGGGCCTATGGCGACGACGCCGCGATCATCTGCGGCATGGCCAAGCTGAACGGCGAGCCCATCATGGTGTGCGGCCAGCAGAAGGGCCGCGACACCAAGCAAAAGCTCCATCGCAACTTCGGCATGCCCAAGCCCGAGGGCTATCGCAAGGCGATGCGCGCCATGCAACTGGCGGCAAAGTTCGGCCGCCCGATTGTTTGCCTGCTGGATACGCCCGGCGCCTATCCGGGCATCGATGCCGAGGAGCGGGGCCAGGCCGAAGCGATCGCCGTGAATCTGCGGGAGATGGCGCGCCTGGGCGTGCCGATCGTCTGCGTCGTGATCGGAGAAGGCGGCTCCGGCGGCGCGCTCGCAATGGGCGTGGGCAACCGCGTCTACCTGCTCGAGAATGCCATTTACAGCGTGATTTCGCCCGAAAGCTGCGCGGCCATCATTTGGCGCGACGCGGCGCAGGCCGAAAAAGCCGCCGCCGCGCTCAAGCTCACCGCCGATCATCTGGAGCGGTTGGGCATCATCGATGGCGCGATTCCGGAGCCCCCCGGCGGTGCGCATACCGACATGGATGCCGCGGCCGAGTTGCTCAAGAGCGCCCTGGTGCGTTCATTCGCCGAACTGAAGGGCCTCAGCGCCGAACAACTGATCGACGAACGCTATTGGAAGTTCCGCAAGATGGGTAGCTTCTTCAGCGAACAGGCGGCGACGGCTTGAATCAGAAGAAGGTCAGCCTGATCGTCGCCGCGACGCTCGCGCTGTTGGGCTTGTTAGTCTATTCGTCGATGCCTGCCGCCAACTTCCGTTGCGAGGTCTGCGTGGCCTACGAAGGACAGCAGGCCTGCCGCACGGCGTCGGCCGAAACGCAGGCCATGGCTCAGCGCACCGCGCACGAGAACGCCTGCGCCCAGATCGCCAGCGGCGTCACCGCCACCACCGGCTGCCATGCCACTCGCGCGCTCAGCGTGAAATGGCTCGCCAAACGCTGACCCGATATACTCGGGAGCATGAATCGCCGGCAGTTTAGCGCCACGCTCGCCGCTTCCCTCCCCGCCATCGCGCAAACGAAGCGCCCGCCCAACGTCCTGATGATCGCCGTCGACGATCTGAACGACTGGGTGGAGAACTTCGGCGGCAATCCGCAATCGGTTACGCCCAACATGGCGCGCTTGGGCGCCCGCTCCGTGCGCTTCCAACGCGCCTATTGCAACGCGCCCATGTGCAATCCCTCACGCGCCAGCCTGATGACCGGGCTGCGGCCATCGACCACCGGCATCTACACCAACGCCGACGCCTGGCGCGATGGCGCCCCGGATGCCGTCACCATGCCCGAATACTTCCTGAATCATGGCTATCGGGTGCTGGGCTGCGGCAAGCTTTATCACAACTCGCAGCCGGACTATCACGCGTTCCATGAGTATCTGCCCGAGACGCACACCGCGGGTGAGATGAAGGCGGAGGAATCGCATGTGCCCGCGAAGTCGGCGCAGGTGCATTTCGATTGGGGTCCGCTGGACATTGCCGATGAGGAGATGGAAGACTACCGCTACGTGCGCTACTCCGCCGACATCCTCGGCCGCAAGCATGAACAGCCCTTCTTCCTGGCCTGCGGCTTCAAGAAGCCGCATCTGCCCTGGTATGTGCCCAAGAAGTACTTCGACAAGTTCAAGCTCGAAGACATCAAGCTGCCCCCCTATCTGCCGAACGACCTCGACGATGTGCCGCGCTCGGCGATCCGCGAAGGGGGCGTGGCCGATCACCGGCGCGTGACGCAGAACGACGAATGGCCCGCGGCGATCCGTGGCTATCTGGCGTCGATCAATTTTTGCGACACCAACGTCGGGCGCGTGCTCGATGCGCTCGACCGGGGTCCGAACGCGCGCGACACCATCGTCATCTTCTGGGGTGACCACGGGTGGCAGTTGGGCGAAAAGAATCAGTGGCGCAAGTTCACCTTGTGGGAACGCTCCTGCCGCGCGCCGCTGTTGATCAGTGCACCGGGCGTGAGCCAACGGGGTGCCGATTGCCGCCGCGTCGTCGAGTTCGTCGACCTCTACCCCACGCTGCTCGAACTCTGCGGGCTGCCGGCCAAATCCGGCTTAGCCGGCCAGAGCCTGGTGCCGCTGCTGAAGGATCCGCGCCGGGCCTGGGACGGCGCGGGCATTACCTCCGACGGCGCCGACAAGATCTCGATTCGCACCGAGCGTTGGCGCTATGGCAAGTTTCCCGACGGCGAAGAGCTCTACGACGAAGTGGCGGATCCGCACGAGTGGAAGAACCTGGCCTTCAAACCGGAGACGATGACGGCGGGACTCAAGAAAGTGCGGGATCAATTGGCGGCGCGCTTGCCGAAATCGCCCAGCCGCAAAGAGCTGCGCAACTTCGAAAAACTGCCGAAGGCAGAAAAGGATCGCCTGAAAGGCAAACCACGCGAACAATTTGTGAAGGGGTGATATGGAGCGGGAGACGGGATTCGAACCCGCGACATCAACCTTGGCAAGGTTGCACTCTACCAGCTGAGTTACTCCCGCTTAGGGAGGCGGTTGCGCCTGACTTTCGTCAGCGGGCAACATCCCTAGTATCACCGGAACTGGGGGCCTCTGTCAATCACCGAGGCCCGGTTCCGGCATCAAAAACTAAGCGATCCCCGCGCCGATCGCCTCGGTATAGACCGTGTACAGCGACTGGCTGCCGGCCATGAACAGACGATTGCGCTTGGCCCCGCCGAAGCACAGGTTGCCGCAGATTTCCGGCAGCAGAATCTGACCGATGCGCACGCCATCCGGAGCCACAATGTGCACGCCGTCGTAGCCGGCGCCCACCCAACCGGCCGCGATCCACAGATTGCCGTCGATGTCGCAACGGATGCCGTCCGCCAAGCCCGGCTCGCCCTTGGGCGACATGCTGACGAATTGCTTGCCGTTCTTGAGCTTCGTGCCGTCCACGTCGAACACCTTCACGATGCGGGGCGCGTTGTCGTAGTGCGTGGCGCCGGTATCGGCCACGTAGAGCTTCTTATAATCGGGCGAGAAGCACAAGCCGTTCGGCTTGAACAGCTCATCGGTCACCATGGTGATCGCGCCGGACTTGCCATCGATGCGGTACACCGCTTCCTTGATCTCCAGATTGCCCTTGTGGCCTTCGTAGTTCATCAGCGAACCGTAGCCCGGGTCCGTGAACCAGATCGCGCCATCGGGCGCCACCACCACGTCGTTCGGCGCGTTCAGCGGCTTGCCGTTGTACTTGTCTGCCAACACGGTGACCTTGCCGTTGTACTCATACCGGCTCACCTTGCGACCGCCGTGTTCGCAGGAGATCTGCCGGCCTTCGTAGTCGAAGGTGTTGCCGTTGGTGTAGCCCACAGGCTTGCGGAACACCGACACATGACCGTCTTCTTCGAGCCAACGCAGTTGCCGATCGTTGGGAATGTCGCTCCACACCAGATAGCGGCCCACGCCGTTCCAGGCGGGTCCTTCAGCCCAGAGCGCGCCGGTGTGCAGGCGCTGAATCGGCGTGTTGCCGATCTTGTATTTGGCGAAGCGCTTCTCGAGGACGATGACGTCCGGCTCGGGATACCGCGTGGGCGTGTGGCCCGAGTAATCGCGAGGCGTTTGCGCGGCGGCAGCCGCCGCAGCCATGGCAGGAAGGAAAGAGCGTCGTGAGATCACCCAGGCATTATATTGAAGCCCGGGCGCGCTGGCAGGGGGAATTTAACCGGCTTTTTCGAGCAGCGCCATGCTGATCTTTTGCGCGGTCACCATTTCTTTGGTGACGACGAACTCACGGACCTTCTTATAGGAAGGCACGTAGTACATCAGATCGAGCATCATCTCTTCGAGAATCATGCGCAGACCGCGGGCGCCGACTTTGCGTTCGAGCGCGAGCGCGGCCACCGCTTCGAGAGCATCGTCGGTGAAACGCAGCTTGACGTTCTCGAACTCAAACAGCCGCTGATACTGCTTCACCAGCGCATGCTTCGGCTTGGTGAGAATCTGCACGAGCGCTTCCTTCGAGAGATCCTCGAGTACGGCGATCACCGGCAGACGGCCGATAAATTCGGGAATGAAGCCGCTCTTGATGAGGTCCATCGGCTGGACGTCCTTCAGCAGGTCGATGTCGCGCTTGGTGGCCGGAGCCTGCTTGCGCGCATCATGCTCTTCGTTGCCGCCGTAGCCGATCTGACGCTTGCCGACCCGGCGCGAGATGATCCGCTCGAGGCCCACAAACGCGCCGCCGCAGATGAACAGAATGTTCGACGTATCGACGGGCGTAAATTCCTGGTGCGGGTGCTTGCGACCGCCTTGCGGCGGAACGTTCGCCACAGTGCCTTCGAGAATCTTGAGCAGCGCCTGCTGCACGCCTTCGCCGGAGACGTCGCGCGTGATCGACGGATTTTCGTCCTTGCGGCCGATCTTATCGATTTCGTCGATGTAAATGATGCCCTGCTGCGCGCGCGCCACGTCCCAGTCGGCGTTCTGCAGCAGACGGAGAATGATGTTCTCCACGTCCTCGCCGACGTAGCCGGCTTCGGTGAGCGTGGTGGCGTCGACGATGGCAAACGGTACATCCAGGATGCGGGCCAGCGTTTGGGCCAACAGCGTTTTGCCGGTCCCCGTGGGGCCGATCAGCATGATGTTGGATTTTGCGACTTCCACATCATTGCCGCGCTGCTTATTCATCTGAATACGCTTGTAATGGTTGTAAACCGCGACGGCGAGCTTCTTCTTGGTATCTTCCTGCCCGATGACGAACTGGTCGAGATACTCCTTCAGTTCGAGCGGCTTAGGAAGCTTGTTCGGGCCGACCTGCGTATGATCCGCTTTGTCGTCTTCGAGGATCGAATTGCAAACGTTGATGCACTCGTCGCAGATATAGGCACGAGGATAATCCGAAGGGGACGAGATCAATTTAGCGACGACGTCCTGGCTCTTGTGGCAGAACGAACAACGCAGCGTATCGTCAGAACCGGAACGCTTCAAGCGGCCTCCTGAGTGTGGGCAGCCCCGTTACGGCTGTACTGGGTGCCCGGTACCAACAGACCGAGGCCATGGACGGGCGAACTGAGGTGATTACCGGGGAAAATTTGCACGCACGATCTCTTAGTTTCAAGTATACCAGCGACCTTCATTCTGACCACCGCTTTTTTGCTAGTTCACACCGCCGAAAATCCTGATACCCTACCGGAACAGGGGCCTCCCCGGCCTCCAAAGGAGCGCTTGATGATCAAGCTCAAGGTAAACGGCAAAGGCCGGAATTTCGATGGCGATCCCGCCATGCCGCTATTGTGGTTTCTGCGCGACGAACTCACGCTGACGGGTACGAAATTCGGCTGCGGAATGGGTTTATGCGGAGCCTGCACGGTGCACGTAAACGGCGAGGCGCAGCGCAGCTGCACCACTCCGATGAGTGAAGCCGCAGGCAAATCGATTACCACCATCGAAGGCCTCAGCGCCAACGGCAATCATCCGGTGCAGCAGGCCTGGAAGAGCTGCAACGTGGCCCAATGCGGCTACTGCCAAAGCGGACAGATCATGCAAGCGGCTTCGCTGCTCAAGATCACGCCCAAGCCCACCGACAAAGACATTGACCAGGCCATGCAGGGCAACATCTGCCGCTGCGGCACCTATCAGCGCATTCGGGCGGCCATCAAGCAGGCCGCGGGGGTGAAGGCATGACGCACATCACTCGTCACTCGCGCCGGGGTTTCCTCGGCCAGATGTTCTCCGCCGGCACGCTGATTCTGGGCGCCGGTCCGGCCGCCCTGCAGTTAGCCGAAGGCGCTCAGTCGCCGCAGCCCTGGACGCCCAGCGTCTTCCTCGCCATCGCGCCCAACGGCACGGTGACGATCGTCGCGCACCGCTCTGAAATGGGCACCGGCATCCGCACGGCGCTGCCGATGGTGCTGGCGGACGAACTCGAAGCCGACTGGAACCGCGTCAAGATCGAGCAGGCGCTCGGGAATACCAAGTACGGCTCGCAGAACACCGACGGCTCGTGCTCGATTCGCGACTTCGTCGAGATCATCCGCGAGGCTGGCGCCTCCGCCCGCCTGATGCTGGAGCGCGCCGCGGCCGCCAAGTGGGGCGTGCCCGCGAGCGAAGTGGAAGCCCGCAATCACGAAGTGATCGCCAAGAACGGCAAGAAACTGGGCTTCGGCGAACTCGTCGCCCTCGCCGCCAAGCAGCCCGTCCCGAAGAAGGAAGAGCTGAAGTTCAAGCCCGCCTCGGCCTACCGTTACGTCGGCAAAGACATCCCGATCATCGACCAGAACGACATCGTGATGGGCAAAGGCACCTTCGGCATGGACGCCCGCGTCCCCGGCATGGTGTATGCCTCGATCGAGCGTTCCCCCGTCTACGGCGGCACGCTCAAGAGCTTTGATGATTCGGCCGCCAAGCAGGTGAAGGGCGTCGAAGGCACGGCCACCCTCGACGGGTTCAAGCCGCCGCATGGCTTTCAGGCGCTGGGCGGCGTGGCCGTCATCGCCAACTCCACCTATGCCGCCATGCAAGGCCGCAAGAAGCTGAAGGTGGAATGGGACTCGGGGAAGAACGCCACCTTCGACTCGGGCGCCTTCAAGAAATATCTGCAGGACACGGCGCGCCAGCCGCAAAAGGCCGTCCGCAACGTCGGCGACGTGGAAGCCGCTTTCGCGAGCGCCGCTAAAACCATCGAAGCCGATTACTACGTCCCCATGCTGTCGCACGCGCCGATGGAGCCGCCGGTGGCCGTTGCGCATTTCCAGGACGGCAAAGTCACCTGCTGGGCTCCGACGCAGAATCCGCAGGCCGTGCAGGAGACCGTGGGCGCCGCGCTCGGCATCAAGAAGGAAGACGTCACCTGCCATGTGACGCTGCTGGGCGGCGGCTTCGGCCGCAAGAGCAAGCCCGATTACGTGGCCGAAGCGGCGCTGCTCTCGAAGAAGCTCGCGAAGCCGGTGAAGGTGGTTTGGAGCCGCGAAGAAGACATCAAGTTCGACTTCTATCACACGGTAGCAGCGATGCACATGAAGGCCGGGCTCGACGCTTCGGGCAAGCCCACCGCGTGGCTGCAACGCTCCGTGTTCCCGTCCATCTCGTCCACCTTTGACGCCTCCTCCGAGTACGGCTTCGACGTCGAGCTCGGCATGGGCTTGGTGGATACGCCCTGGGCGATTCCGAATCAGCGCGCCGAGAATGGCCCGGCGAAGAACGCCGTCCGCATCGGCTGGATGCGCGCCGTGGCGAACATCTATCACGCCTTCGGCGTCCACTCCTTCATCGACGAACTCGCTGCCTCGGCGAATCGCGACCGCGTCGAGTATCTGCTCGCCACCATTGGCCCGGACCGCCAAATCGACTTCGCCGCCGAAGGCACCAAGTTCTGGAACAACGGGCAGCCGCTCGACAAGTTCCCCTACGACACGGCGCGCCTGAAGCGCGTCATCCAACTCGCCGCCGAGAAGTCCGGCTGGGCGAACTACAAGCCGTCCAAGGGCCGCGCCCTGGGCATCGCCGCGACAAAGGCGTCGTGCGCATTCCGCGCATGGACCTCGCCGTCGACGCGGGCCAGATCATTCACCCCGACCGTGTGAAGTCCCAGTTTGAGGGTGCCGCGGTTTTCGGCACCAGCATCGCCATGATGGGCGAGATCACGGCGGCGGATGGAAGAATTCAACAGTCGAACTTCCACAACTATCCCGTGGCGCGCATCAATGAGGCGCCGATGGTCACCAACGTCCATGTGGTGGCTAGCAATGCCCCCCATTCGGGGGTAGGTGAACCAGGGGTACCGCCGGTCGCACCGGCGATTACCAACGCCATCTTTGCGGCGACCGGCAAACGCATCCGGGAATTACCGGTGAAGAAAACGAAGCTGGTCTAGGGTAAGAACTTTAGGGTGGTGCTACGTGCACCACCCTGAAAAGTCAGCCATTTAGCTATTACATAACTATTACACTCCCCTCGACAAAGTCCGGCTAGGCTGGTATTGGATCAAGTCCTTAAACCAATGACAGCCTCCATCACCCCCATCCAACCCCAACGACCCATCAACTGGATTACGACGGTCGCCCTGATCGTTTTCCATGCCGGCGCGCTCGCGGCGCCTTTCTTCTTTGAGTGGCGCTCGGCCATCACGGCGGCCTTCCTCTATTGGCTGGCCATCAGCTGCGGCATCGGCATGGGCTACCATCGCCTGCACACGCATCGCGGGTACAAGATCCCGAAGCTGGGCGAGTACTTCCTGGCGTTGTGTGGATCGATGGCGCTGGAGGGGGGGCCGATCTTCTGGGTGGCGACGCATCGCGTGCATCATGCGAAGAGCGATAAGGAAGGCGATCCGCATTCGCCGCGTGACGGTGTGTGGTGGAGCCACATGGGCTGGATCATCACCGGTCCGGGGCATCACAACAAGACGGACATGCTGGGCCGTATGGCGCCCGATCTGTACGCCGATCCCTTCTACCGCTGGCTGAATAGCTGGCATTGGCTGCCGCTGACGATCGTCGGGGTGGCACTCGGCATCTGGGGCTACACGTATGGCGGCTGGTATAGTGCGCTGTCGATGGTCACCTGGGCGACTTTCCTCCGCGTCACCATCGGCCTGCACGCCACCTGGCTGGTGAACTCGGCCACGCATCTGTGGGGCTCAAAGCGTTTCCGCACCACCGACGACTCGCGCAACAACTGGTGGGTCGCGCTGCTCACCTTCGGCGAGGGCTGGCACAACAACCACCACGCGCACCCGGCTTCGGCCCGTCACGGTCTCGCCTGGTATGAGCTCGACATCACCTGGCTGCAGATCCGTCTGCTGCAGGCGCTCGGCTTGGCCAAGATGGTGAAAGTGGCGAAGACCGATTCGCGCCTGATCGAAGAAAAGGCCGCCTAGAACAGTATCCTAGGAGGTACCGGTGGTCCCTCCACGTCGACGTAAGTCCGTCTACTTCTTCACCGCGCTGGGCGTTTGCCTGGTAGCGGCGGCGATCGCGCTGAACGTCAGTTGGGGCATGCTCCTCAACTGGCGGGCCAGCCTGGTGTTCGTCTTCGGCGTGATCTTCTTCCTGATCATCATCGCCGGCGTGGTGTTGAATACGATCTTCCTGGTGCGCGAGATCAAGCGCAACGAGCAGCACGACGCTTTCATGAACGCCGTGACGCACGAGTTGAAGACGCCAGTGGCTTCGATTCGCCTCTACCTCGAAACCCTGCAAAAACGCGACCTCGACGAGGCCAAGCGGCAGGAGTTCTACCAGATCATGCTGCACGATTCGGACCGGTTGATCTCGACGATCGACCAGGTGCTGAACGCCGCGCGCACCTCGACCTCGAACGCGACGCAATCGAAGTCCCGGCTCGATCTGGCCACGCTGGTGGAAGAAGTGATCCGGCTGGCGCGCACGCGGCACCATCTGCAGCCCGATGCCGTCCGCTTCAGTTCCACCTTCGGCGACCATGAGCGGCCGCAGGTCTTAGGCGACGCCGATGAATTGAAAGCCGCCATTTCGAATCTCGTGGATAACGCGATCAAGTACTCGGGCACCAAGGTCAACGTGCAGGTGCAGCTCGACCGCGCCCGGCGCCGGCCCGGCGTCGCCATCCGCGTCTCCGATCAGGGCCTGGGCATCGCGCCCACCGAGCTCAAACGCATCTTCAAGCGCTTCTATCGGGTCCCCGGCACGGTTTCAGCGCGGATTAAGGGGACCGGCATCGGGCTGTTTATCGTCCGCAGTGTGGCGCAGCGGCATGGCGGTCGGGCTTACGCGGAAAGCAGCGGCGTGGGACACGGCAGCACCTTCACCATCGAATTGCCGCTGCCTCCGGAGGGATAACACATGGCGGGCCGCATTCTGATCGTAGAGGACGAACAGCACCTGGCCGATGGCCTGCGCTTCAACCTGGAGGCGGAAGGCTATGAAGTGGAGACCGTGGACAACGGCGAGGACGCGCTCACCAAGTCCGGCTTCGATCTCGTCTTGCTCGACGTCATGCTGCCCGGCAAAAGCGGCTTCGACGTGGCGCTGGAGTTGCGCGCGCGGGGTGAGGCCGCACCGATTCTGATGCTCACTGCGCGCAGCCGTCCTGAAGACGTATTGAAGGGCTTTGCCGCCGGCGCCGACGACTACTTGCCCAAGCCGTTTGACCTCTCGATCTTGCTCGCGCGCGTGATGGGCCTGCTGCGGCGGGCGCAGTGGCTGAAAAAGCCGGCGGCGCCGTCCTCGGACGTCTTCGAATTCTCCGGCCGCCGGGTCGACTTTGACCTGCAGAAGCTGACGGCCAAGGGCGAGACGATTCCGCTGACGCTGATGGAGTCCCGGCTGCTGCGCTATCTGATTCAGAACGAAGGGCGCGTGGTGAGCCGGAAGCAGATCCTCGAGTCCGTCTGGGACGTCAAGGAAGATACCGACACGCGGGCTATCGATAATTTCATCGTTCGGCTGCGGAAATATGTCGAAGATGACGCAAGCCAGCCGCGCCACCTTCTCACGGTGCGCGGGATCGGTTATCGTTTTATAGCAGCCCCAGATTCTGGCAACGAAAGTGCTCCCGACTGAATCTGATAGCTTTGCCTTTGTTGTCGTCAGCCTGAATCATGGAAGCGTCGCCGATCCAGTCGCATTGTATTCGCCAGACTTCCCTTCCCGGGGCGTCTGCACTTTTCACGCTCGCCCGTACGATGGACTATCCGGCCGAGCGCCGGGCAGCGCTGGTGGCGGCATTGCGGGAGTTCAACGGCGATCATCCCGCACTCGATCAACTTGCGCAGCCCGGGACCGTCGCGGTCCTCACCGGACAGCAGGTCGGTTTGTTCTCCGGTCCGGTCTATACGCTGTACAAGGCACTGACCGCGATCCAGGCCGCGCGCCAGTTGACGGCGTCCGGTACGCCGGCCGTACCGGTGTTCTGGCTGGCCACCGAGGACCATGACTTTGCCGAAGTGAATCAGGCGTGGGTGTTCGATGCCGAAGCACACCCGGTGTCGCTGCAGGCCGATGTGGTGGAGACCGAGGGACGTCCGGTTGGTCCCCTGCCCCTGACCGGGGCACCGCTGGAGGCGTTACGCCAGGCGCTGGCCGAATTCCCGTTTGGCGACGAAGTCTACGCGAAGGTGGAGAAGCACTATCGCGCGGGCAGTTGGGGCGGGACGTTCCGCGAACTGCTGAAGGAATACCTGGCGCCGCATGGGCTGCTATTTGTCGACCCGCTGCAGGAATCGCTGCGGGCGATCGGCGCGCCGTTCCTCGCTCAAGCGGTGCGCGAAGGTGCCGAGCTTTCCGCGGCGCTGCTCGAACGTAACAAGGAATTGGCCGCGGCGAAGTATCATGCGCAGGTCCACTTTGAGCCAGAGACTTCGCTGTTCTTCCTGCTCGAAAACGGCGAGCGCGTGAATCTGAAGTATCGCGCGGGCGAGTACACGGTGAAGGGCCAGAAGTTGAAGGCGGAGCAGTTGGCCGAGCGCGCGGCGGCGCTGAGTCCGAATGCGCTGCTGCGGCCGGTGCTGCAGGATTATCTGTTCCCGACGGTGGCGGTGGTGGGCGGCCCGGCCGAGATCGCTTACTTCGCGCAGAGCGAAGTGCTGTACCGGCGCCTGCTGGGACACATGCCGGTATCGCTGTCGCGGGCGGCGTTTACGCTGCTCTCGCCGCGGGTGACCAAGCTGCTATCGCGCTATGGCCTGACGGTGGAGGCGACCTGGACACGCGAGGACATGCTGCGCGAGAAGATCTCCACGCAGTTGGTGCCCGAGGGCGTGCAAAAGGCGCTCGACACCGGGCATCAGCAGGTGACGCAAGCCCTGGCCGGCGTGCGCGCGGCGCTCGAGACGTTTGACCCGTCGCTGGTGGCCGCGCTCGATCATAGCGAGCGCAAAATGCTGTATCAGATGGGCAAAATGCAGCGCAAAGCCGCGCGCGAAGCCCTGCGCCGCGATGAGCGCGCGGGCCGCGAAGCCGCCACGCTGCATCATCAGCTTTACCCGCACCAACACTTGCAAGAGCGGTTTTATAGTATGCTGCCGTTTCTGGCCGCGCATGGCGAGGATTTGATTCCCCGTCTGCTGGACCATGTACGGCTCGACTGTCCCGATCATCAAGTGTTGGTGCTATGAAAAAAAATCCCCTCCTGGCCGCGCTGCGACGCGGTGAAGTTCAATACGGCTGCGGCTTCGGCACGATTCGTTCCACCGAGTTTCCGCGCATTCTGGGCGCGACCGGTTTTACGTGGACCTTCGTCGACGGCGAACACAGCTCCTTTACGACGGAAACGATGGCTGATTTGTGCACGGCCTGCACAAACTCGGGCGTGACGCCGCTGTGGCGCGTGGGTGAATTGCAGTACACGCTGGTGGCGCGAGCGCTCGATTCGGGCGCCGGCGGTATCCTGTTTCCCCGCGTGGACGATCCCGAGGTGCTGCGCAAAGCCGTCTCCTGGGCCAAGTTTCCGCCGGTGGGCGTGCGCGGCTACGGCCTGACGCCGTGCAACTACGACTACACGGTGCAGAAGATGCCCGACGTGATCGAGCACTTTAACCGCGAGCAGATGGTGGTGTTCCAGATCGAGTCGCAGGAAGGCGTGGACCGCCGCGATGAACTGATCTCGGTGCCCGGCATCGACGCCGTGATGGTGGGGCCGGCGGACTTGTCGATTTCGCTCGGCGTCCCCGGCGATTTCCTCCATCCCAAGATGGTGGACGCGATGGAGAAGATCCGCGACTCCTGCCTGAAGCACAACGTGATCCCCGGCACGCAGACGCGCAACATCGAACTGGCCCGCTTCTGGAAGGAGCGCGGCATGTTGCTGCTGGGCTGCAGCAATGACACCAGCATGCTGTTCGACCGCGCCACGGAGATTATCACGAAGCTGAAAGCCTAGAACGAGTAAGCCGTCGAGAGATACAGCAGGCGCGAATAGGCGCCGGGTGTCGTGCGATGGACAAACGTTCCGGGAAAGAATTGGCCAATGCCGGTGGCGATGGTGAAGCCGCCCCATTGGTAGTTGGTATAGAGGTCGAGCTCCTGGCCGACCCAGCGTCCGGCTGTGCCATTGGCCGAGCGGACGATGGGCCGGCCTTGCGCGTTATAGAGCGAGTCGCGCGGGTTGGCCAGCCAGGAAGCGTTGTACATCAGCACCCAGGACCAGGTTTTGGTGGCGGTGAGGGTGGTGGTGGAGCGCAAGTTGTGGATGTTCCGCCAGCCGAGTAAGTCAATGTGGCCGAACTTGTCGTGGGCCGCGGGGTAGAGCTGATCGAAGGTGCCGCTGCGGCCGCTGGCGGGGTCGGTGCCGGAGGCGTACTTGTATTCGTTGGCGAAGTCGAGGGGGCGCTTCCGGACGGCGGTGCGATAGCCGACTTGCACGACGCCGCCGCCGGCACGATGCGGCAGCAGACCCACTTTGCCGTTCTGCAGAACACCTTCCAGCGTCACGCGGAAGTGATGAGGCAAGGGCACGGCCCAGCGCGTGCCATAGAGGTTGATGCCCAGCGTGCCGGGGCCGGCGAAGCCGCCGGGGTGGTTCTGATCGTGACGGAGGACGTAGACATCGAAGGTCTCTTTGCCGAGTAACTCGCGAAAGACGTTGTAAGTGCCCCAGATGCGATCGCCGAGCACGGGCTTATTGAAGGCGTCGCCGCGGGGGACGATGGTGGAGAGGGTAAGAAACTCAAGCTTCACCTTTTTGGTGACGTGATAGAGGCGCGCGGTATCCCAGGTGCGCGCCGTGTAGGCCCATTGCGGCGAGCCGATGAGGCGGGTGTCGCCGTAGTTGATCATCTGGCGACCGAGGTTGAAGCCCCAGCCCTGCTGTTTCTTCGAGAACAACTCGAGGTAGGCCTCCTGCAGATCGAACGGGTCGCGCACGTTGCCGGGCGCGGGAAGGCCGTAGAAGGGGGCGCGGGTGTCCTGCCCGAGGACGGAGACTTTGAACCAGGAGGCGGGCAAGGCGGTGAAGCCGACCCGGGTGCGGATGAAGTCGGCGGCGAGGTCGCGGTCGCGGCCGAAGACGGCGCCGGTGCGGTTTTCGACGCGCTGACGCAGTTCAAAGCGCAGTTGGAAGCGGTTCTCGGTGCGCTTGCCCAGTTCGACGTTCAAGTCGTGGCCGGGGTCGAATTGCGCAAACAGGACGCCAGGGATGAGGAACAGCGCGCGAACCAAGCTTCGATCATACTTCGTCATGAGAGCGCAATGTCTTCGGGGTATGCTTCAGAGATGAGTACCCCGAAAGTAGCCGCCCGGCTGGTGGAACTGTGCAAGCAGTTCAAGAACTTCGATGCAATGCAAGAACTCTATGCCGACAACATGGTCAGCGTGGAAGGTGTGGCGGGTCCGCATGGGACCGAGACCGTGGGCAAAGCCGCGGTGATCCAGAAGAGCGCGGAATGGGCGGCGGCGCACGAGATTCACTCGGCGAACTGCGAAGGCCCTTATCTGGCCACGGATAAATTTGGCGTGGTGTTCGACTTCGAAGTGACGGTGAAGGCGACCGGCGTGCGGCACGCGCTGCGCGAGATCGCCGTCTACACAGTGGAAGGCGACAAGATCGTGCGCGAGGAGTTCTACTACGGCACGAAGGATGGCGACGATCTGGCGCGGTAAGTGACTAGGTGACTGGACCGGGATTGAACGGAGCCAGCGCATTGTGAAGACGCCAGTGGTCGGCCCAGGTTTGGCGGCGGCCGCTGGCGACTTCCAGTAAGAGTTCGAACAGTTCCTGCCCGACCTGGGGGATGGTGGCTTCGCCGGTGGCGATGCGGCCGGCATCGAGATCGATGAGGTCGTGCCAGCGTTCGGCCAGGGCGGTGCGGGACGAGACCTTCACGACGGGGACCAAGGCGAGACCGTAGGGCGTGCCTTCACCGGTGGTGAAGACGTGGAGGTTCATCGAGGCCAACTGCTGGGTGCCGCAGATGAAATCGCTGGCGGGGGTGGCGGCGAAGACGAGGCCTTTGGACGTGACTTTGTCGCCGTGGGAGGCCACGGCGCTGATCGCCGAGGAGCCGGCTTTAGCGATGGAGCCCAGAGACTTTTCGACGATGTTGGCGAGGCCGCCGCGCTTGTTGCCGGGGGTGGTGTTGGCGCTGCGGTCGGCGCGGCCGCGGGCCAGATACTCGTCGTACCACTGCATTTCGCGAATCAACTGGCGGGCGACGTCTTCGGTGGCGCAACGCGGGGTGAGCAGGTGGACGGCGTCGCGGACTTCGGTGACTTCCGAGAAGAGGACGGTCGCGCCGGCGCGGACGAGCAGGTCCGCCATGGCGCCGACGGCGGGGTTGCAGGTGACGCCGGAGAAGGCATCGCTGCCGCCGCATTGCAGACCGACGACGAGTTCGGAGGCGGGCACCGTGACGCGGCGGCGCTGGTTCAGGATGGCGAGGCGGCGCTCGGCGGATTCGAGGATGCGGGAGACGATTTCGCCAAAGCCCGCGTGATCCTGAAGGCGGACGACTTCGGGGGGCGTGCTTTCGAACATCGGGAAGAGCCGGGAAGGCTGCATCTTTTCGCAGCCGAGACTGACGACGAGGGGGTCACCGCCGAGGTTGGCATGGCGGCTGATGTGGCCGAGCGTGCGAATGGGGACGGCGGCATCGGGAGCATCAATGGCGACGCCGCAGCCGTAGGTGTGGGTGAGGGAGACGACGTCGTCGACGTGGGGGAAGCGGGGGAGAAGCTCCGTGCGGATGCGGTGGGCGGCGTAATCGACGGTGGCGGCGACGCATTGGACGGTGGTGGTGATGCCGAGGACGTTCTTGGTGCCGACGCTGCCATCGGCGTTGCGATAGCCCTCGAAGGTGTAGCCGGTGAGCGGCGGAGCCGGGGTGGGAACAGCGGTGGCGAGGGGCAGGCGGGCGAGTTCCGGGGGCTCCGGCATGCGGATGACGTCTTCGCGAATCCAACTGCCGGCGGGAATGTCGCGCGCGGCGTAGCCGATGATCTGGCCGTAGCGGAGGATGGGCTCGTCTTGGGCGAGGGGGATGAGGGTGACCTTGTGCGACTGAGGGACGGTCTCCTGCAGAGTGACGCCTTCGGGCAGGACGGTGCCGCGGGCGAGGCCGTCCGGATGGACGGCGATCGCGACGTTATCGGCCGGATGGATGCGGACGGTGAGGGGTTGAGCCAAGGGAAAAGGATATCACTCGATCTCAAACATGAGGTATTGGAGTTGGCCTTGGCGCTCGATGTGGAGGGCGACGGGCTGACCGCGGTTGAGGTCTTTGACGGCGGTCTGGAGGTCGGTGAGACCGCGGACGGGGGTGTTGTTGACGGCGTAGATGACGTCGCCGGCGGTGAGGGGTTCGTCGTGACTGGAGACGTCGGCGACCACCCCGGCGACGACGGCGCCGTTCAGGCGGCGGGTGGAGGGGATGAGGGGGGTGACTTTCTCGTCGAGGTCGACGGCGAGGATGCCGAGCTTCGCGACCATGTTGCCGTCTTCGGCGATCAGGGAGAGGACACGTTCGGGGTCGCGGGGACGTTCGAGGACGCCGACCTGAAGGGTCTTCTTCTCGGCGCCGCGAAGGACTTCGAGGGAGACGGTTTTGCCGGCGTTCTGGTAGATGTTGACGCCGAACTGGCGGCTGTTCTCGAGGGTTTTGCCGTTGAGCGAAAGGACGATGTCTTTGATCTCAAGGCCGGCAGCGGCGGCGGCGCCATCGGGTATGACGTCGGCGATGACGATGCCCCAATCCTGAGGCAAGCCAAGGGCGTGGGCGAGAGCCGGGTTGATGGTTTGGGCGATGACGCCGATCTGGCCGCGCCGGACGCGGCCGAACTCGCGGATCTGCTGGTAGACGTTGCGGACGATGTTGCTGGGGACGGCGAAGCCGATGCCTTCGTTGCCGCCGGAGCGGGAGAGGATGAAGGTGTTGATGCCGACGACGTGGCCGTCGGTATTGACGAGTGGGCCGCCGCTGTTGCCGGGGTTGATGGAGGCGTCGGTCTGGATGTAGATCATGGGGTCGTCGGGGCGGGTTTGGCGGGCGACGGAGCTGACGATGCCCATGGTGACGGAGTTTTCGAGACCGAACGGGCTGCCGAAGGCGAGGACGATTTGGCCCTGGCGGAGGAGTTCGGAGTCGCCGAAGGTGAGGGCCGGGAGGGTGCCGTTGGGCGGGTCGACTTTGAGGACGGCGATGTCGGTTTCACGGTCCGTGCCGAGGACGGTGGCGTTGAGGACTTTGGCGCTGGGCTTGAGGACGCTGTGGGCGACGGTCTTTTCGGCGGCCTGGGGCAGGAGGACCTGGACGCGGCGCATGGCGCCGACGACGTGGGCGTTGGTGATGATGTAGCCGGCGGGGTCGATGATGACACCGGAGCCGCTGCCTCGCTGGGCTTGCAGCATGGGGGCGCCGCCTTCGGAAGCGGGCGCATAGCCGCGGGTGACGATCTGGACGACGGAATGGTCCGTCCCGGCGGCTAGCGACTCGAAGTGCTCACTGAGGAGACGGAGGGGAGAGCGGGCGGGGGCGGAGGTTTGAGCCCAGAGAGCGGGCAGGAGGAGGAAGGCGGTAAGCAGGCGCACAGGGGTAAGATGCGCCTGCCCGGTCCGGGGGTTCAGGCTAGAGGGTTAGAGCTTTTCGAGGCGGATGCGGCCGTTATTGGTTTCGAGGTCAAGGACGGGTCCGCCGCCGTTGACCGTGCCGCGCAGACGCTTCTTTTCGCGCTCGCCGTTGACCTCGAATTCGGAGGAGACGGCGGAGTGGCTGGTGGCGCGGACGGTGGCTTTGACATCCGAGGGGAGGCGAAGGGTGATGCCGCCGTTGGTGGTGGAGGCCTGGATGGCGGGGGGCTGCTTTTCACTGACGACTTCGATGCCGCCGTTGGTAGTTTCGAGGCGCATGGCGGTGGTGGTGGCGGCCATGAGCCGGGCGTGGATGCTGCCGTTGGTGGTGGAGCCGGAGAGGCTGCCGGTGAGGTCGTCGGCGCGGATGCCGCCGTTGGTGCTGCGGGCCTTGATTTCGCCGGTGTGGACGGAGAACTCGATGGCGCCGTTGGTGGTGGAGACGTCGTAGTTGCCCTGGTCGCGATAGAGGCGGATGCCGCCGTTGGTGGAACGAAGCAGGGCGTTGCCCTGAACGTCTTCGACGCGGAGCGAGCCGTTGGTGCTTTCGATGCGATCGAGGAGGGTCTGTTTGGGGACGCGGATGAAGTACTTGACGCCACCCGAGGGGCCGCGCCAGCCCATCTGGGGCGGGCGAATGGTGCGGACGCGGACGGCCGAGTCCGAGGCCTGCACGTCGACTTTGAGGAGGCGGAGATAGTCTTCGGTGGGGGCGTAGCGTTCGCCGCTGATGTCGACTTCGTTCTTATCCCAGCCGGTGACTTCGATGGAGCCGTTCTGATTCTCCACCGAGACGCGCTGGCCGGGGCTGAGCTTGTAGGTCATATGAAAGTCTTCGCGAAAACGGTCCGACTGCATACCGTCGAAGTCGCAAGAGGTGAGCAGGAGCGGAAGAGCCAGCAGAAGGCGTTGCGGCGTAAGAAACATCTTGGCAGTAGATACGCTCGACGGCGGGGGCGAGTTCGATAAAAAGCGTGAATTTATTCCGGATGCCGGGTGAAGGCGGGGCCCTGGTAGCGCTGGAGGGCGCCGGAGTAATAGAGAACGGCAAGAGCGATCAGGACGCCGGCCATGGTTTTGGCAGCGAGTTCGTTGGGCGGCAGCATGAGGATGACGCAGATGGCGACGACCCAAACGAGGGCGAGGAGGTTGACGGCGGGGCCGAAGGCGCCGAGGTTCCAGGGCGCCGCTTTGACCCAACCGGAGGAGCGGGCGCGCCAGCCGAGGAAGATGGGGATGCCGTAGCAGAGGTAGCAGGCGACGGTGGAGACGGCGGCCAGAATGGCGACGGTGCCGGACCAGATGAGCATGGCGACAGCGGCGGCGACGAGTCCCCAGATGGCGACGACCGGGGTGCCGTGGCGCTGGTCGACTTTGGAGATGAGAGCGGCGGCGGGCGTGCCCTGATCGCGGGCGAGGGAGAAGACGGTGCGCGAGGCGTTGGCGAGGGCGGAGAGACCGCAGAACCACATGGCGACGCCGGCCATGGCGGAGAGCGAGCTGCCCATGCGTTCGCCGAGGGCGCGCTGGAGGATGGAGACGGCGGTTTGGCCGGGGGAGAGGTCGCGCACGGCGAGGGTGATGGCGATGAGCATCAGGTAGCCGATGACGCCGGAGAGGCCGACGGCGAGGACCATGCCCCAGGGAGCGTGGCGGCGGGGGTCGACGGTTTCTTCCGCCATGTGCGCGGAGGCGTCGTAACCGGTGAAGGTCCACATGGCCTGGAGCAAGCCGAGCGTGAAGGCGACGCTGTAGGGTTGGGTGCCAATCGGACTGACGGCGGTGAAGAGGAATGAAACGGGCTGGAGCGGGGCGGCCCAGAAGATGACGCCGACCAGGACAAGGGTGCCAAGGATGTGGACGGTGACGCTGGCGTCGTTGAGCTTGGCCACGAGGCCGACGCCATAGGCGTTCAGCAGGCCTTGCGAGACGGTGATGACGACGAAGGCCAGAAAGAGATTGAGCGTGTTGGTTTCGATGCGCGCCAGGGGCAGAAGGTATTGGGCGCAGGCATAATCGATGGCCGCATAGCTGGCGATGCAGGAGACGATGTTGATGGCGGCGACGAACCAGGCGATGTGGCGATTCCCGAGCGCGGCGGCCCAATGGTAGAGGGCGCCGGAGGTAGGAAAGGCCGAGCAGAGTTCGCCCATGGAGGCGGCGACGGCGAGGGTGAGCAGCGTGGCCAGGGGCCAGGCCAGGGTCATCTCCAGCGGGCCACCCTGGTCAAAGCCGTAGCCGAAGAGGGTGACGGCGCCGGTGAGGATGGAGATGGTGGAAAACGAGATGGCGAAGTTCGAGAAGCCGCCCATCTCGCGGAGGAGGACCTGGGCGTAGCCGAACTTCTGAAGGTCGTCGCGATCGTCCTGCTTCATTTGACCTGCAGGAAGGGGAACATGCGGCGGAGATCGGCCTCCGTGGGCTGCTTGCCGTATTCGCAGATTTCGAAGGCTTCGTAGTGGGTGACCTTGGCGGCCTGGGCGGGGCCGTACCATTTTTCGAGCGAGGCTTTGACGGCCGGTGTGATGACGCGCGTGCGCCACTTGGCCAACCAGGCGAGGCGTTCGTTCTTATCTTTGGGCACCTGATCGAGCGTGCCATCGACCCAGGGCAGCCATTCGTAGACCTGGCTTTCGTGCGCGTCGAGAGCGCGGACTTTCTGCGAATAGACGGCGGTGATGTCGACGGCGATATCGGGGCGGAAGGGCGCGGGCTTCTGAAAACGGTCCTGGTAATAGAGGAAGACGGGGTTCTTGCGCAGGGGCGGCGTGTCGGGGGCGACGTTGGGGACGACGACCATATAGGCGGCATCCTGGACGAGGACGCCGGTGTAGCGATGGTCAGGATGATAGTCGTTGGGCCGCGGGGCGATCACGACGTCGGCGTTCCATTCGCGAATCTTGCGGATGACCTGGAGACGGACGTCGAGTGTGGGCAGCAGTTCGCCGTCGTGGTTGCCGAGGACGTCGTAAGTGATGCCTAAGCGGCGGGCCACTTCCTGGGTTTCGGCGTAGCGGCGTTTGGCGAGCGCGCCGCCGCCCAAGGTCTGATGGCCGGCGTCGCCGTTGGTGACGGAGACGAACTTAACGGCATGGCCGTTTTGGGCGAGGATGGCGGCCAGGCCCGCCGAGCCGATGTCGCAATCGTCAGGATGGGCGCCGAAAGCAATGACGCGCACTTTCTCCTGGGCCAACAGGGTGGTGGCCAAGACGATGGGAAGGGCGAAACGGAGCATGTTGAATTATAGCTGTCCAGATGACGGTGGGGTGCGTGGCGAATGGGGCGGCTCGGCCGGGGTATCCGGTGACGGGCCGCACAGGGAGGGCGCTGGGGGCGCCGGAGCGGGCAAGGGAGCCGGGTTCGGCTGCGAGTCCCCGGCGGGCGTCAACTCAGAGGGAGCGGCGGCCGGGTGTCCGTTCGTGGGATTGGCTTCGATTGGGGAATTCGGGTGAGGCAGGCGCGAGGCTTGTAAGTCTCTCAGTTCTTTGAGGCAACGAAGATAGTGCCGGTGAAGCTGATGGCCATAACGCAGATAGAGTTTGACGAGTTGTTCGGAGTGAGCGAAGCCGTTGGCGAGGTGCCCGTGGGCGCCGGCGGTGGGAAGTTTCTGGCGGAATTCGCGCTCATGGAGAGCGATGGCGGTTTCGAGTTGGCCGGATTCGGCAAGCCAGAGGCGGGTTTGCCGAAACTTGGCGTAGACGGCTTCCGTGAGTAAGTCGAGCTCGTCGCGATGGCGAGGGTGGTAAGTGGCGACATACTCGTCGAGCAGGCCTTTGAAGGCGGGTTCGTCCTCAATGGCGAGAAAGCAGCCGGAGGGCAAGGGATGGCGATGGAGCGTGGAGAGCCCATGGATGGCGGCGTTGCCCGAGGATTTGGCTTTGCCTTCGGGCGTGCGGGGACCAGTGGACTTGAGCGCATTGCGGCGATTGGCAGCCAAAGCGGCGCGGGGACGATTTACGGGACGACATGGTGGAACTCCTCAAAAGGGATGATTAAGGGGTGAAGCTACTTGGGAAGTAAGTCGCGGTTACGGCAGCCCCGAAGGCGCTGCTGAAGAGCGAGAACGGCGTCGATGGCGGCTTGGTGGGCATCAGGGAAGTCGCGGAGGGCGAGGAGGATGGTGCTGTGATAGACGGGCCACACCTCCATGTCCGCGGGGATGTAATCCTCGTCGCCGGATTTCACGAGATGAACGTGATAGCTGGCATCGGGGGGAGAGTCCGGGAGGGAAAACGCCGAGTAAGTGCCGGACGAGATCAAGCGATAGCAGTGTTGCGGTTGATGGAGCATGTCGGCTTTTCCCGATTTCACTTTACGCGCAGCCCGCAAAGCTCCGGACGCCAAAACTGAGTAAGTGATTGAGGAGAAAGGACGAGAAAAGTTGAAAAACGCCGTTAACGGGGGAGCGGCGAGCCAGGGGAACGGGGCGGCAGCGAAGGAAGGGGAGAGGGAGCGCAAAGCGGAAAGCGGGAGAAACGAAGAAACCGGCGGGAACGGGCGGAGCGGTGACACCAATTTGGCGAGCCCGTTTCGTCTTTGTTCACAATGAGTTCGGGCCGGAAGGGAAGCCAGCGAGGCGGAGGCGGCTGAGATACTCGGGTCAGCTATGATCCGGTTCAC
>JBGAHE010000102.1:0-26914 GCA_044226365.1 Bryobacteraceae bacterium
GGTGCTCGAACACCAGACGCACATGACCAATCTCATCACCCGCGTCGGCTTTGAGACGCGCATGGCCATGCACTCGCAGGACATGATGAACCGCTTGCTCAAGGAGCCCGCCGACACCCGCAGCGAAAGCACCGAGCGCCGCATCCGTTCCGCTTGCGAAGAGATGGTGGACTATCTTCTGTTCGTCGAAGAAACTCCGCTCACTGAACCCGTCCGCGGCTCCACCAAGTTCGCCGAGACCTTCGCCAAGCAAGGCCGCTTACATCAACTCGACTTACAAACCCGCCTCTTCCGTTATCCCCTCAGTTACATGATCGAAAGCGAAGCCTTCCGCGCCTTGCCGCCCATTGCGCTCGCCCACGTGCACCGGCGCCTCAACTGGATCCTCGATCACGACGATCCGAAATATTCGCGTTTATCCGCCGCCGATCGCCGTAACTTGCGTGAAATCATCGCCGCCCAGCCCTGGGCCCGTTAACCCGGTTGTGAACTCAGGCCTTTCCCGCATGGGCAAAAGCTTGACGAACGCGGTAGAATGATCAGTAGAGAGATTCGATCTCTCCCCTGCCTATGACACGGAACCAAGCCGGTTCCGTCATCAGCAATTCATCCCCGTCGCCGAAAATGAAGATCATCCGTTCGCGGAACTGAGGATGTGTCCCAACAATATGAAACAAGGCTATCTAATTGATATGGATGGCGTGGTGTACCGCGGCTCGGCTCCCATTCCGGGCGCCGCCGAATTCATCCGCTTCCTTCAGGAGACTCGTACTCCTTTTCTCTTTCTGACCAATAACTCCGCGTACACGCCGATCGACGTAGTTGCTAAACTGCGTAACTTCGATATCGACGTGTCGGTGAACGAAATTTACACGGCCGCTCTTGCCACGGCCGAATTTGTCCACCGCCAGAAGCCCGGCGGCACCGCCCTCGTCATCGGCGAAGGCGGCTTACTCACCGCTCTCAGCGACGTCGGCTATGCCACTAGCCGCAAGAACCCCGACTACGTCATCGTCGGCGAAGGCCGCGTCATGAACTTCGAAATGATGGAAGACGCTCATCGCGCCATTGCCAATGGCGCTGGCCTCATCTCCACCAACTCCGATACCTGGTGCCCCACCGACTCTGGCCCCCGCCCCGGCTGCGGCGCCATCGCCGCCCTGCTCGAATCAGCCACCGGCCGCACCGCTTACCACGTCGGTAAGCCCAACCCCTTCATGATGCGCGCCGCCCGCAAACGCATCGGCCTCAGCACCGACGACGTCATCATGATCGGCGACACCATGGAGACCGACATCCGCGGCGCCACCGACCTCGGCTTCCAGAGCATCCTCGTGCTCACCGGCTCCACCTCGCGCGAATCGCTCCGCCACTATCCGTTCCGTCCCGGCCGCGTCGTCGAGTCCATCGCCGAACTCGTCCCGGAAATGGCCTTCGCCTAACTCAACTCGTAATCGAACTCATACCGGTGCTGACCGCCCTCGATGATGATCCTCATCTTGCCGGTCAGCCCCGCGAGTTCGTCCGTCCCCGAATCCGGCACCACCACCACCTCCAGCGTCGGCTTGCCCCGCTCCATCAGCCCCCAGTGCTGCAGGCAAAAACTCCCCGTCTTCCCTGCCAGCGACCCCGTCACCCGCTCGATCGCGACATAGCCCGCCGACCCCTTCACCGTCCCGTGCGCCGCCAGCATCTGCCCCTGGCTCACGCCCGCCAACTCGCCTTCGAACGTCTTATCGATCAACATCCGCCCCGGCACCGGCTCCCGCCCTTCGTCCGTCTGCGGCGTCAACTTCACGTGAAACTCGCCCGTCGCCGTCGCCATCGTTAGAACCTCCGCACCGCCAGATAACCGCCCACCGGCGTCGATATTCCACCCACCGTCACCGTCAACGGCAGATTGCCCGCCGGCGCATTCGCCGGAATCCGCAGATTGATCTGATAGATCACCTGCTGCGGCGCCGCGCCCGCATACAGAATGTCGCTGGCCGCGAGCGAAATATCCCCCAGCTTCACCGCCACAGCGCTCGTCACCGGCGCCGCCCCGCGCGGAATCTCGCCCACCTCCAGCCGCGGATTCGTCGGCCCCAGGCCCGACATATACACCGTCACCACATCGCCCGGCCGCGCCGGCGTTAACGCTCCGCCCAGCACATCCAGCGGACCCACCAACGCCCCGGTCACCCCATCCACCGCCGCCACCGGATTCACCCCGTTCGCGTTCGTCACAAAGAACAGGAACTCCGGCGACGCCACCGCATAAGGCACCGTCTCCGCCTCCGACACCAACTCGTTCGCCGTTCCACACGACGTCCGCACCCGGACCTCCACCACCGCCGCCGCCGTCACCAACTGCGGCACCTGCACCGTCAACTGCGTCGGAAACACGTCCAGCATCCCCGCCCGCACTCCGTTAAACGTCACGCAAACGCCCAGCAATTCGCTCGGCAAACGCCCGCCCACCAGTTCCTCGCCGCTCACGCGCCGCCCGGAACCGGACAGCAGGAAGCCGGTCCCAAACAAACTCACCAGCGCATTCGGACTCACCGCCGCCACCCGCGGCACGCTCAATCCCACGCCCGCAATCCCACCCGCGTTAATCGACGGCCGCGTCGCGCCCGCCGCTCCCGTCGCCGTCAAAGTAAAGCGCACCGGCTCGAGCCCCGTCACCGTCGCCGTCACCACCACCGGACCCGCCACCGGCCCCAACGTCACCATGACGGACGCCGTGCCATCGCTCGCCGTCAACCGCGACGTGTTCGACAACGTCGCCGACCCCGCTTGCACCGCGTACTGCACGCCCACCGACGGCACCGGCACTCCGCCTTCCATCACCACGCGCGTCACCAACTCCAGCGGCAACAGCGTCCCCGGCTGTCCCGCTTGGTTATTCCCGCTCACCAACTCCAACCGCTGCAGCGCCCGCGGCGTCAGCACCCGCACCCGATGATTCTGCCGGTCCGCCACCAGAATCCGCCCATCCGGCAGCACGCTCACGCCCGCCGGACCGTCGAACACACCAAAGCCCGCAAAGCCGTCATCGCCCGCAAAACCCGTCGTCGCCCCGCCCGCTAGCGTTACGCCGCCCACCCGCGCCAGGCGACTCTGCTCCGGCCCGCTCTGCGTCACCAGCCTCTGCGACCCGCTCGCCGTCACCGCCACCCGCGCCACCGACGGCAACACCTGCACCGTATCGATCACGCCCGTCGCCGCATTCACCATCCGCAAACGCCCATTGCCCCGATCGGCAATATAGAGGTTGCCCACCGCATCGGTCGCCACATCCGACGGCCCGTTCAACAACGCCGTTCCCGCCGGGCCCCCATCGCCCGTCGCCCCGGCCTGATCGTTCGTCCCGCCCACCACCGTCGCCACTTCCTGCCGCACAATGTCCAGCCGCGACACGCGCGTCCCGCCATACTCGTTCGTGAAGTAGATATAGCGCAGCAGCGCCCGATCCCACGCCATGCCTTGCGGCCGCCGGATATTGTTATTCGCTCCCGCCATCGTCGTGATCACGCCGTTGGCCTGCACCCGCCGGATCCGATCGTTGCCGCGATCGGCAATATAGAGGCTGCCTTCGCCGTCGAAAGTCAGTCCCGCCGGCTGATTCAGCAGCGCCGCGGTCGCCAGCCCGTTATCGCCCGTGTTACCCGGCAGGCCGCACCGCCCCGCAAATGTCGTGATCACCCCATCGGTTCCCACGCGCCGCACGCAATGATTGCCTGTATCGGCAATGTAGATCGCGTTGCCCGGTCCGCCGATCGCCGCTTCCGGAAACAGCAGTTGCGCGCTCGTCGCCGGTCCGCCATCGCCGCTCGCATAGCCGCGCCCCGCAATCGTCTCTAGCCTTCCGCCGGTCGCGTCCGAACTGCCGATCACCCGCCGCACCCGCTGATTCCCGCGGTCGACAAAGTTCAAATTGCCCCGCGTATCGATGTTCAGCGACGTCGGCGATTGCAGCCGTCCCAGCACCGCCGCCTGCCCATCGCCCGCGAAGCCGATCTCGCCCGTGCCGACGATCGTTGAGATGATGCCTGTCCGCGACGCAATCCGCCGCAAACGATGCCCCTCGGCATCGGCAATCAGCAGGTCGCCGTTCGGATCGATCGCGAGCCCCGCCCCATCCACCAGCGACGTCAACGCCGGCCCACCGTCGCCATTGCCGATATTCACTTCCGCACCCTTGCCGGCATACGTCTGAATCGTGCCGTTCGGCAGAATCCTCCGGATCAGCCGGTTGCCCGTATCGGTGAAGTAGATCGCATTGTCCACCCCGAAGGCGATCGCCTTGGGCGCGCCCATCCGCGCCACCAGCGCACTCGTCTCATCGCCAAAGAAGCCGCTCGCGCCCGTGCCGCCAATCGTCGTCACCTGCCCGCCCGCGATCTTGCGCAGCCGGTTGTTGCCGGTGTCCGTCACGATCAGATTGCTGCTCCCGTCGAGCGCAATCCCGTAAGGCGAACTGAAGCGCGCCTGCGCCGCCGGACCATCGGCAAACCCCGCCGTCCCCCCGGCCACCGTCCGAATCACGCCCGTGCTCAGCGTCAGCGCGCGAATCGCATGATTGCCCGAATCGACGATGTAGAGCACGCCCGCCGCCGCATCCAGCGCCAGCGTCGTCGGATTGTTCAATTGCGCGGCTGTCCCCGGCCCGCCGTCCCCTGAATAGCCCGCCAGCCCTGTCCCGGCCACCGTCGTGATCGTCCCGCCGGTCGTGAACCGCCGCACGCGATGCTGCCCGCTATCGGTCAGATAGTGATTGCCGTTGGCATCGGTCAGCAGGAACTCCGGATTCAGCAGCAACGCATTCGTCGCCGCCCCACCGTCGCCCGTCGGCCGCGATCCCGCCAGTGTGGAAATCGAATAGTAGGGTGACGGCGCCTGCGCCCAGAGTTGAACCGAAACGAAAAAGGTCAGGAGTGTTAACGCGCGCATGAACCCCCACTATACGGGCCCCCGCGCGGGGGGATCAACGCGCGCGTCGAAAAGTTAACTCGCCGCTATTGCAGCGGGTAGCGCTGATACTCTTTCGCCTGTCCCGTTTCGTCGAACAAAAGCACGAAGTAGGTGTCCTTCCGCGGACCCTGCTCCATCCCCGGCGACCCCAACGGCATCCCCGGCACCGCGATCCCCTTGCCTTTCGGCTTCTCTTTCAACATCCGCTTCACTTCCGCCGCGGGCACATGCCCTTCCACCGCGTAGCCCCCCACCACGCCCGTATGGCACGAAGCGAGCTTTTCCGGTACGCCGAACTTCTTCCGGATACTCTGCGTCTCCTCGACTTCCTTCACATCCACCGTGAATCCGTTCGCGCGCAAATGCTCCACCCACTTGCCGCAGCAACCGCACGTCGCGGTCTTGTACACCGTCATAGTGGGCTCCGCCGCCGCCAATCCACCGAGCAAACCGAGAAACAACGCAAGATGACGCATACCACCACTCTACCCGCCCCCTCCCCCCGGCACAATCAAACCTTCTTCCCAGCACCTCCCCACCCATCCAGCCGTTCACTTCAGTCACGCCACTTCAAAATTTCCTCCAACCCCATCCGCATCAACCGCTTCCCGCCGAAACCCCACCTTCCGCCACCCTCAGAATTTCCCCCGGCCTGCGACCCTGAATCAGGAGGATTCCATGGCTACCGAAAAACAAATCGCCGCCAACCGTCGCAACGCCGCCCGCTCCACCGGCCCCGCGACTCCCGCCGGCAAACTTATCACCCGTCTCAACTCGCTCAAACACGGCCTCGCCGCCCAGCTTCGCGTGCTCCCCTTCGAGTCCCAGGCCGAATACGACCAGCTCGAACAGTCCCTACTCGCCGACCTCCAACCGCAAACGCTTTCTCATATCCTCCTCGTCAAACGCTTCGCCCAGAAACAGTGGCTCATCCAGCGCCTCGCCAACACGGAAACCGCCTGGCTCAATCTCCTCTACGAGGACCGTCGGCTCGAAGGCGTCGCCGGCGCACTCCAACCCAAAGCCGCCCTCGACCCTTACGAAGGCCTCGCCCTCACCATGCTCGAGTCCCGCCCCAACGATCCTCACGATCTGCTCCACAAAAACTTCTTCCGCTACCGTGCGCAAATCGAAAACGAATATCAGCGCGCGCTCCGCGCCCTCGAACGCGCCAAACTCCTAACCCCTTCTATTCACAACGCCAACCCGGAAATTGGCTTCGCTCCGGAACCCTCTGCGCCGCTCGAACCGGAAATGTATGATGGACAGGATTCTCCATGTCCCACTCCGGTCTCTTCCTCGGCCTCGCCCTCGCCTGCACCCTCGCCGCGCAGCCACCCGCGCCCCTTGTCTCTCCCGAAGTCCACGCCGACCGCCGCGTCACCTTCCGCCTCCAGGCCCCCAAAGCCACGGATGCCTCCTTCTACGGTGACTGGATGCCCGTCGGCACCCTCCAGAAAATGACCAAAGGGGCCGACGGTGTCTGGTCTCTCACCGTCGGCCCCCTGGAGCCAGGAATCTATATCTATAACTTCAATCTGGACGGCCTCAATCTCGCCGATCCCATCAACCCGCGCCTGAAGCTGCGCGCCCGCACCTCGGCCAGCTTACTCGAGGTTCCCGGTCACACCCGCTCCTTCTACGATGCCCGCGACGTCCCCCACGGCTCTGTCGAGATCAATTACCAGAAGTCGTCCGTCCTGAACGGCGAAACGCGTTCCTTCTGGGTCTACACGCCGCCGGGTTACTCGGCTGCCTCCAAGCAACGCTATCCGGTGCTGTATCTTTTCCACGGCTCCAACGACACCGCGGGCGGTTGGGTCCTGGCTGGCCAGGCGAATTACATCCTCGATAACTTGATTGCGGAAAAGAAGGCTGTCCCCATGATCGTCGTGATGCCCTTCGGTCACGCCGTCCCCTTCACCGCCCCGCGCGACATCCAGCAGACCAACACCGCCGTCTACGAGAAGTATGTCATCGGCGAAGTGCTGCCGTTCGTCGAAACCAAATACCGCGTCTTTAAGGACCGCCCCCACCGCGCCATCGCAGGCTTATCTATGGGCGGCGGGCACTCGCTGGCCATCGGCTTCCACCACCTGGACCTCTTCAGCGCCATCGGCGCCTTTAGCGCTGGCGTCCCCCCAGGACTCGAAGCCAACTTCGACGACCTCAAGAAGCAGAAGGCCACCACTCTCTGGTTCGCCTGCGGCAAAGAGGACTCGCTCTATCAGCGCTCCGCCGATCTCGATGCCCTCTTCACCAAGCACGGCATCCAGCACACCTTCCGCGCCACGCCCGGTGCCCACACCTACACCGTGTGGCGGCAGTATCTGAACGAGTTCGCCCCGCTGTTATTCCGCTGAGTAACTGCCGGTATCATCGGCGCCGGCCACAAACTCCGGCCGGTAGCGATAACTCGGGAAGTAACCGGGATCTAACTGCTGGCCGGCGAACTTACGCTGATGTTCGGCTGCCAGTTCCTGATAGCGCTCCTGGTTGAGGATCCAGCTGCCGGTGTAGAACTCCTTCGTCACCGGTGAGAAACGATGCTTGAAGCGGAACAGCGAGTCTTCCCGCCCGCCCAGTCCGCCGCCCAGATGGAAGGTCTCAAAGCCGTTCGCGGTACCCCATTCCTTCACATCGTCCAGCAGAATTTTCAGCGGCGAATGCACCAGGTAATCGGGATTGATGCCGGTCAGGTGCGCATGCAGATACGGACCATAGCCCATGGTGAGCAAGGCCGCCGTCACCACGCCGTCCTGTTTGGTGACAAACAGCCGCGCGTGCGGGCCGAGCTCGCGGCGGAACGCCGCCACCCACGCGCTGTCGATCAGATACTCCGGCCGGCTGTCGCAGCGCATCATCGTCGCCCGATAGTGGCGCACGAAGTCATCGGCGTGCGCCCACTCGGTATCTTCGGTGGTCACAAAGCCCCGTTCGCGAATCTTGCGGATGTCCTGCCGCAGGATCTTCGGATAGCGCGCCGGCGTCGTCAGGTCCACCGCCACCGTCGAGCCGCGCAGATGCCGGCCGTTCTCGGCGAAGGGCCCGGCGTTAGCCACCAGCGGATGGAAGCGCGTGAAGGCGGAGACCACGCCGGTCTCGCGCCAATGCGCGCCCAGGGCTTCCCAGCCCCGCGCCACGTGCGCTTCGTCGTTCCACACCGGTCCGGCATAACCGTACACCGACGTGGCGTCGTAGCAGCCTGGCGCGCCCTCGATCTCCGTACGCAAGTACGGCCATAAGAAGACGCCTCCGTCTTCTTCGTAAACAAACAGGAAGGCGTCGCCCCCTTGTCCCAACCCCGGCGCCCGATGATAGGCCGCTGTGTGGTACACATCATGCCGCGTCGGCTCCAGATAGGTCGCCCAGTCCGGATCCGTCGCGGTGAGAACTTGTTCTCTTGTGCGAATCAACTTCAATTGTAGTTCGCTTACTGACGCCACAAGGTGGGAAACACCTGTGGGTCGCGATAATCCGGCTGGCCATCCGGCAGCCGCCGGCAAAGCCGGTCGTTATAGAGCTCGATCGGCCGCCCGTCCGGACGCGTCGCCGGACGGTAAGCGTTGTCCCCGTCTTGTAAGTGCACCGCCAAAGCGATGCGCGGCTGCCCCGAGCGGTTCGGGTAGCTGCCATGGATCGCCCGGCAATGATGCAGGCTGAACTGCCCGCGCTTCAGTTCAATCGTCACCGGCTTGAACTCGAACCCCAGGTCGTTCACCGCCCGCTTCAGCCCTTCCATGTCCTTCCGGTGGAAGGACAGCGCGGACCGTTCGAGCAGGTGCGACCACTTGTGGCTGCCGTCCAGTACCACCAGCGGCCCTAACTCGGCCGGGCAGTCATGCAGCGGGATCCACGCCGTCAGCATCCGCTGCGACGAGCACGTGCCCCAGTAGTCGCCGTCCACGTGCCACCCGACCACGGCCTCGGCTTGCCCGCCCGGCTTGTAGACGATCTGATCGTCGAACAGCCGGATCTCGTTCGCGCCGGCCGCCTGGGCCGCAATGCGCCCCACCACGGGCGACCACGCCAGGCGGCTCACCAGGTCGTTCTGCAGTGAGATGTATTCGTTGTTCCGCGTCCCGTCGCCGTCGCCCGGCATCCAGTCCGCGCAGTATTGTCCGGCCCCTTCGATGCGCCGGTCCCGGTGTCCCGTCCAGTGCTGTTCGAGTCCTCGCAAGGTGCCGTCGATTTCGTCGTCGCCCAGCACCCGGTCGGTGATCAGCCAACCGTGCTCCTGATAGAAAGCGATCTCCGCCGCTGTAAGTGCCATCGTTAGTCTCCTGCCGCCGCTACATGGGTGAACGGCAATACGTCTTCCGCTTCGGCGGCCATGCTGAGCACCAGCTCACTCGGGCTGTACTCGGGCACCAGCCGCCGGATCAGTCCGATCGCTTCGCCTTGATCCCGTGACGCGCAAAGGTCAGTGAGCTGTTGCAGCCGCTGCTCCAGGCTCGCCGCCGACAGGTCGGAGCCCACGAAAATTTTGATCTTGCGATGCCCCGTCGGGATCGTCGCTTCGTCATCCAGGTTCAGCTCCTCATAGAGCTTCTCGCCCGGCCGGGTTCCGGTGAACGAGATCTCGATGTCCGTATCCGGCACTCGGCCTGACAACAGGATCAGCTTGCGCGCCACGTCCACGATCTTGATCTGCTGCCCCATATCGAGGACGAAGATCTCGCCGCCGCGACCCATCGCCGAGGCCTGCAGCACCAGTTGCGAAGCCTCGGGGATCGTCATGAAGTACCGGCGCATCTCCGGATGCGTCACCGTCACCGGACCACCGGCCGCAATCTGCTGCTTGAACAGCGGGATCACGCTGCCGTTGCTGCCCAGCACATTGCCGAACCGCACGGCCACAAAGCGCGTCCGGGAAGCGGGCATCGCGCGGATCAACAGTTCGCACAAGCGCTTGGTCGCGCCCATCACGCTGGTGGGCCGCACCGCCTTGTCCGAGGAGATCAGCACGAACTCGCCCACGCCGTAGTCGGCCGCCGCTTGCGCCACGTTCCGCGTCCCCTGGACGTTGTTCGCCACCGCTTCGAGCACGCTCGACTCCATGATCGGCACGTGCTTATAGGCCGCGGCGTGGTAGATCACCGCCGGCCCGTAAGCCGCAATCAGACTGCGCACGCGCCGCGCGTTCTGAATGCTCCCGATCTCGCCATGGAACGCCACGTTCGGAAACTCCGCGCGGATCTCACGCTCGAGATGAAACAGCGGTGTCTCGGCGACGTCGAACGCCACCAGCATCGCCGGTTCATAACGCGAGATCTGCCGGCACAGTTCCGAACCGATCGAACCGGCCGCGCCGGTCACCATCACCACCTTGCCGGCGAGGCTTTGCCGCACCAAGCCGTGATCGAGTTCCACCGGTTCGCGCGACAGCAAGTCCTGCACGTCGACCTCGCGAATCTGGGCCACGATCGCCTTGCCTTCCACCGCGTCGCTAATCGCCGCCACGCGCCGGAAGCGGACCTGAGCCTGCTGGCAATGCTGCAGGATGCGCTCCATCTGCTCCGGGCTCGCTGACGGCAGCGCAATGAGGACCTCAGTCACTCCGGCACTGGCTGCCACCGCGGCCAGATCCTTGCCGCGCCCCAGCACTTTCGCGCCATGCACGTACAGGTTCACCAACCGCGGATTGTCGTCAATGAAGCCCTGCACACGGTAGCCGAGAGCCGGGTTCAACCGCAGTTCGGCCAACAAAGCCACACCGGCACGTCCCGCCCCGTAAATCAGGATACGGCGCCCCGGGGCATGGCTGTCCCGCTTGCGGGCTTCAAAGATCAGACGGCCGCTCAGGAAACGAATGCCGAGGAAGAGTGAACAGAGGATGAGATCAAGAACGGGAAGCGAACGAGGAAATCCGCGCGGAGCGACGGCGTACAGCACCGCCAGGCTCGCGAGCGAACCGACGGCGTTGGCGCGCACCAACTCCACCACGTCTTCCACGGAGAAGAACCGCCAGGCGCGGCGGTGCAGACGGTAAAAGCCAAAGACGATGAGCTTGACGGTGACCCACACCGCCAGTGCCAACCGCAGGTGCGGCAAGTAAAGAGCAGGTACTTCAAACTCAAAGCGTAAAAGAAAGGCGCTTGCGCCCGCGGCGGCGATCAGGGCCGCCAGGCTGAGTAAGTGCAGAGATGACTCGATTCTGCTAAAGCGATCTCTCAAGGTTTTCTCCCTCCGAAGAAAAGATCTATCGTCCAGCTGCGGCCGCCAACTCCGGAACCACGACCGCGGGCCGCGCAATTCGTCCGATCGCGCGTGCCAACGAAGAAGTGACAGTCTCGATTTGGCTGGAAGATAAGTGATTGAAGAAAGGCAGCGCGATCGTGCGATCGGCCACATGCTCCGTCACGGGGAAGTCCCCGCGCCGGTATCCGAACTGTTGCTGATAAAACTCCTGCAGATGAATCGGCGCAAAGTAGTTGTTGCAGCCGATGCCGTCCTGGCGTAAGTGCGCCAGGATGCCGTCCCGGTCTTCCCGCGTGAATTCGTCCTCGAGGCGAATGACGTAAACGAACCAGCTGATGGTGGTGCCAGGGGAGGCCGGAGCCGGCGTGATCACGCCCGGCACGTTCGCCAGGCGCTCCGTATATTCGTGCGCCACTTTGGCGCGCAAGGCGAGAATCTCCGACAGGCGCGACACCTGCCCGAGGCCGAGCGCGCAGTTGATATCCGAGAGGCGATAGTTGTAGCCGAGGCGCTCATGCTGTAGCCAGGCGCCACCGTCGCCGCGTCCCTGATTCCGCCAACTGCGCCCGAGTCGGGCCACGCGCTCGTCGTTGGTGACGATGGCTCCGCCTTCGCCCGTGGTGATCTGTTTGTTGGGATAGAACGCAAAGCAACCGCTTTGCCCAAAGCTGCCGACGAGTTGGCCATCCACCGTGGCGCCGATGGCTTCGCAGGAATCTTCAATGACCGTGAGGTTCTTCGAGGAGGCAAGGGCCGAGAGCGACGTCATGTCGCAGGGACGGCCGAAGACGTGCACGGGCAACACGCCGCGGGTGCGGCCATTGATCGCCGCGCTAACTGCCGACGGGTTGATGTTGAAGGTTACGGGGTCGATGTCGACAAAGCGCGGAGTGACGTTTTCAAAGAGAAGGCAATTCGATGACGCCACGAAACTGAAGGGCGAGGTGATCACCTCGTCGCCCTCCCCAAAGCCAGCCGCCTTGACGCAGAGATGGAGCGCGCTGGTACCGGAGTTAACAGCCACGGCATAGCGGGTGCCGGCCGCGCCGGCCAGTGCCTCTTCGAAGGCAGGCAGCATCGGCCCCAGGCTAAGCGTGGCACCGCTCAGAACATCGAGCACACGCTGGCGATCATCCGCCGACACGTCAGGCGAGGAGAGAGGAATTGAGTTAGACATGAGAAAAAAGCAAGAAGAAGGGGGTTCGTAGTTATTGGCGGTTCGGTTGAGCCGTACCCCAGAACTCGTCGCACGAGGCTTGGCCGGGACGCGCGACGTCGCTACCGGAGAGGACTTTGCCGACCGTCATGAAAAGGATTTTGATATCGAGAGCCAGATGGCAGTGATCGACGTACCAGACGTCGAGAGCCAGCCGTTCGTCCCAATCGAGGGCGTTGCGGCCATTCACCTGGGCCCAACCGGTGATGCCGGGCTTCGCCAACTGGCGGCGTCGCTGTTCCGGCGTGTAGCGATCAAGGTAGCGGACTTCAAGCGGACGCGGTCCCACGAGACTCATCTCACCTTTAACGACACTCCACAGTTGTGGCAGCTCATCGAGGCTGGTGCGGCGGAGGAAACGGCCAAAGGCGGTGAGCCGCTGTAAGTCCGGGAGTAACTCCCCTTCCGCATCACGTTGGTTGGTCATCGTGCGGAACTTCAGACACGTAAAGACGACCTCATTCAGGCCGGGCCGCGGATGGCGAAAGATGACGGGGCTGCCCAGGTAGAGGCGGACCAGCAAGGCCGTGAGCGCCATCAAGGGCGCGAAGACGATGAGCGCGGTGCCCGCCAAGACAAGATCCAGCAGGCGCTTACTAACGCGATATGGCATGCTTACTTCCGGTGGCGATTTCGCCTAAATAGCGTTCGCCGATATTGCGAGGACGAATGACGCGGGCGGGTGTGCCGTAGGCGACGACCTGGTCCGGGATGGAACGGAAGACCACGGCACCGGCGCCGATGATGGTGTGCTTACCGATCGTAATTTCTTGAATGACCATCGCGCCCAGGCCGATGTTCGAGTAACTGCCCAACCGGATGCCGCCGCCAGTCGCCGCGGCCGGGCCCAAGCTCGAGAAATGGTCCATCGTGGAATCGTGATCGAGCGAGGCTCGGGTATTCACGATGCAGAACTCACCGATGCGAGCGCCGGGATTGACAACAGCTCCAGCCATGATGACGGTGCCATCCCCGATCGTCACGTCACTGCCAATTTGCGCCGAGGGATGAAGGGCGCGAATAAAGCGAAGGCCGGGGCACAGTTCCCGGGCCTGATTCACAATGCGCGCCCGGACCCAGTTATCGCCAATGGCGACTACTAAGGCGAGCCCGGGATGACGGGCCGCGATGGCCGGCAGATCGATCAGCCGGCCACAAACCGAAGAGCCACCGCACTCTTCGCCCAGGGGTTTGTAATTATCGAGCAGTCCGATGATGTCGCAGCCGCCTTGACGGCGGAGAATATCGAGAACAACTTTGGCATGGCCTGAGGCTCCGAACACGATGACTGGCTGCACTAGGGTTCCGTTCCACTGCTCTTGAGAACAACCGGCGCAAAGGATGCAGCGACGGGTTCGGAATGTTCGAGGGCGACAACGCGCACCTCGTAAGGGGGCACCCGCAGGGCGACGGTGACCTCGCGGCGGGCGAGACGATACGGCAAGGTCTGTTCCTTGATGTATTCCATGACCCGGCTAAAGCCATGCGGGCGATCGATTGAGATATTGCCGGCCCATTCGACGCCGGAGTTGTTGATCAGCGTGACGACGACTTTGTCCGGGGTGGCACCGACGACGTACTCGATCGGTGGACCACTAAGGCGCGCGGGGCTAAACCGGTTGAAGAGCGAGTCAAGGAGCTGCATGCCGACCTGCAGCAGTTGCTGACGCGTGCGCGATTGAAGGTAGGTGGGCGTGGTGAGGTAGACTTCGCCCGCGCCCAAGCGGCGCCGGGTGACGAGCGGATCGCCGGACTCGCTGGCGGCCAGCACTTCGGCGGTGACCGGGCGGACGAAGGCGTAGTCGAAGGCCGGCTCACTCGCTCCGGCCGTCGCGGGCAGCCAGCGCGAAGTGGAGCCGGCGCGAGACTGACCGAGCAACGTCACTCCGAGTAAGTCCTCGTCGACGCTTTCGGCCTGCGCAGCGTTCATGACGAGGACGCCGCCGCGATTGACCCAATCGCGGAGATCGGCGCGGAGGCGGGAGGTTAGTTCGACCGTACCCATCAGGATGAGAACGCGGTAATGGTTGAGGGCCTCGAGCGGAGCCTCGTTGGTGAGGACATCGAGGTTATCGCCCCAGCGTGTGGTGGGCATGGGCTCGTAAGGACGAACGTCGCCGCCAGAAGAGAGGAAAGTGCGGAAGCGGGTTTCATTGGGGACGCCGGCGGCGTCGGCAAAGGGAGCCCCGGGCGCGCGGCCGTGCTGTTGATGGTTGGGGTAGGCGAGCCGGAAGAAGTTATCGAGCATGTAATCGCCCGAGTTATAAGGAATGTCCTGGTACCAGACGGCGTTGTCCTGGTTGTAGATGCCGTGCTTGGGGTCGAAGCCGGCATGATGATCGATGAGGATGGCCGTGTGGACGACGGGCTGGGCGATGTCGGCGTGATCGCGGAGGGCGAAGTCCGCGAACTCGCGATTGACGTCGCCGAAGGGATTCAGTTGGCCATTCGAATACCGATACGTGGCCGCCTCGTTCATGATGTTCCGGGCGCCGGCGGCAAACGCAGCGTAGTAGTTGCGGCGGAAATAGCTGGCGGACCATCCGCCGAGGAGAACGCCGTTGTCACTGTAGTTCGTGGCGCTGTTGTTCGAAGTGCGCCAACTGGAAAAATCGATGCCCCATTGACGGTTGTACTGGCGGGCGGCACCGCGAATGAAGGCGAGGCCCGTGGAGAGGTCGCCAAGTTCGTCGATGCCGCGTTCGAGGTACTGCATTTCGACGCCCAGCTCGTAGGCGTGGTAGACACTCGGGGCGTGATCCGTTACCGAGGCGAGTAAATAATTACGCTCCTCCGAGGGCTGGCGAAGATAGCGCATCATCGACGGAAAGGCCGTCTGGTAGTAAGTGAAGAAGCGAGCGTCGGCGTCTTGGCGAGAGAGGCCCGTGTAGTGGGGGCGGCCGTTCGGCACCCAGGAGCCGCCGGACTGGTCCCATTCGGGCATCAGGTTCCAGGAGGCGTTAGTGTTGGCGGAGAGGCGATTGAACTCGACGCGCTGTTGTTCGATGGAGGACTCAGAGGCCCCGGCCGGACCGGCCGCGCCCGCGAGGCGAAGCATGAGGCCGGCGCCATAAGGACTGACCGCGCGGACAACGCCGTCTTCGACGGGCGGAGAAAAAGTGAGGCCGTTCATCATGCCGAGGCGGAGGTTCTGTTCGACCTGCGGATCGGAGTAACCGCGACGGCCGAAGAACTCGTGATAGAAGGCGTTGGACGGAGGCTCTTCGGCATGCGTCACGGCCGGGCGCAGCGCGCAGTGGCCAAAGGCCAACACGCACCACAACCCGCCCAGGCCAAGACGCCCGCGGAGAGAAGATCCGTTAAACAGCTGGAGAATCAACCGCATTGGTAACGGTATTCAGAGAAGAAAGTTGCGGAGCCAAACGACGATATTCGGCCATCCAGAGCTGGTTGACGCGACGATCGGAAAAAGATTCGCGAATGTACTGGCGGGCAGCGAGGCCAAGTGATTGACGGCGCGGCGCATTCCAAGCGAGTTCCAGTACCGCGGCGGCCAAGGGAGCCGAGCGGCGCGGCGGAACGAGTAAGCCGGTAACATTCTGGCGGACAGCGTCCTTAAGGCCAGTTACATCGGAAGCGACGATGGGCAGGCCCATGGCACCGGCTTCGAGCGCTACCTGGGAGAGACCTTCCCGGAAGCTGGGCAGAACGAAGAGGTCAGAGGCAGCGTAAATAGCCGGCACTTCGGTGTTCCTGACCGGGCCCAACAGGTGGACACGGGGATGTCCGGCCAGCGCTTCAAAAAGAGGTCCGGGAACGGGATCGGTCAGGTCTGGCTCGCCAGCGAGGAGTAAGTGGGCGCGGGGCAAGTTGGCGGCAATGAGCGGCCAGGCTTTGGCGAGGATGCCGATGCCTTTGTCCTGCGCGACGCGGCCGACGAAGGAGACGACGAAATCATCGGGCGAGAGGCCAAGTAAGGGACGGATGTCGTGGGGGATCGTATCGAAACGGTCAATATTGACGCCCGCGCAGGATCCGTCGCCGAGGGTGGTGACTTTCTCGGGCGGGCAGAGTTGTAAGTCAGTGACGACTTTCTGCAGGGAGCGGCTGATGGTGTAACAGGACGTCGCGAAGCGGCAACTGGCGCGTTCGGCGGCCTCGAGCAGACGGCGATACTGGCCGGTGCGCGTCTCCAGCGGCAGTCCGTGGATAGTGTACAGACGCGTGGGAACGCCGCTGAGGCGAGCGGCCAACATACCGAGCAGGCCAGCCTTGGGCGTGTGGGCATGCACGATCTGCGGACGCAGACGACGGAATAAGAACAGCAGGCGGAGCAGGGATTGCAGATCGCGCAGCGGATGAGGCTGACGCTCCATGGCGACGGCATGCGCGGTGACGCCGGGGATCTGATTGAAGGCATCGAGGTCGGCGCCGGGGGAGGAGACGACATGCACATCGAAGCCGGCTTCGGCCAGCGCGCGCATTTGGCGCGGGAAAAATGCCGCAAGGGTTTGCGGCACGGTGGTCATAACGACGATACGCAGGGGCTTCATGCAGTAAGGGTTCCCGGATCGAGATGGAGGAGGAGGTTTTGCCACTCCGCGAGTTCATGCGGAGCGAGAGCTTCTTCCCGCGAGCGCAACATGGCGTAGCGGGTGCGCGTGGCGGCGAGCGCCGCATCGGCGGCGACTTTGATGGATTCGAAGACGGCGGCTTTGTAGAAGAGGCCATCGCCGGTTTCGGCACGGCGAGCGCGCAAGTAGCGAACGCGGCCGACGCGGGTCTTGAGGCGCTTCCGGAAGCCGCCGCGCAGTTCACGATAGCCGTAGAGAATCTGCGGTAGATTGGCGAAGCGGCTGGTGCGGTAAGAGCGGTAGAGCAGTTCGACGTCTTCGAAGCGCAGGGCTTGAGGGTCGTAGTGATGGGCGCGGTACCAGGCGGCGCGCGCCATCCAGGTGGGGTGAGCGAGGTCAAAGCCGCTGGCGGGCTGGCGGACGATCTGTTCGTGCTCAAGGGCGCAGGGACGTTTGCCGAGGGCGGAGTTATCTTCACCGCAGATCAACATGCGGCAACCGACGACGTCGACTTCGGGGTGGGCCTGGAGATACGTGACCTGTTCCTGGAGACGGTGCGGATAGCTGATGTCGTCGGCATCCATGCGGGCGATGAGTTCGCCGCGGGCGACGTCGATGCATTCGTTGAGGCGGGCCGCCAGGCCCTTGGTGCGGCCATCGGACCAGACGCGGATGCGCGGATCGTCGAGCGATTGAGCGAGCTCCAGGCTGCCGTCGCGCGAGCCATCGTCACAGAGGAGTAACTCCCAATGGGAGTAAGTCTGCTGGAGGATGGAACGGAGAGCCGGCGCAAACGCGGGTCCGCCATTCAGGAAAGGCAGGATGACGCTGACAAGAGGCTGGTTCATGACGAGTAGACGGTTTGCAGGTCAGAGGTGATGGTTTCCCAGGCGAAACGGCGCGCGTTGTCGACGGCGGCGGCGGCGAAGCGTTCGCGCAGGGAGGGGTCGTCCATGAGCAGGCGAAGTTGCTGGGCCAGGTCGTCGACGTCACCGGAGCGGAAGAGGAGGCCGCTGGAGGAGTTGACGACTTCGGGAAGGCCACCGTGATTGCTGCAGAGCACGGGACGGCCGCAGGCTTGGGCTTCGATGGCGGCCATGCCGAACATCTCGCTGTTGCGCGTGGGGAGGACGAAGACGTCAGCCATGTTGTAGACGGAGGGCAGCACGGCTTCGTCAACGGGGCCGAGATAGAGGCCGTCATGGGCTTGAAGCTTGGCGGTGATGGTGTCCGAACCGTCATGACCGAATTGACCGATGGGGCCGGCGACGACTAAGCGCACGGGACGTCCTTCGGCGCGTAACTTGGCGTAAGCATCGACGAGTAAGTCCGTACCTTTTTGCTCGCAGACGCGGCCGACGTAGAGGAGGACAAAGTGATGAGGCTCAAGACCGAGGGCGGCGCGGCGGTCAGCCGCAGAGCGGGGGTCGGGCGTGAACTGCTGGAGGCTGACGCCGTTGTAGAGGACGCGCATGCGGTCCGGGGGGATGGACCAGTAAGTGGCCGACTCGCGGCGGCAGTAGTCCGAGACGGGGAGGAGCGAGGAGAAGGACTCCAAGGCGCGGCGGTACCAGGGGAAGAAGGGGTTCTGCTTACCACGGCGGAAGACGAAGTAATCGAACGATAAGATCGTTTTCGCGGAGAGGCCGCGGGCAAAGATCTTAGCGAAGGCGGCGCCTTCGGGCAGAGCGTGGAAATGGATGATGTCCGGACGGACGGCGCGGACATCGCGAAGGCTCTTGATGAGGAACTCAGCGGCACGGAGTAAGCCGGTGCGAGTACAGGCGAGCGAGCGGACTTCGACGCCATGATAGTCCTCGGACTTATTGGCGGAGTCCGCGGAGTACACGATGACGCGTGAGCCGGACTGGGCCTGGCGCGCGGCGATCTCGCGGATGCGGCGTTCGGTGGCTCCGCCGAGCTGGTAGAGGATCGGCAGATGCGGCGGGCCGATGTGGACGATGGTCATAGTCTTTCGGTAGCAGTGATCGGTTGGTTGGTAAGCGCGGGATGACCGCGCCGGCCCCACTGGCGAACAGCGTGGCGGGCGAAGGCATCGACGCCGGAAGTTTGTTTGGCGGTGCGGCGAGCGGGCTGGCCGGCGACCGCGGCATAAAGATCGAGGTGCGATTGGATCATCGCCGGGATGGCGAAGGTGCGTCGCGCATAGTCACTCATGGAGCGGGATTGCGCGGCGAAGTGGCTGTAGCGATCAAGGACGTAGGAGAGATGGATGCGCCAGGATTCGACAGTGCGCTGGTTGACGAGGAAGCCGTAGCCGTGGGCCTGGTCGACGATGCCGCCGACGGCGCTGGCGATGAAGGGGAGGCCGGTGAGCATGGCTTCGGTGATGACCGACGGCAGGGCTTCGGTCTCGCTGGGAAGCACGAGGAGGTCGCTCTGGGCGTAGAGGTCGGCGAGTTGGTGGGGCTCGCGTTTGCCGAGGAAGTGGACGCGCGGGGCGATGTGGAGCTGGCGGGCGAGGTCGCGGAGTTCGGACTCGAGGGTATCGTTCTGGTAGGCGAGGAGTAACTCGACCGGGTGCGAGAGGCCGGCGATCGCGCGGAAGAGTAAGTCGTGACCTTTGAGGGGGATCAGTTGGCCAACGAAGAGTAACTGCCAGGGATGAGACTGGCCGGCGTGGTTACGACGGGAGTAAGTGTAGCGATCGGCGTTGATGCCGTTGGGGATGACGACGTGGCGGGCGCCGGCGAGGTCGTAGGTGCGGCGCTGGAAGCTGGCTTCGGACTCCGAGAGAGCAACGACGGCGTCAGCACGGGAGAGCGTGTATTGGAGGGCGAGGCGACGGGGCAGGCTGAGGCGGGCGCCGCACATTTGGCTCGCGTCGTGATTGGTGTAGACGAAGGGGGTGCGGGAGGGGTCGGCGGCAAGGCGCGCGGCGCCGTAGCTGAGGTGATGGACGTGGACGAGGTCAAAGGGGGCAAAGTCGATGTCGTCGTAATGGCTGAGCGTGGTGACTTCGTGGCCAGCGGCGCGCAGACCGGTTTCGAGAGTGGTTTCCGGAGTGATGCGGACGTACTCCGAGCGTTGTCCGCCTTTACCGTAGATGCCGCCAATCAAACAGATCTTCATCGGGTGACTCCGAGGGCGTGGGGGACGGGCGGTTGGAACTTGCGCAGCCAGTTGCGGGCCAGCAGCAGCGCAGGATAGACGTAGACGGGAATGAAGAAGTAGATGAGGATTTGCGAGTAAATCGCGGCGCTCCACACGGTGAGCAGGGCCCCCCAGAGCGAGACATATTGGATGGCGAAGGCGGCGAAGGTGGAGTGAGCCGCGGCGAACCAGCGTTCGGTTTGGCACAGGAGCAGACCGAGGCCGATCATGCCGCAGATGAGGCCCGGAGCGTGGAAGTTGGCGAAGAGTTCGGTGGCGAAGGGAATGATCTGGTCTTCGATGCCGGAGATGCGGTAGATCGCGAAGTTGAAGAGGGCGGGGCCGCTATTGGTGCGGAACGACTTGCCCAGAATGGGGACCGGGGACATCACCGAGGCGAGGAGCGTGGAGCCGCCATAGAGGTGTTCGCCCCAGCCGGTGTAGTCGTAGAAAAGGGCCGTGTATTGGGGGCCGGTGGTGTAGGCCTGGAGGTTCTCCGAGGTGGCGTTGAGCGCGGTGGCGAAGGTGGCTTCTTCTTTCTTGTGGCCATTCTCGATGGTGGAGCGGTAGTTGCCCACGAGGATGAGGACAGGGAGAAGGAAGGCGGCGGCGGAGACGGTCATGCCGAGGGGGATGCGGCGGATGCGGGCATTGTAGACGGCAACCATGCAGAGGAGCGGGAAGACGAACGCAGCGCGATTGAAGCTGAAGGTGAGGTTGGCGAAGGTGACGCCGGCAGCGGCGAGGAGGCCATAAACGGCGGGGCGCCAAGTGGTGCGGGCGACGGCGGCGTCGAGGGTACGGCACCACCAGGCGACGGCGGCGAAGGCCATGAAGGGGCGAAGGAGGGTGCCGATGAGGCCGGTCCAGGTGCCGTCGAGTTCGGCTTGAATGGCGTTCATCTCTTCGGGATTGGTGAAGTAGAAGACCAAACGCGGAAGGGTGCCGAAGGCGGAGGCGAAGCCGATGAGGCCGAGGCCGACGAAGAGCAGGTTCATCTTGACGCCGGGGGTGTTGGAGAGGGCGTCAGTGAGGAAGGAGGGTTTGAGGTGGATGGGTCCGGTGGGGGCGAGCGCGAGCCCAACGCAGAAGGCGAGGTAAGAGAGCGTGTCGATGAGGAGGGCTGCTTCCATGGACGAGTAGGAGGGCAGCGAGGAGAGCACCGCGGATTCAGGCCCGGTGAGCATGATCAGCATCGGGACGATGACGATTTTGAGAAGGAGAAGAACGAGGGCGATGTTGACGGGGCAGAAGTAATGGTCGCGACGGAGGCGGCATTTGGGGAAGAGCCACTGCATGAGGGCGTAAATCAGGGCAGCGGGGATGGCGGCCCAGAGGCGGCGCTCAGGCAGGCAGTTCATGAGCGTGGTGAGGACGAGCACGGGGAGCGTGAGGGTCCAGCCGGGATGAACGGTGGGGCTGTTCATGAGTCCTGCCGCAGGAGGAGAGCGAGCATGAGCGACGCGAGCGAGTAAGAGATGGCGAAGGCGAGGGCGAGTCCGGCGGCGCTCCAGTAGGGGATCAGCAGCCAGGCAGAGAGCAGGAAGGCGGCAGCGAGGGCGAGGTCGACGGAGGCGCGGACCCAGGCGCGGCCGTTGCTGAGGAGAGCGGCGCCGAGTTGGGTGTTGAGCACGGTGGGAACGGCGGAGAAGGCGAGGATGGCCAGGATGGGCCAACCACGACGGAAGGAGTCACCGAAGAGGCCCATGAGGGGTTGAGCGAAAACGACGCAGAGAATGGCGGGCGGGAGCGTCGCGAGGAGGCCAAAGCCAAGGTTCCAGCGGAAGGCTTCGCGATACCCCTGATGGTTGGACGCGGAGCGGAAGCGCGAGAGGGCGGGAACGGCGATCCGCGAGACGGCGAGGGGCATGAAGATCAGGAGGAAGCGGAAGCGGTCGGCGGCGGTGAAGAGGGCCATCTCCTGGAGGCCCTGGTTCTGCTGGACGAGGAAGGCGCTACTGAGCCAGGTGACCGGGGCGACGGCGATGCCGGAGAGGTAGGACGGCAGGCTGAAGTGAAAGAGCATGCGCCGTTCCGCGGTGATGTCGCGAAGCGAGGGGACAATGCCCCAGCGGCGGCACTCGGCGCGGAGGGCGATGGTGTTCAGCAGGCAGGAGAGGGCGACGGCGAGCGTCAGCCCGGCGATGGCGCCGGGGACACCGAAGGCGTAGGTGAGGAAGGCGACGCAGGGGACGGTGAGCAGGCCGCTGAAGAGGCTGAGGCGGGCGATGCGGGCGAAGGCTTCGAGGCCGGTGAGCGCACCGGTTTGAACGGCTTCAAAGACGCCGAAGGCGAGCAGGCCGGAGGATTGGATGAGTTGGGTGGCGAGGCCGGGATGGGCGAAGCCGCGAGCGGCGAGGGTGGGAGCGAGGAGGATGAGGCCGCCGGTGAGCAGGAGTCCGGCGAGGGCAGCGGCGCAGAGGGAGACGGCGAGGATGCGTCCGGCGCGAGCGGGGTCGACGTCGCGGTACTCGGCCATGAATTTGGTGACGGTCATGGCGAGGCCGAGACCGGCGAGGGGGGCGAACATGCCGACGGTGCTTTGGACGATGGCGATCTGGCCGAATTGATCCTGCGGGAGGAGGCGGGCGCAGATGACCAACGCAGCGAGGTTGGCCCCGCGAGCGACGACGGCCGAGAGGAACGACCAGCCGGCGAGGGCCGCGAAGGGCTTACCGGCGACGAGGGAACGCAGCCAGGATGCGGGCGAAGGTAACGAGTCTTGAACGGTCAAGCTGGGCTCAGTTGGACTGATTGAGGACGGTGCCGAGGACGGTGGTGCCGTCGTCCTGCAGGCGAGCGGCGGCCTGCGCGGCGGTTTCGAGCGTGGTTTCACCGGCGCGCACCACGAGGATGGCGCCATCGGCCATGCGGCCGAAGACGCGGGCATCGGGAAGTTCGGAAATGGAGGGCGCGTCGATCAGGAGGATGTCGTAGGCGGAGCGCAGTTCGCCGAGCAAGGGCGACATGGCGTAAAGGAGTTCGAGGGCGCTGGTTTCGCGGGGTCCGGTGGCGACGAGCGAAACGCCGGGCAAGGTGGTGGAGTGCGTGACGTAAGCAAGGACGGAGCGAGAGATTTCGGGTAGGTCGAGGACGTCGCTGAGGCCGTAGTTGTCGGTGAGGCCGAAGACCTGATGGAGGCCGCGTTCGCGGGCGGCGTCGACCAGCAGGACGCTCCGCTTCATCTGAGCGAGGGCGGCAGCGAGATTGGTGACGAGCGTCGTTTTGCCATCGCCGGGTTGGGCGCTGGTGACGACGATGACTTGCGGCGTGCGGCCGGAGGCCTGCGAGAAGAGGATGGAGGTGAGCACGGCGCGGTAGGATTCGGCTTCCGCGGAGGTGCGATGGTGCCAGGTGGCGAGGGCGACCTGAGGCAAGGTATCGGCGGGGTTGGCGATGCGAACGAGGCCGGCTTCGGCGCCCAGGCGTTCATCGGGGGCGAGGAGCAAGGGGCGGAAGCGGGGGATGGCCCCGAGGTGAGGCACCGGCAGATGGAAGGTGAGGTCGCGCGGGAGGCGGATGCGGCGATCGGCACGGTCGCGCGCGGTGATGAGGACCAGGGCGAGGAGTAAGCCAACGGAGGCTCCCCAGACGATGTTCATGAGGCGAACGGGACGAACGGGGCGGGTGGGGAGTTTGGCGGAGTCGACGAGGCGCGCGTGGCTGGCGCGAAGGGCGGAGGCGATTTTCGACTCGGCGGCGCGCTGCATCAGGATGTTGTAGAGCTGGCGGTTGGTGTCGACTTCGCGCTTGAGGATGCCGTACTGAATGGCGACGGAACTGAGGTGGCTGACCTGGCCGACCTGATTCTGATAGCTGTTTTCGAGAAGGCGTTCACGGCGGACAGCATCTTCATAGTCGTTCTTGAGGCTCTGGAGGAGCGAGGCGGAAGCGTTGCGGCGCGCGTTCTCGAGAGCGGCGATTTGCGCATCGAGGCGTTTGATGCCGTCGAAGTTCGGGGTGTAGATGGTGGCGAGGTCCGCACGCTGGCGGCGGAGTTCGGCGAGCTTGGCCTGATGATCGTTGAGGGCGCTGCCGAGGGGAGTTTCGAGAGATTCGAGCGGAGCAGAGACAGCGGTCTCCATGCGGGCTTGGCGAATGGCGCGGTTTTCCTGGGCTTTGGAGAGGTTTTCCTGGAGTTGGCGCAGCTTCTCTTCTTCGGGCCGGCGGTCTTCGTGGGTGACGATGAGGCCGGAGTTGCGGGCGTAGGTCTGCAGGCGATTCTCGGAGTCGGCCAGTTGGGTGCGCAATTCGCGCATTTGACGATCGAGCCACTCGCTGGTGCCTTTGGAGATCTCGAGGCGAGACTCAATGCTCTGGCTGATGTATTCGCTGGCGAGCTGATTCAGGAAGGCAGCGGCGTACTGGGGGTCAGGACTTTCGAAGGCGAGGTCGACGATGCGGGTTTGCCGGCTATCGCGCACTTGGAGATTTTGGGCAGCGGCGTCGAGACGGCTCTCCGGGGTGGGGGCGGTTTTGGGAGCGGGCAGGAAGGTGGCGAGACCGCGGGGAGGCGGGACTTTTTCGGGCGGCAGGTGAGCGACGACGCGGGAGAGCAGCGAGGCGCTTTGGAGGAGACGGATCTGCGTCGGCAGGTCGGCTTCGGAGAGTACGGGACGGTCCGCGCCGGCGTTGTCGCGGAGGTTGGCGAGGCCATCGCTTTGGTTCTGAATTTCGAGAACGGCGGTGGCACGGTAGATGGGCGTTTGGCTGTTGGTGAAGAGCGAGCCGAGCAGAGCGCCGGTGAAGAGACCCAGGGCCAGCAGACGCCAGTGTCCGAGGAGGAAGGAGATGAGTTGGGAGGAGGCGTCGTCGGAGTCCGACTTAACGGTTTGCGCGGGAATGACGAGCGGAAGCGTGAGCGCAGCGGACGAGGGCGCGACAGGGCGGGAGGCTCGGGGGCGGACAACGGGCAGTGGATCAACGGGAGGCATGTGATGCTAGACGGCCTGCGCGAGCGGGGGAAGGACGAGGTCACTGGATTTGGCGGGGGTCCAGAGGGGCTCCACCATGGCCTCGTCGATTTCAACACCGACGGAACGTTGCAGAAGGCTGACGGAAACGACGAGACGATAACGGTTCTTGATTTCGACGACGATGCCGCGGGCACCGGCGAGCGGGCCATGCTTGACCGCGACCTGTTTGCCGACGTGGAGGAAAGGCGCGCGGTGAATTTCCAGTCCGGAACCGAGGATCAGGCGAACGGCGTCAATCTCGTGATCGTCAACGGGACAGCATTGCTCGCTGAAGCGGACGACCGAGGCGATGCCACTGATGCGTTCGACTTCGGCGCGGCGGGTAGCCGCGAAGCGGGCAAAGATGTAACCCGGAAAGAGCGGCATTTCCACGGTGCGGACACGATCGACCCACACACGACGCTGGGGAGCGAGGGCAGGCATGACTTCGAAGTTGCGAGAGGCCAAGCCCGCGGCAGCGAGCTTTTCACAGCGGGAGCGGACGCGGATGGCGTACCAACGATTCTCATCTTGAAGGGTGGTCATGAAGGCCAGAAGACAGGCTCCCGCCCTTTCAGTCCACATTCTCCCCACAGACGCGGGGAGGTGAAGACCGTTTTTGGGGGTAGTGTCGTTTACATTAGTGTCGCGGGATCAGCGCGGAGTGTCAATGAAGAATGTGCCAAGCGGGCATAGTACTTATTCGCTCCAGAGTGAGCAAGTTAGAAGCATTCTGAGAGCTAGTTAACGTGAGAGAAATCAAATCTTTTCAGAAATTGATTTCAATTGTAAGTACTAGGAGTACTGAAACCTGTTCGATTCTTCAGCGCGTTAAGGAAGTTACATGGGGAGCTGGAGAGGCTTGTAACTTTCGTGTAAGTGAAAATCAGGTTCACTATGGCAGTAACTGATCACTTACGAAGGCCACTGCAGAGATGGGCGAGTGCTAGCGAGGGCCAGGAGAGGACGGTTGGGAGGTCAGCAGCAATCATATGCCGCAGGGCACGGAAGCGCTAGAGCGTGGCGGCGGAAAGGAACTTAAGCCAGGTGGCGGGATCTTTGGTTTGGCCGACGGAGGTGGCGAGGACCTTTTCGTCCGCGTTCATGATGACGTAGAAGGGAATGGCGACGGTTTGAAACTTCGACTCCTGAAGTTTCTGATTGGCTTCGTCGGTGGGCGTGGTGCCGTCGGTGTAGAGCTCGACCAGGACCATCTCCTTCATTTTGGCGTTCACTTCGGGGCGGGTGAACATGTTGGCCTTCATCCAGTGGCAGTTGGTGCAGGCGTAGCCGGTGAAGTTGACGAAGACGGCTTTGTTCTCAGCTTTGGCTTTGGCGATGGCGCCGGGCAGGTCGTTCTTCATCCAGGTGAGTCCGCCGGTGGTGGCGTTGCCGCCGACTGAAGACTCTTTGGCGAGGGGGATGTAGGCTTCGAGGTCACCGAGGTTCGCCCCGAACATGCCGGGGAGCAGGTTGAAGCTGAAGGCGAGGAAGGCGATGCCGCAAAGCAGGCGCGGGATGCTGACTTCCTCATCCCGATTGATGCCTTCGAGGCGAAGGAAGCCGAGCAGATACAGGCCGGGGAGGGCGAACAGGACGATCCAGAGGGCGAGGAAGCGTTCGCGGGGCAGGAGGTTGAGTTGGAGGACGACGTCGATGTTCGAGAGGTATTTAAACATCAGGGCGAGGACGACGAAGCCGAAGACGATTTTGATGCGCATCATCCAGGCGCCGGCGCGGGGCATCTTAGAGAGGACGCTGGGGAACAGGGCGATCAGGAAGAAGGGGAGGGCGAGGCCGGAGGCGAAGCTGGCCATACCGAGGGTGGGTTGGAGTTTGTCGCCGGAGACGGAGGCGGCGAGGATGGCGCCCATGAAGGGTCCGACGCAGGCGAAGGAAGTGAGGGCGAAGGTGAGCCCCATGAGAAGGGTGCT
>JBGAHE010000103.1:0-27115 GCA_044226365.1 Bryobacteraceae bacterium
CTGATACGGCGCAAACGGCTCCCATTCATGTTGCCTTGGACTGCGCCGCCACAGATAGATCGACGCCCGCTCCTCGCTATAAACGCCTTCGGTGCCCTGAATCATCCAGCGATTGTCGTACGGCCGCGGCAGTTGCATGTCGTTGTTCAGGACGATCGTGTTACCGTTCTTCGTCTTGATGATCGACGTGGCGATATCGCCTTGCGCGTAGTGCCGTGTGGCCGCCGGGTGATCCTTACCCAACGTCTCGGCGAAGTAATGATTGATGCCCAGTGAGCGGCTGGTGACGGTAAGAATCGTATCGAACGCGTCGCCGCAGTTGATGTTCATCCAACTGAGCACCGGCCCCAGGCTGTGCGTCGGATACTGATCGCGATTTCTCTCCACCAGATACTTGCCGCCCCAGCGCACGTTGCCGTTGCGCTCGAAGTACCACGGCGTCCGGTTCACACAGTCGTTGCCGTGCGCCGCATGGCAATGTACGATCTCGCCCAGCAGCCCTTGGCGGATCATGTTCAACACGGCGAGGTTGTCGCGCCGGAACGCCCAGTTCTCGAGCATCATGCACGGCGCGCCCGTCTTCTGCTGCGTCTCGAGCAACGCCCAGCAGTCCTCCACCGTCTGCGCCGCGGGCACCTCGATGCCCACCGCCTTACCCGCCTTCATCGCCGCCAGCGCCATCGGCACGTGGTACTCCCACGGCGTGGCGACGATCACCGCATCGATGTCTTTCCGTTCCAGCACGGCCAGGTACGAATCCGTCTTGCCCGCGGCGACAAAGGGATTCGGGCGCTGCGCCTTGGTCACCATCGCCTGTGCTTTCTCGGCCGTTTCCGGGTTCACGTCGCACAAGGCGGCGATCTCCACCCATGGAAAGCGCAGCAACATGGTGCGCAGCAGGCTGCCTCCGCGGTTGCCCGTGCCCAGCACCGCCACCCGCACCGGACGGTCCTGCGCGGCGGCTGACAAGGCGCTCGCCGTCGCGAGGGGAACCGTTTTCAGAAAGTCTCGACGATCGTTCATAGCCGACCCCTCCTCAGAAGATGATGCGCGCCCCCGCGGTAATCAGCCGCGAGTAAGCGTTGCCGTTCAAGCCACGGATTTTACCGAAGTCGGCGTTGTCCATGTTCATCTGCGGATTGGTGAAGTTGGCATGGTTCGGAAGATTGCGCGCTTGCGCGTAGAAGCGCAGGCTCCAGCGTTCGGTGACCTGCACGTCTTTGAAGGCGCCCGCATCGATCTGCATGATGCCAGGACCCAGCACGGTGCCCACGCCCGAGTTGCCATAGCGGCCGACGAAAGCGCTCGCGCCGGTCGAGGTCAGGAACGGCTGTTTGGTAAACGCCGCGCGGTCGAACCACGCTTCCGTCGTCTTCGGACCCGCGTTCGGATCGATGCCCGCCACCACGTCCGGACGGCTCCGCGAGTTGCAGTCCGTACCTGCCGCGCAATGACTCGTGAAGAACGGCGTCAAGTGCGGGCCGGACTGGAACATCATGATCGACGACAGCGTCCAGCCGCCCACCAGCAGATTCATCACGCGCCCCGCGCCGGAGCCATACTTGCGGCCCTTGCCAAACGGCAGGTCCCACACGAAGTCCGTCAGGAAGCGGTGATACGGAATGCCGACCATCGGTCCGCGCCAGTAACCCATGTCGAAGCGATTGTTCAAGTCGGCCGGGATCTCGTTCGAGAAGTTCGCCACGCCGGGGTCCACCTCCACGTTGCTGATGCCCTTGGCCCACTTATAGGAGTTGGTCATCGTCAGGCCCGGCAACAGGCGTCCGCGATGCTGCACCGTGAAGTCGTTGTAGTTGGAGTCGCCGCCGTTGTCGCGCAGGCGCACCTGCCGGAAGTTCGGATACGGTCGCGCCGAGGCCGGCAGATTGTTGTAACCCACCGTATTCGCCTGCACCTCATTCAGATTCGGCGAGGTGACTAACTTCACCCCGCGATTGCCCGTATAGGACAGGCGCAGCGAGTTCCGCGTATTGAGCTCACGTTCGATGGTGAAACTCCACTGCTGCGTGTAAGGATCGGCGAAGTTCTGGCGGTTAGCCGACGTGAAGTTCAGCGTGCCCACCGCCACGTTGCCGCGATTGGCCAGCGAGTTGAACGTGTTCGGCCACACGATGGAGTGCGCCCCATTCTCGTAGCTATTGGTGAAGATCTGGCTATCGGCCGTGTGGATGTCGGCCATGCTCACGAAGTAAGGACCCAGTAGCCGCACCGTGTAAATGCCATAACCCGCGCGCACCACGGTCCGGTTATTGTTGAACGGCCGCCACGCCAAGCCCAGGCGCGGGGCGAAGTTGTTCTTGTCCGTATACCGTAAACTCTGCGGCAGGTTGGCTTCGGCCGCGGTGAGTATCTTGGACGTGCCGATGCCTGAAACAAAGCGAGGCGTCGCCAGCTTCCGCGACGCCTCATCCGGCACCACCACGTCGCCATTCGGTGTCTGGGCCAGGAAGTTCGTGATGTTGCCGTTGTTGGCCCGGAACGCCGGGTGCAGCTCATACCGCACGCCGAAGCTCAACGTCACGCGGTTCAACCGCCATTCATCCTGCGCAAAGAAGCCGTAGTGCCTTGCCGACGCATTCACGCCGGGGCCTGGCAAGGTCTGATTCACCGTCGTCGGCAGCCCCAGCAGGAAGTTGGCGAACGGCTGATTCGTCCCGCCGGTGAGGTTATTGTCGAAAGCGAACGTACCCAACTCGCCGAACCCGCCGGCGGGCTGCGTCAGATTGAACCAATGCACCTGTCCGCCGGCCTTGAATGTATGGCGGCCCCGCTGCCAACTGATGTTATCGCCGAACTCATAAGTCTCCGCCTTCAGCGGTTGCTCTTTGGCCCGGCCAAACGCCGTGTAACCGCTCAGATTGATCTGCGAAGAGCCGGCAATGTCCGGAATGTTACTCGCATAGAGCTTCAGCCCCGAATCCTGCACGAACTTCTGCGCCCGAATGCCGGAAACGATGTTGTCGCGCAACAGCGTAAAGCCGAAGCGCGCCTCATTCACCAGGTTCGGACGAATCACGAAGTTATCGGCCAGCACCATCGTGTAGGAGGGCGTCACCGTGCGTACGCCGCCTTCGGACGCAAAGTTCGTCGCGCCTACGCGGTCATAGTCCTTCCAGCTGTAGCGGCCGAACATGTTGTGGCGATTGCTGAAGTAGTGGTCCAGCCGTAGGTCGTAGTTCTGCTGAATCTCGGGCGCGTTGTCCTGTAGGTAAAAGAACAGATTGCTCGCCACGTTCGGCGCCGGAATGTACTTGTCCAGCAGACCTTTGCTCACCGGATTGATGCGGCTCGCTGGAATCACGTTGTTCGGAAACGGCTGACCCGTGCTCGGGTCATTAATCACGATGCGCTGCGCCGCCGTCAGAAAGCGCGAGAAGTCGCCGCCGCGAATGTCATTCTCCGGCACCGTCACGCCAGACGCGGAATTGCGCACCAGCCCATACTTCGTCAACCGTTCGTAGGCCGTAAAGAAGAACGTCTTGTCCTTGATCAACCGCCCTTCCAGATTCCCGCCAAAGTCGTTGTTCACTTCGCGGGGCAACGTATTGTTGTTCACCGCCTTGCTGAAGTACGAAGGATTCGCCCGCATCGAGTTGCCGTAGAAGTTGTAGAACGCCGCGCCGTGGTAGTTGTTGCCGCCGGACTTCGAGATCGTCGTGATCGCGCCCATCTGCGCGAACTCCGCACCGTTGTTCACCGAGCTCACGCGCAACTCCTGGATCGACTCGGTTGAGGGAAACAGCCCCTCGGCGCGCAGACCAATCCCGTTGTCGCGCACGTTGGTCGCCAGAATGCCGTCCACCGACACGTCGTTCTGATACACCATCCCGCCCGAGAGGGAGAACTGCCGCTCTTCGCTCACGCCCAACTGCGATTCGGAAAACAGCCCCAGCACGCGCACCGGCGACGTCGTCGCCGACCGGTACATGAACGGACCTTTGATCAGTTGCTCCGCGCTGCGTGAGGACGAGATCGTCGGATTCTCCGTATTCACCAACGGCGCGGTGGCATCCACCGTCACCGACGACGAAACTTCGCCCACCGTCAATGACGCGTCCACGCGCACGGTCTGTTTCGCCGCCAGTCCGAACACCGCCGTCCGGAAGCTGCGGAAGCCCTTGGCCTTCACTTCCAGCTTGTACTCGCCGGCCGTCAGGTTCACGAATTCGTAGAGGCCATCGCTGCTCGCCATCGCCTCGTGCACCACGTTCGTGCGCACCTCGCTGAGCACCACCTCGGCGCCCGGCACCGAAGCCCCGGCAGCATCCTGAACCCGGCCGACCACGGACCCGAAGATCGATTGTCCGTAACCATCCGCCGTGAAAAACCATACCAATAGGACCGCCAGAACGCTTCTCAGCCAGGTCCCGAACCGTTGATTGCTCATCCGACTCCTTCCTCCCGGCGCCCCGCTTGCCGGGGTCCGAGCATTCCGTAGTGTAGAAGTAGAAATTATGCGGGTCAAGGAGAAAAGTTCAAAAACAGAAGTTTCTAACCGTTCTGAATCGCTTCATAAACATACAAGTAACTGAAGTGTACATTTCTCCAATTGACAACCCAACGGCGATCTCTTAGCATCAACTGAGTCGATGAACTACGTGACTTCACAGTGGGAGCGGGATAGAGGGGTCATCCTCAACGTGATCCGGTCCTTCGGTCCGGTTTCGCGGGTGGAAATCCATCGCCTCACGCAAATCCGTCTTAGCACCATCTCACAGATCACCAAAGAGTTGCTAGCCGACGGCACCCTTCTGGATGACGGGTTTTGCGACAATCCCACCGGCCGAAAACAGATTCTCCTGCGGATTAATCCAATAGCTGGCTTCCTGCTCGGCATCGAGTTCGACGCCGACGAAGTCACTACTGCCGTCATGGACCTCGTCCCCGAGATCCATTCATTTTCGAAAGAAAAGACCTTCTGCGACGGCGGCGTGGACGGCTTGGTCGAGCAGTTGAAAGCTTCCGCCCGCCGGGCGCTGCAGCAGGCCGGCATCTCCGTCAGTCAGTTGCGGGGCATCGGGATCGCGGATGTGGGGCCCGTCAATCGGAGGTCGGGCGTCTCACTGATGTCATCCCAGATGGAGTTTTGGCGCAACGTGCCGCTGCGCCGCATTTTTGAGGAGGAGTTCGGCGTGCCGATCTTCCTCGATAATGCGACGCGTTGCCGCGCGAACGCCGAACGTCTCGTCGGCGCGGGCGACCGCAGCGACGACATGATCTACGTCGAATACGGCGCCGGTATCGGCAGCGCCATCTTTACCGGCGGGCGCGCCATCGTCGGCCACCATACCAGTGCCGGCGAGTTCGGTCACACGCGCGTCACCGCCGACGGCTTGCCCTGCAAGTGCGGCAGCTTCGGATGCCTCGAAGCGATGGCCGGCTCTGCCGCGCTCGCCAATCGCTTTCGGGAAATTGCGATCGACGGCGTGGCGTCCCACGCCCTCACTCTGGCGGGCGGGGACCGCCAAGCGGTCACTGGCTGGCACGTGATCGAAGCCGCGCGCGAAGGCGACAAGATCAGCTCCGTCATCGTCGAAGAGATGCTCCGTTACCTGGCTCTCGGCTTGGGCAACGTCGTCAATCTTCTCGATCCGGCCCGCATCGTCCTTGATCGCCGTTTGGAACTAGGCGGCCCCGTCTTCCTCGAACAACTGCGGCGCGCCATTCGCCTGCAGGCCCTGAGTCACATCACCGGGGACCTGGTCGTTTGCTACGGCAAGCTCCGCGAGGAAGCCGGCGTCCTCGGCGCTGCACTCATGGTGCTCGAAGCCATCTTCGCCATCCCCGAACTCAAGCCGCCGCGCTTCCTCCTCGAGCCGGAAACCGTGGAGGCCGCCTCGCGATAAGTCATGCGCAAGCTGCTGGTCCTGGCCGTCGTCAACTTCCTGTGGGCTACCCAGTTTCCCGCCTCCCGGATCGCGGCTCAGGAATTGGGCGGCCTCACGCTGACCTGGTTTGCCATGCTCCTCACCACGGTGATCCTCCTGCTTCGCATCCCGTCGGAACGCCGCGCGCACCGGCCCACCGCGCAGTCCCCGGGCTGGCGCCGGCTGCTGCTCGACATCATCGGTCTCGGCATCGCCGGCTCGCTGGTCTCCCAGCTCTGCCTCAACTGGGGCCTCGAACATTCGCTCGCGTCGAACGCCGCTGTGCTGAACCTCAGCACGCCCGTGCTGATGGCGGTGCTCGCTTCGCTCCTGCTGGGCGAGCGCATGAATGCCATCCGCTGGCTCGCTTTTGCAATCTCCCTCGGCGGCGTCTGGCTGGTCTCGGATGTTGACTGGCACACCGTCAGCCTCACCAGCCATCAGTTTCTCTTCGGCAATCTCCTCATCCTCGCCAGTTGCGCCGGCAGCGCCTTCTACAACGTCTTCAGCAAGCGCCTGCTGGCCTGGATCGGCCCCGCCGAACTCATCGTCGGCAGCTTCACCGTGTCTCTGCTTCTGCTGCTGCCCGCCGTTCTCTTCTATGAGCCTCAACCCCTGGTGCGACTGCTCGCCGCCTCCACCCCCGCCATGATCAGCCTCGTGGTGGTTGCCGTCTTCAGCCTCGCGCTGTCGATGCTTCTGTATTTCGGCGTCCTGCAGGACATTGACGCCACCCAGGCTTCGCTCTCCATTTACCTGCTGCCCGTCTTCGGCGTCCTGCTCTCCGCCGTCACGCTCGAAGAGCGCGTCAAGCCCTCGCTCATCGCCGGCGGACTCCTGGTGGCGGCTGGCGCCTGGCTCGTCACCGTCTACGAAGAGCGCCAACGAGGCCCCCGCCATGTCTAACCTCTGGACCCCCGAGCACACCCCCGCCGCCGTCGCCGGCCTTGGCCTCATGGGCACCAGCATTTCGGCCTGCCTGCTCGTCGCCGGGCATCGCGTGGTGGGCGTGGAAACCAACGCCGGCCGTCAACGCACCGCGGCCGCTCGCACCGCCGCCCTCCTTCGCGAACTGCATCAACAGGACCGCCTTCATCAGCCCGTCGACTCCCTCATGGCCAACTTCCGCGCCACGCGTGACTACGCCGAGCTATCCGGCAGCCGCCTCGTCGTCGAAGCCATCTTCGAGGACCACGCCCAAAAGCGGCATCTGCTGGGCGACATCGAATCCGTCGTCGCCAAGTCGACCCTGATTGGCTGTAACACCTCGGCCATTCCCATCTCTACGCTCCAGTCCACCGCCCAGCGCCCGCAGCGCATCATCGGCATTCACTGGGCGGAGCCCGCCCACGTCACCCGCTTCCTCGAAATCATCTGCGGCCAGCAGACCTCGCCCACCGTTGCTCGACGCATCGTCAAGCTCTCCCGCCAATGGGGCAAGGAGCCGACGCTCGTGCGGCGCGACATTCGCGGCTTCATCACCAACCGCTGTTTCTACGCCCTCTTGCGCGAAGCGCTCTACCTCGTTGACCAAGGCTATGCCACCATCGCCGACGTTGACCGCTCCCTCCGCAACGACCTCGGCTCCTGGATCACCTTCGCCGGTCCCTTCCGCTTCATGGACCTCACCGGCCTCCCCGCCTACGCCCAGGTCGCGCAGGACCTTTTCCCCGAACTCGCTAACTCCTCCGCCGTCCCGCCCACCCTGGCCAAACTCGCCCAGTCCGGCGCCCGCGGCCTCAGCAATCGTCGCGGGTTCTATCGCTACAGCAAAGCCCAAGCCGCCCAGTGGGAGAAGCTCTTCCACACCTTCGCCTACGAGATTCAAGCCCTTGCCTCCCGCTATCCCGAAGACATCGGCGACCGCCCTCCGGCCCCCCGCCGCAAGCCGTCCGCCGGCCGCTCAGCGTAACTGCTCGAGAATCGTTGGATCCTTGATCTGGTTGTCCTGCGCCAGCAGCAACACCTTACTGACGATCTCCGCTGTCTTCGGATCAGGGCCCGCAAACGGCAGAAACAAGCGCCCGCGATGTTGGGAATGAACGGGCACGATGCACAGGTTACCTCCCGGCTGCCGATGCACGGTTCCGCTCCCCAAATGCACGTTGTAACTCCCACGCTGCCCCTCCACGAAGGCATGCTGACCCTTCAGGCGAACATTGCTCAGCTTCAGCAGCGCGAGCGTCTCACGCAACAGCGCCATCCGCATCTCCACCGTCGAAGCGGTGGCCTCCGGATCCACGCCGCCTCGATGCGCCACGCTCACCATCAGGTCCAGATCGCGCATCGCCTCGCTGAAGAGCCGTGGATGCACCTGCTCCAACCGCATCCTCTCGCCGCTCGGCTTGTGGGTAAAGAAGACCTCGTGCACCGTCAACCCATCGATCTCGCTCGGCGTGAACCAACCCTGCAGAAACGTCACCCACACCGACACCTGCTCGTGATGAAACGTCTTGCGGATCCCTTCCTCAGGAACATTCACCCAACCGCGCTTGCCCAGTAGTGCCACCGCCTGCGCCGGATTCACCTGCTGACCTTCATAGCGTCCCGAGTAACTTCCCGTCTCGCGCTCGGCTTGGGTCAGTAAATAGAGCTCCCGAAACGCCTGCTTGAAAGGCTGAACTTTCCCGGCCTGTAAGCACTCTTGCTGGCGGGCCGCCCACTCCCCGCTCTCGAGCAAATCGACCGGATGCGCGATTCGCACTGCTCCCTGCTGGTCCAGTAAGTTCCTATACCACCTGACTTGGCCATCCTCGCCTGCGTACAGTAACATTGCGAGCATCGGGCCCAACAGCGGATGCTCCGCCATCTCCTTGAGCTCCGCCCGCGCCAACCGGTCACCGCGGATCATCGCTTCCTCCAGCGACTCACGCATGGGCGCCGCCTGCTGCGCCAGCGCCGTTCTCCGCGCGCGCAGCGCCACCAGTCCCGGCGACTTCTTCAGCGCCGCCGGCAGCTCCTTCAGCACCTTCCCATTCTTCTCAAACGTCAACTCGGCTTCGCCGGCGGCATTCACGGCCAAACGCACGGTCACTACGCCTTCGGTCACCACCACCGGTCCTTGCTTCAAGTCGGCAATGGCCGCCGCCTCCATCGCCCAAGCCAAACGCTGCCCATCGCGATAACCCGCCGTCCGCGCTAAGTTGGCTAACCCCATTGTGTAAGCCAGCTTCTCGCTCGCCTGCCGCTGCGCCCCGAACTGTGCCGACCCCGCTCGGAACTCTTGCAGTAACTCGTACCGCCTCAAGACCTCTTGCCCACGCCTTGCCGATTCTCGCGCCAACGGCACCAGCCCCAGTGCTCGCACCGCATCCGGCCGACGCTTCTCACGGACCAAGGCCGCGAGCTCTTCATTGTTGATCTCCCCGGAAATCGCGTTAGCGAAGAGTTGCGCTCGTTTGTGCCCGGCTCCGCCTGCCGCGTACTTCGCCGCGTCCCACACCAACTTCCACTGCCGGTCCGTCATCCCACCACGCGCACGCTGAAACCACTCCACGTCCACCGCGCCTTCGAGTAACTCCTGTCGCGAGAGCGGCGTCCGTGCGCTCGCCTCCGCAAACCAAAGCTCGCTGATCTCCGGCGGCACCAGCCATTGCGAGTCCTTGGTGTGCGCATGCAACCAGTTCGTCGCCTCCTCCAGACCCGCAATCCCCGTCGCCTGCTCTACATAGGCCGCCCACTGCGGTGCATACAGGGCCAAGCCCACCAGCCTCTTCTCGGGCACCTTCCATCGCTTCGCGGCAGCAGCAAATCGTTCCGGCGTATCGTCTTCAGCTGGCAGGCAAACGCGCAGTAAGTGGCTAAATACGCCCGCCCGGCTCAGCCCACCTCCGTCATAACCTCGGGCAAAGGGATCCCGACCCAGCCCCACCAGGAGCTTGAGCGCCAGCTCCGCTCCGAACACCGCCGCCAGCCTGCGTGCCGGTTCGCTGGCGGCCGTCGGCAGTTCTCCTCGTTTCAGCTCGATCTCCAGAATCCGCTCTCGGCATCGGCTCGCGAACCGCGCGACATCCGGATAAGCCTGGAGTAAGTGGTTCGTCTTGCGCCGAGTGACCACCGCGAGCGCGAAATAGCCGACGCCGGTTCCGTCGCGGCCTCCGAGTAAGTGCTCATAGACGTCCGCCTCGCTGGCCACTCCGGCCTGATGAGCCGCTAGCGTCGTCTCGAGCAACGGATGTTGCCGATCAGTTCCCGGCATACCTTCATCGATCCATCGCTGCAGCGGCCAGTATCTTCGCCAAAGTTCCCGGTCCCAGATGTCCGGCCGCTTCCGTCGGCGGAGATTGGCCGCTCTCGTGAGCCACTCGATGCGATGGGAACGTGCGCCTTCGTAAGTCCGGACCTCCATCGCTGGGTCATACTGCTGAGTGACGCGCTCCAGGTAAGTCTCCATTACGTCGATCAACAGGTGCATCCCCCCTGTGCCGGCGTACTCCGCGACGAGAAACACCAGGATACTTCTCACGAAGTGAGGGAACTCTAACGCCACCTCGATTCCAAGATCCTGCGCCACGCGCAACACCCAGGGTCGGTCCATCGGGCCACACAGCAGAATTGCGGTACACATGGCGCGCACCAGTTCCAGTTCACCAGCTTCCTTACTGGCCGCGGCCCACCACTCCCGCCAAACGTTCTGCAGCGGCATGCGCCCGTCCGGATCCACCCAGCGCAAGTTACCGAACAGTTCGTTAGTGCCAACGCCGTTGACCCCGAAGCCCTCCACCGGCGTTTCACGATGCTCTTTCACCAGCCGGTCGAGTTCAGCCAACAGGCGATCGGAAAGCGACGTCCGCAGCGTGCTCCCCAGCACGTTTCTTGGCGCCGCCGGCGCCGTCCGCTGAGCTGGATCGAAGAGTCCCAAGCCATCGGCCTGTGTGATGATCGGCTCGCTCTTCGGTTTCAGCTCGCGTTCGATTTCCTCCGCCGCCTGGGTCATCAGCAGATCGCGGGCGTTCGCGAGCCGCGCCACAGTCGCGCGGCAGCCCTCTTCGCTCTGCTTCAGCAGCAGTTCCATTACCGCTCGACGCACGTCTGCCACCTTGCGTCGCAGTAATGGCTCGATGATCTTTGCCTCATCGCTCGTCAATGTCGCTTGCTCAAGAAGCTCGAAGGCAATCTGCCGAACCGTTGGGCTCCCATCACTCAACAGCGATAAGGCCAGGGCGCGTTCGTCGGCCTGCAGACAGCCACGCTTTGAGGCGTCAACTCGCACCGACTCCAGCAATAGGCGTCGCCCGTTGCTATCCATCGCCGGAATGTAGGGAACCATCTCGGCGAGCGGGTGCTCACCGCGTTGCGCAATCAGCTTCGCCGCCACTTCACTTTGTTTCGCCCGCAGTCGATTCCAAGGCCACACGGCCGGCGCCAGCACCTCATCCACCGGCGTCCGTTCGGTCAAATGTTGCAGCCCCCGAAACATCTCACCGTCCGCGGCAAGTTCCTTACGCCACGGTGAGTAAGTTGGAAGCACCTCGACGGCCTTGATCGCGATGCGTAAGTCAGCGTCGCGGAGATAACGAATGATCACCTCAGTCGCCGCGGTTGTCTTCAGCTGCGCGAGTAAGTGGACCGCCGCATACCGCCGTTCGAAGTCGGCATCCGCGATCAGCCTGCTGGCGATCTCCGTTGCCACCTCGACGTCTTCAAACGCCTCCGCCCAAAGCGCCAAATACAAGTCTTCGCCCCGCGCCTCACGAAGCCGCCTGGCCCGCGCCTCCGGCTCGGTGAGATTCACGATCGTTGCCTGGATCAGGCCATCGATCGCCTTCGTCTCTCCCGAATCCATCAGAAGGCCAAACCAAACCGCCGCGGCTCGCGCGACAGCCGCAAAGCGGCTCAGCTCCTCGCGAGCAATCAACTTCAGCATCCTGACGAAAGCGTCGCGAGCAGCGAAATCGATGGATTCCAGCACCACCTGCCGCAGTCCTTCTTGCCGTTGCGCCGCCAGCAGCAACCGTTCCACGGTCGCCCACGCCTCCGGTCTCGAACTCGCTAGCAGCGCCGTCACCGCATAACGTGCCGGAACCGCGAACGCATGCTCGCCTTGGACAATCTGTACCAGGGTGCCGTAGGTTTGCTCGGCCTCAGGAATGTCTCCCTCAAGCGCGGCCGCCAGTAGTAAACCCACCTCATGCTCGACGCCGTAGCCGAGATACGCTCCCCACTGGGGCAGAAAGGTCAGGTCATAGTGATAAGTCGGCAGCGTGCGCAACAGTCCTGTCAACCAGTCCAGTCGCCGGTCAAGAGTAAGGTCTGCTTGTTTCGGTGCTCGAAAACCCTTGCGCAGATATCCGCTCTGATACGGCAAACGCTTCTGTAACTGCCAGGCCGCTTCTACCACGCCTGCGATCGGCGGGAAGAGCGCCTCGAACACGCGTTCTCGATCCGCTTCCGACAACTGCTCGATCGAGCGCCGCTCGCTCTCCCAGCGCGGCCGGTGCTCAGCATCCCAACTACAGCGCAGCAACTCGACACACGCCATCGCCACGCGTCCCGGCACGCCTTCCAAGGCGCCCACGCGCTTCCGCAGTTCGCTCTCGCCGTGCGGATTCTCGTACTTTGTCAGGGCCGCCTGTAACTCCTCTGGCGTCGCCACTTACCCTCCCGCCAACGGCGTTAATCGAAGAAACAAGACCTCGCGCACGTCATGCACTGATTGCTCGAGTTCCTGCATCTGCACGTCATTCACAAACACCAGGTAAAAGCCATCGCGAAAGGCGGTCAGCACGGTTTCCACTGCCGCCGCTCGGTCCACGCGCGGCACGCCCTCCTCTGACCCTCCGCAGACGATCTTGCCGCGCTCGTGCCCCGCCTCGCAGCGGCCTTCCGTCAGCACGGTCAGGTATCTGCACTCAGCCTGTCGTTGCTCAAACGCCGCCACCCGCTCTTCGACGATCGCCGTCAGCAAATCCTTCACGGTCTCGAGTGGTCCGTCGGTCTCGAGCCTCAGTGGAGCCAGCAACGCGCCGCGCCGCCCGATCACTTTCGCTTGTATTGTGAACTCCGGCAATCTTCCCTCATCATACGATCGCTGCCCCGCACACAAGGACGGCGATACAATGCCTAGAAAGCCATGGCGACCCGCAGACTCTTTCTCCAAACCTCCACCGCCGCCACCTTAGCCGCGCAGCGCCGGCTCTCGCCCAACGACCGCATTCGCATCGCGCTCATCGGGGCCGGTGGCATGGGCTCTGGCGATGCCAATTCATCGATCGCCGCCGGCGCCGACCTCGTCGCCGCGGCCGACTGCTACACCGGCCGGCTCGAGCGCGCCAAAGAGAACTGGGGCGCCAAGCTCACCACCACGCGCGACTACCGCGAACTCCTCGCCCGCCCCGACATCGACGCCGTCATCATCGGCACCCCCGACCATTGGCACGCCCAGATCGCCATCGAAGCCATGAACGCCGGGAAGGACGTCTACGTCGAAAAGCCCATGGTGCAGAAAGTCGATGACGGCCGCCTCGTCGTTGAAACTGCCAGCAAAACCGGCCGCATCCTACAAGTCGGCAGCCAGCGCGTGAGCTCGATGATCTACCAGAAGGCCAAGGACCTCATCGCCGCCGGGGCCATTGGCCGCGTCAATATGATTGAAGCCTGGTGGGACCGCAACTCCGCCATCGGCGCCTGGCAGTACACCGTGCCGCCCGATGCTTCCGAGGCCACCGTCGACTGGAAGACCTTCCTCGGCAAAGCTCCCTCACGCCCCTTCGACCCCTTGCGTGTCTTCCGCTGGCGCAACTATCAGGACTACGGTACCGGCGTCGCCGGCGACCTCTTCGTCCATCTCTTCTCCGGCATGCACTACGTCATGGGCGTCAACGGACCTTCGCGCGTCTTCGCCACCGGCGGCCTTCGCTATTGGAAAGATGGCCGCGACGTGCCCGACGTCATGCTCGGCCTCTATGACTACGCCGCTACGGCCAAGCACGGCGCGTTCAACCTCACCCTGCGCGTGAATTTCGTCAACGGTGCGGGCGAAACGTCCGGCTTCCGCTTCGTCGGCAGCGAAGGTGTACTTACGCTCGGCAGCGGCGTCACCGTCAAACGCACGCCGCGCGAGACCGAACCCGGCATGACCCTGAATAGCTTCGATAAGCCCACCCGCGAGAAGATCCTCGCCGAATACCGCAAGAAGTATCCCGAGCAGCGCATCGTCGCCGATAGCTTGCGGCCCAACGGCGAGGACCATTACGCGGCTCCCCCCGGCTACAGCGACCACCTCGATCACCATCGCAACTTCCTTGCTGCTGTCCGCAGCCGCCGGCCGGTCGTGGAAGACGCACTCTTCGGCCTCCGCGCCGCCGGGCCGGCGCTCCTCTCCAACCGCAGTTACTTTGAAAACAAACTCATGACCTGGAATCCGGAGTCCTGCCAGGAGGCGTAATTCTATGCAGAATTCGAAGTTACAAATTGCGCTGATTGGCTGCGGTGGCATGGGGCAGGGCGATGCTGCCAATGAAACCAAGTTAGGTTCGAAGTTAGTCGCCGCGGCCGATATCTACGATGGCCGCCTCAATCGCATGAAAGAGGTCTACGGCTCGGACATCTTCGCCACTCGCGACTATCGCGAGGTCCTCGCCCGCCGCGACGTCGACGCCGTGCTGATAGCCACCCCGGACCATTGGCACGCCCGCATCTGCATCGATGCTTTGAACGCCGGCAAACACGTCTATTGCCAGAAGCCGATGGTGCAGAAACCCGAAGACGGTCACGCCATCATCGAGGCCTGGAAGAAGAGCGGCAAGGTCTTTCAGGTCGGCAGCCAGTACGTCAGCTCGCCCATCTATCTCAAAGCTAAGGAACTGATCGCCCAGGGCGCCATCGGCGAACTGAATATGGTGGAAGCTTGGCTCGACCGCAATACGGCCATGGGCGCCTGGCAATATTCGATCCCGCCCGATGCCTCCCCGCGAAACATCGACTGGGATCGTTTCCTGGGCAACGCGCCCCAGCGACCCTTCGAGCCCATCCGTCTCTTCCGTTGGCGCAATTACCGTGACTACGGCACCGGCCTCGCCGGCGACTTATACGTCCACTTACTCAGCGGCCTGCACCTCGCCACCAACTCTCTCGGCCCGAATCGCATTTACGCCACCGGCGGCGTCCGCTTCTGGAATGACGGCCGCGACGTGCCGGACGTCATGCTCGCCACGCTCGATTACCCGCAATCGGCCGAACATCCCGCGTTCACTCTCGCCTTACGCGTTAACTTCGCCAGCAGCGAACCGCAGGAACGCTTCGGCTTCCGCTTCGTTGGCAGCGAAGGCACCATGACCACGAGCTACAACACCCTGATTCTGTCGAAGACGCCGCGCGAACGGGAACCCGGCATGTCCATCGGCACCTTTCCGGCCAAGATGCAGGAAGAGTACGTGCGCGAGTACCGCAAGAAGTACCCGGCGCGTGGCCCGGTGGCCGACCTCGACACCGACGATCAGAAGTTCACCATGCGTGCCGACGCTCACCTCGAGCATCACCGCAATTTCCACGCCTCGGTCCTCGAAGGTGCCCGCCAGATTGAAGACCCGATCTTCGGTCTGCGTGCCGCCGGACCCGCGCTGCTTTGCAATCGCAGCATCGATAGCCGCCAGATTGAGCGTTGGGATCCCGTCGCCATGCGCGTTAGCGCTTGAGCTTCTTAATCATCCTCAGTTCGTTCTTCTCGCCGGGGATGATCTGGTAGTGCACATCGTCCATGATCGTCTTGATCAGCCGCAGGCCCAGCCCGCCGTTCTTGCGTTGCGCCACTAGCTCTTCGAGATTCAACTGACGCACGCCGCCGGGGTCGAACGCGGTGCCCGTATCCACGATGTCGATCTGGATCTTGTCCGGATCGAGCACCGCGCGCACCTTCACTTCCTTGCTGTGATCCATGCCGTACGCATGCTCAATCACATTGGCGCACGCCTCGTCCACCGCCAGTTCCAGCTTCATCACTTCGCGTTCGTCGAGTCCGGCCATCGCCCCGATCTTCGAGACGAAGTCGCGGATCATCGCCAGGTTCTCGGTTGAGGAGGGGACATGCAGCGCGAAAGTTTTTTCTAGTGTCGGCATGCTGGCTCCTAGGAAGGCGGCTGAACTCCGTCGGCGAAGTGCTGCAGCGCCGTCGGCACCGTGTCCACGATGTCGAACAGGGCGGGGAAGCCCAGCACTTCAAACACCTGGTACACCTTGGGCACGATTCCCGCTAGCTTCACATCGCCGCCCGCGGCGCGAATCTCTTCGATGAAACTCATGAAGACACCCAGACCCGCGGACGAAATGTAAGTCAGCTTCGCGCAATCCACCACCAGGCGATTGCGCCCGGCCGAATGCTCGTCTTGAATCGCCTTTTCAAACTGCGGCGCCGTATGGGCGTCCAAATACCCATCGAGCGCGAGCACCACCGCGCCGTCTTGTTCGGTCCGTTCAACTGTGAATGCGTTCGGCACTTGATCCGATTTTCCTTCTGGCGAGACTCTTCATCTTAAACCCTCATCACGAACAAAGTCATGTCGTCATGGGGTGGGGCGGTGCCGATGAAGTCCTTCACCGCCTTCAGGATCGCGTCGCGCGTGGCTTCGGCGTTCCGGCCGTCGCAGGCATCCACCACCGCCTGCAACCGGTCCTCGCCGAACTGTTCGCGCGCCTCATTCATCGCTTCGGTGATGCCGTCGGAGTACAACACGAAGGCGTCGCCCGGCGCCAGTTCATACCGCTCTGGACGCAGCGCACGTTCAAACAATTGCCGGCTGGTGAGCCCCAGGCCCATCCCCGGCGGTGTCAGATATTCGCTGCGGCCCAGCCCCGCCCGGCGCCACAAGGGCGAGTTATGCCCCGCGCGAGCCAGTTCCACGCAGCGCGTCTCGGGCGAAAAGTAACTCATCGCCATCGTGACGAAGATCTTTCGCTTGCCCGCCGCCAGCAGATGCAGATTCAGGTCGGACAGCGTGCCGCGCAAGTCGGTGGACTCGCGTCCCGCCCCGGCCAGATAGCCCTTTGTCAGCGTCATATACAGCGACGCCGGCACGCCCTTTCCGGAGACATCCGCCACCGCCATCGCATACCGCCCATCGATCGTCGGGTAGAAGTCATAAAGATCGCCACCCACGTCACGCGCGGGTTCGCACAGCGCGGCCAGCGTCGCGCCACCCAGTCGCTCCGGCACCGGCGGCAGCATCGCCTGTTGCGCTCGCCGCGCTACACTGAACTCTGACGCCAGCCGTTCCCGCTGCGATTGCACCTCGTTTGAGGACTCGGCCTCCATTGCCGCAACAGCCGCCTCCGGCCCCACGCACTTGCCGAAGCGCATCATCGTCGCGCCGCCCAGCGCGGCCCCCACCAACGGCGCCACCGCCCACCAGCCCTGTGCTTGCAATTCGGGCTGTGGCTGCACCAGATGTCCGCACGCCGTCCACAGCGCTAGCATGAAGCCACCCGCGGAAAGCGCCGCCAGCGCTCCGAACTCGCTTTGCACCACCCACAACGCTGCGCAGGTCAAGGCGGATACTGCCATACTCCACCCTGGCGCCTCATCGAACGGCGGGTGCAGCGCTTCCCAAATCGGCGCCGCCAGCACGACGAACAACGCCGCTGCCAACCATCCCCAACGTAAGCGGCGCAACAACGGCATCAGGAACAATACCAGCCCCGCCACCTCGATCAATAACGTCGGTAGTAAGTCCGCCGCTACGGCGCTCGGGAAGAATAACGATGGTACCGAGGTCAACGTTGTCCAGGTGCCGGTCGGCGTCAGCGGTGCCACTAACAAGGGCAAGGCGGCCAGGAACACTCCGCAAAGCACGCCATGGCAGATTGCCGCGCCCACGCCTTGCTCCCCGATCCTCCAGTCCAGTAAGGCCTCGAGCGAACACCACTGCTCCATTTGCTCCCGCCGCAGCACCGCCCGCCCCGCGCCGTAGAACAACACCCACAACACCACCACGGCGAAGAACAGGGCGGACTGGCTGGTCAAACTCTCCAGCACCGTCCCAAAGTCCCGGGCCGCTTCCGCCCGCGCCTGATCCAGCCACGGGCCGCCCCCTAACCCCACCATGACCAGCCCTAGCGCCAACGCCGTCACCGTCAGTAGCCGCCGTCCGCTCAGCCGATGCCGTACCAGCGCCCGGAAAAAGAACGGAAACGCCAGCGAGATACTCGCAAACATCGCGGTCGCCACGTAAGTTACCAGATAGCCGTCGGACGCCTGTAACCGTCTCACCTCGGCCAGAAATGAATCCGCTGGCTCCGCTGTTAACTCGGCTAGCACCAGCTTCTGTTCGCTAAAGCTGGCTTCAAACCGGACTAAGTGGGGCGAGTCCGCCGGGTCGCTATATTCCCACGAATACAGCACCCGATGACTCTGCGCCACACCTCGATTGACGGGACGGAACAGGCGCGCCCGGTCCCCGAGATACTCCGCCAGCACGGCCTCCGCCTTCCGGTCCAGCGGCTCCGCATGGTGCATATGCTCGGCGCCCTCCGCTTGGCGTGTCGCCGTGCCAAAGCCGACCACGCGCCCGTCCGGCGCCAACGTAACCCCGGCGAATCGCTCGCCGTCCGGTTGCCGCAGCGTCACCTGGATGTTGTAGGGCGTCACCAGCGACCGAAAAACCGATGGCTGCGGATGCTGTTGCAGCCACGGCTGAATCCAACTGCTCCCCCGTGGATTCACGATCTGCACCGCCGAAGTCCACCCGGCGGCTTCGTATCCCTGCTTCCGCACGACCTCGCGCGCCTTGGCCAACGCCTGTGTGCGAGAAAGCTGGAACTGCCCCAAATGCGCCGCCTGATCGTAACGGCCAAACCCCCAATACAGCGCCACCGCCCCAATGCCGGCAGCTACCACGGCGAGCATCGTCCGCTGCTTCATCCCGCCAACCCCTGGAACAACATGACCGGCTGCTCGCTGGCTCGAGGCATCTGCCTCTCGATGACCACTGCCGTAATATCATCCACTAAGTCCGTGCCGGTGGCGTTTACCGTTCGGAGTAAGTCCTCGTGGAACCGCTCAGCCGACTTCGAGGACTGCGCATTCAGCCGGGCGAGCCACGCGTCTAACCCTCCGCCGAGCTTGGCCTCCAGCCGCGTCGCCAAGCCGTCCGTGCAGAACAGCACCAAGTCCCCCGGACTCAGTGTCAGGCGCAATTCATCTCCCGCCTCCTCCGGCGGATAAACTTCCTCCACCAGCGCTTTGCCCTCAGCCCTCCGCCGCTGATCGAAATGAAACAGCCGTGGATTGTGCCCCAGCCGCGCCAACCGGATTTCGCCCGCCGCCGGATCCAGCACCGCATAGCAGAGTGAGAAGTGGTGCCGCGTCGACGCCAGCGCCTGCTTCAGGACCGGCGCCAACCGCTGCAGGGATTCCGCCGGCGGCCAATCGCGCTGCGCCGCATAAGAGAGAAAGCCCTTCGCCAAACCGATAGTGAGTGCTGAAGCAAGCCCACCCGCACTGCCGTCCGCCACAAAGATTCCGTGCCTTTGCCGGGACAGCGGAAAGAAGTCATAGAAGTCGCCGCCCACTTCCCGCGCCGGGTGGCACGATGCCGCCATGCCGATCCCCGGAATCGTCGGTACCCCATCGGGCAGCAGGCGGATCTGTGCTTCGCGCGCCGCATTCACTTCCTGCTGCAGCTGCAGCCGCTCTTGCAGACGATGGGCATGTTGCGGCTGTACCTCAACATCTTCCACCGTCGGTCCCAAGTAAGTCACGGCTAATGCGCCCACGGCAATGACGGACGCTAGTAAGTAAGTCAGATTCGCCCAGGTGGTCCAGGACGTCACCACGCCCGCAATCGCGTGTTGCTCGTAGACCGAGAACAACGCACCCAGGCTCACCACGGCCGCCAGAAAGTCTCCATACCAGAACGTCATCAACACCAGCGATCCCAACACCACCGGAAACGCTAGCGTGGAAAGATCATCGAAGTTCAACCTGTACCGGCTGGCCGACGTGCCAATTACACACAGCAAAATGGCCAACGCGCGCCGCAAGTGACTCCGGCTGACATGCCGGCTCAAATACAGCAACGGCATCAGGAGGCTGACGCACGCCGTCAGAAACGCCGACACCGGCTCGCCCAACCATGAGATCGCCCACGTGGCCCGCCCGTAAGCCAAGTTCAAGGACGACTCTCGCAACTCGCTATGCCCCGCCGCCCACTGCGTCAGGCGCAACGCGAGCAGCGCCCATCCGCCCGCGGCTAAGCCAAATACGACGGACCTTCCGACGTTCCGCGTCAACCATCGCCCCGTGAACAAGGCGTCCAGCGAGGTGATCTTCCCGGGATAGTGCTCTCGCATTTCGCCTTCGCCTGCACCGTAGATCAACGCAATCGCGATGCCCTCTAGCGTAAACGTCAGGAGCAACGACACCTGAATCAGCAACCGAAACGGGCCATACAGACGATCCGGCGAGAGTCCGGCGGCGCCGAAATTCGGATTCAGAAACACCACCGCGAGCCCCAAAGTGGAGAGCGTTCCCACGATCGCCGCTGTACGCGTCCAGGAGATCTCGCGCTCGAGCGCCCGGCGCGAGAACCGGTACACCGCATAGATCGCCCCCGCCAAAATCGCCAGCGACGTGAACAGGCCAAACGCGCCGTTCCATTCGTTCTCGCGCACCGGCAACTCGCCCTGATGCACGCGCACGCGCGTCGTCCGCTCCGTAATCCGGTCGCAGTGGACTTCCACCGTCAGGGTCGATTCCACCCCCGGCAACACCACCGTGCGCCATAGATAGCGCCGCGCCCCGTGCGTGCCTTCCACTACTGCGGTCTCAAGTTCGGGATCGCCCCACGCAATACCGGGAAATGCCCGCTGCGCTTCTGCCAACGCCTTCGCCCGGCTCTCGCTTTCTACGGGAATCGGCCCCAAGGGCAGTAACTCCGGTGATGTATCGAAGCCATGCAGCGCTCCGTCAGGCCGCAGCCAAACTGCGATCCACTGCTGCTGACTCGGCGACGTTAACACCACGCGAATCGTCGTGATCGGCGCGAGATTGCGGCGCTCCGCCGGCAGTCCCTTCCACATCGGCTCGCGCATCAGAATCTGATGCTCAGCACCCAGGCTGGCATTCACGGCCGTGCTCCAGTTATCCGTACGTACGCCAATGCGCTGCGCAAAAGCGTTGGCTCGCCGCAATGCCTCCGCGTGATCGATATGCGGCTCGCGCCGCTCCGGCACTGGCAGCAGAAATGCTGTCCAGTAGGCCAAGGGCGCCAGCCCGATCGCCAGCAGCCACAGCCACCAACGCTGCAACCCCGGACCCGCGAATGGCTCGGCGATCCGCTTCAGCATCGTCTGACCACCATCATCGTAATGTCGTCGAATTGCGGAGCTTCCCCCACAAACTCATCGATGCGCCGGAACATGTTATCCAGAATCTCGTCCACCGTCTGCTCGCGCGCCTCGGTCAGCGCCGCCACCAGGCGCTCCATCCCGAACTCTTCACCCTCCACATTATTCGCGTCCGGTACGCCGTCGGAGTAAATGAAGAGGATGTCTCCCTTGCTTAACTGCACATCCGCCTGCTCGAACGTCCGATTGGCAAACATGCCGATCGGCATCCCCGTTGTCGCCAGTAACTCTACGCTCCCATCGGCGCGCAGAATCACCGGATCGTTGTGCCCGCCATTGACGTACTGACCCTTGCCCGTTTCCGCGTCATAGCGCACAATAAATGCAGTGGCATACTTATTCGGCGGCGTGCTGGCCCACAGTAAGTCGTTCGTCCGCACGGCGATCGACGTGACGTCCACCTCGTGCGCCAGGATCGCCCGCAGCGTCGCCTGAATGTTGCTCATCAGTAGCGCCGCGCCGATCCCCTTGCCGGAGATATCGGCGACGCAGAGTAAATGCTCCGGATGATCGCTGGCCTGGCACAGCAACACATCGTAGTAATCGCCACCCACCTGACGTGCCTGTCGGTTCCGCGCCGCCAGTTGCGTGTGCGGCAAGTCCGGCAGCTTCTTCGGGAAAAGATCGAGCTGGATGGAGGCCGCCAGGTTCAGTTCCTTCTCGATCTGCTGCTTCGCCAACGTATCGCGGAAGTGCCACGCATTGTCGAACGCCACTGCCGCCTGCGCCACCAACCCTGCCCCGAACTCCTTATCGGACTCCGTGTATGGCTTGCCCCCAAACCGCGGACCCAGCACCACCACGCCATTGCATTGATCGCTCGAGCGAATCGGAAACAGCAGGCTGCCGGCCGGCAGGTTCACCTGCGCCCGCAAATCCTCGGGCAACTGGCTCTCCAGGAACGCGGGCGCGTCGAGCGCGGTCACCGCCTCCTGCAGCGGATGTCCCGGTTGCAAATCCAGCCCTTTCTCGCGTTCCAGCGGCGGCTGTCCGGGCTTCCAGGTCAGCACCGCGTGCTTGAACACTGCCCACCGCCCGGCCAGCGTCAGCGTTAACAACTGCGCGATCGCCTCCGGATCCGTCGTCGCCGCTAAGCCGCGCACCAGATCCAACAGCGCCCGCAACTCCTGGATCTTCTGATCCAGTGACCGGTTGGTCACCACCGTCTGTTCATGCGCCCGCGCATTCTCGATGCTCGTCGCGGCCAAGCCCAGCAGCGCATCTAGAAATTCGCTCTCACCGGGCGCCAACTCGCCCTTCAACGATGGCCCTGCAAACAGGTAGCCCAAATGTTCGCCAATCGGAAACTGATGACTCAAACCCACGGCCTGCGCCTCTTCCGGCCCAAAGCGCTGCCCTTTCTCCGCCGCAATACCGCGCGCCAGAGCCACCTCGAACTGTCCCTCCCGCTCGATAGCGATCGCCGCTTTGGTCGTCAACAGCCGGCCCATCGCCGTCCGCAGCAAATGCTTCAGCAGGTCGTCGAGTTCGAGCGAATTCAAGAGTCGCGCGGACTCCAGCAACGACTCTAGCTTCGCAGCTTCAAACTGGCGTTCCGAGCGGGTCTCCATCACAATCACCCAATCTAGCAGGTGACCGTTGTATATATGGAGCTAGGTGCCCGGGAAATTCCTCAGCTTGGCGCTGGCGGTCAGCTTGCTCGGACAAGACGAAGTCGTCTTCCGTTCAGAGTCGCGTTTCATCGCCGTCGATTGTCAGGTCCTCAACGGCGACGCTGCGGTCACCGGCCTCCAGCGCGAAGACTTTCTCGTCTTCGACAACAACCAGCCGCAGACCATCTCCAGCTTCGGTCGCGACGATCAGGAGCTTGACGTCATGCTGATGATCGACGCCAGCCAAAGCACCGCGCGCGTCCACGAGAGCATCCAGGCCTCGGCCTCCGCTGCCGTCGCGCAACTCCTGCCCAACGATCGCGTCGGCATGGTCATCTTCAACGACGAAGCCCGCGTCCTCCTGCCGCTCACGAATGATCGCGCGGTGATTGCCGATCGCGTCGCGAAGATCCCCCAAGGCCGCGGCGGCACCGAGCTGAACGAAACCACCCTCCGGACCGCGCAGTATCTTCGTCAGCAGGCCCGGGTCGGCGCCCGCCGCGCCATCGTCATGCTGAGCGACAACCGCGGCTATGAAAGCGTCACCAAGAACGAAGTGCGCCAGGAGTTGTGGAACGGCAACATCGTTTTCAACTTGCTGAAGTTCGTTGCGCTGATCGGCCATGGCCGTGGCGACACCCGTGAGTTCGCCGAGGCCACGGGCGGGGAAGTGCTGCCGTTCCGCTCTGACGGCGTCCCGCTCGCGGACCTCTTCCAGCGCCTCCGCCAACGCTATTGGTTCCTCTACCCCGCACCCAACACGAAGCCAGGAGAACTCCACCGCATCCGTGTCGAACTGGCGCCCGAAACCAGGAAGCGCTTGAAGAACGCGAAGATTCGCGCCCGCACCGGCTACGTCGGTACCAGTTAGTGATCTACGCGCGCGGCGTCTTCTTGTAACAACAGCAGAATATAGAAGCCCAGCAGCAGCAGTAAGTCGAGATCAATACGCACGAGCGCGTCTTCGCTCAGAAAAACGGCTGCATGCGGTTTACCCGCTCCGCGCAGGCGAAACCCGATCAGGCCATCGCCTTCCGGCGTAATCCATTGCCACTCCGTGTTGAAGAAGTTCGTCGACTGAAAGGTCAGATACTGCCCACCCGTGTACTTCAGCGTGCCGCGCTGCCCAGTGAAGTTCGGCTCATACACCGCCAGTTGCTGATCGCTATCGGCAAACCGAACGCTCACGTGGCTCTTCAGCATGCCCTGGCGCTTGAAGCTCCACACCGCCCGCGCCGTCGTCGCCTTGGCCAACGAGCCCGCCAGCTTCTGAAAGTCGAGTTGCCCGTAGACTCCGTCCGGCCCCGCTAACTCGAAGTTGCGCGGCACGCCAGGCTGTCGCCACTCGAGCTCTGCCACGTCCAGTTGCGCCAACGAAAGCACCTTAGCGCACCCGCTTTCGATAGTCTTCGATCTTCGGCATCTGCACGATCCGGCACATTTCGAACAGCCGCGAATGGGCCCGGCTGCCGATCGCCTCGCTCAGCCCGCGCCGCGTCTGGGGACCGATCGCCGTCTTCTCGATCATGTTACTGCCGAAATCGCTGTCCGGCAGATTCGTCGTCGCAATCAGCGGCTTCTGCTGATTGCAGCGATGCGTAATGATCGAGGTCACCGTATCTTCCACCCAGTCGCTCACGCGATGCGCGCCTAAGTCATCGAGTAACAGAATCTCCGCCTCCAGCGCCGCCCGATACACCTCTTTGTCCGATTGGCCGGACTGTGGATCATAGCTCGTCCGGATGCGATCCAGCAGCGTCTTGTAATCGAAGAACAGTCCCTCGAAGCCCTTGCCGATCAGGATCCGCAGCGCCGCCACCGCTAGATGGGTCTTGCCGGTTCCCGGATCGCCCACCAGCAACAGCCCCCGCTTATCGGTCGACGGAAAGTCCCGCGCGTAGGACCGCACCACCAGCAACACGCTCGCTAGCGCCCGACTGGCGATCGGGTTATCCGCCGGCAGCTTGAAGTTCTCGAAGCTGCTTTGCCGATACAGGGGTGGAATGCCGGATACGGCCTCCACCGCCGCCGCCCGCCCTTCCTTCAAACACTCGCACTTCGACGCGCTTGTCACGCCATCGCGTTCCACGTACACCCACCCGGAACCATGACAGCGCGGACACTTTGGATCGGCCGGCATTACTCCAACACCAACAGCGTCTCGCCCGCGGCGACCGTCGCCCCTTCCTTCGTCTTCAGTGCCTTTACCACGCCGGCGCGCGGCGCTTTCATCTCGTTCTGCATCTTCATCGCTTCCACGACCACCAACCCCTGGCCCGCTTCCACCGCCGTCCCTTCGCTCACCAGCAGCCGGATCACCTTGCCCGGCATCGGTGCCTTGATCGTTGCTACGCCGCTCCGCTGACTCCCGCTGCCATTGGCCCCGCCGTTACGCGGGTCACGCAACGCCACCGAACTTCGCAAACCCGCCGTCTGCGTCCAGATCTCCCCGTCCGCGGACCGTCCCACGCGCACCTCATAACTCCGGCCCTCGAGTAAGATGCTGTAAGTGCCCGGCTCCACTTCCACCGCCTGCGCTACGCCCGTCCGCCCCGCCAGCGTGTAAGTCCACGTGCCCGGCTCGCCGTTCGGCGACAGCTCAAACGTCTCCGTGCCGAGTAAGTACTTCATCGATACAACCCCTCGCCCGCCTGCTGCTTCCAACGCGAGACCGTCGTCGTCTCCGCCGGCCGCGCTAGCGGCTTCTCGTTCAAGGCCGCGGCGATTGCCTCGGCCAGCGCGCGATCTGCATCCTCGGGCACCGCGCCACGCCGGGCGAAGAAGCCGTCGAGAAAGCCCGTATGTAAGTTCGCCGCGCGAAACTCCGGATCGGCGAGTAAGTCGACAAAGAAGCCGATATTGGTCGTGATGCCCGCGATGCAGTACTCGCGCAAAGCCCGCGCCATACGATTCGCCGCTAAGTCCCGCGTTTCGGCCCATACGGCCAGCTTCGCCAGCAGCGGATCATACTCCATGGGGACCGTCCATCCGTCGTACACCCCCGAATCCAGCCGAATGCCCGGGCCTGACGGTCGCGCCAGTTCCTGCATCCGACCCGGTGAAGGCAGAAAGCCCGCGTCCGGATCCTCCGCATACACGCGGCACTCCATGGACCAGCCGCGCCAGTCGATGTCCTCCTGCCGCAGCGTTAAGCGTTCTCCCGCCGCAATTCGCAATTGCCAATGCACCAGGTCGAGCCCCGTCACCAGCTCCGTCACCGGATGCTCCACCTGCAGGCGCGTGTTCATCTCGAGGAAATAGAAGGCGCCGCTGCGGTCCACCAAAAACTCCACCGTGCCCGCGTTGCTGTAGCCCGCGGCCTGCGCCGCTTTCACCGCGGCCGCACCCATCGCCTCGCGCATTCCCGGCGTCGCGCTCACCAGCGGAGAAGGGCACTCCTCAATCACCTTCTGATGCCGCCGCTGAATGGAACACTCGCGCTCGCCCAAATGAATCATGTGCCCGTGCTCATCGCCCAGCACCTGAATCTCGATATGCCGCGGCTCGATCACCAGCTTTTCGATGTAAACTTCGCTCGACTTGAACGACCGCTCGGCCTCGCTCGCCGCGTCACGCAGCGCCGCCGTCAGGTCTTCGGCCCGATCCACGCGCCGCATCCCTTTGCCACCGCCACCCGCCGCCGCCTTAATTAAGACCGGGTATCCAGTTTCCTGCGCGATCCGCGCCGCCTCTTCCGGATTGCTGATCGGCTCCTTGGTGCCCGGCGCCAGCGGCACCCCCGCGTCCCCCGCCAATTGCCGCGCCGCCGTCTTCGAACCCATCGCCCGAATCGCTTCCGCGCTCGGCCCGATGAACTTGATCCCCGCCGCCCGGCAGGCCTCGGCAAACTCAGCGTTTTCCGAAAGAAAACCGTACCCCGGATGAATCGCCTCCGCCCCATGACGCTGGGCCGCCTCCAGGATCTTGTCGATGCGCAGATAGCTCTCGGTGGAGGGCGCCGGACCCAGGTGCGCCGCCTCGTCCGCCTGCCGGACATGCAGCGCCGCGCGGTCGGCATCGGAATACACCGCCACGCTCGAGATGCCCATCTCCCTCAAACCGCGGATAATTCTTACGGCGATTTCCCCGCGATTCGCCACCAGGACTTTACGGAACATCGACTTTGAATTTTAGCATCCGCTTCAGGTCCGCGGCCGTTTATGCGACCATGGAGGCAAGAGTTCCCATGCCTGTAAGTCAAAGTGTCCCCAAGAGCGGTGCCTCGGCCAAGGACGCCCTAAAGGAAAAGGGAGTGCGCCTTACAAGACAGCGGCA
>JBGAHE010000104.1:0-26953 GCA_044226365.1 Bryobacteraceae bacterium
CTCCCGCGTGGGGCAGGGGCAACTGCTGGCCGAACTCGAAGTGCCGGAAATGCGGGCCGATCTGGTCCGGTCCGAGGCGGAAATTCATCGCCGCACGGCCGAAGTGGAGCGGGCGCGGGACGACCTGAAGCGGGCGGAATCGGGCTACCAGTTCACGCACCTCACTTATGAGCGCATCGCCGGAGTGATCAAATCCCGCCCCGGCCTGGTGGCGCAGCAGGAAATCGATGACGCGCGAGGCAAGGACCTCATCGCCGCCTCGCAGGTGGCCGTGGCGCGCTCCAATCTGGCGGCCGCCGAACAACAGGTCCACGTGGTGGAAGCCGATCGCGACCGTCTCAAGACCATGTACGCCTACACGCGCGTCACCGCGCCGTTCGCCGGCGTGGTCACCAAGCGCTTCGCGAGTACCGGCTCAATGATTCAGGCCGGCACGGCGGCCAACGCGCAACCGCTCGTGCGTCTGTCGAACAACGGACGGCTTCGTCTGGTGCTGCCCGTGCCGGAATCCGCCGTGCCCTTGATCAAGACCGGCCAAACCGTCGACGTGCGCGTACCCGCGCTGGATCGCACCTTCCCTGGCCGGATTGCGCGCGCGGCGGATAAGGTGCAAACCTCCACGCGCACCATGGATACCGAAGTGGACATTGCCAATCCCCAGCTCACCCTCGTGCCGGGGATGTACGCCGAGGTCGATCTCGGCCTCGATCGTCGCCCCGGGGCCCTGGCGGTTCCTCCGGCCGCCAAGGGCACCGAAGGCGACCACGACATCGTCATGGTGGTGACGGCTCAAAAGCAGATCGAGATCCGGCGCGTTCAGGTGGGCCTCGAAACGCCCGATCTCATCGAGATTCGCTCCGGGCTCGAACCGGGCGATCTGGTGGTGATCGGCAATCGTTCCGGCCTGCGCGACGGCCAGCGCGTCGATCCCAAGCTCGTGCAGCTCAGCGCCCCGGCGGAGGCCAAATAACGCGTGTCCCGCTTTGCCATCCGCACGCCCTACCTGATCGTTGTGCTCAGCCTGATCATCGCCATCATCGGCGGCGTCAGCGTCGTGCGCATGCCGGTGGACATGTTCCCGGCGATGAACATTCCCGTCGTTGTGGTCGCGACCTTTTACTCGGGCATGCCGCCCGAGCAGATCGAAGTCGACATCACCAGCCGCTTCGAGCGCTTCTTCACGCTCGCCAGTAACATCGACCACATTGAATCGCGCAGCCTGACCGGCGTCAGCGTGATCAAGGTCTACTTCCAGCCCGGCTCGAATGCGGATTCGGCCGTCACGGCCATTTCGAATCTGGCGATGGCCAATCTACGGCGTCTGCCTCCCGGCACGCTGCCCCCTCTGGTGCTCAAGTTCGATGCTTCCAGCCTGCCTGTGTGTCTGGTGACCTTCAAGGGCGAAGGCTTGAAAGAGACAGCCTTGCGCGACCTCGCCCAGTACACAGTCCGCAATCAGATTGCCAGCGTGCCCGGAGCCAGCGTCCCGCAGCCCTTCGGTGGCGCGCCCCGCCAGATCATGCTCTATGCCGATCCCTTCAAGCTCGAGGCTCACCAACTCAGCCTGATGGACGTGGTGCGCGGCGTGAATGACGCGAACCTGATCCTGCCCGCCGGCGACGTGCAGATCGGCACGCTCGACTACAACATCTATACGAACAGCCAACTTCCTTCGATCGGCGAGATCGACAACCTGCCGATCAAGACCGTCGGCCAATCGCCCGTGCGCGTGCGCGACATCGGCACCACCAAGGACGCCGCCAGCATTCAAACCAACGTAGTGCGCGTGGATGGCCAGCGCTCGGTCTATGTGCCCGTGCTCAAGCAAGGCGGCGACACGAATACCATTGCCGTCGTGGACGGCGTGCGTCAAACGCTCGGCAAGTTAGTCGATGTGCCGAAGGAACTGCAAAGCCGCGTGGTATTCGATCAATCGCAGTTCGTCAAAACGGCCATCGAAACGTTGCTGCATGAAGGCGCCATCGGCCTGGTGCTGACGTCGATCATGATCCTCGTCTTTCTGGGTAGCTTGCGGGCCACGGTCGCCGTGCTGTTCTCCATTCCCCTGTCGGCGTTGGCCACGTTCTGCGCGCTGTATCTCTACGGCAGCTCGATTAACAGCATGGTGCTGGGCGGCCTGGCGCTCGCCTTCTCCCGCCTCATCGATAACTCGGTGGTGGTGCTCGAGAACATCTACCGCCATCTGGAACTCGGCGCGACGCCCGAGGCGGCGGCGGAGATTGGCGGCCAGGAAGTGGCGTTGCCGGTGCTGTGCTCCACGCTCACCACCATCGTCGTCTTCTTCCCGGTAACGTTTCTTTATGGCGTGAGTAAGTTCCTCTTTTCGGCTCTCGGTCTCGCGGTGGCGCTCGCGTTAATCGCTTCTTACGTGGTGGCGCTCACCGTTGTGCCGCTGTTCTGCGCTCGCTTCATCAAGGCGCCTGCTTCCTCCGGAGCAAGTCCATCGATGGGCGAGCGCTTCAGCAGCGGGTTCAATCGCCAGTTCGATCGGCTGCTTCACTTCTACGACCATCTGATTCGCGGAGTGCTTCTCCGTCCGATCGTCTGGCTCGGCGCGGCGACGCTGATCTTCGTGGTCTCGCTGGCGATCGCGCCGTTGCTCGACCTCGCCTTCTTCCCACGGACGGACGCCGGCCAGTTCGTCATCAACCTGAAGGCTCCCTCCGGCACGCGTCTCGCCGTGACGGAGAACGAAGTGGCGAAGGTGGAAGCGATTGTGCGAGAAGAAACCGGCGACGACTTACGCATGGTGGTTTCGAACATCGGCGCCACCCCGGACTTCTCGGCCATCTATACGACGAACGCCGCCATGCACACGGCCTTCATCCAAGTGAGCTTGAAGGACGAGCATCGCGTGGGCAGTTATGACTATATGGCGCGCGTGAAGGCTCGCCTGGGTAAGGAGCTTCCGCAGCTGACCACTTACTTCCAATCCGGCGGCATGGTGGATGCCGTGCTGAACCTCGGCCTGCCGGCCCCCATCGACGTGCAGGTGAGTGGCTCCAACCTGGAACGTAGCTTCCGCGTGGCGAGCACGCTGGCCGACCGAATTCGCTCTTTCCCGGGCGTTTCGGACGTCTTTGTGCCGCAGGATCTCGATTATCCTTCTCTGCAACTGGACGTCGATCGCACGCGCGCGGCGGAGCTCGGGCTCAGCCAGAAGGAGATCGTGCAGAACGTCATCACCGCCCTCACCTCGAACGCGATGATCGCGCCCACCTTCTGGATCGATCCCAAGAGCGGCAACGACTACTTACTCACCGTGCAGTATCCCGAGCGTAAGATCCGCACGCTGCAGGATCTGTCCTCGATCAACTTACGCGGCGGTGACCGTAAGGTGTCGACGCGCCTCGACGCCGTCAGTCAGATCCGCCGCATCTCCACGCCCACCGAAGTGGACCACTACCAGCTGCGCCGCACCATCGACGTCTACGTGCGTCCACTGGGCGAAGACCTGGGCCGCATTGCGAACTCGATCGACGCCCTGATCGCCGAAACACCCATTCCGGCCGGCGTCACCGTGACGTTGCGCGGCATGGTGCAAGGGATGCGCGCTTCGTTTCAGAGCTTTGGCATTGGCCTTTCGCTCGCCGTCGTCTTGCTCTATCTCATTCTGGTGGCTCAGTTCCGTTCCTTTGTCGACCCGCTGATTATCCTGGTGGCCGTTCCGCCGGGCATCACCGGCGTCCTACTGACGCTCTACTTCACCGGCACGTCGATGAATGTGATGTCGCTGATGGGCGTCGTGATGTTAGTGGGCATCGCGGTTTCGAATAGCATTCTGATCGTCGAATTTACCCGCCACTTGCGGGAACATGGCGATACATTGCGCAACGCGGTCTCAACTGCCTGCCGCGTGCGCTTGCGTCCCGTGCTGATGACGTCGCTGGCCACGATCATCGGCCTGCTGCCCATGGCGCTGAAGCTGGGTGCCGGTAGCGAAAGCTATGCGCCGCTGGCGCGCGCCATCATCGGCGGTCTTACGCTGTCAGTTCTTTTTACGGTGATACTCGTGCCTGCCGCTTACTACGCTTATTACCGCCGTCATGAGGAGGCGGCATGAGGAAGCTCATCTGCCTGCTGGCGATTGCCGGCTGCGTGTACGCCGAGCGTCTGACCCGGCGGCAAGCGGAAGAATTGGCGTTGCGGAATCACCCGCGCATCTCGGCCCAGCGCCATCGTGCCGAAGCTGCCGCGCAGGCGCCCAACCTGGTGCGCGCCGAGATGCTGCCGCAAGCGTCCGCCAATCTCACCGGCGCCGGCGCATTGGATCGCAGCCGCATCGCGGCGGGCGGTCTGAATAACCCGATCATCTATGACCGAGTCGCCTCAGGCGTCACCGGCAGCCAGATCCTCACCGACTTCGGGCGCAACCGCGAACTGGTGCATAGCGCCGAATCGCGCGCCGCCGTCCAGCGCGAACTGACCGAGGCCACGCGTGCGGAAGTCATCCTGCAGGTGGATCGTGCCTTCTATGGTTTGTTGCGCGCACAATCCGTCCTGCGTGTGGCGGAGCAAACCGTTCAGGCGCGCCAGTTAGTGGCCGATCAGATTGATGCTTTAGCCAAGAGCAGCTTGCGCTCCACGCTCGATGTCAGCTTCTCGAAAGTGAACCTGGCGGAGGCAGCGCTCACCCTCGAGCAACAGCGGAACGAGGCCGAAGCCGCCCAGGCCAATCTGCAGGCTGCGCTTGGCACCGGGACGAACGAACGTTACGAACTCGTCGACGAAGAGCCCATGGTCGATCTTGCCGCCGACCTCGACGCCTTACTCGACCGCGCCATCCGGCAGCGGCCCGAACTCGCGGCGCTGCGGCAGGATGAGACCGCGGCTCGTCAGTTCGCGCGCGCCGAAAGTAAGCTTTGGCTGCCCACCGTGAGTGCCTTGGCGTCGGTTGGCGTTACGCCCGCGCGAGTGGATGAGTTGCGCGGTGGTTGGGCGGCGGCCGGTGTCAACGTCAACGTGCCCGTCTTCAACGGCCATCTCTTCAAGGCTCGCCGTACGCAGGCCGAACTCCTCACCCGGGCTGCGGCCGACCGCGTAAAAGACGCCGAGATCCAGGTGAAGCGCGAAGTGCGGGTGGCCTATCTCAATGCTCGTAGCGCGCAGCAGCAGCTGGGTTTGGCGGAGAAGTTACGCGAGCAAAGCCGCCTCGCGCTCGATCTCGCCAAGGCTCGCTACGAACTGGGCCTCAGCTCGATCGTCGAACTGAGTCAGGCTGAACTCGGCCTCACCCGCGCAGAGATTGCCGGTGCCAGCGCCCGTTACGACTACCTGGCCCGCCGGGCTGACCTCAGTTTCCAACTCGGTGACAATCGCTAAGCGATCATGCCTTTGCGCACCGCGTAAAGAATCAGCTCCGGCATGTTGTGCAGGCTCAGCTTTTCCATCAGGTTGCTGCGATGCGTCTCCACCGTGTAGACGCTGAGATTCAAGCGGCCGGCAATATCCTTATTCGACTTACCTTCGGCCAATAACTGCAGCACTTCGCGTTCGCGCGCTGTCAGTAACTCATAGCTATCTTCGAGACCGCGCTTGCGCATTTGCCGCACGTAATCATCCACCAGCACGCGGCTGATGGCCGGGCTGAAGAAGGCTTTGCCTTCGTTCACCGCCTTCACGGCCGCCAGCAGATCCTGCTCCGGCGAGTCTTTCAGTAAGTAGCCACGGGCGCCGGCGTTGAGGGCTCGCAGGACGTAGCTTTCGTCCGAGTGCATGCTGAGCATCACCACTGCGCAGGAAGACGCAGCCGTGATCTGCCGCGCTGCCTCAATACCGTTCAGATTCGGCATCGCCACATCGAGCACGGCGACATCCGGCGAGAGCTCCTGCGCCAAGCGGATCGCCTCGCGCCCGTCGGCCGCCTCCCCCACCACCGTGAGGCCGGGTTCACGTTCCAGCACCAAACGCAGGCCGCCGCGAATCACCAGATGATCATCGGCCAGCAGGATCCGAATCAAGCGGCGCCTCCGGTGAGCGGCAGCGTGATGGCGATGACGGTGCCTTGCCGCGCGCCCGAGCGCACTTCAAACGTGCCGCCCAACGTCGAGACGCGCTCTTCCATGCCCAGCAACCCGAGCCCCTTGTGCCGCGTGGGATCAAAGCCCTGGCCGTCGTCTTCAATCGTTAAGTTCAAACCCGCACTCTCTTGTTCCAGGGTAACCGTAACGGTCTTGCCGCCGGCATGTTTTTCTGCGTTGTGCAGCGCTTCCTGCACCACGCGATACACGCAAGTCTTGTGCTGGTCCGGTAAGCTGGGCGATACGCCGCGGTCCACCAGATTCACCACCAGCGGACTGCGCCGCGAGACCTCACGCGCTTGCCATTCGAGCGCCGGCAGCAGACCCAGGTCGTCCAGCATCGAAGGCCGCAGCAGCAACGACAGATTTCGAATCGTACGTAGCGACGACTCGGTGAGTCGCTTGATCGAGTCCGCGTGGCGCTCTACCTGCGGCGCATCGCCCGCGCGGGCAGCGGCCGACAGATTCGCCGTCTCGAGCAGCACCGCCGAAAGCGACTGGCCCACTTCGTCATGAAGTTCGCGCGCGATCGAGCGCCGCTCGGCCTCCTGCACTTCCACCAGGCGAGCCGACAGATCGCGCAATTCGGAGCGCGTGGTCTCGGCCTGGGCGAAGCGCTCTTCCGCCTCACGCTCCAGCAGCAGGATGCGCCGCCCGGCCACCAGGGCCAGGCACAGCCCCAGCCCGACGGTCCCCAACAGACTCCAACGCACACGCTGGCGGAAGCCGCCGAATAAGTCGGTCACCTCGCTTTGCCCTTGCAGTAACTGTCGCTCGTTGAGTAAGGCCACTTGATTGGCGAGATCGAGCACCGCCGTGCGCCGCGTATAAACCTGGTCGCGCAGAAACTCGTAGCCTTCTTTCTCGCGCCGGTCCGCGGACCAGGAAAGGGCGGGGTTCAGTAACTTCCAGTAAGCCTGAATCTCGTCTTGTAAGCGAGTGAAGGCCGGGCTCTCGGCGGAGGAGAGGCCGCCGTCGTAATCGTCGAGCCAACGCGCCATTTCGCGGCGAATCTGATCGAGACGGCGTAACTGACCTTCGGCGCGCTGCTGATCGCGGTCCAGGACGTAGTCGCGGAAGACCGTCCCCGAGAGGTAGAGCGCCGAGCGAATCTCGTTCAGCTTCCGGCTGCGTTCCAGGAAGCGGCCTTCGATGGTGCGGCTGCGCTTTTGGATCTGCGTCAGCAACTGCTCGGTTTGCAGGGCGCTGAAGCCCATCAGGACCAGCAGTCCGCCGAAGCCCAGCGTCAGAATGAGCCGCGTGCCGCCGCGTCGAAGCATGGCTTAACCGCCGCTCACGGCAGGGACGATCGTGATCTCTGAGTCCGGTTGAACCGGCGTCGCCAAGCCCTCGTGTTGCTTGATGTTGTCGTCGCCGATGAAGACGTTCACGTGCTGACGCACTTCGCCGCGTTCGTTGACGATGCGGTCACGCAAGCCCGGATAGTGCCGCCAAAGAGCCGCTAAAGCCTCGCCTGCAGTGGCCGCTGGGGCGTCCAGGTGCAAGGTGCTTTGGCCTCCAGCAAAGTCCCGCAGCAAGCTCGTAATGAGAAACGTCACAGTGTCGCCGTCTTCACGCAGGTCACGGCGGGCAGTCCGTCGGCGAGAATCCGCCATTGCTCGCCTTCGTTGGCCGAGCCATAGATCTTGCCGCTGCGCGTACCCAGGTAAATGCCCGGCGTGGTGAGTTGATCCATGGCCATGCCATCTCGCAGCACGGTTTCATAAGTCAGTTCTTCGGGAAAGCCGGTGCCGAGCGGCTGCCAGGATGCGCCGCCGTCACGCGTCCGCCACACGCGTAACTCTCCTTCGGGCGAAACGCGCATCTCGGTCTCCAGCGGAAAGATGAACGCCGTATCGGGGTCATGCGGATGCGCCACCATCGGAAAGCCGAAGTCCGAGGGCACGCCGTTCGCGATGTCCTGCCAGGAGTCGCCGCCATCGTCGCTGCGAAATAGGCCGCCGTGATTTTGTAAGTAGAGCCGCTGCGGATTCGCGGAGCGCGCCACCTTGTGCACGCATTGGCCGAACTCCGGGTACTTATCGGGGAGGAAGCCCGCGGTGACGCCGCGATTGCGCGCGGTCCAGGTGCGGCCGCCGTCATCGCTCCGATAGACTCCGCCGGTGGAGATGGCAATCAGCAGGCTCTCCGGATGCGCCGGATTCACGACGATCGTGTGCAAGCACAAGCCGCCGCCGCCGGGATGCCACTGAGGACGGTGCGGATGATCGAAGAGACCCTGCACGAGGGACCAGCTCTCGCCCGCGTCGCGCGACTCGAACAACGCCGCGGGCTCCACACCGCAATAGAGCTTGTCCGGCTCACTCTCGGCGCCCGGAGCGATCTGCCAGATCTGCGCCACGGCTTGCCCGGCGCTCTCCGGAAACTTCACCGGCGCGGACTCGGGCTTGGTCCACGTGCGTCCAAAGTCATCGCTCGCGTGCAGCATGGGGCCGAAAGCAAAGTGCGTCGACGAGGTCCAAAGCCGCTGGCGTCCGGCGCGGCCGTCATAGGCCATCGCGTACACTACGTGGCCGCCGAAGTGCGGGCCCGACACGGTCCACTGCTGGCGGCTCTCGTCGCTGGCGAGCAGGAACGCGCCTTTCACCGTTCCCACCAGCAAAACCACACGGCTGGTGGAAGGGTCGATAAACGTCTTGGGCTCCATATGGAGCCAATTCTACTGCGCGGGCGTCACCGCTTCCACGAGGTCCGAATTCTGGCCGCGGGCGGCGCCGCCCAGCACGAGTAACTGCTGGTTGGCGGATACCACGCGATGCGCCAGGCGCGGCGTGCCGCGGCCGGCTTCGATCCACGCGCCCTTCGCTTCATCAAGCTTGAACAGGCGTCCATCGGCCACGCTCACGTAGAGCGCGTTCTGATGCACGGCCGCGGCGGGTGCGAACGACGCCTGATGATCCACGGGCAACGCGGGCGCCTTGCTCCAGGATTTCGCGGCCGCATCGTAGACGGCTACTTCTTTGATCACGTTATTGTTCTCATCGAAGCCGCCGATGACGTACATCTTCTGGCCGTGGGCCGCGGCGATCAGCGCGCGGCGGCGGAAGGGTTGGGGCGCGCTGGTCCACGCGGGCTTCTTCGCGGCGAGGTCGAGGATCTGGAGGTCGGTCGCCCATTGCGTGGGTTCCGGTCCCTTCAGATTCCAGCCGCCCACCACGATCACCTGGCTGCCGATCACCACCACGTCATGCGAGGAGCGCGCTGCGGGCAGAGGAGGAAGTGGTTGCCATTCCCTCGTCTGCGGATCGAATAAGGCGCATTCGGCGACGGAGCGAGTATCAGTCTTTTCGCCGGGCGCATTCTTCGGCGACATGCCGCCCACCAGGATCACCTTGCCGCGATACGTGGCGAGATTCATGCCCTGCAGACCCTGGCCGCCACGGAGGCTCTCCCACGTGCCTTTGGCCAGATTCAAGCGATGGAACTTGCCCGAGACGGCGGCCGTGGAGTACGAATGCGTCGGCGAGATGTGGCCGCCATAAACGTACAGATAGCCATCGGCGGCCACGGCGCCAAAGGCCGAAGTCGCTTCCGGCAACTTTGCGAACGGCTTCGTGGTGAGCGCCGTGTCGAAGACCAGCGTGGCGTAGTGGCGCGTCTCTTCGTACTTCTTGCCCTCGCGCTCGCCGCCCAGCGGTTCCCAGAAGCGCGCCCACGCGCCGAAGCGGCCCGTGGCGGCGATCACCTCGGTTTCGCCGTTGTCGCCCGTCTTCAGCTTGGCCTGCTGGCCGTCGGGCAGGATCACGGTGATCTCGGCCTGCGGTACGGGCTTGCCGCGGCCCAGCAACTTCAATCTCACTTCGCCGGGCTTGCCCAGCGGCACCAGTTCCACGGGCGCCTGGCTGCCCACCTGCGTCTGCCCGTCGAAGGCTTCGCCCAGAATGGTCTTCGGGTAGTACAGCAACAGGTGCGGCTTGGAGGGGCCGCGTTGCGTGAAGCCCAAGTCGAGCACGCCATGAATCAAGCGTCCGCCGGCGGGCAGGTCCGCTGTGTAAGCGTCAGAGTCTTTGGTCAACGCGAGCGCGGTTTCGCGCCCGGCGGCGTCGCGCAGCACGAGCTTCGCGTTCTTCACATAGTCCGGCCGCACGCCTTCGTCGGGCTTCAGTTCTTCACTGAGAAAGACGACGGCTTTGCCCTGGCCGGCTTCCGGCAGTACCCAAATAAAATGCGCCTGCAGCGCTGCGGCGAAAAGGAAGAGGGAGAGAAAACGCTGGGGCATCGGCCACCTTTCAATCTAGGAGTCTTTAGGTCCAGATTAGGAGATGGCCGGCGAAATTGTCAATCGCTTCCGCAAATGAATTGCAAAAACTTATTGGCCTAAGCGAGCGTCCATGTCGGCCAGCACGTAGGTGAAAACGGCGAGTTGCGCGACGTTCTTCTTCAGGTCTTCCGGATTCACCTTGTCCAGCGTATCGGCGTGCGTGTGGTGCCAGGCGAAGTACTGGCCGCCGCCGGTGCGGACGCCCGAGCCGATGACTCCATCGCGCATCAGCGGTCCGATGTCGGTGCCGCCGCCGCCGGCGGTGACGTTGCCCGCGCCGATCGGTTGCAACAATTTGCCAATGGCTTTCATCTGCTCCAGCGCCTTGGGGCCGCCGCCGGTGAGGCCCAAGCCGGTGGGACGTTCGGCGCCGCCGTCCATTTCGATGGCGATCACATGGTTCCTGATGGCGTCGCCCACCATCTGGCGATAAGCGATGCCGCCGCGGGTGCCGTTCTCTTCATTGGCCCAAAACACAACGCGGATCGTACGTTTCGGGCGTAGGCCGAGTTGCTTGAGGATCACCAGCGCCTGCAGCGAAGCGATCACGCCGCCGCCGTCGTCCTGCGCGCCTTGGCCGACGTCCCAGCTATCGAGATGGCCGCCGACCACGATCACTTCCTCGGGCTTTTCCGAGCCGCGGATCTCGCCCATCACGTTGGCGCCATCGGCGTCCGGCAGGTGCTTGGCCTCGGAGTACATGTGCACGGTGACCTTCTCGCCGCTCTTGAGCGTGCGTTCCAGGAGGCCGAGGCTTTCTTCGCTCAGCGCGGCGGCGGGGATGGGCGTCTGGCCGGGGTCAAAGCCGGTGGTGCCGGTGTGGGGCGTGTTCTGCTGCGGGATGCCGGCGCTGCGGATCAGCACGCCTTTGGCGCCGAGTTTGGCGGCGCGCGAGGGGCCGCTGCGGCGGAACGCGCCCGTGACGCCGTAGCTCACCCAGGGCGGGTTGAAGAGGACGATCTTGCCTTCCACTTTGGTGCGGCCGGCGGCGTCCATCTCTTCAAAGCTCTTGAAGGCGACCACCTCGGCGGTGATGTCGCCCGCGCCGGACATGCCCAAGCCGAGCATCTGCAGCGGACGCGCTATCGGCTCCACGATCTCTGCGCTTTCCTTGCCGCGGACCCAGTGCACCACCTTCACCGGCGGCGTCTGCACGTTTTCGAGCCCCGCTTGCTTCATCGTTTCGGCGGACCACTTCACGGCCTTCGTGAAGCCTTCGCTGCCACTGAGCCGATGGCCGATGCGGTCGCAGAGGTAGGTGAGCTTCTCCCAGCCGCCTTCGTCCTTCATCGCCGTGTCAATGATCTTCGCGGCGACGTCCTTGTACTTTTCTTCGAGCGGCTGAGCCGAAAGCAAGGGGACGCAAAGCAGGACGGATAAGATTCGCATGAATCTTTATATTTTAGTGCGCTTCGCCGTTTTTCACCAAATGGGGCTCGGAGCGGTGATCGCTTACAATCGGCACCATGGGTGCTGAATGCGCTTGCCGCGCGACGATCGAAGGGGTGGACCGCGAAGGGAAGGCTTGGCTCGAGGGCGACCACGTGCTGTTCCGCGGTGACGGCTATCGGATCAAGCTGCCGCTGTCGCCGATGGAAGAGTCCGAGGGGCAACTGAAGCTCGGGCGGGCGGTGCTGCACCTGGGCGACCACGCCGCGAAGTGGGCGGAGAAGATCCGGAACCCGAAGTCGCTGCTGGATAAGTTGGGCGTGAAGCCGGGCCTGAGCGTGGTGGTGCTGGGCGTGAAGGACGAGGCCTTTTTAGCCCAGATCAGTGAAGCCGGGAAACGTTTGAAACAGAACGTCGACCTGGTGTTTTTGGGTGCCGAGACGCCTGTGGCGCTCGAGCGTCTGGAGGAGATTCGCGGCAAACTTGCTCCAGCCGGAGCGGTCTGGATCGTCTACCCCAAGGGCGTCAAGACGATCACGCAAGTGGACGTGATGCGCGCTACTCAGGCGGCAGGTCTGGTGGACGTGAAGGTGGCGGCTTTTTCCGCCACGCATACGGCGCTGAAGGCCGTTATTCCGAAGCTTGCACGATAAGGACGGGAGTGCTGAGGGCGTGGCGGACGGCGCTGATGGTGGTGCCGAAGGCAATGTCCTTGAGCCCTTTGTGGCCGTGGCCGGCCATCACGATGAGATCGGGTTTGGCTTCCTTGGCGTAGCCGATGATGGCCTGTGCAGGGTCCGGCGCGTGGCGCACCTCGACCCGGACGTGGAAGCCGGCCTCGCGCAAACGCGAGGCAATCTCTTCGAAGTACAGCTCGCCTTCTTCGATTTCGGAGGTGCTGGCCTGACTGCCATAGACGAAGCTGGTGGCGCCTTCTTCGACGTGCAGCAAGGTAAGGCTGGCGCCGTGCAGGCGGGCCATGGATGAGGCATGCGCGAGCGCGGCGCGATCCTGCTCCGAATGATCGAGCGGGACGAGGATCGAGGCGTACGTCATGGAGCCAAAGACATCCTGCGTGCCTTTGACGAGCGTGCTGGGGCGGGCGCCGCCCTTGGCCCAGCGGGGCAGCACCGGGTGCAGCGCGATCCAGGCGAGCAAGCCAACGAAGGCGATGCTGAAGGGCAGGCCCAAGCCGTAGAGCAGATACAATTGCCAGCCGTGAGCGGCGGCGGCCCATTCGCCGAACTGCTGCGTGGCGAGCCGCAGGTTGAGCGTGACGATGATGGCGGCGCAGATCCAGGCGAGGATGCGGACCCAGAGTTTGCTGGCGAACTCGCCCATGCGTGAGCGGTCGCTGGTGAACTGAATCAGGGGCAGAACGGCGAAGGGCAACTGCAGGCTGAGCACGACCTGACTGAGAAGCAAGAGAGGATAGGTGGCGTTCTCACCGGCCCACAGAATCGCGATGACGGCGGGGACGATGGCGACCAGCCGCGTGATGAGACGGCGCAGCCACGGTCGCAGGCGGATGTTGACGAAGCCTTCCATCACGATCTGGCCGGCGAGGGTGCCGGTGAGCGTGGAGGACTGACCGGAGAGCAGCAGGGCGAAGGCGAACAGGGTGCTGGCAAGGCTGGTGCCCAAAAGCGGGGCGAGCATCAGGTGGGCCTGTTCGATCTGGGTGACTTCGGCGCCGCGTTCGTAGAAGACCGCCGCGGCCATCACCAGGATGCCGCCGTTGACGAACAGAGCGGCGTTTAGGGCGATGACAGAGTCAATGAAGTTGAAGCGGCAGGCTTGGGCTTTGTCGGCTAAGGTGGCGCCGATGCGGCGGGTCTGCACCAGCGCCGAGTGCAGATAGAGATTGTGCGGCATCACCGTGGCGCCGAGGATGCCGATGGCGACATAGAGGCTTTCGTCGGTGAGGCGGGGGATGAGGCCATTGGCGAGGGCGCCGAACTTGGGGCTGGCCATCCAGACTTCGATGCCGAAGCAGATGCCAATGGTGGTGACCAGCACCAGGACAAAGGCTTCCACCATGCGGACGCCGAAGCGGCTCAGCCAGAGCAGCAGCAGGGTATCGGTGGCGGTGAGCAGGACGCCGGTTAAGACGTCGAGGCCGAATAAGAGCTTGAGGGCGATGGCCGCGCCGAGGACTTCGGCGAGGTCGCAGGCGGCGATGGCCACTTCGCAGAGGAGCCAGAGGGCCCAGGTGACGGGGCGGGGGTAAGAGTCGCGGCAGGCTTGGGCGAGGTCGCGGCCGGTGACGATGCCGAGGCGGGCGCTGAGAGTTTGCAGCAGCACAGCCATGGCGTTCGAGAGGACGAGGACCCAGAGCAGCTGATAGCCGAAGCGGGCGCCGCCTTCGAGGTCGGTGGCCCAGTTGCCGGGGTCCATGTAGCCGACGGAGACGAGGTAGGCGGGTCCGGAGAAGGCGAAGAGGCGGCGGAGGTAGGTGGAGGCACGCGCGGGGTCTACGGAGGAATGGAGTTCCGGTAGTGAAGGCGTACCCTTAGGAGGCATGGTGAAGAATTTTGACTTAACTATAGTTACATAATCACGAGTCGAGACGCCAGAGGTACATCGCGGCGTAGGCGCGGAAGGGACGCCAGGGCTCGGCGGCCTGGGTGAGCGAGCGGGGGTTGGCGTGGCCCGACTTCTTGAGGAGGACGAGGTCACTGGCGGGGAAGGCATCACGGTCATGAAGGGCGCGCATGCGGACGTATTGGACGGTCCAGGGGCCGATGCCTTTGACAGTGTGGAGTTGATCGATGGTGAGGCCATCGAGGAAGGCGCGCGAGACGGCGCGCAGACAGGCGGCGCGGGATTGGGGCATGCCGGTGATGTCGGCGTCGGCGAGGGCGGCGGGCGTGGGGGGGCCGAAACGGTCGACGAGACGGGCGCAGAGGGTGGCGGCGCCCTTTACGGAGACCTGCTGGCCGAGGATGGCGCGCACGATGAGTTCAAACGGGTCCCAGCAGCCAGGCAGGCGAAGCCCGGGATGGGAGGGCGAGCGCAGGGCTGGGAACCGGGCGAGGTGCGAGGTGATGGCGGCGATGGGCGCGTCGAGATCGAAGAGATGAGCGAGGCGCTGGGGCGTGTCGGCGGGAGGGGCGCCGGCGAGTTGCGCGGCGAGGTAGCCGTCGTGGTGGGTGACGGTGACGGACCAGCCGTCGCCGTGGCGGCGGTAGGCGCCGTCGACGATCTCTTCAAGGCCTGCGACGAGGCGCGGGGTGAGGAACTCGAGCAGCCGGGGCCAGTGGTAGGGCGGCTGGTAAGGAAGCTTAAGGCTGGCGCGCGGCACGCACGATCGCTTTCACGTCGGCCACGAGCCGGGCGACTGAATAGGGAATGCCATCCTTGATGGTCCACTCGATGCCGGGCTTTTGCTGGCCGGTGGGCGGGTAGAGGAATTTGAAGTCTTCGAGCGGATTGCCGTTCAGGATGAGCAGGTCCGCCGCATAGCCGACGCGGAGGCGGCCGAGTCGTTCACCCTGGCCGAGGACCCGTCCGCCGTTGGCGGTAGCGTGCTGGATGACCTGCAAGGGTTCAAAGCCGGCTTCGCGATGGAGTTCGAGACCACGGATGAGGCCGAAGCCGTAGAGGTTGTAGATGAAGCCGGTGTCCTCGCCGGTGGTGACGGTGCCCCCGCGGCGGGCGAAGTCGCGGACGGCGGCCATCCAGAGGCGGTAGTTCTCGCGCCAGAAGGCTTCGTCGGTGGTGGTCCAGTGTTCGAAGAAGGAGCCGTGGTATTCGGGATTGGGCGCGAAGAAGCGTTTGAGGGCCGGGTGGAGATACTCGGGGAACCAGGGCTGGTTCTGATAGCGCTGGAGGTCGCGGGCGGCTTCGTAGATGTTGAGGGTGGGGTCCCAGGCCACGTTGGCTTTGACGAGGGCATCGAGGACGGCGGCGAGCTTTTGAGGATCGGCTTCGCGCCAGAGGCGGCCGGAGTAACGGAAACGGTCGATTTCGCGGGCGATGTTGAAGTCGGCGGGGAAGTGCTGGACACCGTCGGCGAGGGCGGCGTCGGGGATGCCGTACCAGTGCTCGATGGTGGTCATCCCGAACTTTGCGTCGTCCCAGGCGTTGGTTTCGGCGACGGCGGCGTGGTGAGCGCCTTTGAGGCCCTGGGCGTGGAGTTCGGCAAGGGCGGCCTGCATGATGTCGCGATAGAGGTCGAAGAATTTGACGCCGTCGGCGCCTTCCTGCTTGAACTGGCGGATGCGGGCGCGGGCTTCGTCGGGGGTGCGGGGGACGGGGGGCGTGTTGAAGGTGCGGTGGAGAAAGAAGCGGGGCGCGATGATCTGGCCGGCGCGGCTTTGGGCACGGAGGACAGAGGTTTTGGCGAAGTCCGAGCCGAGGTCGCGGCAGGTGGTGATGCCGGCGGCGAGCCAGAGTTTGAGTTGGTAGTCGGCGGGCATTTTGAGGGCGGCCCGCTCGTCCTGGAAGTGGGCGTGCATGTTGATGAGGCCGGGCATGACGTAGCGGCCGCGGGCATCGATGACGGCGGTGCCGGCGGGCTGATTGGCTGTAGCGGCGCGGGAGGGGGCGATCTGGGTGATGGTGTCGCCTTCGATGAAGATGTCGCGGGGACCAGAGGCGGGGGTGCCATTGCCTTCGATGACGAGGGCGTTGCGGACGACGAGTTTGGTGGGGCGGCGTCCGTGTTCCGGGGCGGATTGGGCGAGGAGAAGGGCCGGCAGGAGGAACAGGAGGGAACGCATTGGTCCAGATTGTAACCGGATTTGGCGGGAAGGTGACGAAACGAACCCGGGAGTTGTTGATTTAGCGGGGGCTTAGGGTTTTGGCGGGATCGTGGCGGCGAGGACAGGGGCAGGGCAACGTCATCATTCCATGGTGGCATGGGTCACCAAATTCTCAGGCGAGGGGCGAAGGGTAAGTGGTTGAGGGGGAAGGGCGGAGTGGGACTTGGATGGTGCGTGATCGGCCTTAGAGAGTCGCGACCTGGCCCCATTCTCGAATGCGCCGGTCCAAAGTCATGAGAGGGTATCCCAGGTAGAGCGCCGTCGCGACGATGATTTGATCCGCCGGATCACGATGGAAGTTCTCCAAGGTGACGCTGAGATTGATTACGCCGTCGTGCAGGGGACAGACACTGAGCTGAGGATGATTTTCCAGATCCGCCAGCCAACGGTCCAATCTAACAGGTAAAGAGATTCGACCGACCGAAACCAGCTTGGCAACTTCCCAAAGAGTGATGGCGGAGATCACTATCTCGCCTTCCCGATCCGCGCGACGAAGAAATTCACGCTGCGCAGACGAGAGAAGGTCACTGGAGCCAAGCCACCAGAGGAGAATGTGAGTGTCGAGGACAACCTTCCTCAAGAGTTGACTTCCCAATCATCCGACGTGTCGAAGTTCACCAGATCGCCGTGGAAGAGAAGGGAGCCGCGCTGGCTGTTCTCCAGCGAGGGGCGCTCTTCGTTGAACGGGATCACCCTGGCCACAGGCTTGCCATGTTTGGTGACGATGACATGAGTTCGCTGCTCATTGACGGTGTCCAGAATCTGCAGGCACCTCGCTTTGAAGTCCGTGGCGGAAATCGCGGTTACTTTTTTCAGCGTTGGCTGCATGCCCTAAGCTTAGCATAGGAATTAAATATGACTGGTCATTATGGTCATCAATGGAAAAACGTGCTCCCAGGGCGGGACGGGACAGGTGGGGCGGGTGTTGGCACGGTGGTTTCGGGGGGCGTAGTAGGCTGAAAGAAGGAGGCCGATTGAGAGAGATTTTAGCGAAGGCGCAGGCGGGCGAGCGGCTGAGTCGGGAAGAGGGCGGGCGGCTGTTGGAGGGTGCGGCGCTCGAGGACTTGCGCGAGGCGGCGAATGCGGTCTGCGAACGGAAGAATGGCAATATCGCCACTTACATTTTCAATACTTACCTCAATTACTCCAACGTTTGTTATTTGAGCTGCCAGTTTTGTAGCTTTGCGCGCAAGCCGGGGCAGGACGGCGCCTTTACGCATGATCGGGAGCACCTGGTGGGGCAGGCGGCCGAAGCTTACGCGCAAGGGGCGCGCGAAGTGCACATGGTGGGCGGGCTGCATCCGAAGCTGCCTTTCGACTTTTATCTGACACTGCTGCGGGAGTTGAAGTCGGCTTGCCCGGAGATGGCGGTGAAGGCGTTTACGGCGATCGAGATCCGGCATCTGGCGGAGCATGTGGCGAAGGCGTCAATCCGGGAGACGCTCGAGCGGCTGCGGGAAGCAGGGCTTGAAGCGCTGACGGGCGGGGGTGCGGAGATCTTCGACCAGAGTGTGCGCGAGCAGATCTGCAAAGGCAAGGAGACGGCCGAGGAGTGGCTGGAGGTGCATCGCCTGTGGCATCGCATGGGGATGCGGAGCACGTGCACGATGCTCTACGGGCATGTGGAGCAGCCGTGGCAGCGCATCGATCACTTAGACCGGCTGCGGCAGTTACAGGATGAGACAGGCGGGTTTACGTCGATTGTGCCTTATGCGTTTGAGCCGCGGAATAATGCGCTGAGTCACTTAGTGCGGGTGCAGCCGGACGAGGAGTTACGGATGCTGGCGGTGACGCGACTGTATCTGGATAACTTCGATCACGTGACGGGTTACTGGATCAGTTTGACGTTGCCGTTGGCGCAGAAGGCGCTCAAGTACGGAGTCGACGACTTACACGGGACGATTTTTCGCGAGAAGATCTTTCACATGGCGGGGGCGGCGACGCCGGAAGAGCAGAGTGTGGCGACGCTGGAGCGGGCGATTCGGGAGATGGGGCGGGAACCGCGACGGCGCAATACGGTGTACGAGTTGGTGGGCGCTTGAGGCTGGGGTCGGTTTCGTACCTGAACGCCAAGCCGTTGTTGTGGGGACTGGAACCAAGGTTGGCGCCGCCGCGTCAATTGGCGGAGTGGTTGCGGGCGGGGGAGGTGGACGCGGCGTTGGTGCCGGTGGTGGAGGTGCTGACGAACCCGATTTATTGGGTGGTGGACGGGCTGGGCATCTGCTGCGACGGGCCGGTGTATAGCGTCATTGTGTCGCTCGAGAAGCCTTTGGAGGAGGTGCGGCGCTTGGTGCTCGATGCGGATTCGCGGACGTCGGTGGAGTTAACCAAGCAGTTACTCGCGGGGCGGGAATGGGTGAGCGAGCGGGGCGAGGCGCAACTGCGCATCGGCGACCCCGCGATTGCGTACCGGCAGGCGCATCCGGAGCAGCCGGTGCTCGATTTGGGCGAGGAGTGGAAGCGGGTAACGGGGCTGCCGTTCGTCTTTGCGGTGTGGGCGCTGCGGACGCCTGATTCCGCGGTGGCCGAGAGTCTGCGGGCGGCGGCGCGCGAAGGTTTGGCGCGGCGGGGCGAGATAGCGCGGGCGCCGTGGGAACTGCGTTATTTGACCGAGAGCATCCGGTATGAGTTGGGCGAGCGGGAGCGCGCGGGGTTGGGCGAGTTCGCGCGACGCATCGGTGGCGCTTGGCCGCTGCGGTGGTTGTAGGGGCGGCGGTTAGGGGACTACCTGAATCGAAATGATGTGGCCGGCGGTGGGGGTGGTGAAGCGGGCGGGAGCGTTGAGACGGAGGGTCCCCTGACCGACAGCGCGGGTCTGCAGGCTGAGGTACTGGAGGTCCAGACCGGAGCCGAGGGGGATCTCGGTCGGCATGACCGCGAGGGCGTTGGGATTGTCGTTGGCGACGAGGAGGATCTGTGCACCGGGGGCGGTGGGGCCGGAAACAGGGAGGACGCGGTATTTGAACGACGGGTTGACGGGCGTGAGGGTGGCCGGATCGAGGGCGACGGGTTTGAACTCGACCGCGACGAAACGACCAACGGAGAGTGTCCAAGAACTGTTGGTGAAGATGAAGCCGGAGGGCAGAACGCGGAGCGGGAAACGTTTGGTGGCGTAGCCTGGCGCGGCGACGACGAGAGTCCCTTCGCCAGACGCGATCTGGGCGTTGACGATGACCTCGAAACTGGCGAAGCCGCTGCGGGGGATCAGGGGGAGGGTGGTGCTGAGGCCGAGGCCCTCAACGGAGACCTGGGCGGTGGTGTTTTCCGGCAAGGGTCGATCCGGAGAGACCAAGAGCGGCGTGCCGAGCCAGGCGCCGATGCGGGAATCGTTGATGGTGAAGGAAGGTTCGACGACGGTGGCATTGACTTGCGCGCTTCCGCGCGGGGTGGTGTAACCCGCGACGGCCGAGAGGGAGAGCGTGGTGGTGCCGGGACGAATGGCTTGGAAGGTAAACGACGCGACGTTCTCTCCGGAAAGCGTTGCGGAGGCGGGGGTGACGGTGCCAACGGAGGGATTGCTGCTTTGGATGGCAATCGGAATCGACACGCCCGGGCGCATCCGGGCAAATTGGTCGCCGGGCTGCTGACTGACGGGGTCGACGGATACCAGGCGCGCCAAGACCGGGGTAGTGGAGCCGGGCGGCAGATTCGTCAGCGGGGTGCTGGCCAGGCTGGCACCTGAGGACCAGAGCTGAATTTGCGCGGATGACCGGGGGTAGCCGACAGATTCGGCGACCACTTCCACTGAACGGCCTTCGCCGAGGGCATGGAAATAGAACTCGCGTCCGCCCAGGGTGTTGATTGAGGTCGTGCCTGGGTCGGTGGGGGAGGTGGAGAGGGTGAGGAGGGCGGGGTCGGTACTGGTGACTTTGAAGAGGTCACTGAGGTTTGACGAGTCGGGGGTGGTGATCGAGCCGGAGCCGAGGAGGTCCTTGCCGATGGACTTGGGGGTATAGAGGGTAATCGGCGAAGGGGTGATGGTGAGCGGGAAGAGGGGGCTGGAACTGCCGTCCGGAAGAATAAGGCGGAGGTTGGTGGTGCCGGCCTTGAGAGCGCGAAGGATGAACTCGGAGCCGGTGGGATAGGCGATGCTGGCGGGATTGGCGACGGCGACGCTAGGGTCGCTCGATTCGAGACGGAGTGGGAGGGGAGCGCGATCGGAGCGGAAGGTGATGGAGTAGCTGAGACTGGAGGCGGGTTCGGGGAGGACCGAGATGAGTGCCAGGCGAGCGGCCAGGGGGAGTTGGTTCGGACCGCTGAGGGTGAGGGTGGCGGGAATGACCGAGACGAGCATCTGGGTGGTGGTGAAGCTCGGACTGGTGAACTCGAGGACTGCTTCGCCGACGCCATAACCCTGGATGTAGAAATCGGATCGGCCGCTGGGTAGATCCAGCGAGGCGGCACTGGGCGAGGCGGCGCTACCTTGCGGGGAGCGAGGAGCCACGCGGAGCAGATCCGGGTGGAGCGAGCGAACGGTATAAGCGGTTTCGGAGACGGAGCCGCCGTTTTCGAAAGTGGGAGAGACGATGGTCTGAAAGCCGTCGGGGAGGCGATAGCTGTTGGACCGGAGACGCGCGAGGCGGACGGTAAGGGACCGGGAAGCGGCGCCGGCAATGCCGGCGGGCGGGCGAAGTTCGAGCGTTGTTTCACCAGGGGCGAGCGCGCGGAGGGAGACGGTGACGCGCCCATTGAGGGTGATGGGACCGGACGAAGGAGCGACCTGGGGATCGCGGGAGATGAGTTCGACGACGATGGGCGGGCCCACGCGGCGGCCCTCGCCGTTGAGGCCAATCTCGACGTAGATCTGGGATTGCGGCAGGACGACTTCGGACGGGACGCTGGCAAAGCGGACGGTGGCCGGCGCGAGCTCGACGTCGAAGGTGGAGGTGGCGTAGCCGGGACTTTCGAGGCGGAGGTGGGCGAATCCCTGGTCAGAGAGTGCCTCGAGGCGGACCGATTCGTTGGACTGGAATTGGACGCGGCTCTGGCCGTTGATCCGCAGGAGCGAGGGGTCGGCGCTGGTGATGGTGATGGGGATGGTGGAGTTGTCGCCGGAGCCGGCGCGGAAGGTGCGATAGAGGTCTTTGCCGAGCGGGTCGGTGGGAGGGGTGAAGGAGAGGTAGCGGGGGGCCACGCGGGCCAGGAGGCGGGCGCGGGGGTTGACGGCGCCATCGACGCTCAGATCCAGGGTGGCGAGGCCGGGCTCGCGGGGGGTGAGCGTGACGGCGAGGTTGTTCCGGGAGACGCTGACGATTCTGGGATCAGAGTTGAGAATTTCAAAGCTGGGGGCGACGCCGCCGGGCCGGACGGTCTGCGAGAACGTGCCGCCGGCGGCGCTCACCATGCCGGTGGCGGCGAGGTCAGGGCCGTAAATGACGGCGAGCTGCGCCTGGGGGGCGACGAGGAGTTCGGTGAAGACGGTGTCCCAGAAGGCGGTGGCCTTGGCGAGAGTAACGCGCCGGGTGAGAGTGGGCCGGCCGGGGGCGGAGATGGTGATGTCGACGGTGCCTTCACCGGCGAGGGCTTGGAGGGTGACGGAGCTGGAGGTGGCTGTGGGAGAGAGGGAGAGGGAAACGGAGCCCGCGCCGGTGGTTTGATTGGGGGCGCGCAGCAACAGGCGGGTGGGATCGCTGCTGGTGAAGGTGAGGCCATCCGGGAGGGGGGCGCCGGAGCAGGTCCAGGTGGTTTCGAGATCGCGGCCAAGGGTGGCGGCGCCGGCGATGGAGATCCAATCGTTGGGGCCAGATGAGGGCGGTCCGATGCGCAAGCGGAGACGGTTGTCGCGAGGCTCGAGTCCGGGCGCTCCGTCGAGGACGAGCGTGGTTTCGCCCTCGGTGGCGACGGCGCGGATGGCGATGGCGGAGGAGAGTTCGGAGTTGGGGGCGACGACGAGGGTCGGCTGGTCGACGGCGATGATCGAGGGGTCTTCGCTGCGGAGGCGAAAGGTGAGCGGTTCGGAGCTGAAATAGCGACCCAGGCCACCGGGGGTGGCTGAAGGCGTCATGAGCGAGACGGTAACGGTTCCAGTGGACCGAACCGGCAAGTAGCCCGCCGGGGGGCCGGAAAAGGAGAACTGCGGCGAGGTGAGCGGGACCTCGAAGATCGTGTCCTCGGTGAGGGGACTTTGGGCGCGCAGACGAATCGGCCTGCCGGTGGTGCCGGCGAGCAGGGTGAAAGACGAAAGGGCGCGGACATCGGAAGCGGCGATGGTGGAGGAGGGGGCGGACCCGGCTGACAACTGGGCCGTTTCCGGATCTTCGACCGTGACCCGGGCGGGGATGATGACGCCGCTGGTATCGGCGCCAAGGAAGAGATTGGTTTGGAAGCCGGGGACGGCCTGACCGCCGAACCGGAGGCGGATGGGCTCGACGACGGCGGGGAGTTCGGTGAGGAGCCGGCCGCCGAGAGTGACGGAGAGGGTGGCCTGGCCGGGTTGGTCTGCGCTGAGCGAGAGGGTGGACCCGAGGCAGCATACAGTGTCGGCGTAGGTGAACTGTCCGGAGACGGAGACGACCGAGGAGTCCGAGCTGAGGAGTTGGGGGACAGCGTCGGGGATGCCGGGGCGGGGGAAAGACACGAAGGCGGTTTCCGAGCCATCGGCGCTGACGGCGCGGAAGGTGAGCTGGACGTTGATATTCTGCTTGAGTTTCAGGAGCGCCTGGGTGGCGGTGCTGAGGCCGGAGGAGCCTTGGGTGCCGACGAAGAGAGAGCCACTAAGGGGCCGAAGGTGGACCGGGAAGCGGCGTTCGGCAAAGCCATCGGCGCTGAGAATGACGTCGGCGGTGCCTTCGGAGGCGAGTCCGTGGAGATAAAGGGAGAGCGAGGCGCCTGTCCAGAGGCGAGTGAGTTCGGGGGTGCCGACGGCGGTGCGGCTCAAGGAGAGAGTGAGGCGCGAAGGATCGCTGGAGCGGACGCGGAGTTGGATGGCGGAGCTGGATGGATCGGGCAGGACGGCCGGGGGGATGACGGCGGCGGTGAACGCGTCCAGCGCGGCATAGGGCGAATAAGTCAGTTGGAGCGATGGGGACGATAGACGGGCGACAAAGGCGTCGACGCCGCCCGAACGCTGGTTGCCTTCGACCGGATCGAGGTGGGGGAGGACGGGAGAGTCGGAGTTGCCGGCCAGGAGAAGGGGGCCGCTTTCGAGTTGTCCGATGCCGACGCCTTCGTCGGCGCCGCTGCCGCCGAAGTAGCTGGAAGCGAGACGGCCATCAATGGGGCTATAGAGTCCATACCAGGCGTCGGTATCGCCACCAGCGAACGAATCCTGGCTGGCTTCGCGGCGCGGGAAGTCGAGGGAGTTGGTGGTGCCGGCGGCGAGCAGTTCCGCCCGGAAGGAGGGCTGACTGAGGTTGCTGGGGTTGATCGTCGGGTTGTAGACCGCCAGGCCCTGGAGGGTGTCGCGGCCGCTGCCGCCCCAATAGCCGGCGTGGCGGAGATGGAAGGCGGACGCGGTGGCGGATTCCCTGACGAGGTCGAACTGGGCGAGCCAACCGTCACTCTCGCCGCCGCCGAAGGCGGGTTGGGCGGCTTGTTCGGTGCGGAGGTCGGAGGACGAGGTATCGCCGCCCAGCCAGAAGCCGCAGCTGAGCGGAACGAGCACGCGGACAAGGTCGTCGCCGGAGCCGCCCCAATAAGTGCTGGCGAGCAAGCTGGGGTTTAAGAGGCCATTGTGAAAGGAGACGTAGGTGTCGACGCCGCCGCGGCGTTCGGTCTGGATCCCGCGAACCACGGGTAGGCCATCCGAGGTAGTGGTGCCCGCGATGATGATGCTTCTGGTGCCGTAGATCGCGCGCACGGCGTCGTCGCCGGAGCCGCCCCAGTAGGTGGTGAAAATGCGCGTGAGGCTGGAGGCAGAGACATTTTGGGTGAAGATGGCGGCAAAGCCATCCTTGCCGCCAGCGTAGGGGGCTTGGGAAGTGGCGATGGGAAGGTCGGGAGAGTCGGTTTCGCCGCCGACGGCTATCGAGTCGTCGGCCCCGTCGAGAGTCAGGATGCGGTCGCGTCCGCTGCCGCCGAACAAGGCGCTGTAACTCGAGTAGAGGCCCGCGGAAGGCTGAGAGTTGAGGGAAAAGACGAAGCCTTGGGACGCGCCGCGGAAGGTGCCTAGTTCGACCTGGGCGTTGGCGGAGTAGAACGACTGGAAGCGGCCGCGGTAGAAGACCGGGAAGTCGGAGGACTCGGTTTCGCCCCCGAACGCAAGGGCCTCGGTCCGGACACGCGTGATGTCGGTGTCGTTGTTCCAGACGGCGTAGGCGCGGTCGTCGCGGGAGCCTCCGAGGTAGATGATGCGGGGGGTGCGGCCGAAGGACATGTAGAAGGCGTCGTAGCCGCCGGCGCCGGGGGTGTTGGCGCCGGGGAAGGCGATGGAGTTGGTGTAGCCGACGATGGAAGCGTTGCGGGAGGCGGTGACGCGGTCGTCGCCTTCGCCGCCGTAGAAGCTGCTGAAGGTGACGACGGGGTCGATGGTGAGGGGCTCGGCGGGGTCGTAGGGGCCGGTGACTTCGAGGCCGACTTCGTGGGGGTTGAGGAGCCGGAAACGGCCGGCGACGGGCCGGGAGTGCTGGAGGATCTTCGGAGCGCGGTGGAGCAGGGTGCCGGCGGGGGTGACGATTTCGAGGTCGCCGGTGGGGGAGAGTTGGAGGCGCTGGGCGCCAGCGAATTTCAGCCGAATGTGGCTGGGGCGGGCGCCGGGATGAAGGACAAAGTCGTACTCCATTTCCCGGGCGGTGCCGTAATAGACGAGGTCAATGCCAGGGTAGACGTTGGAGCGGCGGAGCTGCCGGTAAGTGGGGATGGAGTCTCGCCAGTGGGAACGGTCGCCGATGTAAGAACTGACGGTGAGGGGCTGGGGTTGCTCTTCGCGCCAGCGCGCCTGACGGCTCGCGTTCGGGAAGGAGAGCCGGACGGCGGATTCGGCTTTGCCCGCGCCACGGAGCGAGAAGACAGTTTCCTGGTCAGTGACAAAGATGGTGGCCTGACGGGTACGGGCCAGATAACGGACGGAAGCGGCGGTTTGTCCGGTGTTCTTCTCGAAATAAAGCTGGTTGGCGTCGTGAGCCCAAGCCATAGTCCCGGTTAGGAGGAGGACACTGAAGACAGTCCTCCATGAAAAATCCCTCATCGGGAATATGGTAACAGCGAGACGAGTTTTTGGGGGAGTAAGCCGGAAATTACGACGCGAGTTTCGCGGGAAATGCTTGAGGATTGAAAAGTCGTTCGCCTAAGTGGTTGAAAATGCATTGGTGCGGCGCATATCGAGGCTTATAAAAGATTTGGATTGAGCCTCCAGAGCGGCAGGTGCTAGGCTACTGGTAAGCATTTTGTAATTAAGGGTCTGTTCTCTTTTCCTCGTCAGAAATTGAGTTTCTTCGCGCGGGCCACCCCAGTCGCCGCCTGCTGCATTAGTCCAACTCCTTACGAGGTTAAACACATATGCAGAGATCTGCCTGGCGCAGTTTCCTTCTGGTTTCTCTCCTTTCCGTCGCCGCATGGGCGCAAACTTTCCGGGGCAGCATTGTCGGTAACGTCGTGGATGCGACGGGCGCCGCGGTGCCCGATGCCATTATCTTGGCGGTGAATCAAGGCACCGGCCTGACGCGCGAAACGGTGGCGTCGGCTTCGGGCGACTTCGCGATGCCTGACCTGCCGCTGGGTTTGTATAACGTGACGGTGACCAAGACCGGCTTCACGACGCAGAAGATCGACGGCGTGGAAGTGGCGGTGTCGCGCACTTCGAATATCTCGATCAAGATGTCGGTGGCGCAGCAAGCGACGACGGTGGAAGTGTCGGCGGCGGCGGTGACGATCGATACGACGTCGTCGACGCTGGCGAACGTGGTGGGTCCGCAGATGGTGCAGGACATGCCGATGAATGGCCGCGATTTCCGGCAGATGCTGAAGATGAGCCCGGGCGTATCGCCCTCGTCGGGTTCGGTGAACGGCATGCGGACGTCGGGCAATAACTATCAGATTGACGGCGCCGATAACAACGACGGCTTTCACAATACGTCGGCGGTGAATCAGGGCGGCGTGGCGGGCATTGCGGGAACGTTGCTGCCGGTGGAAGCGATCGACCAGTTCTCGGTGGTGACCAACGCGAGCGCCGACTTCGGCCGCAATGGCGGATCGAACGTGAACCTGGTGATCAAGAGCGGCACCAACTCGCTGCATGGTTCGGCTTACTACTTCAACCGCAACGAATACTTTTCGGCCTTCACGCCGTTCCAGAATCCGGACACGAGTAAGAAGCGCGTGATGCGCAACGACCAGTGGGGCTTCTCGGTGGGCGGTCCGGTGTTCAAGAACAAGCTGTTCTACTTCGCGACTTTGGAAGGTCAGAAGGCGATTGCGAACCTGTCGCTGACGGCGACGCATCCCTCGACCGCCTGGGTGGATCAGGCGAAAGCGGTGCTGGCGCGTTATGGCATTCCGACCAGCCAGGTGGCGACGAATCTGTTGAGCTTCTGGCCCTC
>JBGAHE010000105.1:0-26545 GCA_044226365.1 Bryobacteraceae bacterium
TGACCACCAACTGGCGAGGCGTTTTCCCGGCGTTAACTACGCAATTTCATGCCGACGAAAGTTTGAACCTGGATGCGACGCTGGCGCACCTGGAGTTGATGATCAAGGCCGGTATCCACGGCGTGATCCTGTTGGGCTCGGTGGGTGAGAATACGGCGCTCAACTATAACGAGAAGCTGGAAGTGCTGCGGGCCGCCCAGGCTACGGTCGCCGGACGCATCCCGGTGCTCTCGGGTGTGGCTGAGTTCACCACCGCCACGGCCTGCCAGTATGCGAAAGACTGCGAGCGCATTGGCATCGATGGCCTGATGGTGCTGCCGGCAATGGTCTATAAGGCCGATGGACGCGAAGCGCTGGCGCATTTCCGCACCGTCGCGCGAGCGTCGTCGCTGCCGGTGATGATTTACAACAATCCGCCGGCGTACTTCGTCGACGTCACCCCGACGATGTTTCAGGAACTGGTGGACGAGCCCACGATCGTCGCGATCAAGGAATCGTCGGACAACGTGCGCCGCATCACCGATCTGATTAACACCGTTGGCGACCGCTTCATTCTGTTCTCGGGCGTTGACGATCTGGTGCTGGAATCAGCCCTGCTGGGGGCCCAGGGCTGGGTTTCCGGACTGGTGAACGCTTTCCCCGACGAGAATCGCGTGCTCTGGGAACTGGCCCAGGCCGGGCGCTGGGCGGAAGCCCGCGAACTCTACCGCTGGTACACGCCGTTGCTGCATCTCGATACGAAGGTGAAGCTGGTGCAGTACATCAAGCTCTGCATGGCGGAGGTGGGCTTGGGTAGCGAGACCACGCGGGCGCCGCGACTGGCGATTGAAGGCGCGGAGCGCGATGAAACGTTGCGCATCATCCGCCACGCGATTGCCCTGCGGCCAGACCTTACCAAATACGCATGACTCGGCTTTCGGTGATCGACTCGCACACCGGGGGCGAGCCGACCCGCATCGTGATCGCGGGCGGTCCTGACCTGGGCCGCGGCGACATGCGCGCGCGTCGCGAACTCTTGCGAGACCAGCATGACTGGCTGCGCTCGGCGGTCGTCAATGAGCCCCGCGGCTCGGACGTGCTGGTCGGCGCGCTGCTCTGCGCGGCGGTCGATCCGGGGTGCGCGGCCGGCATCATCTTCTTCAACAACGTTGGCTATCTGGGCATGTGCGGGCACGGCACCATTGGGCTGATGGCCACGCTGGCCCATCAAGGGCGGATTGGGGCGGGCACGCATCGCATCGAGACGCCCGTGGGCGAAGTGACTGCCACGCTGCATCCGGAAGGCGACGTCAGCGTGGGCAACGTGGTCAGCTACCGGTATGCGAAACGAGTGCCGCTGGAGGTCGAAGGCTACGGCCTCCTGCATGGTGACATTGCGTGGGGCGGTAACTGGTTCTTCCTGGTGGATGACCATCGTCTTTCCGTCGAACTGGAGAATCTGGCCCAATTGGATGCCTGCGCGAAGGCGATTCGCCGGGCATTGGACAACGCCGGCATCACCGGCGCGAACGGCGAATTGATCGACCATGTGGAGCTTTTCGGACCTTCGCGCGCGGGCGATTCGCGCAACTTCGTGCTCTGTCCGGGCGGCGCGTATGACCGGTCCCCATGCGGCACGGGAACCAGTGCGAAGTTGGCCTGCCTGGCCGCCGATGGCAAGCTTGCTCCGGGCGCGGTGTTTCGGCAGGAGAGCATCGTCGGCAGTATCTTCGAAGGAACTTACGCGGCGGAAGGGCAGGGCATTCGCCCGACGATTCGCGGGTCGGCTTACATCACGGCCGAGGCAACGCTGCTGCTCGATCCGCGCGATCCGTTCCGCGAAGGGATTCGGGGATGAGCACCGAGATTGTGGTGGCGGGCGCGGGGATCGTCGGCGCGGCGGTGGCGGCGGCGTTGGCCGATGCCGGTGCCAACGTGACGATTGTCGAGCAGGCGCAGGTGGGTGGCGGAGCTACGGCGGCGGGCATGGGGCACCTGGTGGTGATGGACGATTCCGAAGCGCAGTTCGCGCTCACGAAGTATTCGCGGGACCTCTGGCAGTCGTTGCTGGGCGAACTGCCGCGCGAGGTGGAGTACGATCCGGCTGGCACGTTGTGGGTGGCCGCGGACGAAGAGGAACTGCAGGCTTGCCGGCAGAAGCAGAGTTACTTCCATGATCGGCGCGTGGTGTCCGAAGTGCTCGACGAACGAGCGCTGGCGGAAGCTGAGCCGAACCTCGCGCCGGGCATGGCGGGCGGTTTGCTCGTCCCGGGCGACAGCGTCATCTATGCGCCTTGTGCGGCGAAGTGGCTCCTGGATTATGCGCGAGAAGCCGGCGCCAAGCTGCTGCGCGGGGCCGTGGAAGCGTTCGATGCCGGGGGAGTGCAAGTTTCCGGCAAGCGTCTCGCCTGCGACTTGGCGATCTGCGCTCTGGGCACGGCTGCGTCGCGCTTCTTTCCCGCGCTGCCGTTGAAGCCGCGAAAGGGTCACCTGGTGATTACGGACCGTTATCCCGGTTTTGTGCGACACCAACTGGTGGAGCTGGGGTATCTGAAGAGCGCGCATACGCATGCGACTGAATCCGTCGCCTTCAACGTGCAGCCTCGCAAAACGGGGCAGGTCCTGATCGGCTCCTCGCGCGAGTATGAGCAGACAGGAGGCGAAATCAACGACGACCTGCTGCGGCAGATGATGCGCCGCGCCGTGCACTACATGCCGCGGCTCGCGCAACTGAACATCGTGCGCATGTGGACCGGCTTTCGCGCTGCCACGCCGGACAAACTGCCGCTGATCGGGCTGATCCGGCCGGGGCTGTATCTGGCGACCGGCCATGAAGGGCTCGGCATCACCACGTCGCTGGGCACCGCTCGCCTGTTGGTGGACCAGATCCTACAGCGGCCGACGGACATTCCCGTAGCGCCCTACTTGCCGAGTCGTTTCCAGAGCCGGGAGGCGGCGTGAGAGTCTATGTGAATGGGCAACCGGTGGACGTGGACCGCGGAGTGACCGTGGCGATCGCGGTTTATCTGGCTGGCGGGACAAGCTTCCGCCGTTCGGTGAGCGGGGAGGCCCGCGCACCGCTCTGCGGCATGGGAATCTGCCAGGAATGCCGCGTCCGCATCGACGGCGTGGCGCACGTAAAAAGCTGCCAAACCGTGTGCGACGACGGAATGAAGATCGAAACGGGCGACTAAACGCCCTACGACATGGCCACCGGGGTGCCACTGTTGGTGGGCACCTTCGGCGCAGCGGCCGCTTTGGTCTTGCGCGGTTTGCGCTTTTCAGGGGGTGGGGTGCGATCGCTCTTCTTCAAATTCGGAAGGACGATGCTGAGCACGAACTTCTTTTCCCCGTGGTCATCGAACTTAATCGAGACATGCTCTTCACTGCAAATTTGGACGGAACCCAGGCCGAACTTAACGTGTTCAACTTGAGCACCCGTGGCGAAGGCAGGTTTTGCCGCCATAAAGATGAATTCCTCTTGTCCTATAGGTTAACAGGCGGAGGCCATCTCTGGCAATTAGAGGCCATAAGCGTCTTAAAATGTAAGTTTTAGCGAGCCGGACGGAGAGTGACGCGCTCCAATTGCATTGCCTCAGTCCCCTTGACATTCGTGGTGATTTTCAGCGTTTGTTCACCGCCCGGTAAAGCTAGGGTACCTGCCGGATGGGGCTTGAAAACCCAGTCCCCGCCGGTGGGTTCGATTTTGCCGGTGAGTTTTTGGGTGCCGACGGCAATCGTGTATTCCGCAGCGGGATCGGGTCGGCCGCTCTTGCCGTAGCTAATTTCGACAGAGTAGCGCCCGCCGTTGGGCGTCTTAAAGTTCCAGGTCGGCACGTCGTCGTTCCGGGTCCATTTGGTGACGAAGACGTGCCCGAGAGCATTCTCTTTCTTCGCACGTTGCTCGAAACGGGTTTCGATTTCGCAGGATTCGGCCCCCAGTTCGATCACGCCCGAGCGGTTCGGCGCGATCAGATACGGGACGGTGACCGGGGCGGAGTCGAGCTTCAACGCAATGACGCTCGCGACGTCGTTCGGCGCGGCCTTCGGGAGCGTCAGGAGCACGTCGTCGTTCTCCTTCCTGATGCCGATCACGGCATTCGGGTCGCCCAGCAGACGCGCGGAGAAGACCGGATTCTTCAATCCGGGCACGCGCAATTGCCCGTTCTTCGGCCACTCGAAGACATGCAGGTAGAGGTTGTTGTTCTTCACGGTGGCGCGGCCGTAGAAGGGCAGGCGGGCGAACGGACTGGCCGTGGTGCCGTAGATTGCCTCCTGGTTCACCTTCATCCAGTTGCCCATCGCTTCCAGGCGCGTGACGAACTCCGGCTGGATGCGCCCATCGGGCGTGGGGCCGACGTTGAGCAGCAGGTTGCCGCCCTTGCTCACCACTTCAATGAGCATGCGGATGAGGTCTCGCGACGTCTTGAACTCGGTCTCGTACTTGTTGTAGCCCCAGGAGTCCTGATTGATGGTGACGCAGGATTCCCACAGCGCCGGCTTGCCGGACGGGTCGACGACGCCTGTGGCGGGGACGAACTGCTCCGGCGTACCGAAGTCGCCGCGGCTGCCCGGCTGGCGCTCGTAGAGCCGATCGTTGATCAGGCAGTTCGGCTGGAGGTTGCGGATGAAGTCATAGACTTCGTCGTCGCGCTTGAGGTCCTTCAGCGTGTGCTCCCATTCGCCGTCGAACCACATCATGGCGACGTCGCCATAGCCCGTCAGCAGTTCGCGAATCTGAGCCTTCATGAAGTCGACGTAGCGGTTATTATTGCCGCCGGCCTTGGGCGTCTTCGATTCCCAATCGCGCTTCGGGCGATAGTCGGGGTGATGCCAGTCCATGATGGAGTGGTAGAAGCCAAGGCGCATGCCTTTGCGCTGAGCGGCGTTGGCCAATTCCTTCAGGGGATCGCCCTTGTAAGGTGTGATCTCCATGTCGTAGTCCGAGACCTTAGAGCGGAAGATGGAGAACCCGTCATGGTGTTTCGAGGTGATTACCATGTATTTCGCGCCCGCATTCTGAGCGATGTTCACCCACTCTTCGGCGTTGAAATGGACGGGGTTGAACTGCTTGGCATACTGGTCGTATTCGGCCTGCGGGATCTGAAAGCGCTGCCGGGCCCACTCATGGCGACCGATCACTGAGTAGGCGCCCCAGTGCAGAAACATGCCGAATTTGGCTTCTTTGAACCAGGCGAGACGTTCGGTTTCGCTGAGCGGCGGCTGCGAGGGTTGTGCGAACAGCGGCAAGACGGCGAAGAAGACGAGGCGTCGCATGACTCGTATTCTATCGGCTGATTAGGCGCCGGACAGTATGTGCGCGAGGCTGACGAAGGTGAACTCTTGGCGCATCTTTGCCGCCGCGGCGGGGTCCAATTCCCGGACGGCGTCGGCGACGATTTCGACGTGGTGGCCGCGCTGGACGAGTCCGCGAGCCGCTTGGAGCACGCAAATCTCGGTGACCACGCCATAGACGACGCAACGCTGGGGCTGCAGTTCGTCGAGCAGGGCAGGCAACTGCGGGTTGGTGAAGCAGTCCGTCGATTGTTTGCCGACGATCGTCTGGCCCTTGCTCACTAGCGTCGCTTCCGGCTTGCGTTGCCCGAACGTACCGACAATGCAGTGGGGCGGCCAGGAGCGAAACTCCGGGTCGTTCTCCGCATGCGCATCGACCGTCGAGATCAGCGGGAGGCCGCGGGCGACGGCAAAGTGATTCAACTGGGCGACGAGGGGCACCAGATGCTCGGCGCCGGGCACGTACAGCGCGCCCGCGGGATAGAGGAAATCAAGCTGGGTATCGATGTCAAAGAATACGGTGCGCACGAAGTTTCTCGCTTACTTCGATCGTACGCGGGCGGCGAGGCTGGCGGGCGCAGCGTTCGCGGGCGACGGCTACCGGCTCCGCTGTCCGCACGGCGAGCAGCGGTTCGCCGGGCAGCACCTCATCGTCGGACGCGAGAATGTCGCGGTCATCCTGACGGTAGATCTGCTTCGCGCCGCCGAGCGTCGCTTTGCCGGGCGAACGCTTCTCGGGATAACGCACTTCGCCGTGGCTCTCGTACTCCACCAGTTTGTAGACGGCGGCCAAATTCGGGGCGTCAGCCGAGGTCGCCAAGTGCGTGCCGACCCCGAAGGAGTCGACTGGCGCCTGCGCGGCGACGATTTCGGCTACCGACGTTTCGTCCAGGTCGCCGGTCACCATGATCTTGACGCTGGCGAGGCCGGCAGCGTCGAGGATCGTCCGGGCCTCGCGCGAGAGTTCGATCAGGTTGCCGCTATCGATGCGAATCGCCGCCAGCGGCAGACCGAGTGCCGCGGCGCGGCGCGTGCCTTCGGCCGTTTCGTAAGTATCGACTAATTGCACGGTCCGCTCGCCGAGTAAGTTCTGTAACTGGCGAAAAGCCTCCTGCTCATCGGGGAAGGCGAGTACCCAGGAGTGCGCCGAGGTACCAAAGACCGGCACGCCAAAGCGCTGCCCGGCGAGGACATTGCTCGTGCCGTTACAGCCGCCGATGTACGCCGCGCGCGCCGCGTAAAGCCCCGCCATCGGCGAATGCGCGCGGCGCGAGCCGAACTCAACGACGGACCGGCCCGCCGCCAACTCCACCAGCCGTGATGCCTTGCTGGCAATCATCGTCTGGAAGCTAAGGGTGGCCAACAGATACGTCTCAACCAGCTGCGCTTCGATCACCGGCGCATGAATGGTGAGCAGGGGTTCACCGGCAAAGAGGATGGTACCCTCAGGCACGGCGCGCACGGTGCCCGTAAATCGCCAGCGCTCGAGATAGTCGAAAAACGAAGACGGGGCGTTGGTCAGCACGGGTAAGTCGCGCAGCCAGGCAATCTCTTCACGGGTGAAGCGGGCCCCGGCCAGGAACTCAAGCGCCTGAGCGAGTCCGGCGGCAATCAGATAGTCGCGTTGAGGCGGCAGGCGCCGCACGAACAGGTCAAAGGTGGCCAGATCCTGCTGCTTGCCGGCGGCGTAATAGCCCGCCGCCATCGTCAGCTGATACAGGTCAGTGAGGAGGACGGAATGTTCGTCCACTTACTTCTTCTTTTCGGCGACTTCAGGCTTCACGGCGCGCGCGGCGGACTGTAACTCTTCCACCAGCTTATTCTCGACCTCGTACACCGTCGCTTCTCCCGGACGTTGGGCGAGCCACTGCGGACCCTTCTTGCCGAAAGTCACCCGCTCCAGGCCCCGCGTGCTGGTCACCGTCACTTCCACCGACTCCGCCGGTAGACCATCGGTGAGGAAACGTAAGCTCGAAAGATCCCGCAGTTTATCGATGTAACTCTGCACCGAGACGCCGGACATCTTCTGGCTGCCCATCTTCCACTCGTCGGCCTGGTGCTCGTAAACCAGATTCGTGGCCCCTTCGCGGTAAGTGACCTTGCTCACCTCGGCAAAGCCGAAGTCAAAGAGCTTATTCGTGCGCAAGTTGCTCAGCGATTTGTCGAGGCCCTCGGCCAGCTCTTTCGTGACCTTGTGCGCACCCTCGACGCCGGACGCCTTGGCCAGATAGTCGTCCTTAGCCTTGCGCACTTCGAGTGACTTCCCGGCGATGCTGACAGTCGCGACCGGCGTGCCGCCGGCAAACGCGGCAGCGAGCTTGGCTGCTTCCTCCGGCGCGAGCGTCGCGTCCTGTTTCGCCTCGCTCACCTTGCGGACAATCTCCTCCACAGCTAAGTTGTCAGCGCGGTAGGTCTGCGGCTTGGTGATCTGCCACAAGCCTTCCTTGGACCGGCTGAACTCCGTCGTCGTGCCCTTGGCCGTCAGCGTCAACTGCGTCACCTGTCCCGCTTCGAGCGGCAGCAGGCGCTTATCGCGCAGGTCGGCCAGGGTCTTATTCAGATTGCCTTGCGTGAAGGTGGAGATGCTATAGACCTTGGTGTCGTTGTCGATCCTGGCGAAGTAGCCGCCCGACATACTGGACTGGTCGCCCACCAGGACGCGATGCGTCTTGCCGTCTTTCTTGGTGAGCACCAGTTCGATGGCGGGAATGCCGAGCCCGTATTCGTCAAGCGACTTCGGCTTCTCGTCGATGGTCTTATCGGCCGTCAGTGAGGCGAGCGCGGTGATCACGCCATTGGCGGCTTCGCGATCAGCCAGGTAAGTGGCAGGCGCCACGATGCGCCAGTTATCGCCAGCGGTCCGCTCGATGACGACCGGCTCGGCTCCGAGCTTCTTGATCTCGGTCCTGGCGATCTGCGACGTTGGTAAGTCGAGTAACTTGGTGGCGCCGGGCGCCGCCGCACCGGAGTCCTTGCCGGTCTTTTCTTCTTCCCGGAGCGACCACCAGACGCCGCCGCCCAGGATGACGGCCAGCGCCAACGCTGCGTAAAGTCCGCGTGGATTCATGCGCGCTTATCTCCGCTTCAGCCACACCATTACGCCGGCGCCGATCGCCATCAGGGGCAGGATGAACTGGCTGAACGTGCGGATGGTGATGATCTGGGCGCGCGTGAGGTTCAAAGGACGATTGTCGGGATCTTTGGGCCGAATCGAGATCAAGTCTTCATCGGCCGAGAGCCAGTTGCAGATGTTCATGAACAGATCCCCGTTGCCTTGGAAACGCAGGATGCTGTTGGTGATGAACATGGAGGAACCGACGACGACGAAGCGGCCTTTCTTGACGGTGCCGGCCGCGGCGATCGCCAGCGGACCGGGCTTGTCGTCCTTGCTCGGCGCAATTTGCGCGGCCGACAGATTGCGCGTCGCGAAGCTCGATTCGAGCGTCGAGAAGAGCTTTTGCACCACGGCATCGCCGCCGGACTTTACTTCGAGCGAGCGTACGAGCGGAAACGCCGTGGCGACCCGCGTCATGTCGCGCACGATGGGATGCGAGTCATAGCTGGCCACCAGGGGCGTTGCTTCGCTCAGGCCGAACATCTGTCCGGCGCGGCTGTCGTCGAGGACGAGGTCCGCATTGAGAGTGACGCCCCACTTGGCGAGCAACGAGACTAACTCCGGATTCGGCGCGATCTTCTCGGCGCCTAACTGCAAGGGCGGATCGAGCAGGAAGAGCACGGCTCCGTCTTGCTCCACGCGGTCCTGAATCACCTTGGCCACTTCGGCCGGATAGTCGAAACGAGGGCCGGCCACGATGGTGACGGTGCAAGCGGCGGGAATCTCGCGCTTCTCCAGCAGGCTGATCGTCTCGGTCTTGTAGTTATTGCGTTCGAGCAGCGTCTTGGCCTGCGCGTAGCCGCTGCCTTTGGTGCTGTCGCCGGGGTCGCGTTCGCCGCTGCCTTGAATGAAGCAGACTTGACGGTCGGTCCCCTTCAGCAAGCGCACCAGTGCGCCGGTGATCTCTTCTTCAGTGAGTGATTTTGCTTCCTGCCGGTTGTTGCCGCTCTCGACGACGATGGTGCCGGGAGCTTTGATGTTCTTCTCCCGAGCCAGACGAGCCATCTTATTGCCGTCGATGTACTCGACGACCAGCTTCTCGGAGAGGCCGTGGTAACGGTCCAGCAGATCCTTGGCGGCGCGGAACTGATCCGGTGTGTCCCAGTAACTGACCCGGACTTCCTGCTTCAGGTTCTTGACGATTTTCTCGGTCTGGTCCGAGAGGCTATAGCGTTTGTTCGCCGTGGTGTCGTAAGTCTTCGAGTGCCGGTTGGCGAGCCAATTAGCTGCCGCCAGCACAGCGATAACGACTAACACATAGCCAGAGGTATAAGCTGCAAACTTGGTTTGACGCTGTTGCATTAGGACCTCCACCGCAAAGATTCGAGCGACCGCGAGGTCAGGAACAGGCCCAGGAACGTCACCGACACAAAGTAGACCACGTCCTTGCTATCGATCACGCCGCGGGTGAATGACTCAAAGTGTGGAATCACCGAAATGTAGGACATCACCTTGGCCCAGGCGGCGGTTTCGTAGCCGGCCACCCACTCGAACGTCCACAGCAACAGGGAGACGGCGAAGGTCGTGGCGCCGGCGATGATCTGATTGTTCGTGAGGCTGGAGATGAACAGACCGAGCGACATCAGCGCGCCGGCCTGCAGCATCAGCCCCAGGAAGCCTACCAGCATGGGTTTGACGTCCGGGTTGCCGTAGGCGAACAGAAAGAAGAAGCTGATGGCGGAGAACAAGACCATCGTGCCGTACATCAGAAGCGCCGACAGCCATTTGCCAAAGAGGATCTGGAAGTCGGTGACGGGCGAGGTGAGCAGTAACTCGATGGTGCCCTGCTTCTTTTCTTCGGCGAACAGCCGCATGGTGATCAGCGGGATGAGAAACAGGCCGACGACGCTCATGTTTTGAATGAGCGGGCGAATCACAAACTCATTCACATTCATGTTGCCGCCCATCTGCATCTGGCGCTGGCCCATGACGGCGAAGTACGTCACCACGTTCCAGAAGAAGAAGCCGATGATCAGGGAGAACATCGTGAGCAGCAGATAGCCGATGGGGGAAGAGAAGTAACTCTTCAGTTCTTTCTTACAAATGGACCAGATGAGGGTCATGCCGGCGTCTCCTCGGAGGCAACCGTGGCTACGGGAGCCGCAGCCGTCAGTTCAAGATAGATCTTTTCCAGACCCGAACGCAGTTCGGTGAGATTGAGATTGGCGCCGACTACGGCGCGGGCGATGTCGCCGCGGGCATCATGGCCGGATTGGCTCTCCACGGCAAAGCGTACGCGATTGTTGCGGACCTCGCCGGTCTGGGTGACCCGCGTCACCCCGGGCGTCTTTTCCAGCAATTGTTTCGCGGACTGGAAGTTGAGCGTCCCTTCGCGGGCCTCGATCTCCACGTCCACTGCGCCCACGCCGCGCGCAATCAGGCGGTCCAGCGGTTCGATGGCGCGTAACTGCCCCTTGGCGATCACGATCACCTGTTCGCACATCGCTTCCACTTCCTGCAGGATGTGCGTGCTCAGGATGATGGTGTGGTCGCCGGCCAAGCCTTTGATCAGGTCGCGCGTCTCCATGATCTGGCGCGGATCGAGGCCGGAGGTTGGCTCGTCCAGGATCAGGACATCCGGATTATGGATGATCGCCTGAGCGAGACCCACGCGCTGCCGATAACCCTTCGACAGCTTGCCGATCAGCTTATTCTTGACGTCGGCTACGGCGCATCGCTCTTCCACTTCGGCGACGCGCCTGGCGAGTTCGGACGAGGGAATCTGCTTGAGCGCGCCCACAAACATCAGATACTCGTTCACCGACATGTCGGTGTAGACGGGGGGCGTTTCGGGCAGATAGCCGATGCGCTTCTTCACCTCGAGGGACTGGGTAACACAATCGAAGCCGGCTACGCTGGCTTTGCCTTCTGAGGGAGGCATGAAGCAAGTGAGCATGCGCATGGTGGTGGTTTTGCCGGCCCCGTTCGGGCCNATTCAGTTCTTTCTTACAAATGGACCAGATGAGGGTCATGCCGGCGTCTCCTCGGAGGCAACCGTATTGGCGGGGGCTGCGGCCGTCAGTTCAAGATAGATTTTTTCGAGACCCGAACGGAGTTCGGTGAGATTGAGATTGGCGCCAACCACGGCGCGGGCGAGGTCGCCGCGGGCATCGTGGCCGGACTGGCTCTCCACGGCGAAGCGCACGCGGTTGTTGCGGACCTCCCCCGTTTGCGTGACGCGGGTCACGCCCGGCGTCTTCTCAAGCAGTTGCTTGGCGGACTGGAAGTTCAGCGTGCCTTCGCGCGCTTCGATCTCCACGTCTACCGCACCCACGCCGCGGGCGATCAGGCGGTCCAGCGGTTCGATGGCGCGTAACTGGCCTTTGGCGATCACGATCACCTGTTCGCACATCGCTTCCACTTCCTGCAGAATGTGCGTGCTGAGGATGATGGTATGGTCGCCGGCCAAGCCCTTGATCAGGTCGCGGGTTTCCATGATCTGGCGCGGATCGAGACCGGAGGTTGGCTCGTCCAGGATCAGGACATCCGGATTATGGATAATCGCCTGGGCGAGGCCCACGCGCTGCCGATAACCCTTCGACAGCTTGCCGATCAACTTATTCTTGACGTCGGCTACGGCGCATCGTTCTTCCACTTCGGCGACGCGCCTGGCGAGCTCGGGCGAGGGAATCTGCTTCAGCGCGCCCACAAACATCAGATACTCGTTCACCGACATGTCGGTGTAGACGGGCGGCGTTTCGGGCAGGTAGCCGATGCGCTTCTTCACCTCGAGCGATTGGGTGACACAATCGAAGCCGGCTACGCTGGCTTTGCCTTCTGACGGAGGCATGAAGCAAGTGAGCATGCGCATGGTGGTGGTTTTGCCGGCCCCGTTCGGGCCCAGGAAACCGACGATGCGCCCTTTTTCGACTTCGAAGGAGATGCGGTCTACGGCCACATTTTGGGCGTAGCGCTTGGTTAAGCCTTCGACTCGGATCATAGGATGTTTTGCACTCTTGGGTTCTTTGGGTTAGACGCGCAGCCCACGGGTTCGGGCCGCGTTTGCGAAACTATAGTTTATCTCACGAATGCCGAATTTTGATGTCATTGTCCTGGGGCTGGGCGCGATGGGCAGCGCCGCGGCGGACCACCTGAGCCGACGGGGTTATCGCGTGCTGGGGCTCGATGCCCACCCCCGGCGGACATGTCCTCGGAGCGTCCCACGGTAAGAGCCGCTTTATCCGCGAAGCCTATTTCGAAAAGCCCGACTACGTGGCGCTGGTGCAGCGCGCCTACGGCCAGTGGCGCGACCTCGAAGCCCGCAGTCGCCGCTCGCTGCTCGAGATCACCGGCGGCCTGTGGATGGGCGCGCTGGACTCGCCGATCGTGGCCGGCTCGCGGCTTTCCGCCGAGCGCCATGGGCTCGCGTACGAGTTGCTGGACGCCGCCACCATCCGCCGGCGCTTCCCGGCGCTTTCGGTGGGCGATGACGTCTGGGGCTTGCTCGAACCCAACGCCGGCGTCCTGAAGCCGGAGGACTGCGTGCGCGCGCAGTGCGCGGAGGCCGAGCGCCAGGGCGCTCGTCTGCGCTTCGGCGAGCGCGTCATCCGTTGGCAGGCCGAGGGCAGCGGCGTGCGGGTGGAGACCGAAGAGATGAGCTTCACGGCGGAACGTCTGGTGATCGCCGCCGGTCCCTGGTCGGCCAAAGTCCTGGCCGACCTGCGCGTTCCGATGGAGGCCCACCGCGTCCATTACGTTCACTTCGAGCCGGCCGCCCCGGCGCCGTTTGCCCAGTTGCCGCTTTGGCTGATTGCTCTTTACCCGGGCATCTTCTACTACGGCACCCCCTATCGCGCCGGTGAAGGGCTGAAATTCGGGCTGCATCGGGCGTCCGAAGCTTGCGACCCGGATACCGTCGACCGCACCGTCACCCAGCGCGACATTGACGACTTCCGCGCCGCCGCCGAACAGTTCCTGCCGGGCGCCACCAGCCAGACGCTGTGGGCCGAGGCGTGCCTTTATTCGATGACGCCCGACACGGACTTCATCCTGGATCGGCATCCCGATCATGAACAAGTGGCGTTCGGTTGCGGCTTCTCCGGACATGGCTTCAAATTCGCACCGGTGATCGGCGAGGCGCTGGCGGATCTGGCGATGAAGGGGAAGAGTGCGTTGCCGATCGACTTCTTACGGCTATCGCGCTTCGCCTGAGCGCGCTTTGCGCTCGGCGTCTTTTTCGGCGAGGAACTGCGTGTACGCGGAGCGTTGGCTGTCGTTCAACAAGGCCTTGATCGATTCCACCTGCTCGTCGTGGATGCGTTTCATCTCGGGACGATTCCGTTCGCGCACTTCGTTGAAGCGGGCGCGCGTCACGTCAAGGATCTGATTGATCTTCGAGATCTGGTTCGCTTCGAGGGTCAGGCGGTCCGAAAGTTCAGAGATAAAGCGAGCGCGCCACTGTTCCGGCGTCCGGGGACCCGATTCGGCGCTCACCACGCGGGAGGAAACCAGCCGTTGACCCAGCACTCCGGCGGCAACGCCCGAGGCAAAGATCAAAAGGACGTAGAGAGCGATGCTCCAACGCTTCACGTTATTCTTCCTCGACGACGATCCAAGGTTCAGCGCTCGCCGGGGTGGGCTTCGACAAGTCGTAGCTCACCGGATGGAAAGTGCCGGCGCCTTCGGCGGCGGTCCGGTTATCGGCTTCCAGGACTTCCAGATAATCCGAATAAGGAGCGTTCTGCGTGAACAGGAAAGCGCCCATGGCGAGGCAACCAGCGAGCGCGGCGGTCAGCAGACCGTGCGTCCACAGACGGAAGCGACGGTCAAAGCTGCGCCGGGCGTCAATCTGCTTCCACAAACCCGGCATGAAGTCCGCGCCGCCATCCGTGTCGGGAAGGGCTTCCCGATACGCCGTGAACAGCGCATCGAGTTCCACCGATTTCAGGTCTTCTTCCATCTCAGTGCTCTCCCATATCATAACGTTTCGCGTTCAAGCAAGGTTACTCGTCGTCGCCCCGCGCGGACGATCCGCCCTTTTGTCTTTCAAAAGCCTTCAGGACGCGCTGCCGGGCGCGGAAGAGCCGCACCTTGATCGCATTTTCTTTAGCTTTATAAATGTTTTCGAGTTCCCGGATGGAAAGGCCTTCCACTTCCTTCAGGGTCAATAAGATGCGGTCCTCCTCGGAGACGGCCGAGAGCAGCGATTCCACCAACTCGCGAGTGGCGGCCTTGCGTTGCTCATCGGTGCCGCGGTCCATGGAGGCAGAAGCGTCAGCGAGAATCACCTGCTCTTCGGAGAGGTCGGCCATGCGGGATTCGGGCCGGCGGCGCTTGCGGCGCAGATAGTCGTAGGAGGCGTTCACCGTGAGGCGGTAAAGCCAGGGTTCGAACATCTCGGCCGTGCGTAGCTGGTCCAGCGACTCGTAAAGTCGGAGAAAAACCACCTGGCCCACATCTTCCACGTCTTCCGGCCGGCCGATCAGCCGCCCGATCGTCCCGAGAATCCGCCGCCGGTAAGCGCGCACGATTTCATTGAACGCGGCGTCATCGCCCTTACTCGCCCGCTCGATTAGCGTGAAATCGACCAGCATTGAGAGCTTGCGCGCGGGGCTACGGGAGCAGCGTGCTCACATCCTTCCACTCGCGGGACTGGCTCTCGGCGACGGCCGGATAAACGACGTGGCCCTGATAGGTGTTGACGCCCTCGGCGATCGCCGGCGTCGAGCGGCAGGCTTCGGCCAAGCCGCGGGCGGCGATCTTGAACAGATACGGGAAGGTGGCGTTGGTGAGGCCGTAGGTCGAGGTATGAGGCACCGCAGCCGGCATGTTGGAGACGCAGTAGTGCAGCACGTCGTCGACGTAGTAGATGGGGTCCGAATGCGTCGTCGCATGAGCGGTCTCGATGCAGCCGCCCTGGTCAATGGCGACGTCCACCACCACTGAACCCGGCCGCATCAGCTTGATCATGTCGCGGCGGACGATTTTGGGTGCCGAGGCGCCCGGCACCAGCACCGCCCCGATCACCAAGTCCGCATGGCGGAGCGCGTCGCGAACGGTATGGCTATTCGAGGCGAGCGTCACGACTTGTCCGTTGTAGATGTCGTCCAGTTCGCGCAGGCGGTTCAAATTCTTGTCGATCAGCGTGACGTGCGCACCCAGCCCCACCGCGATTTTCGCCGCATTGTGGCCAACGACACCGCCGCCAATGATGACGACGTTGCCGGCCTGCACGCCCGGAATGCCGCCCAGCAGGATGCCGCGGCCGCCCATGGGCTTTTCGAGATATTGCGCGCCCACCTGCACCGACATGCGGCCGGCAATCTCGCTCATCGGCGTCAGCAGGGGCAGGGAACCGTCGCGTTCGCGGATCGTCTCGTAGGCCACCGCGTCCACCTGGGCATTTACCAGATGGTCGGTGAGGTCGCGCAAGGGGGCCAGATGCAGATAGGTGAAGAGCAGCAGGCCCGGACGGAAGTGCTGATATTCGGAGGGTTGGGGCTCCTTCACCTTCACCACCATGTCGGCGCGGCTCCACACCTCGGCGGCGGAATTCAGGATGCGCGCCCCGGCCTCTTCATACTCGACGTCCTGAATCGAACTCAGCCGTCCGGCGCCGGTTTCCACCAGCACCTCATGGCCGTGTTCACGCAAGGTGGTCACCCCCGCCGGTACTAAGCCGACGCGCGACTCGTGATCCTTGATTTCCTTCGGTACCCCAATGATCATTGGGCCTCCTCGACTTTCTCGGGAAGTTTCCGGCGCGGACGATTTACGGAATGCGCAGCGACTGGTGCGCCACCAACTGCCAGGCGCCCTTCGAATAAAACCAAACGTGGATGAAGCGGAGGTGATTCGGCGGTCCCTTCACTCCTTTGGTGATCGACTCTACCCGCGCCGTGGCCGTCAGCACGGCCGTCGAGCCGTACAACCGCACGTCGCTGCTGTCGTGGTCGATTTTCAAATACTTCTGTTCCCCAGATTTCAGCTTGCCGATGAAAGATGCTTTATCGTCGATCGCCCCGGTGGAATGGATGTAGTTGAGGTCGTCGGCGAGTAGCTTGCCCAGTGCCGCGGCATCGGCTTTCACCGTCGCGGCCGCCCAGGCTTTGTCGGCGGCGGTCACCGCGTCCTTAGTCTGCGGTTCGGCGGCGAAGCTCAAAAAGGCCAGCGTCAAGGCCAGCGCAAGGTGACGGATCATGGCCCTTAGTCTAGCAGTTACAACGGGCTGCAGACGATGCCGTTAACAGAACTTATCAAGGGCCAGCAAAAAGGCCGCCCCCACCGGGAGCGGCCTTTGCCCAAACAGTCTGGAGTGAGACTTAAACCTTCTGCAGCGGCTTGGCCGGCTCGCGGGAGGTGATGATGCGATCGACGATGCCGTACTGCACGGCCTGCTCCGCCTCGAGGATGTAATCGCGTTCCACGTCGCGGGCGATGCGCTCCACCGACTGGTCAGTGGCCTTGGCGAGGATGTCGTTCAGCACTTCGCGCATGCGGAGGATTTCCTTCGCATAAATATCGATGTCGGTCGCCTGGCCGCCCAGATTGCTCATCGAGGGCTGATGGATCAGGATGCGCGAATGCGGGAGCGTGAATCGCTTGCCCTTGGTGCCGCAGGCGAGCAGCACGGCCGCCATCGAAGCAGCCTGGCCCACGCACGTGGTGACGATGTCCGGCTCCACCAGGTTCATCGTGTCGAGAATTGCCAGGCCCGCCGTGATCGAACCGCCCGGCGAGTTGATGTACAGCGAGATGTCGCGCTCCGGATCTTCGGCGGCCAGAAACAGAATCTGCGCAATGATCAGGTTGGCGACGTTGTCATCGATCGGCGTGCCCAGGAAGATAATGTTTTCCTTCAGCAACCGCGAGTAAATGTCGTATGACCGTTCCCCCCGCGAGGTTTGCTCCACCACCATCGGCACCAGCACCGAATTTTGGGGTTCGTAAATCTTGGACATTGCTTCTCCTTACGTCACCGCTAAGTCAAGAGCGCGCGGCGACGTGTGCCAAAACACCCATCAAACTGTTGTTGGAATTCAGACCGCGATTCGGACCTCACGCCGTGCCTGCCGACCCGGCGCCGTAACAAGCACCCCGATCGCTCCACTTCCCCCATCATACGGGATTGAAGCGCCTTATTGCGACGCTGGCCCCCCGATAAAACGGTGATAGCGCCCTAGCCAATATGCCAGGATGTAGAATCCCCCATCATCTTCGCCCGCGCCGTTGTGGCCACCGTCGAGACGGAACGGATTGCCGTTCCATTTCATGACGGCGCGCTCATCGGGCGGGAGCCAATTGCGCATCTGTGGCTGACGGAACCGGTCGAGTGCCGGGTCCAAGGCAAGGTCGCCGCGCCGGGTGAGGTCGACGTTCCATTTCACCAGATCCAGCGGAACGCGCTGGAGCGTAAACACGGAGGCTGCCAGGTCGACTTTCGCCGTCGGGTTGGCCGTCTGGTAGATGAAGTCCCACAGCGGATTGCGCTCACGACGGCAATTCTCCCACCACTGGTCGAGCGCCTGCCGGTAGACCTTCAGCATCGACGTATCCTTCTCATATCGAAAGATCAGATAAAACGGCAGCATCGCCAGCTCTTCATCCGAGTAGTTGATCTCTTCGCGCAGTTCCAGATACTTGGCCGCGTGTGCCAGATAGCCCTCGTCGAGCGCCATCCGCCGGTACTCGCGCGCATACTTTTCATCGCCGGTGATGTGATGGGTTGTCTTCAGGAACGAGAGCGCTTCGAGCGCGTTCAGCGGGCCATCGGCTTTGTTCTCGCCGCGAAAGTATTCCCAATTCCACCAGCCCCACCGCGTGGGCCGGCCGTCGAGATCGACCAGCGTGTAGCCGTGGCGGATGATGTAGTCCATCATGCGGCGCGCGGTGGCGCTAACGCGGTTCCGCAGCACCGTCTCCGCAGGCGGCAGCAGATCCCACGCCAGCCCGTAAAGGTAGAAGTGGCCCACGATCTCGTCCGAGCTGGTGTCGCCTTTCCAGGTCAACTGGCCGTCGGCGCTGCGATGCCATTCGCCATCGCGGGGCTGCCGTTCACCGGGCCGGATATAGCTACGAGCCGGAAAGCCGGGGACGCCGGTGACTTGCTCCAGGAACAAGACGGCCTCGACCGCCTTCTTTGCGGCGGCCAGCGCCGCTGGTTGCGGGCGCACGCGGTACTCGTAGAGCTTGCCGACGGCGTACATGGCGGTCCAGAGGCCGTCGTTGTCGTTCGACGCGAGAGTGTTCGAGCTGAGGTCGCCGGGCCGGTCGAGATGGGAGTCGGCCACCATCCCATGACGGTCGTGCCGGGCTCGCACGCGTGCCTCGAAGAGGTCGGCCTTCTGCTCGAGCGTCAGGCGCTTGAACTCCAAGTGGGAGATTCCGGTTCGCGTCCTTACCCAGACGCCAGAGCCGTCCGGAAGCACACGGGCAACGTGGTCGTCGGGAAGGTAACGCTGGCTCTGAAAGAAGCGGGCGCGATTGCCTGGCTGGCGTTCCTGCGGCGCCAGGCGTAGCAGACCCCTGTCGCTGCCAATCCACGTCGCGCCATCCGCCGTCGCCATTGGCGCCAGGGTCCCCAGAAGGGTTCCCGGCGGTTGCTCGGTCTCCACCACTTGGCGGGGAACGCCGGGCCCTCCGGCGACGGAGAACTTCGTCACAATCACGTGGGCGGTGGGAGGGTCGGCGACTGGGGCCTGGGCGCCGAGTTGAAACACGGCGAAAAAGGCGACAGAATAAATGAACTCAACGCGCATGTGCATTGACAGGATACGGTGTCAAGGCCAGCCGGCGCACTCGGGACGACAGGAAGCGCCCCGAAACTAAGGTTTTGCGCGATTCGGGCCGATACGAGTCGGAGAGGTTGAATGCCACGCCGAGCCCCCGATCGCCAGCCGTCGACCCGTTACGAGTTCGCCCCAGTCTGCAGTCCAGAATAGATAATGGAGATGCCCGGATTCGGGCTTGATCGCGGCCTTACATGAGAATTCTCATTGCTGACGACAGTATCGTGAGCCGCCACTTGCTCGAAGCCACCCTTCGCAAGTGGGGGTACGAAGTCGCTGTGGCCTGCGACGGCGCCGAAGCGTGGGAGATTCTGCAGCGCGAATCGGCTCCTGCCATTGCCATTCTCGATTGGGTGATGCCCGCGCTCACCGGTCCGGAAGTCTGCCGCAAGGTTCGCCATCAACAAGGTCAGGAACCCTACACCTACCTCCTGCTCCTCACCTCCAAGAGCATGAAGGAAGACCTGATTGAGGGTATGGACGCCGGCGCCGACGACTACATCACCAAGCCCTTTGACCAGCACGAGCTTCAGGTCCGCCTGCGGGCGGGCACGCGCATCGTCAAATTGCAGCAGGAACTGCGTCGCCAAGCCGCGCACGATCCCCTCACCGGCGTCCTGAGCCGCAGCAAGGCGTTCGAAATGTTCGACCGCGAGTTGCAGCGCTCCATTCGTGAGAACGCCCCGCTGTCGGTGATGCTGGTGGACCTCGACCACTTCAAGTCTGTTAATGACACTTACGGCCATTTAGCCGGAGACGAAGTGTTGCGCGAAGCGGCCAAGCGTCTGGCGGACGGCGTCCGCAACTACGACGTACTCTCTCGCTACGGCGGCGAGGAATTTCTGATTCTGATGCCCGGCTGCGACGAACACGCGGCTCGCGCTCAGGCCGAACGCCTGCGCGTGGCGATCAGCGAGAAGCCGGTAGAGATTCGCTCGGGGAACGGAACGCTCCATCATCTGACGGCCAGCTTCGGGGTGACGATCTCGTCGCCGTTGACCCTCGAGACGCCGGAGTCCCTGGTCCGGGTGGCCGATGACGCTCTGTACGAAGCCAAACGCTCCGGCCGCAACTGCGTCGTCTTCCGCGCCACCGATGCCTTAGTCGGCCCCACTGGCGTTCTCTCTCAGCTCGATCCCACGCTGGTCCGTTAGACCAGCCGTGATAGCCTAGCGCTCGTGATCGAGCGCCGCACCTTCCTCCAACTCTCTGCCTTTGCTACCGCTACGCGCCTGCACGCCGCGCCGGGCTTCAAACTCCGCTTTGGTCCTCCGGTGGGCTGGCTCGCTCCGCTCCCCGTCACCGACCAGCTGCAAGCCTACGCCGATGCCGGCTTCACGGCCTTCGAATACAACGGCCTGCCGCGTCACACCATGGCTGAGATCGAGGCGATTCGCAAAAAGATGGACGCGCTCAAGCTCTCCATGGGCACCATGGTCGTCAACCGCGGCGGCTGGCGTCCCACCGCGATGCCGGACCGTGGCGGGCACCGTCTTTTTCTAGAAGACGTCCGCCAGGCTGTCGAAATTCATCGCGTCATCGGCAACGAAGTCGCCACCGTTTGCTCCGGCCTTTCGGTCCCTCATCTGAGCGTCGCCGAGCAAACCAATACCTGCATCGACGTCCTCAAGCGCGCGGCGGAGCTGGTGGAGAAGACGAAGCTCGTGCTGGTGCTCGAGCCTCTGAACCACAAGGTGGATCATGCCGGCTACTTCGTCGTGTACTCGGAGCACGCGGCGGAGATCATCGGGCGCACCAACAGTCCGAACGTCAAGATCCTGTTCGACATGTATCACCAGCAGATCTCCGAAGGGAACATCATCAACCACTTGCGGCACTACTACGACTTGATCGGGTACTTCCAGGTGGGTGACGTGCCCGGGCGGAAAGAGCCTTATACGGGCGAGATGAACTACCAGAACATCTTCAAGGCGATTGCGGGGATGAACTATCGGGGCATCATCGGACTCGAGCATGGCATGAGCACGCCGGGTCCGGAAGGCTTCCGCAAGGTTACCGAGCGTTACCGCCAGGCCGACGCCTGGACCTGAGCCACACCCCCAGCAGCGCGGCTCCCATCAGCGACCAGGTCGCGGGCTCGGGCACGCCCGCGCTCGGGTTCAGCACGAGGCCGCCCGGCGAGAACGACAAGGTGATGTTGTCCAGCAGAAACTGATTCGCCGGCACGTCGAACACCACGGACCGCGCGGTGCCGCTGAACTGAATCGTCACCGCCTGCCAGCAGCCGTAGAACCCGCCGCTCGGATTGCCGGGGCAAGAAACCCTAGGCGGAGGAGCGGTCGCTGAACCAAGCACGGAACCGGTGCCGTTCAAGCCGCTGTAGATGGTGGCGCCGCCGGTGGGCCCGTTGCCGTGGGTGGCGTAGTAAAAAGTCAGTGCTTCGTAGAAGCCGCTGGACACGTTCATCTGCACCAGGCCGGTCGTCGAGAAGAGCACGGCGAAGTTGCTCGGGGCATTGGCGAAGTTGCCGGTGCCGCCGACGTCGGAGTCGATGATCGCCACGGCGCCGGGCGCGAACGACACGCCATAATTCAGGTAGAAGCTGCCCAGACTGCCGGTGCCGCCGTTGTAGAACTCGAGCACTTCCTCGCGATCGCGCGTCCCGTCAAACCGCAGGATGGTCGCGGCGGAGAGCTGTGAAGCGACCCCCAACGCGATACACAGGAACATTCGGCAGCGAAGCATAACCCTAGCCTAAAACATTTTTGTACGAAAATGTTTTATTCGCGGCGCGTTTCGCGGGCCGTGAAGCAGGGAATGAACATTTACTGCGGCGGGGCGTCGAAAATGATCTTGCTGTCGGAGCCGAAGCGCTGATAGCGCTCGTAGTCCACCTTCAAGCGGATGCGCACCACGCCGCTTTGAAAGGGCAAGTCATCGTCCGCCAGGGTCACGGCCGGGAACCAGAAGCCGTCGGGCATGCGCTGGCGGACGGTGGAGAAGCGCGGAAAGAGATTCTCTTCGCGTCGGCCGTTTTTGCGCGTCACCAGCGCCGGTACGGCTTTGCCTTCGGTGCGGATGATCGAGAAATCGGATTGCGCCACCCAGATCAGGCCTTCGAAGAAGCGCTGCCCTTCGAGAATCTGGCGAGGCTCGAGGGCGATCGCCCAGCACTCGATGCCGTCCACGGCTTCGGACCCTTTCACGCGAGCGCGGTAATAGGGCAGACGCTCGAGCGTGATCAACGCGGGTTGGACGTCGCGCAGGTCGGCGAAGTCTTCGGGCGTCAGCTTCAGAAAGCGAAGCGTGTCGGCGGGTTTGCGCAGGAACTTTTCGGTCCGTTCGCCGGTCGGCGAAAACAGCACATCGCGCGTTTCGCTGTAGAGTCCGCCGCGCGCGCCCTGGCTATTCCACTCCGCCAATTCGACAGACTGTCGAAAAGTGTAGTGTGCGCGCGCCTGTTCGGTCTCGGTTTCGCGGGTTGCGACACGCTTCACGAGGTCGGCGGGCGGCTGTTCGGCGTGGAGCCCACCGGCGATCCCGCATACTAGAAGTCGGATGATCCACCCGCTGCGGAGCTTCTTCTGGTTTGTGGCCGGCTTATGGTGCCTCATGGGAGTTGCTGCGCTCGTCTATGCTCAGCAACAGCATATCCCGCTGGCGACGGTGCAAGCCATTTTGCCGGCGTTACTTTTCGAAGCGGCTTGCTATGTGGCGCCTGGCTTTGCGGCGGTCCGGGAAAGGCTGGAACGCTGGCCGAAGCCTCAACTGGCGATCGCGCTGATCGCGTCAGCCGTTCTGCCATGGCTCCTCTACACCCTTAGTTTGGGGGTATTCAGCGCCGCGAAGCTGGGCTTGTTGCTCGCGCTGGTGGGGACCGTCGCGTTCTGGTATGTCGCCCTGCCGCGCGTCCGCTGGGTGGATGCGGCGTTGCTGGTCCTGCTGGCGATCCCGTTCCTGCTGCGCATGTTCATCGACATCTATCCGGCGGCCCCACCGAAGCCAGGCCGGATGGACTTTCTGGGCAAGTGGATGTGGATCCGGTTGGGGTTCGCCGTTTTCCTGCTGGTGCGCCAAGTGGAAGGGATCCAGTTTGGATTCATTCCCTCCCGGGCCGAATTTCTGACGGGCCTGAAGTACTACTTCCAGTTCCTGCCGTTCGGCCTCACGCTTGGCTACCTGCTCGGAGTGGTCCAGTTTGGCTTCACCACCAGCGGCTTGGCCTTGGTGGGGCTGGCGGTGGGCACCTTCCTGGGTTTGTTTTGGACGGTTTCGCTCGGTGAGGAGTTCTTCTTCCGTGGTCTGATGCAACAGTGGCTGGAAGAATCGCTCGATTCGCCATGGGTCGCTATCGCGATCACCTCGGTGCTCTATGGCCTGGTGCACCTGCCATTCCGCGGACCCTTCAACTGGCGCTACGCGCTCGTGGTGACGTTGTTAGGTTGGTTCTGCGGACAGGCTTACCGGGAGAGGCGAGGGATCCGGGCGCCGATGGTGACTCACGCTTTGGCGGCCACCACTTGGGTGGTGGCCTTCCAAAAGGGAGCTTAGCGCTCGTCGGATACAGCCTGGGTCGGGATCGACGTCGTCTTATCCTGCCGCTGCGCGATCAACTTTTCGAGACCGGTGCGGGGGCTGGGATTGACGACAGGTTCCACGACGCGCAGGGCGACGGTTGCCATGCCTAACCACATCAGGGCCAGCACGGCAAATGTTGTGAGTCTCCGATCCATCATGTTCTGTCTCCTCCTGCGCTCTTGTTCCTGTGACGCATTTGAGTCGCGGCAGAGTTTCCGTGGCGCTTGTTAACTTCCTTGGGCTCGTGTCTCTGTAGCGGCTCACTTTGATACGCGCAGTTTCTCCGCCAAAGAGATCACCCTCCATTACGAAAAATTCCCGCCGTTTGGATGGGAGTTGAAAAAAAGAGTTTGCTCCCGTCATCGAGCCGTAATGGAGTGTCGTAGTCCTGCAGGTTCAGACCGGCGCCGGCCACCAGATCGCGCACCGAACTGGAGATCAGCACCTGCCCGGGCGGGGCGAAGTCAGCAATGCGGGCCGCCATCTCCACGGCCGGCCCGCCGTGGATGCGCCCTTCGAGGGTGTCGCATTCGCCGGTGTGGACGCCGAAACGCGCGGCGAGTCCACTGCGCGCCGCGACTCTGGCCAGCGCGATCGCACAGCGAACCGCGCGCGCCGGACCGTCGAAAGCGGCACAGGTGGGCGAACCCTGCACACTGCTGCCGCGATACCAGTCGAACTCGCGCTGCATGGCGTCGCGCAGCGTGGCGATGTCCTGCCCCGCCACGGCCAGTACGGTCGACAGCACGCGTTCGGTTTCGCGCGCCGAGCGGATGCCGGTGATGAAGTCTTCGATCGCGTCGAGGATTTCGTCCTGGTTGCCGACGAAGGGCAGATGGTCCGCCCCGGGCAACTCGAGGAAGCGCGCGCCGGGGATCAGGCTCGAGACAAAGCGCCCCTCTTCCACGGTCAGGCATTGATCGTCGGTCCGATGCAGCACCAGCGCCGGCACGCGGATGCTGCCCAGCACCCGCCGCACGTCGATCTCGGCGTTCATCTTCGTCAGGGCAATGGCCGCCCCCGGACTCGCGCCCATCCGCAGATAAGTAGCCCACCATTCGCGGAAGGCGGTGTCGCCGGCGAGCGACGGCGCCCGGCTCTCAATTCCCACCGGGCCACCCCAGGTGCGGTGAATCTCTTCAAAGAACGCCTCGCGCTCCTCCGCCGTCGGCCCCCAAGGATACGTCTCATCCCGCACCCGCTTGGCATAGGTGCCGATCATCACCAGCGCCAGCGTCTTCTCCGGGTAGGTGGCCGCGAAGAGCGCCGAGAGCGGCCCGCCTTCGCTCACGCTGCAGATCGCCGCCCGCTCGCTGCCCACGGCCTCCATCACGGCGCGAACGTCTTCCATGCGTTGCTCGAGGCTCGGCAGCCGCGAGATCGGCACGCGGTCCGAAAGACCGGTGCCGCGCTTGTCGAACAGGATCAGACGCGAGAAACTGGCCAGCCGACGCAGGAAGCGGGCGAACGAAGGCTCCTTCCAGAAGTATTCGAGATGCGACACCCAGCCCATGACGAACACCAGGTCGATGGGGCCGTCGCCCAGCACCTGGTAGGCGATGTCGACGTCGCCGCTGCGGGCGTAGCGCGTCTCTGGCAGGGGCAGCGCGGGGGAGGTCGGCTCGACCGCAAGCGCTGGAGACTGAATCCGCATGGGCGCCGCGGTTTGGGTGCGGGTCACCTGGGCGACGAAGCGATAGCCGCGGCGATGCCGCGTCTCAATATAATGAGGCGTGCCGGATCGGTCGTCGAGTGCTTTCCTGACCTCGGCAATCTGGACCGATAGCGCGTGATCGTCCACGAAGGTGTTCCGCCACACGGCGTCCAGCAGTGTGTCGCGCTCCACCACTTCACCGGCGCGTTCCACCAGACAGATGAGCACATCGAGGGCCTTCGGCGTCAGGAGAACTTCCTGCTCTCCGCGCCACAAACGCCGGGCCACCCCTTCGAGAATGAAGTCGCCGAACCGGTATTCCATTTTTTTGCTTAATGGATTCTACCCGTTGAATTTGTCCAGCGGGGCGTTTTGAGAACTATTTGAGAACTTTGGCGCGGGTGCTGAGGGTTCGGTGAGGACTTCTCCGCGGCGCTCCCTCTATGCTCAAACTGGTGCTGAAAAGCGGCGCCGCTGAGATGACCAGGCTGGCCGCCAATCGGAGGGCAGCCGGCCTGGTGGCGAGAATCATGACTTACGATTTCATCATTATCGGAGCTGGTTCTGCGGGATGCGTCCTGGCCAACCGGCTGAGCGCGGACAGCGGAGCGCGGGTCTTGCTCCTCGAAGCCGGTCCGCCGGCCCAGCACCCTGACATTGAGGTCCCGCTGGCCTTTCCACGCCTGCAGCGCACGACGCTCGACTGGGCGTATTACACCGAGCCCCAAACTGCCCTGGGCGGCCGCCGGATCGGCTGGCCGCGGGGCAGGGTAGTGGGCGGCTCCTCCGCCCTGAATGCGATGGTCTACGTGCGCGGTCCCTTGAGTGACTACGCCGCCTGGGGACCGAACTGGTGCCCGGACTGCGTTCTCACCTACTTCAAACGCGCCGAGCATCAGCAACGACCCTCCCTGCGCGAGAGTCCCTGGCACGGCACCCGCGGCCCGCTGAACGTGGCGGACCTGCGTTCACCCAACCCGCTCAGTTTGGCGTTCCTCGAGGCCGCCGAGTCGCTCGGCTTTCGCCGCAACGACGACTTCACCGGCGCTTCGCCACTCGGGGCCGGACTCTTCCAGGTCAACCAGGTCGCCGGCCGCCGCCAGAGCGCCGCCGCCGCTTATCTCGAACCGGCCCGTACCCGGCGCAACCTGCAGACGATCACCCAGGCCCGCGCCCGCCGGATCCGCTTCGACGGCCAGCAGGCCGTCGGCGTCGAGTTCTCCGTGGGCGACGAAC
>JBGAHE010000106.1:0-26461 GCA_044226365.1 Bryobacteraceae bacterium
ACTGCACGTTTGGCTGCACGTTCTGCTACGTGCCGACGATGCGCATCCAGGGTGGGCTGCAGCCGGAAGATTGGCGGCGCTGGGGCCAGTTCACGACCTTCAAGAAAAACGCCGCCGCCTTGCTCGCCAAAGAACTGCGCGGCGGCGAGATCATCTACTGCTCGTCGCTGGTGGACCCTTACCAGCCCGGCGAACAAATCATGCCGGACCTGCTCCGCGTCATGCTCGACAAGCCTCCCGCCCTGCTGGTGATTCAAACACGCTCGCCGCTGGTGCTGCGCGACCTCGACCTACTACGCCAACTGCGCGCCCGCGTCAGCTTCTCGATCACCACCAACCGTGCCGACGTCCTGCGTCATTACGAGCCGCACTCGCCCGCCTACGAGGACCGTCTCCACGCCGTCCGCACCTTGAACGCCAATGGCGTGCCGGCCTTCACCACGCTCGCCCCGCTGCTGCCCTCGCACGTCGACGAGCTCGTCGCCGACGCGCTGGCCGCCTCGCCCGAAGCCCTGATCGTCGATCCCGCGCACAACCGCACCAACAAGAAGCGTGGCGCCACCACGCGCGACGTCGCCCTCAAAATTGCCGAGCGCCGAAACGAAGGACAATGGTTTGAGCCCACGTTTCAGGCGGCCCTCGTCGAGCAGATCCGCCGCCTGGCTTCATCGGCCGGACGCCCATTTGCCTCTGGCCCGGAAGGATTCGCATGCCTAGCGCGCCCGACATTCTCCAAAAACTCGGCCTCGGCGCCATCAACGCCGGCGCCTCCACCGGCCAATGGATCCCCACTCAAGGTCCTGAACTAATCTCGTACTCGCCCATCGACGGCCAGGAACTGGCGCGCGTCCGCACGGCGCGCCGCGCCGATCTCGACGCCGTCACCGCCGAAGCGCAACGCGCCTTCCTCACGTGGCGCATGATGCCGGCCCCCCAACGCGGCCAGATCGTGCGCGAGATCGGCGACGAACTGCGCCGCCATCAGGATGACCTGGGCGCGCTGGTGAGCCTCGAAATGGGCAAGATCCTCGCCGAAGGGCGCGGTGAAGTGCAGGAGATGATCGACATCGCCGACTTCGCCGTCGGCCTCTCGCGTCAGCTCTACGGGCTCAGCATGCATAGCGAACGGCCCGGCCATCGGCTCTACGAACAATGGCATCCGCTCGGCGTGGTGGGCGTGATCACGGCCTTCAACTTCCCGGTGGCCGTGTGGGCGTGGAACGCGCTGCTGGCCGCCGTCTGCGGCGATTGCGTCGTCTGGAAACCGTCGGAGGAGACGCCGCTGACGGCCATCGCCGTTCAACTGCTCTGTGAACGCGTGCTTGCGCGCCATGGCGTCAGGGGCGTCTTTAACCTCGTCATCGGCAGCGTCGAGGAGATTGGCGAACCAATGCTGGCCGACGGGCGCTATCCCCTGATCAGCGCCACCGGTTCCACTCGCATGGGCCGGCGCGTCGGCGAAGTGGTGGGAAGACGCCTCGGGCGCACGCTGCTCGAATTGGGCGGTAACAACGCCATCATCGTCATGGATGACGCCGACCCCGAACTCGCCCTCCGCGCCGCGCTCTTCGGCGCCGTGGGCACCGCGGGGCAGCGCTGCACCTCCCTGCGGCGGCTCTTCCTCCAACGCGGCATCGCGCCCACGTTCCTCGAGCGCCTGATTGCCGCTTACTCGCAGGTGAAGATCGGCGATCCGCTGGCGCCGCACACCCTCATGGGCCCGCTGATCAGCCGCCGCGCCGTGGACGCCATGCAAGCCGGCCTCGAGACCATTCGCCGGCAAGGCGGCGAGGTGGTGTACGGCGGGCAGCCGCTCGATGGCTGCTATGTCGAACCCTGCATCGTCCGCGTGCCGCATCCGCTCGCCATCATGCGCGAGGAGATCTTCGCGCCGATCCTTTACGTCTGCGAGTTCGACGAGTTCGAGCAAGCCCTCGCCTGGCAGAACGACGTGCCGCAGGGGCTTTCCTCGGCCGTTTTCACAAAGAACGTGCTGACGTCGGAGATCTTCCTCAGCCATCGCGGTTCCGATTGCGGCATCGCCAACGTCAATCTCGGCACCAGCGGGGCTGAGATTGGCGGCGCGTTTGGCGGCGAGAAAGATACGGGCGGCGGGCGCGAGTCGGGGTCCGATTCCTGGAAGGCCTACATGCGCCGCCAGACCGTCACCGTCAACTGGTCTAAGGATCTGCCGCTCGCCCAGGGCATCCAGTTCGGCACGCCTTAAAGCACGCAGTTGAACATCCACGGCAGGCCGAACTTATCGGTCAGCATGCCGAAACGCGCGCCCCACGGCGCATCGGTCAACGGCATGCGCACCGTGCCGCCTGCGCTCAGCGCGGCAAAGATGCGGCTCTGTTCGTCGAGCGTCTCGCAATCGATCGAGATGGAAACGTTGTTGCCGGGCTCGAGGGCGCCGGGCTGCGGCGAGTCCGCCGCCATGAGGATCGGCCGGCCGCCGATCGCCAGATGCGAGTGCATGATCTTCGCCGCCGGGTCGGGTGAAGGCAGGCCGTCGGGCCCCGGATAGGCATGGAGCGCCAGTTCCACGCCCAGGCATTGCTGGTAGAAGGTCATCGCTTCGCGGCAGTTGCCGCCAAAGTTCACATAGGCATTCACGGACTTCATAAGGTCTCCTGGGGGGCAGTTCGGGTTCGCTTCTTCGGCTGTGGCGCTGCGGCTTCGCGCAGTTTCCGATAGGCGGGATGTACGGCGGGCGTGATCTTTTGTTGGCTCACCACGCGCCGCAGCAGGCTGCAGAGTTGCTCGCGTTCGTCGGCGTTGAGGGCCGCGGTGAGGTCGTCGTCGAGTTGTCGCGTCAGCCGCGCGATCCGCTGCAGCGCGCCGCGTCCCCGCCGCGTGAGGAAGACGCGATGCCCGCGCCGGTCCTGCGGATTGGCTCGCCGTTCGATGAACTGCCGCGCTTCGAGTTGATCGAGCAGTTCGACCAAGCGGCTGGGAAAGACGCCGAACAGCTCACTCATCTCCTGCTGACTCAGCCCCGGGTTGGTCCCCAGCATCCGCAGGAGTCCGGCATGATGCGGCTTCAGTTCGAGCGGCGCCAGCCGGTCCTCAAACATCCCCGCTCCATGCGCCCCCACCTGCGACAGCAGGAACGACACTCCCACCTGCGGCGGACGACCGACACTAGGTGAATCATTCTGAGTCATGATCATTCATCGAATGAATGATTCTACCGATTTACCCTGCCCTGCTGTCAAGGCGATTAATTCGGTCGGCGTCGGCTACGATATCGCTGACCAAACGCAGACGAGTTGACATAAGACCGATTATCGGAAGCGAAGGCGCCAACAAAATGGGATGCAGGTCAAAACTCTGGGTTCTGAGACAGTCGGGACGGGCCGAATCGGCTAGGCGCTCACGAACTCCGCATAATGAACATAGCCGTGAGCACGAATCGGACCGAAACTCAGGATTTAAGCAGGACCATATTCAGCGGCACTCATGGTCAGTACTACTGGCTGACCAGCACCGAGCAGTATATCGGCCATCTAGTGCAGCTCTGCCCTGACCTATTCGTGGGCCACTATCTGACAGTGACAGCGATTGATAGCGGATTGCCATGGCTGACGGATGCACAGGCAGCCGCTGGTTGGTCACTTCGTTCGGGTATGGCTTACAGCGAGCGTATTTCTAGCCTCGACGAGCTATCCTATCAGCACGATGGCAAAGATTATCCTGGCTACGACGAATGGTATGTCTTCAGTGGCCCATCGCCCGATTTGGGCGAAACCCTGAATGGCAACCCATTTAGCGAAGGGAACGAGCCCCAACCAGGGCGTCTGCTCGTGTTTGTCGGTTGGGGTGCATTTGTCCTTCATGATCCCGCGCCCGACATGCAATTGATCAATGAGATGTTCTGGCGGCAATTGGATTGGATTCAGCCTGACGCCTACGTCAGCGACGGGAGAGATCACCTGACGTTTGTCTGCAAGGACGAGGCGGTCTTCGAGTCAGTCCATCGGCGGCTTAGGGCTGCGCAAACGACGGCCGAACAATAACGACTTCTGCGCGAGTGGTCCAGAGACTGTAGTCCTTAAACACGATGAATGCATTCTCATGCCTGCCGCCGCCGACGCCGCCTACGCACCCCGCGGCATCCGCGACAGAATCAACGCCCCGACCGTGCCGGCCAGCGTAGACGCCAATAAGATCCCGAACTTCGCCGCCGTCTGATGCGACTCGTCGGTAAGCGCTAGCCCTGTCACGAAAAGCGACATGGTAAATCCAATTCCAGCCAGCCAGCCGGCGCCGTGAATCTGCTTCCAGGAGATGCCTTCGGGTAGCGAGGCCATCCCCAAACGAACGGCGACCCACGAGGCGAGCGTCACGCCAATCGGCTTACCGAACAACAGTCCTACGATCACCCCGAGCGTCACCGGTTCCAAAACGAGGTCCCCCAGATTGCCGGTCAGCGCCACGCCCGCATTCGCCAGAGCGAACAGCGGCATGATGACGAACGTCACCCAGGGATGCAGCGCCGCCTCCAGGCGGTGGAGCGGCGGCTGGACCTTCTCGCAGGCATCTTCGAGCGCCTCGACTGCCGTTTGCTGTTCGATATCCGTCAGGATGTCCACCGGTTCCCGTTGAGCCGCCGCCTCGAAGTGGTCAAGCATGGCTCGCCCGTGGGCGAGAAACTCGCGCTGGTTGATCGCGGTCCGGCAGGGGATCATCAGGGCGAGCAGCACGCCGGCGATCGTCGCATGGATCCCGGACGCGAGGACCGCCAACCACAGCACCACGCCGATCAGCGCATAAGGTAGCGGATGCCGCGTCCCCAGCCGGTTGGCCACCAAGGCAGCGAGGAGGCAGGCGCCCGCCACGGCCACCGCCCCCCAGACCAATTGTGTGGTGTAGAAGACGGCAATCACCAACACGGCGGCAATGTCATCGACAATGGCCAAGGCCGTCAGGAACACCTTCAGACCGGACGGGATCCGTTCGCCCAGCAAGGCCATTACGCCGATGGCAAAGGCGATGTCCGTCGCCATGGGGATGCCCCAGCCCCGGGCGCCCGGACCTCCCTGGTTGATCGCGAAATAGAGCAGCGCCGGCGCCAGCACGCCGCCGAGCGCCGCCACGATCGGCAGCGCTGCCTGCCGGGCCGAAGCAAGTTCCCCGGCCAATAACTCGCGCTTGATCTCCAGCCCCACCACAAAAAAGAACAACGCCATCAGCGCGTCGTTCACCCAGAAATGCAGTTCGTAACTCAGCAGCGCGGGGCCAAAGCCCACGGTGACGGGCGTATGCCACAACGCCACGTAAGTTCCCGCCCAGGGCGAGTTGGCCCAAGCCAGCGCAACTAATGTACACGCCAGCAGCAGCACGCCACCCGCCGTTTCCCGTGCCGCGAAATCCTGGAACGGCCGCACCAGCTTGCGAATCGGTGTCGCTTGAGGCTGAATCCGTTTCGAACTGTCCATCACACTCCTTCTCTTCCGAACCGCCGGCCCTTCCGTTTCAGTTTGGCAGGCTCGACCCTCGGGCCGCTCAGCAGCAGGCAAATTCCAAGTGGTACCCTAATTTGAAGTACCATGACGTCAGTCGAATCCCCGTCTCTCTCTGACCTCGAAGCCGTCGCGAAGCGTGTCCGCCGCGACATCATCGAGATGATCACCGCCGCGAAATCCGGTCATCCGGGCGGCTCGCTCTCTTCCGTCGAACTGCTCGTTGGCCTCTTCTTTGACCAGCTGAAGCACGACCCCAAGAACCCCAAATGGCCCGATCGTGACCGCGTCATCCTCGGCAAGGGCCACGCCGCGCCCGTCCTTTATTCCGTGATGGCCGAAGCCGGCTATTGCCCCAAGGACCAGTTGAACACGCTGCGGAAGCTCGGCTCGATCTACCAGGGTCATCCCGACGTGCGCTTCATTCCGGCGCTCGAAGCCTCGACGGGCTCGCTGGGTGAAGGACTCTCGGTCGGCCTCGGCATGGCGCTGGCCGCGAAACTGAATGGGTCGCCCTCGCGCACCTACGTCATCCTCGGCGACGGCGAAATTCAGGAAGGCCAGATTTGGGAAGCCGCCATGTTCGGCAGTTTCCACAAGGTCGACAACATTGTGGCCATCGTCGACTACAACAAGATCCAGCTCGATGGCTGGGTGAAGGACATCATGGACCTGGAGCCCCTGGGCGACAAGTGGCGCGCCTTCGGCTGGCACACGCTCACCATCGATGGTCATAACCCGGCGGAAGTCCGCAAGGCTTATCAGGAAGCGGCCGCCACCAAGGGCAAGCCCACGGCGATCATCGCCCACACCATCAAGGGCAAAGGCGTCAGCTTCATGGAAAACAATCCGAAGTTCCATGGCACCGCCCCCTCCGCCGAAGAATGCCAGAAAGCGCTTGCCGAATTGGCGTAAGGAAATCCAGAGATGCCTACGAATACGAAATATGAATTGAAAGCCGGTCCCGCCACGCGCGAGGGCTTCGGCCGCGCCCTGGTGGCTTTGGGCCGTGAGAACGATCAAGTCGTCGTGTGCGACGCCGACCTTTCGAAGTCCACCTACACGCACCTGTTCGCGAAGGAATTTCCCGAACGCTTTGTCTCCTGCGGCATTGCCGAAGCCAACATGGTCGCCATCGGCGCCGGCTTGGCGGCTTCGGGCAAGATCGCCTTCGTCGCCAGTTTTTCGGCCTTCGTCCTGAACAAGGGCTTCGAACAGTTGCGCGTCACGGCGGCGTATCCGCAGGTGCCGCTCAAGGTAGTCGGCACGCATAGCGGCATCTCGATCGGCGAAGACGGCCCCTCGCAGATGTCGATCGAGGACCTGGCCCTGGCCTGTTCCCTGCCCGGCTTTGTGGTGTTCTCGCCCGCGGACGATCACTCGATGTTTGAGTCGGTGAAGTTGCTCGCTTATCACCCGTCGCCCTGCTTCATCCGCGCCGGCCGCGCCAAAGTGCCGGTGATCTACGGCGAAGGCGAAAAGTTTACCGTTGGTGGTTCGAAGACCCTGCTCGAGGGTAAGGACCTCACGATCATTGCCCACGGACTGATGGTGGCAGAAGCTCTCCGCGCCGCCGAAGCCCTCGAAGGCGAAGGCATCTCCACGCGCGTCATCGACATGTACTCGATCAAGCCGCACGACGTGGAAGCCGTTGAAAAGGCTGCCAAAGAGACCGGGGCGATCGTCGTCGCCGAAGAGCATTTGGTCGATGGCGGTCTGGGCGTGCGCGTCGCGCAAACCGTGGCCTCCGGTACACCTTGCGTCATGGAATTCGTCGGCGTGCAGAATCGCTACGCCGAGTCCGGCTCGCCTGAGGCGATCCTCGACAAGTACGGTTTACTCGCGCGAGATGTAATCTCTGCGGCCCGCAAGGTGCTTGCCCGCAAAAAGTAAGCGACAATCATTGGTTAGATTTTGTCGGACTTAAACGAAGCTACGGGAGGAGCTGCCGCTGCTACGCTGGCAGACTCGCTCGTCGCGCTGATGAATGCGCAGGAAGCGCAATCGGCGCGCATCGCGCGCATCCTGCATGACGACGTCAATCAGGTGCTGAGTGCCGCTGGTCTTCATTTGGATCTCATCCGGATGGAGCACGGCACTCAGGTGCCTGAGCTTACGGCCAAGACCGCCGAAGTACAGAACCTGCTCGGCCAAGTGATCGAGCAGTTGCGCGAACTCAGTTACGAGATCAATCCGGCCGTCGTCGAACGCGTCGGCCTGGTCTTTGCCCTCGAACGGCTCGCCGAGCGTTACCGCCGACAACGGCGCGCGCCGATTCGCCAGAAAATTGAACCGCGATTGCGAATCCCGTTGCGGATTTCGTCATCGCTCTATAGAATTGCGGAAGCAGCACTAGAGAACTCGGTGCAGTACTCTGGTGCCAAAAGGGTCGACCTGCTACTCAGAGGTACGCCCAGTTCCGTTCGCCTGGAGATACGCGACGACGGTTGCGGCTTCGACGTGGGACAGCCCCCGCAAACTGGGGCTGGTAAAGGCTTGGGACTGGCTCTGATGCGCCACCATGCTGCCCTCGCCGGCGGCTCCCTGACGATCGAGTCAAGCGAACGGGGTACAATTGTGTCAGTGCTAGTACGGGATTGGGAATAGGCAAAAAAAGATAATGATCACACGTGTGCTGCTGGTCGATGATCATAAGATTATGCGAGACGGGATCCGGGCGATCCTGAAACTTGACGAGGACTTTCAGGTCATCGGTGAATCAGACAATGGAACGGAAGCCGTTGCGCTCACCCGGAAATTACGCCCCGATATCGTCCTGATGGACATCGGCCTGCCGGGGCTCAACGGCATCGAAGCCACCGCCGAGATTTTGCGCTACCAGCCGGATATCCGCGTGGCGATTCTCTCCATGTACGACGATGAGCACTCGGTGGTTAGTGCCATTCGCTCCGGCGCCCGCGCTTTCGTTCTGAAGCGCGCCTCGGACAACGATCTGCTCGATGCTCTGCGAACGGTCGCCAAGGGCGGCTCTTACCTGAGCCCGCAAGTCTCCGATCGCCTGCTCACCCGCATTCAGAAGGGTGACCTCGACGCGAAGCCCCTGCCCTCAGCTCTCGAAGGCCTTTCGCCGCGCGAACTGCAGGTGCTCCGTCTGGTGGCCGAAGGAAAGACGAGCAAGGAAATCGCCGTCATGCTCGCGCTCGGTCTGCAGACCGTCCGCAGCTACCGCAAGACGATGATGAAGAAGCTCAGTGTGAACAACGTCGCCGGCCTCACTCAGTTGGCCTTGGCCGCCGGCCTCACCAAGCTCCCCGGACCGCCGTCGCGGGAAGTGGGCCGTGAGCAGTTGCTGAGCGTGTCCGCCGTCGGCGGCGAGTAGGGCCTTTGCGCACGCCTTGGGGTGACCTCCCCGTCAGCGACGCGCATCTGCACTTCTTTTCGCACCGGTTCTTCTCGCTGCTCGCGCAGCAAAAACAAACGGATCTCGATACCGTCTTCGGGGTCCTCGGCTGGGATCGTCCGGCCGAGGACCCCGTCGCCTTTGGGGGCACCTGGATCAGTGAACTGAATCGGCATGGTGTGGAGCGAGCCCTGCTGATTGCCAGTCTGCCAGGCGATGTCGCCTCGGTTGCCTCTGCCGTTCAGGCGCATCCGCAGCGCTTCTACGGAGCCGCCATGGTGAATCCGCTCGAGCCATCCACCCTCGCGACGCTGGCTCCGCTGGTCGCCGCCGACCTCATCCGCGTCGTTTGCCTGTTTCCCGCCATGCACGGCTATAGCGTGCAGCACGACGCCGTCAGGGCGTTGCTGCAAGGTCTGCCGGGCGCGCGCTTCTTTGTGCACTGCGGCGTGCTGAGCGTCGGCGTCCGCGGCAAACTCGGCCTGCCCTCGCATTTCGACCTCCGCTACTCGAACCCCGTCGACCTCCACGCCGTCGCGCTCGAGTTTCCGCGCACGCGCTTCGTCATTCCCCACTTCGGCGCCGGCTACTGGCGCGAAGCCCTCATGGTCGCCCAGCTCTGCCCCAACGTCTATCTCGATACTTCGTCGAGCAACAGCTGGATGAAGCTCCAGGGCCCGGCCGTCGACCTGCCCACCGTGATTCGCGAGACGCTAGCCGTTACTGGACCTCATCGCCTTCTGTTTGGCTCTGATTCGTCGTTTTTTCCCCGTGGCTGGAATGCGTCCGTCGCGGCGGCGCAAATCGACGCGCTCCAGGCGATCGGCGCGGATTCAGCACTGGCGCGTCAATTTTTCGTTGAGAATTTCATCGCGTTCTGTGAAAAATAAGCGTTTTCAACAAATTTCGGAGAATTTTGGCGGGCTCAACCCACCATACTGTTAGATAAGCTATGCGCGTTGTCATTCGATGGACGCCGCCGAAGAGCGCGCGATCCGATCGGTCCCCCAAAGTTAACCGTAAAGCCCTGGCCGCCCGGCAGGAGCGGATTCGCGACCTGTTGCATCTGGCGCTCGCCACGCCCGCCGGTCATGCCCTCCCCCACCATCGCAGCTTGGTCGAGCGTCTGGACCAGGATCCTCGCCCCGAAGCCCTACTCGCCGAGTTCCCCGTCATCTCGCGCGACGAGTACTTCTTCGAGCGGGAACGCTACCTGAACCTGCAATCGAACGAATCCGGCTTTCAGCGCTTCGAATATCCGCACTCACCGCTGCCGCGCACGGCCATCCTGGCCGATGGCTACGTGGAGACCGAAAAGGTGATGTGCTTTCCCGAAGGCTGGTGCAAGGACCTGGAACACTTCCGCGCCGAATGCCTGGCCGGGCCCGTCTCGCAGTTGCGCCGAATGGCGACTTCGGTGCTCAACCGCGGAGCCCACTTCTCGATCAGGCACCCCCTGGTGGCCTTTACCGGCCTGCCCTTCGGCGACCCTGGCTTGCTGACGGATGCGGTGCGCGAACAGCTCTGGAAGGCCTTCCCCGTCCCCGTGTACGAGTACTTCCTGGGCCATCGGCATGAGGTGCTGGCGCGGGAGTGCGGCGCGCATACCGGGCTGCATATTGACCCGGTGCAGGCCGTCTTTGAAATCGTCGATCCGGAGCGTGGCGAACTGGTGATCACTAGCCTCGCCAATAGCCTCTTTCCCGCTGTCCGGCTGGGTTCCCGCTTCACGGGTGTGATCACCGAAGAACCCTGCGCCTGCGGGTTCACCGGTCAACGGCTGCTGCAGCTTCGCCCGGTGGCGGAGAAACTGGCCCAGCCGCGCTCGCGCACTGCGATGGCTGGTGCCGGCTCCCCGCCTCCCGGCGAGTAGGCATTACATCAGGGCCGTCGTCTGGCGCGTCCAGCTCTTGCCCTTCTCTTTGGCGATCGTCTCCATGTCCTTCACATAGGCGGTGGCCTGCGTCAGGATGTGGTGCAGATCGTTGCCGATGCTGAAGAAGGTGAAGCCCTTCTCGAGGAACTCACCCACGCGGCCGGTGCCGAACAGGAAGATGCCCAGGATCACGTTGTTCTTCTGCGCTTCGGCGATCAGCTTGTTGGTCGCTTCCAGCAGTTCGGGCGACGTGTACATGTGCGGGAACTCGTACTTCACGTAGAGACCCATGGACATGCACAGGTCGTTCTGGCCGAGGAACAGCATGTCGACGCCGGGCACGGCGGCGATCTCGGCGATGTTGTCGATGCAGTCCTTGGTTTCCACCTGCAGCGCGACGATCACGTTGTCGTTGGCCGCGCCGGCGTAGCCCAGCAGGCCCGCCTTGTTCATCGAGCGCTGCGGGAAGTAGACGCTGCGCGTCCCACCCATCGGATACCGGGCGCAGCTCACCGCCGCGCGCGCTTCGTCGGCATTGTTGATGTAAGGCACCAGGATGCCGTCGGCTCCCAGATCGAGCGCCTGCTGAATGCCGGCGCGATCGCTGTAGCCAGCCACGCGCACCATGCTCTTGGCGCCGCCCAGGGCGATCGCCGCCAGCATCGCGGAAAGCTTTTCGTAGCCCATCGGGCCATGCTGCATGTCCACCAGCAGCCAGTCGTAACCGCTATGCGCCAACTGTTCGGCGACCGTGGGGCTGTGCGAGTTCAGGAATAAGCCCATCTTGGGCTTGCCTTCGCGCAATTCCTTCTTAAACTGAGCCCCGCTCACGGATTCGGCCATGGTATGTCTCTCCTCCAAGTCAATCTCGGCTGACCCCAGTCACACGGGGCCACCTCTGGGACTATACCAATCTGCACAGGGAGAAAAAAAGGTGGGACGGCAAAGGAGGAGGGAAAAATAGAAACGGTTCCAAGTGATCCGTTGGAGCATCCGCGTTTCACCGATCGGCTAGCAGCTCTCGCTCCCCGCCGTCACTGTTGGGTGACCGCGCTTCGTTGCTCCAGCACGCTGTCCGCCTGCATCTCACGACCGTAACCGCCAATCACACGACGTTCTTTCGCTCGCCCGTCCTGAACGCTCCGTCTCCGGATGCCCAATGACGAGGTCAACGCTCCCGAACTGCCGCTTCGATGGCACCGCTCGCTTCGTTTCGCGCCCGTTCGGCTTACCGCTCCCCGCCCGTCTCTTGCGATCGCTCGCCTCAACGAACCGGATCAACGCGTTCACCCGTTGCCCGAATCTCTACGACCGGCCCCTGGCCGCGCCTTCCGCCTCGCTCCCCTTCTGGCTCACCGTTTCGGGTTTCCCCTTATCGGGCCATCAGGCTCAATGCGCCGTCGGAGTTCTGCACCAGAGAGTCTACCCGAACGTCTCGCCCGATCTCCTGCTGCTCCCCACTACCGGCCACGCTACGTTAGTTACGCATCCGGCAGCAGATCAATACCTCAGGTCCGCTACGATTCGTCAGGTTCGGCTGTTCCCGTAACCTCTTGGAACCATCTGTAGAATGCCACTACCCCCATTTGCGGTCAATACAAAAGTAGGGTGTTTGGGGGTAATTTCAACGGCTTTGATCTTACTGATGACAAAGCAATTACAGCATAACGCCTGTCAATATCCTGTGGATAAAACATCAGCCAAGCGTTCTGTTTTTACTCTAAACGGAGAATCATGCCGCCGTCGGTAACGATCCAGCCTTCGGTACCGGAAAAGGCCATTCGCAGACGATTGGCCACCGCGCGGTAGTCCACCGCCATGGGAAACCAGTTCTGCCCGTCGATGCTCTGCCAGGTCTGCACGCGGCTCGGAATCGGCAACTCGTGGAGCTTGCCCGTCACTTCAATGCCGGCCGCCCAAAGCCGATAGTTGCCGTCTACAGCGATATCCTTAATCGCCCGGTCCTTGCCGCGCATGGCGGACTTCGAATCCGTGAGATTGATGATCTCGCTAGGATATTCAAAGCTGGGTCCGAACTCGATCAGCGCGAGCCCGATGCGCCCCAGCGCCACCCGGGTCACCTGCCCGAACACGGAAGTCGTCTGCGAGCGCCAGGTCGCCCCGCCGTCCAGCGTTTCGAGCGTCAGCATCAGATTCGGCACCGTCGGCTTCGCCGCGTCCGGGTCCATCCACAGCGGCAGAGGACTCGTCCCCCGGCGCGGCGGACGCGAAAGGCCGGTGATCACGCCCTGGCGCTCACCAAGAAAAGCGATCGTCGTATACGCGGACGTCTCTGGTTTGGCCGTCGGTGCCTGCGCCTCGGCGATCTTGCGCCAGGTAACCCCTCCGTCATCGGAGGACCAAGCTGACTTCTGCATCCCGACCGCAAAACCCTTGGTGGGCGAGACAAACTGCACGCGAAGCACGTCGCGCAGTTTGGCCCGGCGCTTCCACACCGCGCCGCCGTCCAAGGTGGCATAGACGGCGTCGCGCGCCACCATCCATCCTTGGTTGGCATCGAGGAAGAAGCCGCTCAGGGGCACCTCCGGCAGCTTCGTCAACTGCCAGGTCTTGCCCGCGTCCCGGGTCGCCACCATCACACCGCGCGGACGATTGCCGTTCTCCGTCAGCGCGCCCCACGCCATGGCCGCACCGGCGGCGGGCGCAGAGACATCCACGAAGTTGATCGCCGAATCGTTCTCGTCGTAGAAATAGCGGACCTTCCACTGCGTCGCCGTGAAGGCCTGAGCGGCCAGCGCTTCGGCCCCGAGGGCAAGCGCCATCAGCGCACGGACCAGCCGCTGCTCAGGCATTGCGAACCGTGTCCGGGAAAACCAGTTCCAGATGATTAGCGTCTTCCACTGCATTGCGATCCATGCGAGCCAGCACCAGCAGCGTACCGATTTGCTCGCCAATGGTGGCCAGCATCTCCATCTCGTCGCCGCCGTGCTGATGCGGCAGTCGGTGCTGCACGTTGATTACGCCCACCACACGGTTGCGGGCGATGATCGGCGTCGAGAGAAACGCCTCGTAGGTGTCTTCGCGCAGCGCGCTGAAGTGCTTGAAGCGCGCGTCGTGATAGGCTTCGCGGGAAATCGCCAGTTGCCGACGCTCGCGCGCCACCCATCCCGTGAGACCTTCGGTGAGCTTCAAGCGCACGCGGCCCAGAGCTTCCGGCGGCGCGTTGTTGGCGGAACAGAGCACCAGTTCGCGATCGTGCAGCAGATAGATCAGGCACGAGTCGGCTTCGGTGAATTCCACGATCAGGCGATTGATGCCGGAGAGAATCTCCTGCAAGCTCATCTCCCGCGTCATGAAGCGGCTGATTTGCTGAAGCAGGCGAAGCTGCTGTTCGGTGCGGGCGAGTTGAGCCTCGAGGTCTTTTGAACGCGACACAATAAAAAGTACTATCGGTATTATCCCAGAAACGCCACCCGGATCATTTCACATTCCCTGCCCTGCGGATCAATTGCATTTGCCCGGTGTGGGCGCTACGATAAACCTTACTTTGAAGAAGATGAGAGAGGCTACCGCCTGATGTGGAATCGCCGCAAAGAAGAAGAAGCACCGCGCCCCGCCGCCACTTTACCTGTCACTCCTGTCGCACCCATGGAAGGAATGCCTGTGTCAACCACGCCTACTGGTTACCAATCCTCGCGTAGCACCGCCACGATCGGTGAGAACGTCCTGATCGCCGGTCAGATTTTCGCCAAGGAAGATCTCGCGATCGACGGGCAGATCGACGGCACCATCGAAGTGCTCGAAAATAAAGTGACCATCGGCAAGACGGCGCGCGTAAAGGCTTCGGTGAAGGCCCGCGACGTAGTCATCCATGGCACCGTGCACGGCAACGTGGAAGCCTCCGATAAGATCGACCTGCGCCGCGACGCGCATTTGGTGGGCGACATCCGCGCCGCCCGCATCGCCATCGAAGACGGCGCCATCTTCAAAGGCTCCATCGACGTCACCAAGGTCGAGGTCCCCAAGGCGGCGCCCAAGCCCACGCCCAGCGCCACTCCGGCCCCCGCCGCGTCCCCTTCCGGCCAGCCGCAGGCGATGGCCGCGTCCGCTACCAACGAACCTAAACGTTAACTTTTTTCGGAACGTAGTATCCTATTTCCGAGATGAGCCCGAGCGCCGCCGAAGGCACCATTCGCCCCAGCGCGGGGCTCGAACAGTATTTCCAGCAACTGCAGGGCCGCCCCACCTTGCGGCTGCTCGACCTTTCGCCCGTCTCTCAAGCCAACGTCAGCTTCCTCGCGGGGCTGGGCCATCGGCTGTATTGCGAGGACTTCCTTTCGTCGCTCGACGACTTCTTTGGCGGCGACGAAGACTTCTTTCAGTCGCAGGAAAACCCCGCCCGCGCTCAGGAGTTCATGAACCTGACCTTTCGGCAACTACAGGGTCCGTTCCACGGTGCGCTGGTGTGGGATTGCCTGCAATACCTCAGCCCCACGATGCTCGAACTCACCGTGGCAGAACTGCATCGGCTGCTGGAGCCCGAGTCCCTGCTGCTCACGTTCTTCCACAACGATCCGCGCGCGAAGACCGTCCCGGCCAGTTACTACCGCATTCAGGACTATCGTCACCTGCAGATTCAGGAGCGCGGCCGCCGCGTCCCCTACCAGTTCTTCACGAATCCCTTCATCGAACGTGTCTTTCGCGACTTCACCAGCGTGAAGATGTACCTTACGCGCGATCATCTGCGCGAAATTCTCATCAAACGCTAAGCCGCTTAGCGCCCCGTCGGGCCGAACGTCAGATAGCGGAAGTCGTCGAGCCACACCGAAAGCGGCGTGTCGTTCTCGAAGTAAATCGTGAAGGCTACCTTCTCGATCGCCCCCTCCGAGCGCACACTCGCGTTGTAACTGGCGGACAACGAGGTGGGCGTCGGGGAGTCCTGGCGGGGATAAAGCGGCAACACCACCGGCCGCCACGTCCCGCGATTGCCGAACAGATAGCCGGCGCGATCCTCGTAGCGCAGCGTTCCCGTCGACGTCTGAATCGTAAACGTCGGGCCGTTCGCCGGGCTCGGCCCCGGAGGATTCGTACCCGTGAAGGCCAACGCGAGACGAAGCGAACGAATCCCTTCCAGATTGCCCCAACCCGAGAGAATCTGACCGAGGGGGTTGTACTCGATAATCGGGGTGAATTCCACGCGCAGATAACGAACGACCGAACGCACCTGAATCGCGGACCCGCCCACATAGTTACCCGAAGCCACCGCCACCGACGCCGACGGCAGCACAGACTCGACTTCCCGGCGCGTCACGGGGTTGTAAGTGAAGAACTGTAACTTCGACTTCGGCGCGGCGAAGTACTGCGGACTGCCGATCTCGGCGCCCACCACCTCCGGAGATGCGGGACAACCCGCGCGAGTGACTTCCGCCGACGTCGTCACATATGGGTCGAAGCCTGGCGCCAGCACCGAAAGGCGCAGCGTACTGGAATACCAATGCGGCGCCGGACTGTACATGGCCGTCACCGACCCCGTGCCCGTGGCGACCTCCCAACGGCCGAGATCGGCACCCGTCTGCGAGGGCAGCGTCTCCACCACCACCCGCGGCGTCCCGGTTGCTCCCGCCCGCCATGGGATCGAGTAAGTGGCGACCATCGGCTCCTGATTCCGCGCGCAGGACTGGTAAGTGGTCTGGCTGAAGGCGCCGCTGGGCGTCTTGGGACAAGCCTCGGAACTGACCCGCACGGTGGCCGTCCCGAAGATCCCCACCGGGTTCAAGGGATTCGTCGTAAAGCGGGCATCATCCTCGTCCACCAGCGCGATCTGATAGGTCTCGTCCAGGCTCGGCGGGGTATCCGTCAGGAAACGCGCGTCGCGCTTCAAGCGATGCAGAATCGTCCCGCGGTTCGGTAGCACCTCGCTCCGATCGCAGATCAGGTTCGGCGCCGGGCAGGCCGGAAAGTGCGAATAGATCCGCACCGACCGCGAAGCCGGCGAGTCCCAACTCACCGTGACGGGAATCTCCGTATCGCTCGAAGGCGCGCAGCGCGTCAGCACGTTGGGGGTCACGCGCAACGTCGGCGCTGGACAATTTCGATTCCGCACGATCGCCACCAGGCGTCCCAGCGTCACGGGTCCTGAACCGTCCGGATACAGTAAGTCCGGCGCGACAAGAAACACTACTCTCCCCGGCGAGATCGTCTTCGGCAACTGCACCGTTCCCCGAGCCTCCCCCACGTGAACGAACTCGCCGTCCGGCCGATCCAAACGGACCTCCACTTTGGCCGCTTGATTCGACTCCCAATCCACCCGCGGGCTCGCCAGCAGCGTGCCATCGCAAACCTGCTGTTCCCCGCCCCGCATCGTGAACGTAGTCTTGAAAGGCTTATCGCCGGCGCACAGCTCGCTGTTCAGATTCGGACGAAACGTCAGGCTCGCCAGCGTCTTCCACTCTTCGCCTTGGCGGCCCTGCAGAAAGAAGCGGCCGCCAGAGGGAATCCACCCGCCCACCTGAGACTGATCATGGAAGTTGGTGCCGCGAAACCACTCCGCGCCGTCTTCAGCACCCACGCGGACGCGAATCTCCTCGTAGCCGGTCACACTCCAGGACACCGTGGGAAAGAAGCGCGTCTGCTCCACGTTCGCGATGTCGCACGCCAGCGACCAACTCGGAGACAAGTGAAACAGCGCGGCCGGCTCGCTCGCTTGACTCGGAAAATGACTGGCCACCAGCGAGTAAGTCTCGCCGATGGCCTTGGCGGCATGGGCCGGCAGCGAACTCTCGAGAGGTACACCCCCGGGAACCGCCGCATAAGTCACCTCCGGATTCGCAAAGTAAGGCACTCTCGGACACGGCCGCCCTTCGCACTCATAAGCCATCACGTCACGAAAGCGCGGGGCGAAGCGCGTCTGCTGATAGCCGACGGCGTAGTCATTGGCCGGCGGTTCGTCATCGGCATTCAACCGGTCATGCGTCAACCCCAGGTTATGACCAACCTCATGCGCCAGAGTCAGCGCACAGCCGGGCCTCGGATCGACGACAGAGAATCCGGTGGCAGGCCGCGCCAAGCCGTCGCGCGGGCCGCGGTAGGCAATGCCGCAGACGTCGGTAACTGCCGCCACCAGCGTCACCAGATCGGCGCCTGTTTCCTCGCGCCGCCGGTGGACCTCGGCCAGCAACCCATCTCGCTCCGCTAAGTCAGCCAGCAACTGCTTCCCTGCCAAAGTCACCCCAGAGCGTTTCTCGGAGTAAGTGACCTCCAGCGTACCCACCACTCGCACGCGCGCCTTGACACGGCTGTTCGCGAAAGCCTGATTCATCTCCTCCACCATGATCACGAGGCGCGAGTCAAAAGCCGCTCGGCTCTCGAACAGGGCTACGGCCGCAGGTGTGTAAGTGATGAGTAAATCGATGATCGGCGTGTCGGTTAATTCGTTTCCGACCGTTCGCGTCAGGACCGGGGCTTCAGGCAGCGTCACCTCGTCATGACGCCCTCGCTCTTCGAGCGGCACCGGAAGGAGAACGGTGTCACCGTTTGCCGCGGCGCGGAGTTCGCTCAGTTCGTTGCCCTGCCGGTAAGTGCCGTACACAACGCCATCGGTCTCGGCGAGCGTGAGTTCGGCATCGTCGCCGCTGGCATGCAGCAAACGGGTGCGACCGGTTTCCCGCCAGGACTGGATTGGCAGTGAGCCAGCGGGCGCCAAGATCGTGTCGCCCACCAAGCGGCTGGCGCCCCGCAGATCGCGCCAGCGCCGATTGAGCGGTCCCCGGTGAGCCGAACGTCCGGACGCGGGGGAAAAAAGCGGAATGTCTTCCGCCTGGCCGATCAGCGCCACCCAACAGAGGGCGCAGATCGAGCGATAGAAATAGGACAACGACCATCCTCCGATTGGTTTGCATGTTAGCATGCTCTTCCTGGGAGTCGCCATTGGCTTGTAACCGGCCAACGCTATCCTGAGGTCATGCGGTTTCTTCTCCTGTGCGCAGTCGTGAGTCTTTCGGCTCAGGAGACTTTGCGCATGAACCAGATTCAGATCATCGGCACGCACAACAGCTACCATGCCGGGCTGGCGGAGGGCGAGATGGCGCTGCTGCGGCAGCAGAACCCGCGCGCGGCGGAGTCCTTGGCGTACCGCCATCCACCGCTGCTGGACCAACTGAAGGCCGGCGTCCGCCAACTCGAGATCGACGTCTACGGCGATAGCGAGGGTGGGCGCTTCGCCAATCCCCTCTACCTGCGCCTCACGCAGGAAGCCAAGACGGCGACGCCGATGCCCGCCGGCTGGGCCGAGGCCATGCGCCGCCCCGGCTTCAAAGTGATTCACGCGCAGGACATCGACTTCCGCAGCCACTGTTTCACCTTCGTCGCATGCCTCGAAACCATCCGCACCTGGTCGCGCGCCCATCCGCGGCACTTGCCGTTGTTTCTACAGATCGAGAACAAAGACGGCCGCTCGCGCCCCGAACTGACGGCGCCCGAGCCGATCACCGCCGCAACCATGGACGCGCTCGACGCGGAGATCCGCTCCGTCTTTCGCGCCGGCGAAGTGCTCACCCCGGACGATGTCCGGGGCAAGCACGCGACGCTGGAGGAGGCGGTGCGCCAGGACGGATGGCCCGCGCTCAGCCGGGCTCGCGGCAAGGTGGTGTTCCTGCTCGACCAGGAGCGCGTCACCCCGCTCTACACGGCGGGCCATCCGTCGCTGCGAGGTCGCATGATGTTCACCAACGGCAAGCCGGGCTCTCCGGATGCCGCCTTCGTCAAGGTGAATAACGCCCAATCGCCCGAGATTCCGGAGTTGGTGCGGCAAGGCTACCTGATCCGCACGATGACGGACTCGCCGGCCGCCGTGCAACGAGGCGACACCCAACGCCGGGACGCCGGACTCGCCAGCGGGGCGCAGATCCTCAGCACGGACTATCCCTACGACTGGAAGGCACCTTCCGGCTATTCCGTGCGACTGCCCTCCGGAATCGCGCGCTGTAACCCGGTGAACGCGCCGGCATCCTGTCAGATCGCACCCGAGTGACCGACTCTTCCGGGGCGGCTGCGCTAGGATACGAAGGTGAACATGTCCCCGCCGCCCGATCCGGTTCAGGACCGCGCGGCCCTGTTACTGAGTGCGATCGTGGATTCGTCTGATGACGCCATCATCAGCAAAGACCTGAACGGAATCATTACCAGTTGGAATCCCAGCGCCCAGCGACTGTTCGGGTACACCGAAACCGAAGCGCTGGGCAAGCACATCACGATGCTCATTCCGGAGGACCGCGGCCAGGAGGAGGTCGAGATCATCTCGCGCATCCGCGCCGGTGAACGCGTCGACCATTTCGAGACCGTCCGGAAGAGGAAGGACGGCTCGCTGCTCGACATCTCCTTGACGATCTCGCCCATTAAGGACCATCAGGGCAAGATTGTTGGCGCTTCCAAGATCGCCCGCGACATCACCGAGCGCAAGCGCATTGACCGGGAGATTCGGCGCGCGAACAAGGATCTGGAGCAGTTCGCCTTCTCCGCGAGCCATGACCTGCAGGAGCCGCTGCGCAACATCAAGATCTACAGCGAGCTCCTCAACCGCCGCTACCGCGAGCAGTTGGAAGGCGACGGTTTGATCTTCCTCGAGTACCTGCACCAGGGCGCCAAGCGCATGGAGACGCTGGTGCAAGACCTGCTCGCTTACAGCCGCGCCAGCAAAGTGGAGGCGTCGTCCGAACTCCACGACGCCAATGGCGCGTTGGCGGAAGCGCTCGAAGCCTTGCGAAGCGGCATCGCCGCCAGCGGAGCCACCATCACCTGGGACCCGCTGCCGTCGGTGTACATGCACCAGAGTCATTTGCGTCAACTCTTCCAGAACCTGATCGGTAACTCGATCAAGTATTGCCCTGCGGACCGGCCGCCGGTGGTGCACATCGCCGCAAGGACGGCGCACAATGTTTGCACATTCGCGGTACAGGACAACGGCCTCGGGATTGCCGAGGAGTATCAAACGCTGGTCTTTGAGCTGTTCAAGCGCCTGCACACAAGCACGGAGTATCCGGGAAGCGGCATGGGCCTGGCGATCTGCGAACGGATCATCGAACGGTATCAGGGCCGGATCTGGGTGGAGTCCCGGGTGGGCGCAGGGTCGACGTTCTACTTCACGGTGAAGAGTCCGGCTCCGGTGGCTTAGCGAAAGTCCCGGCTGCGATGCGCCAGGGCGGGAATGCTCTGCTGCGGGTCCAGATGTTTGAGCTCATCCGTCCAATCCCACACCTGGCGCGCAATGACATGCAGCACCTGGCCTTCGCGCTGCACCACGCCGCGGCAGGCGATCATCTTGCCGTGATAAACGGCCTCATGGTACTTCTCATGCACGTGCTTCCAGACGATCAGATTCGCCGCGCCGGTTTCATCTTCAATGGTGAGGAAGATGGTTTCCTTGGCCGGTTGTGGATGCTGGCGGAACAGGACGAGCCCGGCCACCACCACCAGGCGCTCGGCGGGCGTCTGCTTCAGTTCCGCGGCCGTGATGGCGCTCTTCCGCTTTAAGCGGGGACGCAGGAAGCTGAGGGGATGATCGCGCAGTGAGAGCCCGGCGGAGCGATAGTCGGCCAGGACCTCCTGGCTGGCGGTGGTCGCGGGCAACTCGACGTCGGGCTCGTTGAATAAGTCCGCCGCGGCGAACAGCGGCGGAATCTTCTCATCGAACACACTCGACTTCCACAAGGCCTGACGGCGCCCCACTTGCAGCGAGCAGAAGGCATCGGCCTCCGCCAGCCGATCGAGCGCGCGACGCGTCACACGGGCGCAGCGGGCAATCTCGGCCGGGGAGCGGTAACCCATGCCGCGCGCCGCCAGAATCGCCCGCGCATCTTTCTCCTGCAGGCCGGCCACGAGATTGAGCCCCAGCCGCACGGCGCGCCGCTCGGTGCCTTCCACCGGCTCCAGGGTCGTTTCCCAGTCGCTATGATTCACGTCAATCGGGCGTAACTCCACGCCATGTTCCCGAGCGTCGCGCACTAACTGCGCCGGAGCGTAAAAACCCATCGGCTGACTATTTAAGAGGGCGGCGAGAAATACCTCCGGATAATGGCATTTGATCCAGGCCGAGACATACACCAGATTGGCGAACGAGATCGCATGCGCCTCCGGAAAACCATAAGTGCCAAAGCCTTTGATCTGGCTGAAGCAGCGTTTGGCAAAGTCCTCCGTATAGCCATTGCGGCACATCCCTTCGACGAATCGCCGTTCGAAGTTCCCAATCGTCCCGACATGACGAAAGGTGGCCAGGGAGCGGCGCAACTCATCGGCTTCGTCGGGCGTAAAGTTCGCGCCGATAATGGCAATCTGCATCGCCTGTTCCTGAAACAGCGGCACGCCCATCGTCTTTCCCAGCACGGCTTGCAGCGCGGCGCTGGGATAGTCCACCGGCTCCTTCCCTTCCCGACGCCGCAGATAGGGATGCACCATGTCGCCCTGGATCGGCCCGGGCCGGACAATGGCCACTTCCACCACCAGGTCATAAAACGTCTTCGGCTTTAGCCGGGGCAACATACTCTGCTGTGCCCGGGACTCCACCTGGAACACGCCCACGGAATCCGCCTGCTGGAGCATGGCATAAACCGCCGGATCCTCCTGAGGCACGGTGGCCAGCGTCAACGGCCGGTGATACACCTGCTCGAGGAAATCGAACGCGCGGCGGATGGCGCTCAGCATGCCGAGGGCCAGCACGTCGACCTTCATCATCCCTAACTCGTCGATATCGTCTTTCTCCCACTGAATCACCGTGCGATCGGCCATGCGCGCGTTCTCGATGGGCACCAGTTCATCCAGGCGTCCGCGGGCAATGACAAAGCCTCCCACATGCTGCGAAAGATGGCGGGGAAAGCCGACTAACTGCCGCATCAGGTCGATGGCCCGGGCTTTGCGCTCCGGGGTCACTTCGCCATCGAGTTCCAACACTTTACTCACTTCCTGCACCACCCGCCGGCGGCGGTAATGCACCACGGTGGCCGTTAACCCGGCCCGCTCGCGCCCATACTTCTCGTAGATATGCTGGATCACCTCTTCCCGCCGGTCATGCTCGAAATCGACATCGATATCCGGGGGCTCGTGCCGCGCGGCTGAAATGAACCGTTCGAACAACAAGCCGCACTTGATGGGATCCGCTTCGGTGATCCCCAGGCAGAAACAGATCACCGAGTTCGCCGCCGAACCCCGACCCTGGCAAAGAATCCGCTTCTCTTTCGCGAACTTCACAATCTCGTGCACGGTGAGAAAGTAAGGCGCATACTCAAACTCCCCAATCAGTTTGAGCTCATGATGAATCTGTTTCTCAAATTCGGGGGGCACGCCTTCGGGATAGCGGGCGCGGGCTCCCGCGAAAGCTCGGGCTTGCAAATCTTCAAAAGCCGTGAGGCCCGGAGTAATCACCTCTTCCGGATACTCGTAACGTAACTGGTCGAGCGAGAAACGGCATTGGTCCGCAATCTCGAGCGTGGCAGCCAGCGCCGCGGGCCACTCGGCAAACAACTTCGCCATCGTCCGGGGAGGCTTCAAATAGCGTTCCGCATTGGCCTGCAGACGGAACCCGGCTTCGCGCAGAGTGCAGCGTTCCCGAATGCAAGTGACTACATCCTGGAGCATCTTTCGTTCCGGATCATGATAAAGAACATCGTTGGTAACGACCAACGGGATCTTTAAGCTTCGGGCGAACGCCGCGACGGTATGCCGCCATTGGCGGTCGTCACCGCGCGCGGAGTCGTTCAGGGCTAAGTGCAATTGGCCGCGAAATAAGTCTGCACATTGAGTGAGGTGCAGTCTGGCCGACTCGTTCAGCACCTGGGGGAAAGGGATAATCAAGTGCTGCCCGGACGCATGTTCGGCGACATCGGCCAAGTCGAGTAAGCACTCCCCCTTCTCCGCGCGGCGGCGTCCCAGGGTGAGCAGCCGCGTCAACTGTCCATACGCCTGACGGTGGCAGGGATAGCACAGCAGGCTCTCGCCATTTCTGAGGTCCAGGCGGCAGCCCACGATCAAGCGGGTAGAAGCCCCCCCCATTTTCTTGAGCGTGCTATGGGCCAACACAATGCCGGACAGCGTATTGCGATCGGTGAGAGCAATCGCTTCGTGCCCCTGCTCGCGAGCAAAAGTGACTAACTCCCGCGGATGGGAAGCGCCCCGCAGAAAGCTGAAGTTCGAGGATACCTGTAACTCGGCGTAGCGCATCTCCCGGCTCTTTCTTTAGGCAAATCGTCCATGCAAAAACCACCGCTGCGCCGAGTCGCAAAACACCCAGAACCGCAAGCCGTTTTCGTCTTCCCAGCGATAGTAATCACGCAGATCCCAAGACGGAGCGGGGGTTCGCCACCACTCCGCCATCAGGCGTTCAGGCCCTTCCATCCGCACGATACGATGCTGCCGGCGACCGATCGCCCAAGGCCCCGGCAGTTGCTGTGGAGAGCGCCCCACGGGCTGGATAGGCAACGGAGGCTCCACCAGATACAACGGCCGGAGGCGGTAAGCCGGCCACTCGGCCGCCGCCGGTCCGGACTGCGTGACCGGGCAGAATTCAACCGAATACTCAGGCAAATAACTCTCTCTCACCCGCAGATGGTTCACTTCGGCAAAGCCCAAACGCATGCCCAGCCGGTCAATCAAGGTATCGAAGGCCTCTTCGTCGTCGGCTTCACCCGCGGCCGACAAGGTGAGTTGCCTGGGCGCCAGCGGCTCCACTTCAGGCACCGAGAGTACGAAGGACTCGAACCCGAAGTCCGCCCAGAGGGACTCCAGCCGCTCACTGAACAGCCGCCGCAGATGCCTGACCGAGCGGGTGGGCTTCGACGTACGGACGCCGCAACGATCCACCGTGCCGTCCGTGCGATAACCGGCTAAATCCACTTGCCGCGAGCCCAGTTGATTCTTCTCGAGCCGGGCGCAAATCTCTTCGAGCAGTTCATCGAGCACCAACTCGACGGAGGCCACGGTGGCAATCGGCTCCGCCAGCAGGCGCGTGGCACGATACGCCGCCGGCGGACGCCAGGGATGCAAGGGCTCGGCCGCCTGCTGCCAGGCCTGATCCAAACGGCGCAGCAGACTTTCGCCAAACCGCGCGCTCAAGGAACCGCGCGGAATTTTGCGGACCGCTGCGACGGTGGTGAGTCCTAAGCGCCGCAACTCGCCTAGCGTCTGGGCCGTTAGCCGTAGCGCTTCCACGGGTAGTGGTTCAAGCACCGGGGTCAGGTTCCCGCCATGCACCAGCCAGGGCGCGCCAAAGCGGGCCAAGGCCCAGGCGGCGCCCCACGTCGCGGCGATCGCGCCCTGGGCGTTCAGTTTCATGCGACGGAGGCGTTCTTTCAGGTCGGCCAACAAGCCGGCCTCGCCACCCCACAGATGCGCGCACCCGGTGAGGTCGAGCACCACGCCATCTTCACCATCCTGAGCGGCCAGCGGCGAGTAACGGTCACACCACTCCACCAGCCGAATCAGACTTTCTCCGGTCAGCCCCGGACAATACAAACTCAGAAAACGCCGCTCCATGGCCTCAAGCCGGCTGTTCCTCGCAGCGGGCGGGCCACGTTTCGGCCTGGAGGGTTTGGCCGCGCCAGACTACCCGCCAGCGCCCTGGACGTCCGCTTCGGCAATAAAGCAACTCCAACAGCCACGCCGGTTCGTCCCAGTTCTGTTCGACTGCCCGGGGGGCCGGCGAGATCCGCCAGCGGGTGATGGGGGAAGCAATGGGCGCCGAAGTGGCATCACCCACCAGGAAGGCCGTGACGCCGAACGACTCTGCCGCTAACTGCAAGCGGCGCGACTCGGTGAGATCCAGACCATGGACCAGCGCAATCACCGCGCTCACCTGTGAGCATCGCAACGTCTCCATCAAGGCCCAAGCCAGATCCGGAGGACGCCGAATCGAGAGATGAAGCAACTGCGGCAGATGAACACCGTAGGGCAGCAGCCCCAAAGCGTGGAGCGACCGGTCCGGCGACAGGAAAAAGATTTTCCCTTCTTCTCCCGCCACGCGCGCCGAGAGAATCGAGGCGAGCGCAACCGCGTTGGCCAGGTTCGTTCCCTTCACTTCATGGATGCACCCCGCGGGGAGGCCCCCTTGCGGCAGCCAGCTATCCACGCCTTCGCCCACCGACACGATCCGCGCCAAGCGACGCGACGTTTCTTCGAGCCCCTGAAGGCGCCGGCGGAGGGTTTCGACGATCGGCTGAGGGACCATGCAGGGTCAGCATAGCATGATTTTCGCCTTTTGTTCTCCCTCGATTGAGGAAACAAAACATTGCCTGGTCAACCTTGTCGTGGCCGCGGTGGCCGGTTGGGGGCGGAATCGTCCGGGCGAACGGGCGCGGGGGCGAGGGTCGGGTTAAGAGGCTGGGTGGCGGGAGGCTCGCTGGCGGTGGGAGCGGGGTGTTCGATTTTGGGATTGGCTTCGATTGGTTGAATCGGATGGCTGGGCGGCTCGAGGCGGCGCGAAGCTTGTAAGTCGCGGAGTTCTTTGAGGCAGCGCAGATAGTGGCGATGGAGCTGATTGCTGTAGCGGAGATAAAGCTGGACCAGTTTCTCGGAGTGGGCGAAGCCGTTCGCCAGGTGGCCGTGGGCGCCGGCGGTGGGGAGTTGGTGGCGGAGTTCGGTTTCGTGGAGGGCGATGGCGATTTCGAGTTGACCGGTTTCGGCGAGCCAGACGCGAGTTTGACGGAACTTGGCGTAGACGGCTTCGGTGAGTAAGTCGAGCTCGTCGCGATGACGGGGGCAGTAAGTGGCGACATACTCGTCGAGCATGCCTTTGAAGGCCGGTTCGTCCTCGAT
>JBGAHE010000107.1:0-25869 GCA_044226365.1 Bryobacteraceae bacterium
GGGGGCGCTGGTTTGGGAGACCTGGAAGGTATCCGAGAACAGAGGAAAGGTTCCGGTATTGCTCCAGTAAGCGCTGGGCGTGAAGCTGGTGTAATTGGCGAACGCCAAATAGACGCTCAGAATGAGGACAACGAAGACAGCAAGGGCGAGACGGGTACGCATGGAGACCTCGTGGGGATAAAGTTCGGGAATAGGGCGGGTGAGCGAGCGACGGCGGCGATTGACTTGGGGACAGTCGCCTTACGGGATGGCGACGCCGAAACGTTCGGGGCGGAAATTGCGCTTTAATTGCTTAAATTCTTCGTAAATGCTGTCTTTGGAGACGGAGTCTTTGCGCACGGCGCGCTGGGCGCCAGACATGACCCGGTCAAGAAGACTACGGTCTTTGACGACAAACTCGACGAGGGCCAGGCGGCCATCGTCGCTCAGTTCGGCGGTATAACCGAGTAAGCCGGGTAAGTCGGAAAACATGGGTCTTTTGGGGTCTTTTCCAGTGCCTTGGCCGATCATCGGGACCAACGCGACAATCCGTTCGTGAGTTAGGGTGGGATCGACTTTCCGAAATTGGGCTTGTGAGAAAAGGAGAGCAGGAATAGCCAACAGTAAAAGTACTTTCATGATTTCCGCCGAAACCAATTGTCAGCGAATCTCCCCCCCCACATGCAAGCGAATTACAGACAAAACTCTGTTAATTGTCGATGTCTCTTCAGGGACTAATTGACTCACCTCAGATGAGGGTAAGCATCCGACTGACGCACGCCGGCAGGGCACGGACACTGACTCCGCCCGGTGGAAGAAACAGCGCCGCCGTCCGGAGCATCGCGTAGCGACGTCTGATCGAGCTGGCAGATGGGCAGATAGGCGCAGGAGTCGGATTCGTGTGTGACGGCACCGGAGACGGCTTGTGCAGGCGACCCAAACGCAGCCGGTTACCGAGTGGGCCAGACCCGGTGGGGCGTGATCAGGAGGCTGATGCCTTCAAGCTAAGTCTCACCAAAGTCTTTCCGAAGATGGAGGCGCCGGCAAGCTGACGAAGCAGCCAACTCAGCAAGTCAGGTTGGAGCGGGCGAGACCACGAGGCCCTGCTTCTGTCGGGAGGCCGCCAGAATGAACCGCGCCAGCGCAGGCAGCAAATCGGGGCGGAGGCAGGTTTCTGGATCGTTCAGAACCATTAGTTCAGGGGGGAGCGCGGAGTGAACAGCACCGCGATCCAGAGCAAGAAGCCTGGAGTGCCATTAGCAGGTTCCGCGGGTAGTAGGTTCCGTGGGCAGTAGGTTCCGTGGGAAGAAGCGGGCGAAGCAGGGCGGGTTGTTGAAATCACGGCTCGAATCGCCCGTTTCGGTCCTGCACAGAAAGCCGCCTCAGGGGGAAGGCGTTGCCCAGCGTACGGGAGAGCACCTCAGCCGCTCCGCTCTCGATGATCGTCTGCAGTGCAGCCGCGAGGTTGCGGCCATCGTGATGGTGAGCGGGCGCGTAGCGTGCTACTTGTGTCGCTCGCGCCCGCGCTTCAGGGTCGGTTCGAAGATGATCGTCGAATTCGCCACGTCCGCACAAATTCGCGGACCGCCAGGATCTCGGGCGCCCGCGGTGAGTCGGCGACGCTCGCAATCATGCTGTCGGTATCCGAGAGTCCGGGGAGACCGAACGACGACGCGGTCATCCCGGAACGGGGAGGGGACTTGCCCCCCGAGGAATCGTAACTCCAAGAAAACAGGCGCAGCCGGGGAGGAAGTGGTGTCAAAAAGGGTTTTTTAATCGGCTGTCGAGGGGGTCGACCGGAGGGGGCGAATCGGGCAAGGTGGAGTTATGGCTCTACTTCCCGCTCGTTTGAGCGTCATTCTCCTTACCGGTTCAGGGTTGGCGGCGCTTCAGGCTCAGGCAACACCACGGCAAATGAGCGAGCGGGGGCAGGCCTAACCTCCCATGAACGGAATTCGGGAAACAGAGTCCGGGGTGCAAGCCGGGCGGGTGGGGAGAGCACTCACCATCACATTTCTGGCGCTGATGATGACGATCGGGAGCGGGTGCTCGCGACTGCACGTTCCCAAGCCGCCCCAGGGAGTCGCCCGCCCTCCGGACCGCACGGTGCCGGACACGTTTACCGGGCTGAGCGATACGCGCAACTCCGGACTGATCCCGTGGCGCAACTTCTTCGAGGACGCCGAATTGGTCAGCCTGGTGGACGCGGCGCTGAAGAACAACCAGGAACTGAACATCGCCATTCAGGAGACGGTGGTCGCCAACGCCGAGATCATGGCGCGGCGGGGTGAGTACCTGCCGAAGGTGGGCTTCGGCGTGGGAACCGGGGTGGAGCGCACGCCCAAGTTCACGAGCCAGGGGCAAGCTGACGAGCGGTCCGAGATCGGACCGATTCTGCAGAAGTACGAGCCCGGGCTTTACGCGTCCTGGGAACTGGACGTCTGGGGGCGGCTCCGCAATCTGGCCAACGCCGCGTCCCATCGCTATCTGGCGAGCATCGAAGGGCGGAACTTCATGGTGACGCGGCTGGTGGCGGAGATCGCCAGCAGCTACTACGAGTTACTGGCGCTGGACCGGCAGATGCAGGTGGTGAACGACAACATCGCGCTGCAGGAACAGTCACTCGAACTGGCGCAGGCGCAGTTCGAGGCCGGCCGGGCCACTTCGGCGGCCCCGGCCCGCTTCGAGGCCAACCTGCGGGCGATGCAGAGTTCACGATACAAAATTCAGCAACAGATCGTGGAGACGGAGAACCAGCTGAACTTCCTGGCTGGGCGGTTCCCGAAGCCGATCGAGCGATCGAAGACCAACTTTCTCGACCGGAAACCGACGGCGATGGCGGTGGGCGTTCCCTCCGAACTATTGGCGAATCGTCCGGACATCCGGCAGGCGGAGCTCGAGTTGACGGCCGCGGGCCTGGACGTGGAAGCGGCAAGAAAAGCGTTCTATCCGACGCTCGGGATCGAAGCCGTGGTCGGCTACCAGTCCTACGACTTGACCAAGCTGGTGAATACGCCCGACTCGTTACTTTTCGCGATGTTCGGGAGAGCGTTTGCGCCGCTGTTGAACCGAAAGGGAATCACGGCGGATTACTATTCGGCGAACTCCCGGGAGATGCAGGCGGTGCTGCACTACGAGCGAGCGGTGCTGACGGCGTTCCTCGAGGTGAGCAACCGCGTGAGCCTGACGCGCAATCTGAGCCAGGGCTATGGGTTGAAGCAACAGCAGGTGGACCGCCTGGCGCAGTCGGTGGAGATTTCGACCGAGCTCTTCAAGTTGAACCGCACCGAATATCTGGAAGTGCTCACCGCGCGGCGGGAACTGCTGGAGGCGCAGCAGGAACTGGTGGAAATGAAGCAGCGCCAAATGGTGGCGACGGTGACGCTGTATCAGGCGTTGGGGGGCGGCTGGCGGAGCACGGGTCTGGAGCCGGCCGACGGCCTCAGTCTGAAGCCACCCGCCGGCGCTCCTCCTAAATCGACCGGTAAGGGTCCGAAGGCTCCTGGCGGCGGGGACCCCGGTCAAAAATCGAAACAGCCAAAACTCAAGGAACAGGGGAAGCAATGAAGCTGCAGCAGCATCTACGGGCCACGCTGATCGTCGCGGGCCTTATTCTCGTGGGCAGCTCTTGCACGAGGAAACAGGTCGAAGCGGGCCACCAGGAAGAGGAGGCGCAGACGATCGTCCTGACGACGCCGAGCGTGACAAGCGTCCCCACCACCCAATCCTACGTCTGCCGATTGCAATCCCGGCGTCACATCGAGATCCGCGCCTTGAAGGAGGGGTATCTCGAAGAGATCCCCGTGCAAGAGGGCCAGGCGGTACGCGCCGGAGAGCGGCTCTATGAGATCTATCCGATCCTGTACAAGACGCAGCTCGAGGCGGAAAAGGCCGAACTGCGCCTCACCGAAATCAATCTTCAGAACACGGAAAAGCTGGCGGGGAAGGGCTTCGTGTCGGCCCCCGAACTGGCCCGGGCCGTAGCCGAGCGAGACCGGGCGAAAGCCAAACTGGACAAGGCCAATGCGGAACTCGCCTTTGCGAAGATTGTCGCTCCGTTCGACGGCATCGTAGGCCGGCAGTTGATGCAACAGGGAAGCCTGATCGAAGTGGGCGACACGCTCACCACCATGTCGGACAACTCGGTGATGTGGGCTTACTTCAATGTTCCGGAAGCCGACTACTTGCGATTCCAAGCGTCGCGCGGAGCAGCCGCGGCCGACTCGCCCCGGAGGCTCGATCTTCGGGGGGCGAGCATCCAGCTGCGAATGGCAAACGGGCAGATTTTCGATCAGAACGCCGCGACGTCGCTCACCATCGAATCGGAATTCAACAAGGAAACCGGAAACATCGAGTTCCGCGCCGACTTTCCCAACCCGAACGGGCTGCTGCGCCACGGCCAGACCGGGACGCTGCTGATCAAGCAGCAGCTTTCCGGGGCCTTGGTTATCCCGCAGGAGGCTACGTTCGAGATCCTCGACCGGCGCTATGTCTTCGCCGTCGACAAAGACGGTGTGGCGCACCAGCGCGAGATCAGCATCGCGAATGAGCTCGAGGACATCTACGTGATCCGGAGCGGCCTCACGGCGGGGGACAAGTTCGTGCTGGAGGGCGTTCGTCAGGTCCGGGATGGGGCGCACCTGAAGCACACCAAGATTCGTCCCCCCAACGAAGCGGTCAAAAACCTCAAACACCACGCTGAGTAAGGACCGACCGCCCACCATCATGTTTACCAAAATTCTCCACCGACCCGCGCTGGCGATCGTCCTGGCGGTGATCATTCTGCTGCTGGGGTCGCTCGGCATCGTGAGCCTGCCGATCGCGCAGTTTCCCGATATCGCGCCACCCACGGTGTACGTGTCGATTGCGTATCCGGGAGCGAGCGCCAAGGTTCTCACCGATTCGGTGCTGATTCCGCTCGAACAATCGATCAACGGCGTCCAAAACATGCGCTACATCGTGTCCGACGCCACCAGCGCCGGTGAGGCGACGATCCGGATCTTCTTTGAGCCGGGCACCGATCCCAATATCAACGTGGTGAACGTCCAGAACCGCGTCAACATCATGACGAGCCGGCTACCCGAACTGGTGGTGCGCGAGGGCATTCTGGTCAGCCAGGTGGTGCCCAGCATGTTGATGTACCTCAACCTGTACAGCACGGATCCCCACACTGATCAGAAAGACCTTTTCAACTACGCCAACGTGTACATCATGCCGGTGCTCAAGCGCATTAAGGGCATGGGTATCCCGGTCAACCTCGGCAACCGCACCTTTGCGATGCGCATTTGGCTGAATCCGGAGCGCATGCGCGCCTATGACGTGTCGGTGGATGACGTGATGAAGGCGTTGGCCGAGCAGAGCATCATCGGCTCACCGGGCCGGCTCGGTCAGGCGACGGGCATGACCTCCCAGTCGAAGGAATACGTACTCACCTACATCGGCCGTTTCAATGAGCCGGAGCAGTACGCCAACATCATCCTGAAGGCCATGCCGGACGGCGAGATTTTGAGGCTCAAAGACGTCTGCGTGCCGCCGGTGGTCAATGGCGGCAAAGGCGCCGCCCCGGGCCGGCTGGATCACGCCAGTGTCGAACTGGGGTCGGAGTTCTTCGACATCTATTCGGACGTCAACGGCCGTCCGGCCGCCTCGGTGGTTCTGAAACAGGCTCCCGGCTCGAACGCGGCGGAAGTGATCGCGGAGGTGAAAAAGACGCTCGAGGAACTAAAGCCGTCGTTCCCTCCCGGGATGAACTACGAGATTGCGTACGACGTGTCGCGGTTCGTGGACGCCTCGATTGAACAGGTGCTGCATACGCTGCTGGAAGCGTTCATCCTGGTGTCGCTGGTGGTCTTCCTCTTCCTTGGGGATGTGCGGTCGACGATCATCCCGGTGCTCGCGGTGCCAGTCTCGCTGATCGGCAGTTTCTTCGTGCTGCAACTGATGGGTTTCTCCATCAACCTGATTACGCTTTTTGCCATGGTGTTGGCGATCGGCGTCGTCGTCGACGATGCCATCGTCGTCGTGGAAGCCGTCCACGCCAAAATGGCCGAGACGCACCTGTCACCCTATCGAGCGACGTTGGAAGTACTCAACGAGATCAGTGGCGCGATCATCGCCATCACCCTGGTGATGACCGCCGTGTTTGTTCCGGTGACCTTCGTCCCCGGGCCGGTGGGCGTGTTTTACCGTCAATTCGGCGTGACGATGGCTTCCACGATTGTGCTTTCCGGCGTGGTCGCCTTGACGCTCACCCCGGTACTCTGCGCGATGGTGCTGAAGCCTCATTCGCACCAGCCAGAGGGCGCCGCGGGAGGCCAGGGCTTCCGGGAGAAACTTCGGCAGCTCAAGCTCACCACCGTGCTCGCCTACGTCTTCCTGGGCCTGCCGCTGCTGGCGGGGCTCACCTATCTCGCCTATGAGCTGTGGGGCCGCTTAGGGTTCCTGATGCTCCTGGTGCCGTTCGTCCAGAAGCCGTTCAGCCTCGCCATCGATAAAATCACGAATCTGTACGCCTGGCGCCTGCTGAGGCCGATTGTCACGCTCCGGGTGGTCACCGTGCTGGTGATCGGGGCCTTCGCTTACGGCATCGTCGCCACCAGCCGGATCCTACCGCAAGGCTTTATCCCCGGTGAAGACCAGGGCATGATCTACGCCGTGCTGCAGACCCCGCCCGGGTCGACGCTCGAATATACCAACGCGAAGGCGCAAGAGCTGGAGCGGATCGCCAAGGAGGTGAAAGGCATTCGCAGCGTCACCTCGGTTGCCGGATACGAGGTGCTGACGGAAGGCCGCGGCTCGAACGCGGGCACGGCCATCATCAACCTCGAGGATTGGTCCGAACGAACCGAGACCTCCGCCGAGATCATCGAGCATCTCGAGAAAAAGACGCGCGAGATGACGAACGTCAAACTCGAGTTCTTCCAGCCTCCGGCCATCCCCGGCTTCGGCGCGGCGGGCGGCATCGCCTTGCGCGTGCTGGATCAGACCCAATCGAGTACACCGGACTACAAGCTCCTCGGAGACATCAACAACCAATTCATCGCCGCGCTGGAGAAACGGAAAGAAGTCGGCAGCCTGTTCACCTTCTATGCCTCCGACTACCCGCAGTACGAGGTGGTGATCAACAATGATGTGGCCATGCAGAAGGGCGTGTCCATTCAGGATGCGCTCAAGAACCTCAACATTCTGATTGGCAGCACCTACGAGCAGGGCTTCGTTCGCTTCAACCAGTTCTACAAGGTTTACGTGCAGGCCTGGCCGCAGTTCCGCCGGATGCCGAAGGATCTGGACGACCTGTTCGTCAAGAACGAGAAGGGGGAGATGGTGCCGTACTCCTCGTTCATGGAGCTAAAGAAAACGCAGGGCCTGAACGAGATCACCCGCTATAACTTGTATCCCTCGGCCGCCGTTCAGTTGGTGCCGGCGAAGGGCTACTCCACCGGTCAGGCCATTGAGGCGATCCAGGAAGTCGCTAAGGCGACGCTGCCGCGCGGATATGCTCTCGGCTGGGAAGGCTTATCGTGGGACGAGTCCCGGAAGGGCAACGCCGCACTCTACATCTTTATGATCGTGGTGGTGTTCGTCTACCTGGTGCTGGTGGCACAGTACGAGAGCTTCCTGATTCCGCTGGCGGTGGTCCTTTCGCTGCCGGTCGGCATCTACGGGTCATTCCTGTTCCTGAATACGCTGGGATTGGCGAACGACGTTTGGGCGCAGCTCGGCATGATCATGTTGGTCGGCCTGCTGGGCAAGAACGCGATTCTGATCGTGGAGTTCGCGGTGCAGCGCCGGAATGAGGGCGCCTCGATCAAAGATGCCGCGATCGAGGGCGGAAAGCTTCGCTTCCGGCCTATCCAGATGACCTCGTTCGCCTTCGTGGCCGGTCTGATTCCGCTGGTGGTGGCCCATGGCGCGGGCGCCACCGCCAATCGGACCATCGGCGTCACCGGCGTGGGCGGCATGCTGCTGGGCACCGTCCTCGGGGTGCTGGTCATCCCTGGCCTTTATTACCTGTTCGCTCGGATTTCGGATGGACGCGAACTGCTGCGCGACGAAACGCATGTACCGCTGAGCGAAGGTCCAGGCGAACATCATTGATCGAAGTGAAAACACGGAGCTGAATTATGACCAACCAAAAGCCGGTCGTGGTGGCCTTGCCCCTCGACCACCATACCGACGAGCTGTTGGCGACGGCTCTGGAGCTGGGCCAACGTCTCAAATGCCCGATGGTCGTGGTGCACGCGCTCGGGAAGCGGCGTCTGGAGAGTGAGCCGGGGACGGCGGACCGAATCGCCAAGGCCAAGCAGGCGCTCGGCCTACGGCTGCAGCCGCTGTGGACGGCTGGGCTGGATGTTCGGGAAGTGGTGGAAGTCGGGCCGCCCGCGGACCTGGCCATCAACACGGCCTTACGCGTGGGCGCACAACTCATCATGACGGGCCGTGGCCGGTCGGCGACCATCCGGCGATGGATGGTGGGCTCGACGGTGGAAGCGATCGTTTACCGTGCCGTGCTCCCGGTGTGGGTGGTGCGGGGGGAGCGGGCCGTCCGGCGGCCGGTGCTCTGCTCGCTCGACCTCGGCCATCCCTCGAAGCTGGCGCTCGCGTCCGCCGTCCGCATGGCGCGGCTCTTTGAGGTGCCGCTCCACGTCATGACGGTGCTGGCGGACACTTCGCCGGCCGAAGGCTCGTCGGTGGCGGAGGCCCGCCGGGACCTGGAGGAGATGCTGGCCGAGCAAGCGGTCAGCGGACTCGATGTGACGGTGGAAGTGGTGACGGGAAATCCGGCCGAACGAATCGTTGACGCCGCGGACGACGCCGGGATGCTGGTGGTCGGCAGCCGGGCCTTCACCCCCCCCGTCCCCCTGGGCCTCGACCCGGTTACGACGCGAGCGCTGCGTCACAGCCGATGCAGCATCCTGACCGTACGAGAGGTCCATGCGGATCTCGAAGCAAGCGAGGCGGAGATCGTGAGGATCGCCGACGCTTGCCGGGTCACCTGGCAGATGATCGAAGACAACCGGGCGGGAGAAGCCCTGCCGCTGATCGAGCAGGCGGTCCAGCGCGCTCCCTTCAATGCGACGATTCAGGAGGCCTACGCCATCGTGCTGGAGAAGGTGGGTCGCGAGGTGGAGGCTCGGTCGCGCCGCGAACTCGCCCAGATGATTCGTACGCGCATCGACCGGAGCTGACGGCGGACTGGCTGTTCGACGTGGGGGCCGTCAGTTCCGCGGTGAGAACGCGTCGATCCATATCACTGAACCCGCATTATCGGCCGTTCGCGTCGGCGACCTGTCCCTGTAAATAGCGCGCTCCGAATAGGCGCATGGCTTCCGGACCGGCTTCTCCCCGGTCGATCCAACGAAAGGCATGGCCGGACGAGCATCGAGAGGTCGTGAACGTATCGAGCAGAGTCCGTCCGGCGGATCATCTCGCTGAGCTGTTGATCTTACGCACTGCCTCGCTCATCGCGGCGTCCGCCACTTCAGGACCTGATGGCCAGTCACCCGTGGGAGGCGCCGAGCCAGGCTGACAGGCCGCGCCCATCGCGTCAATGCAATAGCGCACCCGCGGACCGATACCTCAGATGACGATGGGCGTGGACGGCTGGGATGGGTTACCCTCCACCGTGACCCCGAACCGCCGAACATCGATATCCCTAAGCGTCAAGCGGACAATCTCTTCGGCGCCAAGGTAGTGGCGATTCTTCTGAAACGCCTCTCCCTGACGAAATTTCAGTAAGTAGACGAAGCGGGAAGCCGTCAGGATGTCTGGTCTCCCATCCGCGAAACGACGCCGCTCAAAGGAACAGCCGCTGACGACCGCTAGGGCCATTAGCATGATCCAAGCGATTCCTCGAGGCGGCATAGGTTCAGTGAACTCCCCGCGAAACTGGCAGCGAAAACTACTCGACGCGTTCGCCGTGGATCAGCATGAAGGTGCGGCTCCAGCGGGTCTTGGTGAAGAAGTTGGTCGCCAGGTCGACGATGTGCTCAATGGAAATCAGCGAGCCGGCCAGGCGATCGGTGGTGGTTTCGTAGCTCCAGTAGATGATCAGCGGCTTGCCGATGATGTTTTCGCGCGGCACGAAGCCCCAGTAGCGGGAGTCGAGCGACGAGTCACGATTGTCGCCCATGGCGAAGTAGGCATTGGGCGGCACGACGACTTCCCGGTTCACGACGTGGTTCTCCAGCATGCGCATGAGGCCCGGATTGGGGCGCACGTTGGGCTCACTGGGGAAGTTGTCACGGTAGGAGTCGTAGCCGGCCCACTTGTGATACTTGTACTTCTCTTTGATCGCCACGCCGTTGAGATAAACCTGCTTGTTCTCGATGCGGATGTGATCGCCGGGCACGCCGATCACGCGCTTCACGAACGTCTGGCGGATATCCTCGGGGAAGCGGAAGACGATGATGTCGCCGCGATTCACGGGCGAATACGGCAGCAGATACTTGCTGACGGGACCGGGCGGCGCGTAGGCCAGCTTATCCACCAGCAAATGATCGCCGATCAGCAGCGTGTCTTCCATCGAGCCCGTGGGAATGACGAACGCCTGCACCAGCGTGGTGGTGCCGAACAGCAGCAGAACGATGGTCACCGTCCATTCGGCGATGGTGCCGCGGGGCGGCTCCTGTTTCTGCGCCTTGCGGCGGAACAGGAAATCCCAAATGGCGTTGGAGCTACCCTTCTCGACGGTCTGCGGGGCCGATTCGGTTTTCGTTTGATCCAAGGTCTTCTCCGTCTTCATCATACGCCGTCCGGCGATTGATCGTCTTCGGCGGCCGGCTGCGAGAATCGCCGCAGACCCAGCACTTCGGCAAAGGCGATGTAGATGTTCACCAAGCCGACGCCGCTCACCGCTCCCCGGAAATAGGCGCTATCCCAGATCCGGTCCCATTGCGGGGAGATGTAGCTGAAATATGAAAAGCTCCACTGGTCGAACCACGGGTAGACCAGCAGAAAGATGCCGATCTCCATGATCAGCACGGCGCTGAGCAGAGCCAGCACCTTGTGGTACCAGCGGTAACGGGGAGGCTTCACCGCATCGGTCACGCAAAAAGCTCCAGTTGCCGTACCGGGGCAAAGGTCCGGCGGTGAAATGGGGTCGGCCCCAGCCGATCGAGCGCGGCCCGATGCTCGGGGGTTCCGTAGCCCTTGTTGCGGCCCAAACCATATTCGGGATACTGGCGATCGAATTCCTGGAGCATCCGGTCGCGATAGACCTTGGCCACGATCGACGCCGCCGCAATCGAGTGAGACCGCGCGTCGCCCTTGATCAACGGCTTCTGCTGAATGGCTACGTCGATCGTCACCGCGTCCACCAGCAGCAGTTCCGGCCTGACGGCCAACGCTTCCACCGCGCGGCGCATGGCCAAACGGCTGGCTTGCAGAATGTTGATGCGGTCGATCTCCTTCACGTCACCCTGCCCCACCGCCCAGGCGATGGCGCGCGCACGGATCAGTTCATCCAGACGTTCGCGTTCTTCCGCTTCCAGCAGCTTGCTGTCATTCAGGCCACGAATGCCATGGCGGGGCGGCAGAATCACCGCAGCCGCCACCACGGGGCCGAACAAGCAGCCGCGGCCCACCTCATCCACTCCGGCGATGTGCGCGAGCCCGCGTAAGCGGGCGCGACGCTCAAACGCACTGTGGCAGGTGGCGCGCAGAAAATGATCGATCCTGGAATTATTCGCGTTCGCGGAGACGGGCAGCCTTGCCGCGCAGACCACGCAGGTAGTACAGCTTCGCGCGACGCACGCGGCCCGTACGAATGATCTCAATGCGGTCGAGCACCGGCGCATGCAGCGGGAAGATGCGTTCCACACCGTGGCCAAAGCTGATCTTGCGGATCGTAATCGTTTCGCCCAACTGCGAACCCTGCTGGGCGATCAACGTGCCCTCAAACGCCTGCAGGCGTTCCTTTTCACCTTCGCGGATCTTCACTTGAACGCGAACGGTATCGCCAATGCGGATGGCGGGAATGTCGGTGCGCTTCTTGGCATGGAAAACTTTGGTGAGCGCGGTGTGATTCATGGCAACCTCGAAAAATTGACTTCTACTAGAATAACCATTTCCTGCCCCCTTCGCCACTTGCCCCAGCGAAGTGATTGATTCTGCTCGGTTGCGGTACAGTACCTGCATGACCCGCCGTGAGATTTTCGCCCTCGCCCTGGCGCCGCAACAGCAAATTCACTACCGCACTTATGCCCGTTGCCTGCCCGACTATCTCACGCGGCTGGCGCACGAAGCCTACGACCGCCGCCAAGCCGCGCTGGCCAGACTCACCACGCCGGCCGCCGTGGCCGACCGTCAGCGCTGGGTCCGGGAGACTTTCTGGAGCCTTACCGGAGGCGAACCCGCCCGCACGCCGCTCAACCTCCGCACCGTGGGCGAGTTCCGCCGCGCCGGCTATCGTGTCGAAAAAATCATCTACGAAAGCCAGCCGGGCCTGGTGATCCCCGCTAATCTTTATTTGCCCGACGGCGCCGGCCGCCATCCGGGCGTCCTGTTCCAGATGGGCCACAGCCTGAACGGCAAGGCGTACGAAACCTACCAGAAGTGCTGCCAGGGACTGGTTCAACTGGGTTACGTCGTCCTCGCCTTTGACCCGATGGGCCAGGGCGAGCGCACCTACTACCCGCGCCCGAACGGCGGCACACTCACCCGCCTACCCTCGGCCGACGACGAGCACACCGTCCCCGGCTTGCAAATGCTACTGGCCGGCCTCACCTCCACCCAGCTTCAGACCTGGGACGCCGTCCGCAGTCTGGACGTGCTGGCCGCGCATCCCCGCGTCGATCCCCAGCGCCTGGCCTCCACGGGCAACTCCGGCGGCGGCACGGTGAGCATGTTCCTGGGTGCGGTGGACGATCGCCTCGCGTGTGCCGCGCTCTCCTGTCCGAACACCGAAAACCACGCCTGCCGCGACTTCAACGCTCCTGGCTCGGTGGACGACGCCGAACAGAACTTCGTGGGGGCGGGTCCCGTGGGCTTCGACCGTTGGGACCTGCTCTATCCCCTCGCGCCAAAGCCCGTGGCCTTTCTGCTGAGCGGCCGCGACTTCGAAGGCACCTATTCGCCCAACTACCTCGCCGACGGCCGGGAGGAGTTCGCGCGTCTGGAAAAGATCTATGCGGTAATGGGCGCCCAAGACCGCTTGCGGTGGGTGGAGTCTCCCCTGCCCCACAACCTTGCCGAGCCCGCGCGCCTGGAGATCTACCAATGGTTCGAGCAGTGGCTGCACGGCACGAAGAAGAAGATCGCCGAAGAGCCGCGCGTGGCGCCCGAAAAGGAGACCGACCTCTGGTGCGGCCCCACGGGCAACGTCCTGCGCGACTTCCAAAGCAAATCGCCGCGTCAGCTCATCTCCGCTCCCGGAACGTCGAGCCCATCGCCCAAAGCCGATTGGGCCGCGCTGACCACGGCCCAGGCGCGTCCGCAGGCCCGGCTGCTCCCCGCCGGCTCCACCCGCTACGGCCGCATCACCATCGAAGGCGTGGAGATCGAAAGCGATCCGCAGGTCTACGTCCCCGGCTGGCTCTTCACGCCGCCCGGCACCCGTCACGTGATCCTGCTGGTGGATAGCGCCATCGGCGTCCGCTGGCAGGAAGGCGCCCTGCTCCATCGGCTCGCCGAGCGCGGCGCGGCCGCCTGCGCGATCGACTTGCGCGGCCTCTACGACCTGCGCCCTGAATACGGCCGCGGACCTTCGCGCTATGCCACGTCCCACTACGACGAAGACTTCTGGGCCTGGGGCTGCCTGATGCTGGGCCGTCCCCTGATCGGCCAGCGCATCACCGACATCCTGGCCACCGTGGCCGCGCTCGAAGCCCGCGGGCTTACTGTCGAATTGGCGGCCGGCGGGCGCACCATCGCGCCGGCCGTACTGGCGGCGGTGCTGCATCCGTCACTGAAGAGGTTAACCCTGGCGGGCGAGATCCCGTCGTTCCGCAAGCTCGCGACGCTCGAGGACTATCAGCACCCGACAGCCGACTGGATTCCGAACGTGCTGCACCATGGCGATCTGCCCGAAGCCGCCGCGTCTCTCGGCACCCGTCTCCGCCGCGTGAGCCAGCTCGACGTCGAAACGCTACTTGCCTAGCAGCGCCTTGGCGATCACCACGCGCTGCATATTGCTGGTGCCTTCGTAGATCCGGCCGATTTTGGCATCGCGATAGAACTTCTCCACCGGATAGTCCTTGGTGAAGCCGGCGCCGCCGTAGACTTCCACCGCCATCGACGCTACTTCTTCGGCGATCGTCGAAGCGTAGTACTTGGCCATCGCCGCTTCGGTGGTGAACGGCATTCCCTGGTCACGCAAGCGGGCCGCGTTGTACACCAACAGGCGCGCCGCCTCCACCTTCACCGCCATCTCCGCCAGGTTGAACTGCACGCCCTGGAACTCGGCGATGGGCTTGCCGAACTGCTGGCGCTCCTTGGCATAGCCGATCGCGCATTCGAGCGCCCCCGAGGCCAGGCCCAGCATCTGCCCGCCGATGGCAATGCGCCCTTCGTTCAGCGTCTCAATCGCGATCTTGTAGCCGATCCCTACGCCGCCCAGCACATTCTCTTTCGGCACGCGGCAGCCATCGAGCAGCAGTTCGCAGGTCGACGAGGCGCGAATGCCCAGCTTCTCTTCCTTCTTGCCGACGGCAAAGCCGCGGAAGCCGCGCTCCACCAGAAACGCCGTGATCCCTTTATAGCCCGCCGCCGGATTCGCATTCGCAAAGACGAGGAACAGCTCCGCCTCATGCGCGTTGGTGATCCACAGCTTGCGGCCGTTCAGTACCCAGTGATCTTCTTTCTCTTCCGCCCGCGTCGTCAAAGCAAACGCATCGGACCCGGATTGCGCTTCGGACAAAGCATAGGCGCCGACGGTCCGCGTGGCCAGTTGCGACAGATACTGCTTCTTCTGCGCGGGCGTGGCCCAACGCGTCACCGCATTGTTCACCAGCGTATTCTGCACGTCCACCACGACGGCCACGGACGCATCCACCGCCGCCAGTTCTTCCACGGCGAGCACCGCCTGGAAGAAACTGCCGCCCTGCCCGCCGTACTCTTCGGGGATGTCGATGCTCATCAGGCCCAGCCCGAACATCTCGCGCACCAGGCCGGGCGCCAGGCGCGCCTGTTCATCCATCTCGCGCACCTGCGGACGAATCCGCTCTCGCGCAAACTTGCGCACCGTGGCGCGAAACATCCGCTCTTCTTCAGTGAGCTGCGTCAACGGTGCGGGGGCAACGTCCGGAATCACGGAGGGCATAGCCTCATTATGCTACCTTGCAACCAATGCGGCGCACGATTTTCCTCGCCATCTTGTCAACTTATGGCTTGCTCGCCCAAAGTTACGACTTGCTCATCTCCGGAGCCAAAATCGTCGACGGCACCGGCTCGCCCTGGTTCTATGGCGACCTCGCCGTCACTGCCGGAAAAATCGCCAGAATGACCCCACCTGGGCTGCTGAAGTCCGCCGCAGCCAAACGCCGCATCGACGCCAAAGGGCTCGTTCTTTCGCCCGGCTTCATCGACATTCAGGGCCATTCACGCGAATTCCTGCTGAACGGCGACGGCCGCGTGATCGCCAAAGTCTCCCAAGGCGTCACCACCGAGATTATGGGCGAAGGCACCAGCAACGCGCCGGCCAACGCACGCACCTCCACCCAGATCCCGGGTAGCGCCATGAGCAAGGAAAGCCGCATCCGCTTTGCCGGCGACCACGGCTTCGACGAATGGCTCCGCGCGATGGAAGCGCACGGCGGCAGCCTCAACATGGGTTCCTTCATGGGCGCCGGCACGCTGCGGCAATACATGAAAGGCATGGCGCCCGGCCGCCTGACCGAAGCTGAGAAGAAAGAGCTCCAGCGCGTGATCCGCCTCGGCATGGAAGACGGCGCCTTCGGCATTGCCTCCGCTTTGATCTATCCGCCCGACAGTTACTCCAACACAGATGAGTTAGTCGACATGGCGACGGCCATGGCCCCCTATGGCGGCGTCTATATCACACACATGCGCTCGGAAGCGGACCAGTTACTCGAAGCGATCGACGAAGCCATCGAGATTGGGCGCCGCGCCGGCGTGCCGGTGGAAATCTATCACCTGAAGGCTGCCGGCAAAGAGAACTATCGCAAGCTCGACGCGGCCCTGCAGAAGATCGAAGCCGCCCGCGCCGCCGGCCAGGACGTGCAGGCCAACATGTACCCGTACGACGCCGCTTCCACCGGGCTCACCTCCTGCTTTCCCGCCGAAATCGCGGCTGATGGCAAGCTTTTCGCGAACCTCGATAACCCGGCTGTCCGCCAGAAGGTGAAGGCGGACATTGTCGCGAACAAAGTCAACTACGAGAACCTGTGCCTGCAGTCCGGTCCGGAAGGCGTGCTGGTGCTCGGCATGAATAAACCGGAGAATCAGAAGTACGTCGGTAAGCGCCTCAACGAAATCGCCGCCATGATGAAGAAGCACTGGGTGGATGCCGCCATGGACTTAGTGCTTTCCGAAGGCCAGCGAATCGGCACCGTCTACTTCATGATGAATGAAGACAACGTCAAGCGGCAGTTACAACTGCCGTGGATCAAGATCGGCACCGACGCCGGCGGCCCGAATCCCGAAAGTAACTCCGGCCGCGTCCATCCACGCGCTTATGGCACTTATACCCGCATCTTGGGCAAGTATGTCCGCGACGAGAAGGTGATCCCCCTCGAGGACGCCGTCCGCAAGATCACTTCGGCGGTCGCCACCCGCCTTTCCCTCCGCGACCGCGGCGTGCTACGCGAAGGCATGGCCGCCGACCTCGTCCTGTTCGACGAGAACAAAGTCGCCGAACGCGCCACCTACGAGAACCCGCACCAGGTCTCGGCCGGCATCGAGCATGTCTTCGTCAACGGCGTCGAAGTCTGGGCGCAGGGCAAGCACACGGGCGCCAAACCCGGCAAAGCGCTGCGTGGCCCCGGCTATGTCGCCCGTTAAAGCACCGCAAACAGCCGCGCGGATTCTTCCCACGACGGCGCCGCCGCAATGGCGGGCAGCACTTCTTCCGCCCGGTTCACCACCGTCCACATCGCCGCGTGCTTGGCGGCCATGAACTTCTCATCGATGCACCGCTCGAGCAGCGCCGTACACGAGTCATAGAAGCCGCGCGTATTCACCATCACAATCGGCTTGGTGTAGAGGCCCAGCCGCTTCCAACTGATGGCCTCGAACAACTCCTCGAAGGTCCCCACGCCACCCGGCAGCGCGACTACCGCATCGGTGCCCGCCAGCATCCGCCGCTTCCGGTCGTGCATGTTCGCCACCACGATTAGTTCCGTGCAAGCGCGGTTCATCACTTCCATGTCTTCCATGAACTGCGGGATCACGCCGACCACACGGCCGCCCGCCTCAAGCGCTCCCTTCGCCACCGCGCCCATGGACCCCGCCGTCCCGCCGCCGTAAACCAATTCGATGCCCGCCCGCGCGAGCACCGCGCCCATTTCATAGGCCGCCTCCGCATACTCCGGATGCGCCTGACGGCTCGACGCGCAGTAGACACAGATGGACCTCGCTTGCATTTTCTGATTATCCAACGCGTACCGGAACCATCCGTCTAAGTAGTCCTCCTCATGTTCAAGGTCCAGTCAACGACCGATAAGCCCTCTATGAGGTGGCAAGGTCGATGAGCGCACGAATCTATCGCGGGCCCATTCAGGCCGTGATTCTCGATTGGGGAGGCACGGTGCTGGATCATGGTTGCTGCGGGGCCGTGCAAGCCATGCGCCGCACTATGCAGGAAGCGGGCGTGGAGCCCACCGAAGGCGATCTGCGCCGCAAGATGGGCATCGAAAAGCTCGAACAGTTCCGCGGCCTCTTTGAGAGCGAACGCGTGCGCGAAGCCTGGGCGCATCGGCACGGCGCGCCGCTGAACGAGGACGGCCTGGCCCGCCTCCGAGAGCGTTACACGCAGATCGAGCTCGAAACCCCGGAGCGCCATCTGTTGCCCGGCGTGATGCCCCTGCACGAATTTCTGCGCCAACTGGGCGTGCTGATCGCGATGACCACCAGCCAGGAACGCCCCGTCATGGAGCAAATGGCCTCGATGGCCGCCCGCCAAGGCTTTCTGCCGCAAGCCACCGTTTGCCCCGATGACGCCGCCGGCGCTGGCCGGCCCGCGCCTTACATGTGTTATCAGGTCGCCACGCGACTGCGCCTGCATCCGCTCGGCGCCTGCGTCAAAGTCGGCGATACGGTCGCTGACATGCAGGAAGGTCGCAGCGCCGGCATGTGGACGGTCGGCGTCGCCGAGACCGGCAACGAAGTCGGCCTGGACCTGTCGGCCCTCAGTACCCTGCCCCCGGCGGAGCGCGCCCTGCGCGTCGCCAACGCCCGCACGCGCTTGAAGGCCGCGGGCGCGCACTTCGTGGTGGATACGCTGCCCGATTGCCTGCCCGTGCTCGAGCGCATCCAGCAGCAACTCCTCCGCGGCACGCTCGCCAACTGATCAGTTCCCGGCCAGCGTCTTCACCGCCACAGCCAAATCCGCCACTTGGAAGCCGAACGGCCCCGGCCGCGTCTTGAATCGCACCGTCCCGTCCCGGTCGATCAGAAACAGCCGGTCCGGCCAACCCGTGTACGCCCGTTCCACTTCGTTGTGTTCGTTGTCGATCATGGCCGGGATCTCGATCTTCAGATTCCGCACGCACGACGACGCCACCTGCGACCGCTCGTCGGCGTTCTTTGGATCGGCAAACAGCACCTTCTCGCGCACGTTCACCGGTAACTGCCAGCCGTCCGTGGAGTGGGCCTCCTGGATGTAGACCACCAAAAAGTCCACGCGGTCGCGATACCGCCGGTAGAGCGCGTTCAAGGCGGGAACCTCCCGCCGAAAGGGCGGTCAAGTATAACTGCCGAACACCAGCACCACGGGCTTCTCGCGCAGCCGGTCGCTGAGCCGCACCCGCCCCTGGCGGTCGTAAGTCTCGAGGTCGAAATCCGGCGCCCTCATCCCCACCTTCAGTGCCCCGCCACGCGCCACGTTCCACAAACTCTCAAACGGCACCGTCATCATGATCGGCATGGGCAGCCCCGCCACCACGCTGGTGAACTTCTCTGGCGCCAGCTTCATCACGCTGAAAAACCCCACAACGTAGGCGCCGTAGCCCACCAGCGCCGCCGCCAACCATCGTCTGTGCCGCATGTCCGAGAATTCTCTGAAAATATCGGAGAGGAATCAATACTTCAAACCACTTATAGGAAGATGGCGACTTTCGCGCTTCCCGAACTCACGCGGCTCACTCCGGAGGAGGAACTGCATTGGCTAGCCCTCCGCATGGTGCCCGGCCTCGGACCCCGCCGCGGCCAGGAACTCCTCGAGCGCTTCCGCTCACCCGTCCTCCTTTTCCGCGCCAGCGTCTCCGAACTCGAGGCCAGCGGTCTTTCCGGCTCGCTCGCTCGGACAATCGCTAGCGGCTGCGTCTTTGAGGACGCCGTCCGCCAGCAGGAGCGGCTGATGGCTACCGGCACCGCGCTCATCTCCCTGGTGGATCCCCGCTACCCCGTCCGGCTCCGCGAAATCTTCGACCCGCCACTGATGCTCTTCGCCCGCGGCCGCACCCAGCTGCTAAACAGCGTCGGCATCGCCGTGGTCGGCACACGCGCTCCCAGCGCCTATGGCACCCTCGCCGCGGGGCGGCTCGCCACAGACCTCGCCCGCGCCGGACTCACCATCGTCTCCGGCATGGCCCGCGGCATCGATACCGCCGCGCACAAAGCCTGCCTGGAAGCCGGCGGCGACACCGTCGCCGTCTTCGGCTCCGGCGTCGACGTCATTTATCCGGCCGAAAACCGTCGCCTCGCCGACGAAATTGCCGCCAAAGGCCTCCTGCTCAGCGAGTTCCCCATGGGCTCGCCCAGCTACCCGCAAAACTTCCCCATCCGCAACCGCATTGTGAGCGGCATGTCCGCCGGCGTCATCGTCGTGGAAGGCGCTCAGTATTCCGGCTCCGCCATCACCGCCCGCCTCGCCATGGACCAGGGGCGCGAAGTCTTCGCCGTCCCCGGCAATATTACCTCCCGCCAAAGCTGGGGGCCGAACCTGCTCATCCGCCAGGGCGCCACTCTCGTCCAGGACTGGCAGGACGTCGTCCAACAGTTGAATCCCGAGGACCGCCGCGTCCTCTCCGCCCAGCACGCCGCCCGCCTGGAGGAGCTAAACCCAACAAACCAAATGGCGGGGACCACCTCCGACGACTCCTCCCCCGACCCTCGTACCGACCCTCGCGCCCGCCTCCGCCAGGACATCCTACGCCATCTGGCATTTGACAAGCCGACCCATTTGGATCATCTAATAGAAGTTCTGGACACCCATTCGTCCACGGAGCTGATCGCAGGCTTGTTCGATCTCGAGCTGGACGGTGTCGTCCGGCAGCTGCCGGGGAAGCAATATATAAAGGTCTGGTAGACTCGGGGAGCAGTCCCTCCGAGTGTGAGGAAAGGGTCGGTTAGTACATCCTTATGGCGAAATCTCTGGTCATCGTCGAGTCACCCACGAAAGCGAAGACCATCACCAAGTTTCTGGGCAACGACTACATTGTCAAAGCGTCCATGGGTCACGTCCGCGACCTTCCCAACAACGCCGCCGAAATTCCAGACAGCGTCAAAAAAGAGCCCTGGGCCCGCCTCGGCATCCAGGTCGACAACGACTTCCAGGCCCTCTACATCGTTCCGCCCAAGAAAAAGGCGAACGTCGCCGAACTCAAAGCCGCGCTGAAGGGCGCCACCAACCTCTACCTCGCAACTGACGAAGACCGCGAAGGAGAGAGCATCAGCTGGCACCTCATGGAGGTGCTCAAGCCCAAAATTCCCGCCCGCCGCATGGTGTTCCACGAAATCACCAAGGACGCGATCGCCGAGGCCCTCCGCAATACCCGCGACATCGACGACAACCTCGTCCGCGCGCAGGAAACCCGCCGCATCATCGACCGTCTGTACGGCTACGAAGTCAGCCCGCTCCTCTGGAAGAAGATGGCCCCCGGTTTGAGCGCCGGCCGCGTCCAGTCGATCGCCGTGAAGCTGCTCGCCGACCGCGAGCGCGCCCGCATCCGCTTCCGGGCCGCCGAATACTGGGGCATGAAAGGCGTCTTCGCCAAAGCCTCCGGCGAAACCGTCGAAACCGAGCTCTCGCTCCTGGGCGACAAGCGCCTCGCCGTCGGCCGCGATTTCGACCCCGACACCGGCCTGCTGAACGCCAAAGACGACCTGCTCCATCTGCAGCGCGAAGCCGCTCAGGCTCTGCGCGAACGCCTGGCCCGCGGCGAAGGCAAAGTCCTGGGCGTCGAAGAGCGCCCGTTCACCCAGAAGCCGTCGGCCCCCTTCGTCACCAGTTCTCTGCAGCAGGAAGGCAACCGCAAGCTGCGCTACTCGGCCAAGCGCACCATGCAGATCGCCCAGCAGCTCTACGAAAACGGCTTCATCACCTACATGCGTACCGATTCGACGACCTTGTCGGATCAGGCGCTCGCCGCCGCCCGTTCGCTGATCAAACGCGACTTCGGCGAAGCGTTCCTCCACCCCACGCCGCGCGTCTACCAGACCAAAGTCAAAAACGCGCAGGAAGCGCACGAAGCCATCCGCCCCGCCGGTGACCAGTTCACTTCGCCCGAAGTCGTCAAACAGCAGTTGGGCGAAGAAGCCTACCGCCTCTACGACCTCATCTGGAAGCGCACCGTCGCCTCCCAGATGGCCGACGCCCGTGGCACCTACGTCAACGTCACCATCGGCGTCGACGATGCCCGGTTCAAAGCCACCGGCAAAACGATTCTCTTCGCCGGCTTCCTCCGCGCTTACGTGGAAGGTTCGGACGATCCCGAAGCCGACCTCGCTGAACAGGAAAAGATCCTCCCGCCGCTCGCCGAAGGCGAAAAGCTCAAGATCGAGTCGCTTGACGCGATCGAACGTTCCACCCAGCCGCCCGCCCGCTACACGGAAGGCAGCCTGATCAAGGAGCTCGAACGTCTCGGCATCGGCCGCCCCAGCACCTGGGCCACCATCGTCGAACTCGTGCTCAATCGCGAGTACGCCTTCAAGAAAGGCACCGCGCTGGTGCCCACCTTCACGGCCCTCGCCGTCGTGAACCTGCTCGAAAAGAACTTCGAGCAGCTCCTCGACTTCGACTTCACCGCTCGCCTGGAAGACGATCTCGACGCCATCTCGCGCGGCGAAGAGTCCAACCAGCGTTATCTCAGCCAGTTCTACAACGGCGATGGCCACCCGGGCCTTAAAGAGCTCGTCGAGATCGGCGAAAAGAAGGTCGACCCGCGCGAGGTCTGCGGCCTTCCGCTCGGCATCGGCCCCGATGGCAAGCCCTACGAAGTCCGCATCGGCCGTTACGGTCCCTTCCTTTCCGACGGTGAGCGCCGGACCTCCGTGCCCGAAGGCACCTCGCCGGACGAACTCACCATTGAAGCCGCCATGGAGATGCTCGAGCGCAACAATAAGGAAGCGCAGAGCTTAGGCGGCGACCCCGAAACCGGCCTCCCGATTTACTTGAAGACCGGCCCCTACGGCCCCTACGTCCAGTTGGGCGACCCCATCGAAGGCGAAAAGAAGAAGCCCAAGATGTCCTCGCTGCTGCCCGGCATGAGCGAAAGCACCCTCACGCTCGACGAAGCCGTCAAGCTGCTGGCCTTACCGCGCAACTTGGGCAAGCATCCGGAAACCGGCTTAGCCGTCGTGGTTTCGAACGGCCGCTTCGGCCCGTACGTCAAGTCCGGTGAAGAAACGCGCTCCGTGCCGCTGGCCGAGATGTCGCCCCTCGACATGACCTTCGAGGATGCCCTGCGCCTCCTCTCGCAGCCCAAAGCGCGTGGCCGTCAGGCTGCCGTCGCCAAGAGCCTGCGCGACATGGGCCCGCACCCCACGTCCGGCAAAGAACTCTCCATCAAGGCCGGCCGGTACGGCCCTTACGTCTCTGATGGCGAAGTGAACGCCTCGCTGCCTCGCGGCCGCGCGCCCGAAACCCTGTCCATGGAAGAAGCCGTGGAGTTGCTTTCCGCCCGCGCCGCCAAGATCGCCGAAGAAGGCGGTCTGCCCGCGAAGAAGAAGCGTGGCGCCAAGAAAGCCGCCGCTCCCAAGAAAGCCGCGAAGAAGAAAGCGGCCGGCGCCGAAGTCACCGAAGAAGTCGAAGCCTAGGACGCGCGCATGGACGGCGTTCCCTGCCCTCGCTGCTCTGCCGGTCGCATTGTGCCCCGGCAGTCCGCCGAAGGCAGACACTTCTACGCCTGCAACCAGTGGCCTCGCTGCAAGTTCACTTCGTCGTACCGTCCGGTCGCCGGCAAATGCCCCGAGTGCAGCAGCCCGTATCTGGTCGAACGTCAGATCAAGTCCCGCCAGTGGATCGAATGCCCCAACAAGGACTGCGGCTACCAGCCCCCGCGGGCAGCCGCCAGCTCCTGACCTATTCCACCCGCCGAATCGACGTCCGCGCCTTCGCCGCCGGCTGACGCAGCCACAAGACGTCCTTGTAATCCTGCCAGTTCAGCAGAATCAGAATCAGCCCGAACAGCAGCGCCCCGAAGGTCACCACCGTCACCAGCGCCATCGCCAACCAGTGAATCTCGGCGGCATGCGGCGGCGGCTGGAAGAAGATCCGCGCAAACTCCTCGCCGAAGTTCATCCCGAAGAATCCGGTCAGCACCGCGCCGCCGCCCAGGATCATGCTGAGCATCGCCAAACGGTTCACGGCCATCGTATTGCGACGCTGATAATACTCATTGAGCACGCTGTTTAAGCGCTCAACTTCCTGCCCGATTTCTTCCTTCATCGGGTCGACGCGGAACACCCGGTTAAACAACGCAAAATGCTCGGCTTCTTCGTCCTTGTTCGCCAATTCGTCGAAGTGCCAATAGTTTGAAAAGATCACGAACTCGCTGCGCAATCCGTCCATCAGCTCGATGTTGTCCGGCGACAGCTTCCCGTCGCCAAAGTCCTGATCCAGTCGCCGCGACACCAGCGCCGTCCTTTCGGCGAAGTCCAATAGCGTCGCCCGGTAGAACAGCGCAATCAACGCCATCAGGTAATAGCGCGACAGAAACATCCGGTGAATGAGGAAGCCTTCCTGCAACAGGTGATCGTCGCAATCGCGTTCGCCGAAACACACCGTCACCGCCGAATAGCTCGTAAACCCGTAGTAGGTTCCCTGATGCGCCCACCGCGTATAGAGCTGATGCTTCATCTGCTCGGCGATGAAGGCCGGGTCATAGCGGTAGGTGGAGCCGAAGTGGTCCACATAGAGCACCCGCGAGATGAAGGTCCGGTAGTCGTCGCTCTCCAGATACCCCGGCGGCAGATGCTTCGGATCGAGCGCTAGGTACGTGTAGACGATCATCCGCTCGTCGAGCACGGCCTCGAATTCCTGGTTCTCGTAGTCGCAAAAATACAGCAGGCGCGTCAGCAGCTTCGAGAGGGGCGGCAGGTAGTTCCGGATGCCGCAGGAGTTAAAGTCTTCCTCGATGACGATCTCGTCACCCACCAGCATTTGCACCACGCTGGGCGTCCGTCCCTCACGTTTCTGTCGCCCGCTCGACGGATACAGCTTGCGCATCATCTCGTTGATCCACAGCGCCCGCGACGCCAGCAGATCGAACGCCTGCACGCCGATCGAGAGAATGCCGATGCCGTTGGCGAACAGGATCAGCCGCAGCTCGGTCACCGAGACTTCCTCGCACCGGCCCCGCTCATCGGTCGCCCGGATCCGCAGCCGGTGCCGCGGTTCCACCGGAATCCGGTAGAAGCGCAGTTGGCTTTCGCCTTCGCCGCCCATCTCCTCGCCGTGCCATTCGCCCGCCTGCATCCCCAGCGAGTCGAAGTACACCCGCCGGATGAACGGATGGAAGAACACCATGTCCTGATAGGCCTGCGAATCGAGCGTGAAACTCGTGTACGCCGACCGCTGCCACCGCCCGATCCCGCTCACCGCCGACGAGTCGTGCGCCCGGATCCAGCCGTCCAGCCCGTCGATCCACCGCCGCCCGTTCCACAGGTCCCCATGCCGCTGCAGCACCGCATCCCGATCGATCGAAAACGGGAAGAGGAAGAAGGTGTGCAGATGGGAGACGCGAGGTTCCATTTCGGGGCGACGTCTGATTATAAGCCCGGCCGCTATAATGGCCCTACATGGTCGACCGCCGTCAGTTCCTTTTCCTCCCTTTCGCCCTCGCCCTCCCCGCCGCCGAGCCCGGCTTTGAGCCCCTCTTCGATGGCCAAACTTTGAACGGCTGGCACATCGAAAACGGACCCGAAAGCGCCTTCTTCGTCAAAGACGGCGCCATCGTCGTCCACCATGGCTCCAACTTCCCCACCTGGCTCCGCTCCGAACGCGAGTACGAGAACTTCGAGTTCCAGGGTGAAGTCTTCATTGAAGGGTGGGCCAACTCCGGCATCTTCGTCCATGCCCCCCGCCACGGACGTCCCACGGGCTGCGGCATGAAGATCAACATCTTCCAGAAGTCCGACCATCCGCCCCTCGCCGAAAGCATGGGCGCCATTTTCCCCCTCGTCGCTCCCTCGAAGGTCAATGTCCGCTCGAAAGGCGAATGGAACCAATTCCGTGTACGAGTTAACTGGCCAGAGTTCAAGCTGTGGATGAATGGGGAACTCGTCCAGGACTTGAAGTTAGACCAGCATCCGGAACTCCGCCACCGCCTCCGCCGCGGCTTCCTCGGACTCGAAAGCTTAAGCTACCCCGTGCGCTACCGTGCGCTCGCCGTCAAGCCACTCCCCTCCACCGACACCCAGATCGCGCTCTACGACAAACCCGAGGACCTCAAACTCTGGCGCACCGACGAACCCGAGTGGATGGAGAAATCGAAGTGGGAAACTCTGGGCAGCACCCTCCGTGGCGAAGGACTCGGCTATCTCGCCACCCGT
>JBGAHE010000108.1:0-25495 GCA_044226365.1 Bryobacteraceae bacterium
TGCGGGTCACCGGCGGTGACGTAGGCCACCAGGCCCTTGCGGTTCTGCCGGCGCAGATCGTTAAGCCGGGCGGTAATTGAGGTCATGGGTTACGGTGTCCCGATCGAGTTCGGGCAAATTCTCACGATAGATGTCGATGTCTTTGTCGCCACGGCCAGATACGTTGACGAGGAAGATCTGATCCTTGGCTTCAGGGGCGCGGCGGAAGGCTTCAAAGAGCGCATGCGAACTTTCGAGCGCGGGGATGATGCCTTCGGTGCGCGAGAGCTCCACGGCCGCGCCGAGCGCCTGCTGGTCCTGACAACTGACATACTCGGCGCGACCCTGGTCGTGCAGGTAGGCGTGCTCGGGACCGATCATGGCGTAGTCGAGGCCGGCGGAAACCGAATGGGTGAGCGAAACCTGGCCGTCATCGTCCTGCAGCAGGATGCTGTAGCAGCCATGCAGCACGCCGGGCGCGCCGCCGGGCAGATAACGCGCGGCATGAAGACCGAGGGTTTGGCCGGTGCCGCCAGCTTCGACACCCACCAGCTTCACGGCGTCGTCGAGAAAGGCGTGGAAGATGCCGATGGCGTTTGATCCGCCGCCGACGCAGGCAAAGATTGTATCGGGCAGGCGGCCGGCAGACTTCAAGATCTGCTCGCGAGCTTCGAGTCCGATGACGCGGTGGAAGTCCCGCACCATCATCGGATAGGGATGCGCGCCTAAAGCGGAACCGAGGACGTAAAAGGTGTCGCCGATGTTGGTGACCCAGTCCCGCATGGCTTCGCTGATGGCGTCTTTGAGCGTGCGGCTGCCGTTGGTGACGCCCACGACCTTCGCGCCCAGCATGCGCATGCGGAAGACGTTTAGGCGCTGACGGCGCATGTCCTCTTCGCCCATGTAGACGACGCACTCCAAACCGAGGAGCGCGCAGGCGGTGGCGGTGGCCACGCCGTGCTGGCCGGCGCCGGTTTCGGCGATCACGCGCTGCTTACCCATCCGTTTCGCTAACAGCGCTTGGCCCAGGGCGTTATTGATCTTATGAGCCCCGGTGTGGAGGAGATCTTCACGCTTGAGATAGATCTGCGCGCCCCCGAGTTTTTCGGAAAGACGGCGAGCGTGATAGAGGGGCGTGGGACGTCCGCAGTAGGTGGAGAGCAGGCGGTCCAGTTCCGCCTGTAAGGTGGCGTCCTCGCGGGCGGCGAGGTAGGCCTTCTCCAATTCGTCGAGCGGCGACATCAGAATTTCCGGGACGAACCGGCCGCCGTACGGTCCGAAATGACCGGAGGCATCGGGCTGTTGGAACGGGGTCATACGCGAAATTCCTTCAGGGCCGCGCGGATGAAGGCGGCCATCTTGTCATGATCTTTCAGGCCGGGGCGGCACTCGAGGCGGGAGCAGGAGTCGACACCCCACGGTTGGGCGGTACGGATCGCCTCGGCGACGTTGGTGTCGTCGAGCCCGCCGGCGAGAATGATGCGGCCGGGAAGGCCCTGCGCACGCTTCCAGTCGTAGGTCTTGCCGGTGCCGCCCGGCAGACCGGGCAAGGGCGGGGCATCGACCAGAATGGCTTCGGCGTGATTCTCGGTGAGGGCGCTCGCTTCGTCGATGGAGAGGGCCGGCCAAGTGCGAAAGTCACTGGGGCCGATGCCCATATGAATCTGCACGACGTCGAGTTTGAGCGCTTCAGCGACGTCCTTGACGTACTCGGGATGTTGATCCACAAAAACGCCCGCCTTAATGAAATTCCCGTTGAAGTCGCGAATCCAATCTCGTTCAGTGAGTTCAAGATAGCGAGGACTCTTCGAGTAAAAGTTAAAGCCGAGCGCATTGGCGCCAGCGTCGATGGCGGCTTGCGCATCACGCGCGTTGGTGATCCCGCAAACCTTAACCAAAACTTGAGGAAGTGGTTTCATCCGCGTAGATGCCGAACGGCCTCGGCGGGGTCGGCGGACTTCATCAACGCCTCGCCAACGAGGAAGGCGTGGTAGCCGGCATCGAGCAAAGTGTGGACGTCCGCGGGGGTGAAAATGCCGCTTTCCGCGACGCGGATGGCGTCGCTCGGGATGGCGGCAGCCAGATCCAGTGAGAGCGAAAGGCGAACCTCGAAGGTGTGCAGGTCACGGTTGTTGACGCCGATGATGCGGGCGCCGGAATCAATGGCGGCGGAGAGTTCATCGGCTGTGTGCACTTCGACGAGAGCGGCGAGCCCGAGGCTTTCGGCGAGTTCGCGCAACTGCCGCATCTCGATCGAATCGAGAATGGCGGCGATCAGGAGGATGGCATCGGCGCCGTGAGCGGCGGCTTCGACGACGTGCAGCGGGTCGATCGTAAAGTCCTTGCGGATGACCGGAAGGTGCACGGCGGCGCGGGCGGCTTCGAGATCGGCCAGACTGCCCTGGAAGAAATCTTCGTCGGTGAGGACGGACATGGCGGCGGCGCCACCAGCTTCGTACTGCCGGGCCGTACGGACGGGGTTGAAGTCCTGGGTGAGGAGGCCGCGGGAGGGCGACGCCTTTTTGATCTCGGCGATGATAGCGGGAGCCTGGCGCAGCGCCCCGGCGAAATCGCGGTGGCGGGGGACCAGGTCCGCGGCGAGCCGTTCCAGGTGGGCGCCACGGGCGCGCAACTCGGGCAACGCCGCCTGCTTGACGGTGACAATCCGAGCCAGAATGTCGGGCATACGGGGGCTTTGGAGCGTGGAAGTCAGAGCTTTGATTTTATCAGTCTGGCGCGCCCATAATAACGGGATGCGAGTTCTCGGGCTGCTGCTCGTGGCGATTCCCCTCCTGGCGGCGTCCAAGGGTCGGGTGGAGGGACCCAAGCGAACGGAGAAAAACGGCTGGATTGTGGTGCGGCTGGCCGGCTCTCCCGAAGAGATCGGCCGGCAGCACGGGCAATTGCTGGCGCCCGAGATCGCAGACACCTATCGCGTGGTGAAGAAGACGCTGGAGCATGATAGCGGCCAGAAGTGGATCTTCTTCCGGCGGGCGGCCGAGGAAGTGTTGTGGCCGCGCGTGGAGGCAGAGTACCGGCAGGAACTGCAGGGGATGCTGACGAGCCTGCAGGCAGCCGGACTCTCGATCGACTTGTGGGATCTGGTGGCCTACAACGCCTGGCTCGAACTCTCTCCTTATTACACGAACTATTACAACGAGCAGAACCGGGTGGCCGGCGCGGTGAAGCCGCGGTCTGCGCCGGAGCATTGCAGCGCCTTTGTCGCGACGGGTTCTTATACCAAGGACGGGCGGCCGGTGATCGCGCACAACGCCTGGATCGACTATGGGGTGGGCGCGCGATGGAACGTGATCTTCGACGTGGTGCCGGAACGCGGGCAGCGTTTCATCATGGACGGACTACCCGGATTGATCCACTCGGCCGACGACTTCGGCATCAATGCCTCGGGCCTGGCGATCACCGAAACGACGATTTCGCAATTCTCGAGCGGCTTCGACCCGTTGGGCATTCCGGAGTTCGTGCGGGCGCGCAAGGCGCTGCAGTACGCCGACTCGATTGACCGCTTCGCCGCGATCATGAAGGAGGGCAACAACGGCGGCTACGCGAACAACTGGCTGGTGGCCGATCGCAAGACGGGGGAGATTGCGTCGCTCGAACTCGGCTTCAAGCATGTGGTGCTGCAGCGGACCAAGGACGGCTACTTTGCCGGTTCGAACTTTCCGGCCGACCCTCACTTGTTGAGCGAGGAAACGTCGTTCGATCCGAAGGACGCCGGGTCGAGCCCCAACGCGCGGCGCACGCGTTGGGAGCAATTGATGAAGGAGCACCGGGGCAAGATCGACGTGGGACTGGCGCGCCGCTTTCTGGGCGATAGCTACGACGCGGTGGATCGCAAGATGCAGCCGAGTGAGCGGACGTTGTGCGGCCGCAACGACCTCTCAACGCGTGGCATGAAGCCGTGGCAGATGGAGTTCGGCCCCGCGGGTGCGGTGCAGAACAAGGCCGCCGACGCCGGGATGATGGAGCAGCTTTCGTTATGGGGCGCGATGGGTCCGCAGTGCGGGCCGAAGTTCTCGGCGAACGAGCACTTGAAGCGGAACCCCAGTTTTGACTGGCAGCGCGATTTCCTGAAAGACATCACCCGGCAGCCATGGACGCTGTTCCAAGCCCGCCCCAACTGACGTTGCGCCTGCTGCCGGGCGAGTACTCGGTGGCGCAGCCGGAGGCTTGGCCCGACTGGCTGCCGTCCGAAGGCGTGGTGGCCGTGATGCGAACCGCGGAGGAGCTTTCGGTGGTGTGCGGGAGCCAGGCAGTGCCCGAGGGGGTGAGGACGGAAGGCGGCTGGACCGTGGTGGAGTTCGTCGGGCCGTTTCCATTTCAGCTGACCGGTATTCTGGACTCGGTGCTACATCCGCTGGCGCAGGCGAAGATCGGCATCTTCGCCCTTTCGACATTTAATACGGACTACGTCTTAGTGAAACAGGTGGATGTGCCGTCCGCCCTCAGCGTGCTGCGAGCGGCCGGCCATACGGTGCTGATTTAGCTGGCGGCGACCAGACCGCGCAGGTTCCAGCCGCAGATGGTAGAGGCGAGGAACTTGTCGTTGGTGCCGTCGCCCTTGGGCGGTCCGGGCCAGTGCGTTTCCAGACTGAGATAGCCGCGATAGCCGTCGCGCAGGAGGGCGGCAATCTGTCCGTGCCAGTTTACGTCGCGCGTTCCGACGGGGCCCCAAATCGGCGTGTGGCCTTCCATGTGGCAATCCTTCGCATGGACGTGGACGATGCGGTTCACGGGCAGCAGTTCGTAGCCGTCAGGGAAGGCTTTCTCATGGCCGACCAGCGCGTTGGCCGGATCCCAGACGAGCTTGAGATTCGGGTGGTCGAGCGCGGCGAGCAGCTTGCTGGCTTCAGCGGCGGTGCCGATGTTGCAGGCATGCTCGTTTTCGAGGCCGATGATGACGCCGTGGCTCTTGGCCTGGTCGGCGAGTTCGGAGAGAGCCTTGACGATCGCGTCGAAGCAGGCTTCCGGCTGAATGCTGCGCCAGTACGAGAAGACGCGGATGATGCCGGCGTCGAGCTTGGCGGCGATCTGGAAGGCGCGTTCGGCGAGGCGGGCCTGGTCGTCGAAGGTGTGCTTCGAGTTGAAGGTGTCCTGCTGGAAGCGCGGGTCCACGGGCGGGGCGCCGGGCAGTACGCACTTGAGGATCGGCGAGGCGATCCCGATGATCTTCATGCCCTTGGCGTCGCAGAGGTCCTTGGCCTTGGCGAGTTCATCATCCGTAAGGTCCATGATGTTCTTGCCGAAGACGACCCGGAGTTCGGCACCGGTCATGCCGATGGCGGCCATGGGCTCGAGGGCCACGGCCAAGTCAGAGGAAAATTCGTCGGTAATCGCCGCGATGGGCAGCCGTAGTTCTTTCATTTTGTCCTACCAGTGTAACGTCCCTACTCCTGGGGTAGGGTCAGGAACTGGTTGGCTTTCACGCCGGTGAGTTGCTTGCGCTTGCCGTTGGGCCAGTGGATGTCGACCGTGACGGTGGCCTCTTTACCGAGGCCGAAGACGCGGGCGAGGTCGCTTTGCGAGCAGTAGCTCGCGCCGGTGGTGACGGTTTGGGTCTGCTTGCCGACGGTGATGAACGAGCCAATGGGGGCGCGCACGCTGAGCCAGTTATTGGCGTTGCCGCCGTCGTTGCGATAGAGCTTGGCGGGGCCGCCGTTGGTGCTCACCAGGATGTCGAGGTCGCCGTCGCGGTCGAAGTCGGCGTAAGCGGCGCCACGCGCTACCAGAGCTTGCGGGAACGCGGGGCCCGGTTCGAAACGTCCCTTGCCCGTATTGCGGAAGAGCAGGGGAATTTGTGCGTACTGCACTTTGCGCTGCACGCGGTTGATCTCTTCGTCGATGTGGCCGTTAGCGAGGAAAAGGTCGAGCCAGCCGTCGAGGTCGTAGTCGAAGAAGAAGAGACCGAAGGTGAGCGTGAGCAGGGTGGCGCGGCCCAGGTTTGAGCGCGGCGCTTCGTCGACGAACAGGCCTTTACCCTCGTTGTGATAGAGGGCCACCATCTGATTGCTGAAGTTGCCGACCGCCAGGTGCTGGCGGCCCGTACGGTCATAGTCCGCCGCGTCGACGCCCATGGCGCCGCGGGCTACGCCATCTTCGCCGAAGGCGATGCCGGCCGCGACACCTTCTTCCACGAAGTGGCCGTTCTTCTCGTTGCGGTAGAGCTTATTGGGTTGCGTGTCGTTGGCGACGAACAGGTCCGGCCAGCCGTCGCCGTTGAAGTCGAGCACGGTGACGCCCAGGCTCTTCGACTTCGGCTCGCTCAGACCGGCGCGCGTGGTGACGTCCTCGAACTTACCCGCGCCTAAGTTGCGATAGAGCTTCGAGCTGGTGCCGGGGTAGCTTTCAGGCGTGCAGTAAGACTTGGTGGAGCCGTCCATCGAGCACCACAGGTCTTTCTCCTTCGACCAGGTGACATAGTTCGCGACGAATAAGTCGAGCTTGCCGTCGTGGTCATAGTCGAACCAGGCCGAAGAGGTTCCGAAGGCGGCGTTGCGGATGCCGGAGGCGGCAGTTACATCGCGAAACCGGCCGTTGCCTTCGTTGTGAAAAAGGCGGTCGCCTTCGAGTGCCGTGAGATAGAGATCGACGCGGCCGTCTTGGTCATAGTCGGCGGCGGAGACTCCTAAGCCATAGAGTTCAACGTCGAGGCCACTGCCGGCAGTGATATTCGCGAAAGTACCGTTCTTATTGTTGCGGTAGAGCGCGGGCGTACTCCGACGGCCGCGGGGCGACCAGTCCTTGCTGTTGACCAGGACGATGTCGGGCCAGCCGTCGTTGTCGAAGTCGATCCAGGCGCAGCCGGCCCCCATCGTTTCAGGGAGCCATTTGCGGCCAGCCTTGCCGGCGTTGTGCTTGAAGTTGATGCCCGCCGCGGTGGTGACGTCGACGAAGTTCGGGGCGGCGGAGAGTCCGGCGGCCAGGCTGAAACTAAGGTAAAGAAGCGCTCTCATGTTCGTGTATGGTTTGCCGCTCGTTATTATCTTCCGGGCTGAGGAGACGCGGTTTGGCGGTGAGCGTCTGGGCCGACTCGTCCGCTTTGAAGCGACGGAAGAGCGCCTCTTCGCGAGCGGCTTTGGCGGCGTCGCCGAGACCGCGATAGCAGAGCATCAGGTTGTAGTGAGCCTGCAGATCTTCGGGGTCGACGCCGAGGGTTTGCTCAAAGCGGGCAATCGCTTCCTGGTACTTGCGTTGTAAGAATAGAATGCGGCCGGCCTGATTCAGCGCGACGCGGTCCCGTGGATACTGCGCGAGGACAGTGTTGAGCGAACGCAAGGCGCCATCGTAGTCGCCGTCGGCTTTCTGCACCTGCGACTTGAAGAAGTGGATGCGGGCCAGCTTATTGTTCAGGGCGAGGGCCTTCTCCAGATAGGGCTTCGCGGCGTCTGTCTCGCCTTCCTGGATGAGGGCGCGCGCAACGTTCAGCCAACCGTCGGCGTAGCCGGGCTCGGCTTCGGTGACCTTAGTGAAGGCATACTGGGCGCCCTTGAGGTCGCCTTGCAGTAACATGCCGATGCCCCAGTCGTTCCAACGCATACGGTCCTCTTTGCGGACTTTCGGCGAGTAACTCGACTTACCGAGGGGAACTTCCGCGATGTGCGAGGCGAGGACGACGACGGGCAGGTTCGGAATGCGGTCCTTGATGGCGCCGGAGACGTTGGCGGGGATCTTGTCGAAGGTGTACTCACGACGGTCCGCTGCGAGGGTCGCTTCGCCGGGGTGGGCGTTGCCGGCGTAGGCGAACTTATTGTAGTAGTGCGCGAACTTACGATAGTTCAGCTTGGCGGTGAACTTGATGGGGCCTTTGGCGGTGGGCGGGACCTTGACGCGGTAATGAGCGACGTCGGCGGCGCCGGGCGGAATCAGGCGAACGTAGAAGACGCTGCGGGCTTGCCAGGCATTGCGCTTGTTGATCTGCTGGCCGTCGCCATCGAGCAGGAACGCGCGATAGAAGTGCGCGCCCTTTTCCACGGCTCCATCATCCTGAAGTTTGCCGCTCCAATAGACCAGTTTGTTTTCGGCGTCGCGGCCTTCCAGTTCGAGCCAGATATCGAAGGCGTCGATCGTACCGCCCGGGAAGAAGTGGCCGACCTTCCTGGTGCGGACCACGACATCGACGCGGACCGTGGAGCCGGGTTCAACTGACGTGCCGGCCACATCGATGGGTGCCGACACCTGGCCGACTTCGCGCTCGTAGACGGGCGCGTTTACTTCGCCCTCTTCGCCGACGGCCATCGAGGAACTGAGCTGCGGCTGATCCGAACGGCGCTGCATGGGAAGTTCGCGCGGAGGAGCGGCGGCGGGCGACGCCGCGAAGATGTCGACGGAGATCCAGCCGGACTTGAGGAACTTGAGCGTTTCGTCCAACTGCTGCTGATCCTGATTGACGAAAGCCACCGCGGTATTGGCCGCGGGGAAGCGATGCGAGTGAATCTTGCCCTCTTTGTGACCAGGATCCTTCGACGGCACCAGCGGCATGTGGCAATCCGAGCAGGTGGCGGACTTCTCGGGGTAGTAGAAGGAGCGAGCGCCTTGGCCCGACACGCCGCTAGCCTGCCAGTTGTCGTAATCGTTGAAGCCGCGCATCCAACGGTAGTTATTCACCGGGACGTCCAGGTGGACTTTATGACAGGCGGCGCAGTACTCGGACGAATCCTGACGCATGAACGGCTTCATGAAAGACTTACGATGGGGCTCCGGATCCGCATAAGTAAGGAAGTAATCGAGCATGCGGATATAACGATTTTCGCTGGCGGCGAGGTCGTGTAAGTCGGGGTACTCAATCGTGAAGCCGCCTTGACCCATGGACCCTTGGACATGAGTAATCGAGTGACAGGAGATACAGCCTAAGCCGGCTTGGGCCTCCGGCGTATCGATCTGCTGGTGGATGGGCTTCTCCCACTTACCGGAAAAGAGCACGGCGTGGTCATGACAACCGGCGCACCACTTGGACGGCTGCACGCCGCCGATCTCCTGCATGTACTCGATCGACTTCCGGTAATACTGGTTGTTGAACGAGGCGAAGTGGTGCATGGAGCTTTCCCACTGCTGGTAGATGTCCTGGTGACACTCGCCGCACTGCTTGGACTCCATGAAGAACTTGGCGTTGATCTTGCCGTTGCCGTTCTCCAGGCTGGTTTTGGCCGATGAAGGCCAGAAGGGTGACTTGGGTCCGTTGCCTTCTTCCTGCATGGTGGTGGGGACGAAGGCCGTGTTGTTGCGGATGCGGTCGTTGGGATCAGGGAAGGATTGACGATAGAGCACCGCGGCCAGCGGCAGGCAGGCCAGGGCAACGGCCGCGCGGCGATAGAACCGTCCGAGAAAGAGGACGCCAGCCGTGGCGACGGCGATGTGCGCGTAGAGAAGGGTGCGTTTATCGAGCGTGTTGCCGACCACGGCGAGCCACAGGCCGAGGGCCAGACCAGCCAGCAGTAGACCGGCGCCCAGGCGACGCTCGCGGCGCACCATCCACGCGAAGGCCGCGACGACCACGGCGCCGGCGACAATGTGCAGCAACACATTGCCCATGTAGAAGATAGAGGGCGTGGAGAAGCCGGCGAGATAAGCCGAGTTCAGCAGCAGCAGCCCAAACAAAATCGTGATCACTTGTTTGAGCCGGGCAGACATGACCCCGATATTTTGTCATAGGGGCCCGGGTGGCCGTATCCCCTAAACAGATTATGCGGGCTTGTCCATGCGGACGACGGGCAGGTGCTCGCCGTTGGATAACGGAACCTCGATTCGCTCGAGTTCGCGATAGCCGCGCGCGCGATAGAGCGGCACGCCGGTGAGCGTGGCCCCCATCTCAAAGCGGCGGAATCCGGCCTCGCGAGCGGCTTTCTCGCTGGTTTCGAGCAGCAGGGTCCCGAGGCCGCGTCGGGCGAACTCGGGATGGACGAAGAAGGCGCGGATCTTGGCGGCGTCGGTCGCGGGGTCCAGCAAGGCGCTTTCGCGGCCCGGTCCGTGATCGCTGCCGAAGAGCGTGCGGCGCTTGCTCCAACCGCCGCATGCGGCGACGCGGCCCTCCACTTCGATGACGAAGTAGGTCCCGTCTGCAATCAACTGGGTGTCGACGCCGAGCACGGTGCCGAGCGCGCCGGCAATCTGGGCGTCGGTATAGTCGCCGGCCTGAAGCACGCGCACGCTTTGCTCGATGAGGGCGTGCAGTGCGGGGAGATCCTCAGACGTTGCCAGGCGGATCGGCATGAATTTCCACGCGCTCCTTTCCTTTACCGATGTTGTGGCGCTTCAGCCGCAGCCGGCCCACTTCGCCGGTGCGGCGCAGATGCGTGCCGCCGCAGGCGACGCGGCCGAAGCCGGCAATTTCCCAGTAACGGCGTTGAGCCGCGGCGTCGCTGAAGGCGCTGACGATCGGCAGGTCGGCGTCGATGAGCGCTTGCGCGTCCTGGGTGAGCGGGGCGAGCAGGGGCGTGATCGGACGATCGAGCAGGAAGTCGATCCGGGCTTTGTCGGCGGCGATGTGCGCGCCGATCTTCTCGATGCCGGGCAGGGCGCGGTAAGTGAGTTCGAGGACGATCTCGGCGGCGAAGTGGAGGCGCATGAGCGCGTAGCGGCGCGGCCAATCGATCTCGACCCAGGCGGGCTCGCCGGCGGCGGGCACGCGGGCGAGGCGATACCAGATGTCGAAACCGTCCTTCCGGGCGGCGAGGACCGGCTCGCCATTAATGGTCCCGGCATCGCTTTCCTGGCCGCCGGAGAGGGCATAGAAGATGGTTTCGGTCAGCGAGACTTCGCCGCCGGCGACGGCGCGGACGGTGGTGGCGAGCGAGGTGCGGTAGGGCTCGTCCCAGAAGAGCTTGTGGGTCATCGGAGCAGTTCCTCGATGGTGCGCATGGAGTGGAGCAGGCGCTGCCGGTCGCCCGGCGAAAGCGGTTCAAGCAACTGGCCGATCTGCTCGTCGGTGAGACGATTGAGCCGGGCGAGTTCCTGGCGCCCGGCGCGGGTGAGTTCCAGCAGGCTGCGGCGCGCGTCGGCGGGCGAGGTGGTGCGGCGCAGAAGTTTGCGTTCCTCGAATTGGCGGAGGATGCGGCTGAGGTAGCCCAGGTCGAGGTGCAGGTCGCGGGCGATTTCGGTGGCAAGCGGCTGCTGGCGCTGGCCCAATTCGTAGAGGACGCGGGCCTCGGTGAGGGTGAAACTGCTGCCCACCAGGTCCAGCGTGCCGATGGCGCGCGTGTAGAAGCGATTGAATTGCCGGACTTGCGCGACTTCGGCAGGGAGCATCCCTGTCAGTATACTTGACTGAGTCAAGTATTTAAGCGTGATAAACTCGGGGCGTATGGCGACCCTGGTTTCATTGACGCTGCCGGTGGCGCTCGAGCCCATGGCTTTGGCGCAGAAGCAGGAACGCCTGTTTGCGATCCTGCGCGGCCTGGGCCGCGTGCTGATTGCGTATTCGGGCGGGGCCGATTCCGCCTATCTGGCTTGGGCGGCGCAAAAGACCCTGGGTGAGAACTGTCTGGCGATTACGGCCGATTCGGCTTCCATGCCCGAGGCGCACAAGCGCGATGCGGAACGCTTTGCCCGGCAACATGGCATTCGCCATGAGTATGTCGCCACGCACGAGTTCGAGAATCCGCACTACTCGGCCAACAATTCCGATCGCTGCTTCTACTGCAAGGAAGAGCTATTCCGCGTGATGGAGAACGTGGCGGCCGAACGCGGCTTTCACGCGCTGATTTACGGCGTGAACAAGGACGACCTGGGCGATCATCGCCCCGGCCAGAATGCGGCCAAGATCTATCAGGTGAAGGCGCCGCTGGTGGAAGCCGGGCTCACCAAGGCGGAGTTGCGCGAGCTTTCGCGCCTGGCCGGACTCGAGACCTGGAACCGCCCCGCCTCGGCCTGCCTGAGTTCGCGAATTCCCTACGGCACCGCGGTGACGAAGGAAAACGTGCGGACCGTGGAGCTAGGGGAAGAAGCCATCCGCGCGATGGGCTTCCAGCAGTTTCGCGTCCGCTTCCACGACAAGCTGGTGCGCGTGGAGATTGACCCGGCGGAACTGCCCCAGGCGCTCAATCCGGACATGGCGCGTCAACTTGTGGCGATCTTCAAGCCGCTCGGTTTCCACTACGTGACGTTGGACCTCGAAGGCTATCGCCAGGGGTCCGGTAACGAAGTGCTGCGTCAGACGTAGAACGCGGCCGAAGCTCCCACCCATTCGAGACCCTTGTTGTGGTCCACGCCCATCATCTTGCCCCGGCCGGTGCGGATGATGGTGTTGACGGGGCGCGGACGGTCCGTCCAGATGAACATCAGGCGAATTTCGGCCATCGTCATGCCGTGCGGCGTATCGATGACGGGCTCAAATTGCACGCGCCGCTGGAGGATGTAGTTCTCGCGATCGGGGACAGCTTCGAGTTCGGCGCGCGTCGGGCCTACCTTCACGCCCAGTCCGGCGAAGGAGAATAGCGGCTTCAGCACCCAGTTTTCGGGATCGTCGGGCAGGCGATCCAGGGCGTCGAAGAAGTGCGTCTCGGGCACGGTTTCGTGCTTCAGGAAGGGCATGGCGAACTTGCTCAAGCGAAAGTACCAGTTCGGGTGGCCGGCCCATTGGACGTCCAGGTCGTCGCGCCAATCGAACGGGGCGGTGACGCCGCGGCGCTCCAGTTCGTCGATGATGGTGCGGTTGTAGATGCGCTCGATGGGCACTTCGCGGCCGTCGAGCGCATAAAACAATTTGCGCCCGCGTTGTTTGATGGAGCGGATGTCCACGGTGTGGATGCCCGCGATGCGCCCGGTGCAGGTGAAGTCGCAGCGCGTCTTCTGGTGGGCGGGGTCGATTTCCATCAGCACGACATTCTCGGGGTCGCAGTCGCCGACGATCGACTCGCGCAGAAGCTGGTTGTAGGCCGACCGGTCGAGCCCGTCGAGCAAATAGCGCAGCGATGCATCGAGGCCGTAGGCGGCGCGGTAATGCTCGGCCATCAGGGGCTGGAAGCCGTAGAGGGAAGGGAAGGCCTGCAGTTCCACCAGACGCGGCTGCAGATGGCCGGCGGCGTCGCGGACCAGGCCATAGTCCACCTGGACGTAGAGCGGGTGGGCGGGTTCGCCGGGCACATTGTAGGCGGCGGGGATGGCGCGGTCGCTGGCGAGCCAGTAGGCGGGATTGGTCACCTGCTCCAGCAGATGAATGCCGGAGGCGCACATGCGTTCGGCGAGGGCGGTCTCAAAGAAACAAGGCGTTTCGGAGATGCGGAACTCGACGTGGTCGCCCAAATCGGCGTCGATCGCGGCCAAGAAGCGGGCATATTTCTCGGGAGTCCAGTTCGCGTTGAACCAGCGGCGCAATTCCTGAGACATGCCCCCGATTGTAGCCCTGATTGTCGGTGCGGGCGTTCGTTGCTACGCTGAAAAGTAAGTCCATGTTCGAATCCCTTTCCGATAAGCTCCAACGTGTTTTCAAGAATCTGCGCGGCGAAGGCCGGCTGACCGCGGAAAACATGGAAGTCGCGCTCAAAGAGATCCGCATGGCGCTGCTCGAAGCGGACGTCCACTTCAAGGTGGTCAAGCAACTGATCGACGCCGTGAAGGTAAAGGCGATGGGTCAGGAAGTGCTGCAGGCGCTTTCGCCCGGCCAGCAGGTCGTGAAGATCGTTCACGAAGAGCTGGTGAAGATCCTGGGCCAGCATCAGGCGAAGCTGCGGTTCGCCAACGAACCGCCCACGGTGATCATGATGGTGGGCCTGCAGGGCTCGGGTAAAACCACCTCCACGGCCAAGCTGGCCAAGTGGCTGATGAAGCAGGGGCGGACGCCGTTGCTGGTCTCGGTAGACGTTTATCGTCCCGCCGCGCGCGAACAGCTGGCGGTGCTGGCCCGCGAAATCAAGATTCCGATCTGGATTGGCGAAGAAGGCGAGAACCGGCCGTCCGAACTGGTGAAGGGCGCCAAGATCGAAGCCAGCCGCGCTGGGCGCGACACGATTCTGGTGGATACGGCCGGCCGTCTGCACATCGACGAAGAGCTGATGGTGGAGCTCGAGGGGCTGAAGGCCCAGCTGAATCCGACGGAAATTCTGTTTGTCGCCGACGCCATGACGGGTCAGGACGCCGTAAAGTCCGCTGAGCAGTTCCATCAGCGCCTGGCGATTACGGGCGTGGTGCTGACGAAGATGGACGGCGACGCCCGCGGCGGCGCGGCGCTTTCGATCCGCACGGTGACCGGCCAGCCGCTGAAGTTCGTGGGCTTGGGCGAAAAGCCCGATGCCTTTGAGCCCTTCCACCCGGATCGCGCCGCTCAGCGCATCCTCGGCATGGGCGACGTGATGAGCCTGATCGAGAAGGTCAGCGAAGCCGTCGACCAGAAGCAGGCCGAGAAGATGCAGCAGAAGCTGCTGGACGACGAGTTCACCCTCGAAGACTTCCGCGACCAGCTCAAGCAGATCCGCAAGCTGGGGCCGCTCGAAAACCTGCTTAAAATGATGCCGGGCATGGCCAACCTGCCCAAGGAAATGAAGAATGCGAAGGTGGACGACAAGGAACTGAACCGCATCGTCGCCATCATCGATTCGATGACGCAGAACGAACGCAATAATCCTTTGCTGCTGAACGGCGGCCGCCGCAAGCGGATCGCCCTGGGCAGCGGGACCACCGTGCAGGACGTCAACAACCTGGTGAAGCAGTATCAGGAAATGCGGAAAATGATGAAAAAGCTGACTGGTGGCTTGGCCGGCGGCATGTTGGGCAAAAAAATGGCGAAGATGAAGCTGCCGTTTCCCACATCATTTCCGGGGTTCGGCCGCTAGGCCAGTGGCGAAACCGCCGCGATTAAGCGACAATAGCAAAAAGAAGGAATTCGAGTTTAGAATGTTGATGATTCGTTTGGCGCGCTTTGGCGCGAAGAAGAAGCCCACCTATCGTCTCGTGGTGATTGAGAAGGAACGTGCCCGTGACTCCCGCGCTGTCGAAGTTGTCGGTCACTACAACCCCGTCACGAAGCCGGCCGAAGTCGTGATCAAGCACGATCGCGTCGCCCATTGGCTGAAGAACGGTGCGCAGCCCTCCGACACCGTGGCGCGTCTTCTCAAGAAGAATCCCGCCCCCGCTGCCGCCTAAGCGCGGCCGCCCTGTCGTATACGCCCCGCTGTAGCGCGGTTGAATCTCTCTGAAAGATGGCGCACCCCATGGACAACAACTCTCCCGCCCTGATGAAGCAACTGGTAGAGGACATCGCGAAAGCGTTGGTCGATATGCCGGAAGAGGTCAGTGTTCGCGAACTGAACGGCGAGCAGGTCACTGTGCTCGAACTGAAAGTCGCGCCCACCGACCTGGGCAAAGTGATTGGCAAGCAGGGCCGCACGGCCCGCTCCATTCGCACCCTGATCGGCGCCGCCAGCATGAAGCTGAACCGTCGCTACACGCTTGAAATCCTCGAATAGCGCCCCATGACCGACCGCGTGACCGTGGCGGCACTGAAGCGGCCTCGCGGCAACAAGGGTGAGTTGTCGGCCGTCTCGCTCACCATGCGGCCGGAGCGCTTTGACGACCTCGACCAGGTGGTCCTGCTGCCCTCGGGCCGCACCGTCACCGTAGAGGACGTCTGGTGGCATGGCGATACGCCCATCTTCAAATTCGAAGGCATCGACACCATCTCGGATGCCGAACCGCTCAGCGGCCAGGACGTCACCGTCGATCCGTCTGAACGCATCGAACTGGCCGAAGGCGAGTATTTCTTTTCGGATCTGATGGGTTGCGAAGTTTGGGAGAAGGGCGAACGGCTTGGCGTCGTGGACAACTATCTCGAGACCGGCGGACCCGTCCTGCTCGAAGTGGGCGCGATCATGATTCCCTTTGTGCCCGAGATCTGCCACACCGTGGACATCGCCGCTAAACGCATTGACGTCACGCTCCCCGAAGGCCTGCGCGACCTGAACGCCTAAACGCCGTGCGCTTCCACCTGCTCACCATTTTTCCGGACTTCTTCGCTGGGCCTTTCGCCCATGGGGTGGTGCCACGCGCTCGCCAAGCGGGCAAGCTTGAGATCGCCATACACGATCTGCGCCAATGGACGCACGACCGTCACCGGACCGTCGACGACCGGGTCTTCGGCGGCGGCGCCGGCATGCTGATGAAGCCGCAGCCCATCTTCGAAGCCGTGGAAGCGATTCTTCCCGACCGGGGCGCGCGGCAGCGCGTCGTGCTACTCACCCCACAAGGTCCGCTCTTCAGCCAAACGACCGCGCGGCGGTATGCCGAGTACGACGACTTGCTGCTGATCTGTGGCCGCTATGAGGGCGTCGACGAACGGGTGGCGGAGCATCTGGCCGACGAGGAATTATCGATTGGCGATTACGTGCTCAGCGGTGGGGAACTGGCGGCGGCGATTGTCATTGATGCCACGGCGCGGCTCCTGCCGGGCGTGCTGGGCAATCAGGAGTCGGCGGTGGATGAGTCCTTCGAACAGTCCGGGCTGCTCGACTATCCGCAGTGGACACGGCCAGCGGACTTCCGCGGGTGGCAGGTCCCGGAGGTGCTCCAGAACGGCAATCACGCGGACATCAAGCGTTGGCGGGCTGCAGCCGCGCTCGAGAAGACGCGGCGCAATCGTCCGGATTTGCTGAAGTAGTTCGCTATTGGCCGACAGCGGCGAAGGTTTCGGCGGCGGGCGACGGCGTCCGGGTTTCGGTCGAGCGTTCGCGGTGTTCCTGGCCGGTCATCAGCAGCGCCAGCCACACCCGTTCCACCATCGAGAGCTGGCGGCTTTCGCCCGCCGCCTCGAAATAGTGGATGAACTTCGACGCGGGCCGGGGGAGAATTTGCCACGCACACTTGGCTTCGCTCATGCCTCCGAGGCTAGCGAGCAGCACGGTCACCAGTGAGAGTCGAAGAAGGTTGTTTTTCATTGTTGTTTTGTCCCTTCCCTCGTAAATACGCTTTTCCGGGGCGATCGTTATCCGGCAAGCTCAACATTTACGGAACTTTACCTCCGGGACGATCAGCCCCTGAAGACAGATACGCGTGAAAACGGGGCGAAACGGATCATGCCGGTTTGATAAAATGAAATGTGATTCCCCGCCGCGAAGGATTCCCCATTTGAAAGTCGGATTCGTCAGCTTAGGCTGCCCCAAGAACCTTGTCGATACCGAGGTGATGATGGGCCATTTGGCCTCGCGCGGTCATGAACTGACCACCGCGCCCGATGAAGCCGAGGTGATTGTCGTCAACACCTGCTCCTTCATCGATCCGGCCAAGGAAGAGTCGGTGAACACCATCCTCGAGATGGCCAAGTTCAAGGAAACCGGCAAGGCGAAGAAGCTGATTGTCGCCGGGTGCCTGGTGGAGCGCTTCCGCGGCGACCTACGCGTCCAGATGCCCGAGATTGACGCCGTGGTGGGCACCAACGAAATCGAAAAGATCGTCGACGTCTGCGAAACCGGCCTGAACGATGGCGGCGCGGCCACGCCGTATCTCTATCACGACCTTTCGCCCCGTGTCCTATCCACCGGCCGCCATTCGGCCTACATCAAGATCGCCGAGGGCTGCGACCATCCCTGCAGCTTCTGCGTGATTCCGCAGTATCGCGGCGCGTTCCGCTCGCGGCGCTTCGAGTCCGTCGTGCTGGAGGCCTCGCAACTGTTCGCCCGCGGCATTCGCGAGATCAACCTGATTGGCCAGGACACCACCAGCTACGGCGAAGACCTGAAACTGAAGGACGGTCTGGCCGCTCTCCTCGGCCGGCTCGCCGAGATCGAAACCGAACACCAGAAGTGGGTGCGGTTCCTCTACTGCTATCCGAACCGCGTCACGCAGAAACTGCTCGACACGATTGCGGAGCATGCCTCCATCGCCAAGTACATCGACATGCCCCTGCAGCATGCCTCCGGCAACGTCCTCAAGCGGATGAAGCGCGGCTCGCATGGCGACTACTTCCTGAAGCTCATCGAGCAGATTCGCCGGACCATTCCGGGCGTCGGCATCCGGTCCAGCTTCATCGTCGGCTTCCCCGGCGAAACGCAGGCCGATTTCGACGAATTGTGCGAGTTTCTGAAGGCCGCCAAGCTCGATCGCGTCGGCGTCTTTAAGTATTCCGACGAAGACACCAGCCAATCCTTCGCGCTCGACCAAAAGGTGGATGGCCGCACGATTCACAATCGCCGGCAGCGCCTGATGGCCGTCCAGCGCCGCATCTCGGCTGCCGCGAATCGCCAACTGGTGGGGCGCGAATTTACGCTCCTGGTGGAGGGTCCTTCGGCGGAAACGGACCTGCTGTGGGAAGGACGTCTCGACACGCAGGCTCCCGAGATCGATGGCGTCTGTTACATCAACGACTTCGGCCCTTCCGGCGAAGCGCCCATGCCCGGCCAGTTCCGGCGTTTCCGCGTCACCGAAGCGACCGACTACGACCTGATCGGCGAGCTCACCGACATCGGCGTGAAGACCAATCTGCCCGCGGCCAACCCCTTCCCGATCCTCAATCTTTCCACGAACCGTCCCACGGCTCAGCACATCTAAAGAAATATGCCCGTCCGGTGGAAATGCCCCATTTGTCAGCAGGAAGCCGAGCCGCTTTCCAAGTGGTTCCCTTTCTGCAGCGATCGTTGCCGCACCCAGGATCTGGCTAATTGGGCCGACGAGAAGTACGTCATCTCGCGCCCGGCCTCGCCCGACGAACTCCGCCCCGGCGCCGCGCGCGACGAAGACTCGCACGACCTGTGAAAAAGCTGGCCCAGGCAATCGCCACCGCCGGCGGCGCGGGCTACTGGCCCTGGGGACCCGGTACCGCCGGTTCCCTGGTCGGCGTCCTCATCGGCTGGGCGCTGGCTCGCCAGTTCCAGTGGACCCACGGGCTGCCGTTCCTCCTGCTCACCGCCGTCGCCACTTGGCCGGGCGTTTGGGCCTCCACCGTGGCCGCCGGCGACCGCAAGGACCCCCAGTTCATTGTCGTCGACGAAGTCCTAGGCGTCTGGCTCACCCTGGCCGGCGCAACCTCGGTCACCGCTCTCGGGTTCCTGGTGGCATTCGTGTTGTTTCGCATCTTTGATATCGTGAAGCCGTGGCCCGTGCGCCGGTTTGAAGCGCTACCCGGTGGTTGGGGGATTGTTGCTGACGACCTGATGGCCGGTGTCTACGGTGCCCTGGTTTTATTCTTTCTCGGTCGGATTGGTCTTATTTAGTCGGCTCACTTATCCTCATGTCCACGCTCTCCAACGGTAAAAGTCCTCGCATCGATCAGGTGTCGCCGGTAGCGGCAATTCCTGGCGGCGAATTTCAGATTCGCGGGAAGGATCTGAACGGCGCCGCTTCCCGCCCGGTCATTCACTTCGGCGAAGTGGCGGCCCCCATCATTGTCGGCTCCGATTCCATGGTGATTGCCCGCGTGCCGGAAGGCGCCAGCATTGGCGAATTGAACGTCGGCGGGTCTCCCTGGTCCTGCGAAATCGGCATCCAGATTGCCGACAGCCTCCACCCCGTCTCGAGCCCCGCCATCGACACGCTCGGCAACATCTATGCCACGTTCTCCGGCGCCCGCGGTCATAAGACGCCGGTGGCCGTCTACAAGATCGACCTTAACTACGCCGTGCGTCCCTTCGTCACGGACCTGATGAATGCTACCGGCCTCGCTTTCAGTGCCGATGGCTCGCTGTTCATCTCCAGCCGCTACGAAGGCATCATCTACCAGGCCTCCGGCAGCGGCGACCTCTCCGTCTACTGCGAAGGCATGGGGACGGCCACCGGGCTCGCCTTCGACCGCCGCGGCAATCTCTTCGTCGGCGACCGCTCCGGCACCATCTTCAAGATCAGTCCCGATCGCCAGATCTACGTCTTCGCCACTCTCGAACCCTCCGTCGCGGCTTACCATCTGGCCTTCGACGAAGAAGGCTACCTCTACGTCACCGGACCCACCACCTCCAGCTTCGATTCCATCCAACGCATCTCGCCCAACGGCGAGGTCAGCGTCTTCTATCGCGGCCTGGGCCGTCCGCAAGGCATCGCCTTCGATGCGGACGGCAACCTCTACTGCTGCGCTTCGCTGCGCGGCCGGCGCGGCGTCGTGCGGATCACGCCGGGCGGGGAAGCGGAGCTCTTCCTCTCCGGCCCGAACATTGTCGGCTTGGCGTTCTCGCCGTCGCGGGCCATGATCGTCGCCACCAACAACGCCATCTTTCGCGTGGATACCGGAATCAAGGGGCGCTTGTTGCCATGAACGCTGAAATCATCGCCGTCGGCAGCGAGATGTTGACGCCGCAGCGGCTCGACACCAACTCGCTCTATCTCACCGACCAGTTGAACTCCTATGGGGTCGAAGTCGTCTACAAGTGCATCGTCGGCGACGACCGTGCGTTGTTGACCGATACCGTGCGTCTCGCCATCGGCCGTTCGGAGATCGTCCTCATCACCGGCGGGCTCGGCCCCACTGAAGACGACGTCACGCGCGATGCCGTTGCCGCCGCGCTCGGCGTCCAACAGACCTATCAGGCCGAAGTTTTCGACAACCTTGTCGCCGCCTGGACCCGTCTCGGCCGCAAAATCGCCGAAAACAACAAGCGCCAAGCCATGCTGATCGATGGCGCTGAGTTCCTCGAAAATACGCGCGGCACCGCCCCCGGGCAATGGATCCGCACCCAGCGCGGCGTCATCATTCTGCTGCCCGGTCCGCCCAAAGAGCTCACCAACATGTACGAGCGCGAAGTGCGGGACCGTCTCGCGCAGCTCCTGCCCAAGCAGGCCCTGCGCACCCGCTGGTATCGCGTGGCCGGCATGGGCGAAAGCGACCTCGACCAGCTCATCGCCCCGGTCTACACCAAATACACCAACCCGGTCACCACCGTCCTGGCCAAGGCCGGCGACATCGAAGTTCACCTGCGGGCCCGGCTCGAGACGCCCGAAGCGGCCGAAGCGCTCGTCGACGAACTCGGCAAGCAGGTGGAAGAACTGCTGGGCGATCGCATTTATTCCCGCAACGGCGATCCGCTGGACCAGACGGTGGGATCGATGTTGGTGGAACGGGGCGGCTCCGTCGCCGTGGCCGAGAGCTGCACCGGCGGTCTGCTGGGCGCGCGCCTCACCGACGCTCCGGGCGCTTCCTCCTGGTTCCGCGGCGGCTACATCGTCTACACGCTCGACATGAAGAAGGATCTGGTGCGCGCCAAAGAAGGCGACGAGATCGAGCAGCACGGCGTAGTGAGCGAGCGGACGGCCGAACTCCTGGCCCAGGCCGCCCGTGACCGTTCCGGCGCCACCCACGGCGTCAGCATCACCGGCATCGCGGGGCCCGACGGCGGCACCGACGAGAATCCCATCGGAACCGTTTGGATTGGAGTATCGTCAAATCAGGGTGTCGAGACGCGCCGCTATCGTTTTCCGGGTGAGCGCGCCCGCGTGCGGGCCTTGGCGGCCCAATCCGCCCTCGACCTTCTGCGCCGCCACCTCCTCGCTCAGAAAGGATAGCCGATGCGCCTGATTTGCCTGCTGCTGGCCTGCCTTACCCTGCTTCCCGCTCAGGTGAAGATGACCGTCAACCAGTTGCTGGGGATGGTCCGTTCGTCGATCAAGCTGAAGCATCCGGATAAGGCGATCGGTGAGTATCTGCGCCGCGTGCAAATGACCGAAAAGCTCGAGGACCGCACCATCGAGCAGTTGCTGAGCGAAGGCATCGGCCCCAAGACGCTCGAGTCGCTGAAGATTCTCCGCGATGCGAGCGAGAATCTGGCCAAGCCCGTGGTCGCGCCGCCCAAGCCGGCCGCGCCCGTGCTGGCTCCTCCACCTACGGCCGAAATCAACAACGTCATCAGCAAAGCCCGCGAGTACGCCCTGGCTTACGACAAAGGGCTGCCCAACTTCATCTGCGTGCAAGTCACTCGCCGGTTCTTCGACCCGGCCGGGCTCGAACTCTGGAACAAGCTCGACACCGTCACCGCCAAGCTCAGCTACTTCGACCATAAAGAGCAGAAGCAGGTGATGTTCGTCAATAACAAGTACGTCGACATGGACTACTCGAAGCTGGGCGGCGGCGCGACGTCTACCGGTGAGTTCGGCAGCCTGATGCGCGAGATCTTCGAACCCGCCAGCGAGGCCCTCTTCGGCTGGGAGCGTTGGGGCACGCTGCGCGGGCGGTTGCACTATGTGCTCAACTACCGCGTACTCCAGAGTAAGTCGAAGTGGACCATCCATCACGGCACCAGCGGTAAGGAGATCGTGCCGGCGTATCATGGCTTGATCTTCGTCGACAAAGACTATCTGTCGGTGTCGCGCATCGTGATGGAGGCCGAAGACATTCCGCCGGACTTCCCCGTGCAGCTGGCCAAGACGCAACTGGACTACGACTTCACCGACATCGGCGGCCAGCCCTACTTACTGCCCTTACGCAGTGAGCTCCGCATGCGTGACGGCAAGATCCTGGTAAAGAACGAAGCCGAGTTCCGCACCTACCGTAAGTTCGGCGCTGACACGTCGATCACCTTTGACGTCAACGAGCCCCTCCCCGAAGAAAAGCTCAAAGAGACGCCTCCGCCCACTAAGCCCTAGCCGCCCACTAAGCCCTAGCCGCCCACCAAGCCCTAGCCGGCCGCGTGCCGGCGTGGACTTAGTCCATGTGCCAGACGTTCGCGGCCACCACTCGCCCGGCGGTATCGATGTAGTCCCAACGCCCATTCTGCCAGACCAGGGCGAGCCCATCGACGAAGTCGAACGCCTTGGTGAACCGCGGCGTGATGGCGAAGCGGCCGGTGCGGTCGATGTAGCCGAACTCCGTGTCGCGGCTCGCGACCGCGAGACCTTCTGAAAAGTGGGCGGCGTCAGAAAACACAGCCGGAATCGCGATCTTGCCGTGACGGTCCAGGTATCCGACTTTTTCCTGATCCTGGAACGTCGCCAGACCTTCGGAAAAACTGCCGGCGATCGCGAACCCGGGGACCAGCGTCGTCTCGCCGGAGACGTCGATGAAGGCGGCTTTGCCCTCCAGCTTGACTGCGGCTAGTCCTTCGGAGAAGGAATTGATCTGCTCCAAATCAGGCTTCCGCAACACCATGCCTTGACGATTGATCCTTTTGCGGGTCAGTTGTGTTTGCGTAGCGGCGAGGAGAGTAGCACCGGCCCGCCGTGACAGCGGAACGCATTGAGTGCGTCGTCGAAAGTGTAGATCAGCTCGCACGGGAACCGGGAAGCGGCTTGGTCGGTCTGATAGCATCGCTTTCATGTCACAGGAAGAAACCGATGCCTTCACTGCCAAGATGGAGGCAGCGTTTCGCGATGTCGATGCCATGACGCAATTCGTCCTCCGAGCACACTTAATGCTTGAGGAGCGGCTTAACAACATTCTGAGATCTTGCCTTTACAATCCCGACATCTTCGACAAGATGAAGCTGACCTTTGCCACGAAGATGCTCTTTGCTCAGGCGTTCGCTGTGTCGCAGAACGGTAGCGGTATGTGGGAACTGATTGCGGCAATTAATACCCTGCGAAACAGCATCGCCCACTCCCTTGACGATGCGCACCGACAACAGCGCTTCCAGCGCTTGCGAGAGATCTATCTGCGGGAACTGGAGAAGCCTGAGCTACGCCAGGAGGACGAAAATGAAGTCGATCATCTGTTGTTCCTGAAAGCTTACGCGTTGTGTGAAGGCTATGTTCGCGGCGTTGAGCAGGATGCGCAAATGGCGGGGCGATTCATCAGGAGCACGGTCGGCGCCATGCGTAAGGAATGGTATGAGCCACAGGCAGAAGGGTCATAGATCCACGTCGTCATAGCCGCCGATGGTGGTTGCTCCGATGTTCCCCGGATTGCCGTGGTTCCCGATGCTGCCAGCGGTGCCAGCATTGCCGAAGCAGCCGGAGACGCCGCGACCAAGCCGCTTCATAAGACGGTTTTCGTCCACGATCTCGCCGAGGTAATTTCCGCTGATGTCCACAAGGTCGCCACTATCCACTTGCCGACCGATATTCTCGCCAGTGGGCGCATGGAGGCGGCCATTTACGAGGTTGGCGATGTGGTAACCGCTGGAATTGTAAAGGCGCGTCATGGAGCCAGTGTAACTCCACAGCGAGAACTCGCTCAAATCTGACGGTCAGGAATGCGATATCGAAGGTGTCCAGCGCCGCGGATCAAATCCTCAAGACGGGCAGGCCAGAGATGAAGGGCGCGGTGGGTGGTGAGGAGATGGTCCTCAGCTAAAGATCAATCGGCAAACGCGGGGGTTGATGGCGAATTTCCTGTGATTGCCATCATGCCCGCAATGCTGGTGGCAAGGAATGCACATCTCTTTGCCCTTCGAGCCGTCGCCACGACCGCCGTAATGATGGCCTACGGTCTTTCTCGGCCTCCGGCCACAGCAGCGACAGACGCCGGTCTTTTTGATCCTGAGGGTTTGCCGCTTGCCAATGAAGGGGCAGTTCCGGGCATCGTGGTTCTTTCGATCACAGACGCTGCATCGCCGCTTTGGCTTTCTGTCGTCGGCGAGCGCATATAGCGCCACCCCTGCCAACACCGTCCAAAACAACGGCGCCCAGGGGCTGGGCTGAAACTGCTGACGGTATTGATGCATGGGGGACTGCATGTTTGGATTATACCCGCCCGCCGTGTCGATTGCTGCGCCCTTTATTCGCCGTCTGGATCGGGCCCGTCGATATGTGGAAGTCCTCCCCCGCGTATCGATGCTCCTCTTTGCAGCGCGGACATTTGATCTTTTCATCCGGCTTAAACTGAACCTCTCGCGGACCGGGCGCCTCATACGGTCCACGCCCGATCTCTAGATCGCGTCTTTTGCAACTCACCGCCCAATGTCCAGACATGCGCTGCTTTTGGTGGGAGGGTAGGATTTCCTTCAGCTTTGCGGACAAGCCACAACAGCTTGTGTCTATCCGCATCATTATGTCTATACCTGCTATGCTGGTGGTGTGGAGACTCGTCAACCCTACCGCGCCAAGGTCGGTCGGAACGATCTGTGTCCGTGCGGCAGCGAGAAGAAGTTCAAGAAGTGCCATCTCGGTGTCCCGCCGCACCTCCTGCTTCCCATGCGGCCTCAATCTAAACCTCCGGTCCCTCCTGATGTCATCCAGCGAGCGCTCGCACTGCATCACAAGCAGATGGCAGACGAGAACCGGCGCACAGAGGTTTATGGCAAGGGTATGCCGATTCATCACGCGGATGCCTTCGGCGGCAAGATGGTCATGGTCAACAACCGGATCTACAACCTTCCCGAGAAAAGCACTTTCACGAATTTCCTCCTCACTCACGGATTGGGTACTCTCGGCGATGAGTGGTGCGCGACTCAGGAAGAACTTCCGATTGAACAACGCCACCCGCTCTACGCCATGCACCACCGGGCAAGCGAGTTTCTCAGCCGCCAGCCAGTGCGGCCGGAGGGCTTGATTACCGTCATGCCGAATGGTCCGCTAAAATTCTGCGAGAAATTTTATTACGACCTTTATACCGTGGACCACAACAACGAACTGCGTCCCGATCTTCTTCACAGGCTTCGCCACAAAGAGCACTTCCAAGGCGCGGCTCACGAACTGTTCGTTGAGGCTCTCTGCCTTCGGGCCG
>JBGAHE010000109.1:0-25484 GCA_044226365.1 Bryobacteraceae bacterium
CTATTCGCGAGGTTCGTGCTGGTGTGGGTATACCGCAGTTCGCCGGCGCGAGGAAGCTTGGCCGTCAGCATCTCGCCCGAGGCGTTGTAAGTGAAGGTATAGTTGGCGCCCGTGGGCGTGGACGGGATACTGACGCTGGTTGAGGCCATGTCCGGAGCATAGGCCATGTCCGGCAACAGATAGAAGACGCTAACGCGCGGACTGCCGGCGCAAGCGAGGGCATTGACCGCCCTCGCGGCCCAGCCACCGCCAATCGCCCACCGACCACAACCCCAGCCAGCCATCACGATAGGCCGCTTTTCTGGTGCCGGACATGGCCTATGCTCTGTACATGGCCTATGATGATCTGGGAATGCGCGCTGAGGGATCCGGAAGCCGTCACGAAAGTGGTAAAGAAGTTTCTTGGAAAGGCGGCGCGTTCATCTGGGATAGGTAGCTAATGGCGGACCAAGAAAGAATCGGAAAACCGTGGCAAGACGATGAGCTAGACGCCATTGTTGCCGACTACTTTGCGATGCTGTCGGAAGATTTATCGGGGAGGCCTTATGTTAAGTCTAGGCACAGCGCTCTGCTGATGGAGCGGATCGGCAGGACGCACCGCTCCGTTGAATTCAAGCACCAAAACATTTCGGCGGTCTTGGATGAACTAGGTATGCCGTGGATTCCCGGCTATAAACCTAAGCGCAATTATCAAAACGCCATCTTTGACGCTATAGATCGTTATCTGTCGCAACATCCAGCAATTCTTGAGCTCGTACCGGCTTCTATTCCTGCAAGATCGCAGCCGAATGAGATCTTCGTTTTGCCGCCGGCGCTATCGCTGTCCTCGCTCCCGGTGCCTGAGTCGCTTCGCCGACTTGTCCGGAAATTCGATCCGGTAGAGCGCGACCATCGCAATCGCTTACTCGGGAAGGCAGGCGAGGAGTTCGTTGTTGAGCTTGAACGACGTCAGCTCTCTGGCTTTGACCGCCCCGATCTTGCGCGGAAAGTTCGATGGGTGGCTGAGGAGGATGGCGACGGTGCTGGCTACGATATCCTCTCTTTTGATCCTTCAGGAAGGGAGCGCTTGCTGGAGGTCAAGACAACCAACGGCTCCGCGCGAACTCCGTTCTTCCTTAGCCAGAACGAATGTGCCCTTGCACTAGAGCGCCCCGCTGACTGGCGAATCTATCGTGTTCATCTCTTCGCAAGCGAACCGCGCATCTTCACCATTGCCCCCCCGCTCGATAAATCGGTCACGCTAAGGCCGGAAACGTGGCGCGTCTCGTTTGGTACGGCATAGGCCTGGTTGGCTACGCTCACACCGCTGGGCTTCGCTGGGACCACGGGGCGAAAAGGCCCCAAGAGGGTTTGGAACGAACGAGAGGGTCTGCGTTATAAGCTCGTTCAGAACATACCTCTTGACTTCTTTGACACAGACCAAGGGATCTCATTGAAACATCATTTCCCAAATCACTATTTGAGTGGTAAGCGGACGAAACCTAGTAGTAATCCGGTATTAAGCAGAGAACTCGGCACCACTGTTGGTCGGCTCAGGATCGGAAGTGTGATGCCGACGTAGACGCTCGCCCCAAGCATTCATTCTTCTTGTCAAGCCGGCATTTGCCGTCACAGCCCAAACCGGCAGACGACGCCGACGTCGTCGCAGTAGTAGAGGGTGTTCTGCCAGATGGTCATGCCGTGGGGGAGGGGGTCGGTGGGGGAGAGTTGGATGCGCTCCTGGGGTTGGCCGGTGGTGGGGTGGAGGCGGTAGAAGGCGTTGTCGTTGCTTTCGGTGATCCAGAGGGAGTCGCCTTGCCAGCCGAGGCCGTGGGGGCGGTTGCCGGGGGTGGGGAATTGGGCTTCGATCTGCCAGGTTCTGGGGTTCATGCGGTAGAGAGTTCTGGAGGGAGGGACGGCGATCCAGAGGCGGCCGTCTTTCCATTCGAGGCCGTGGGCGCCGGTCTTTTTGGGTTCAGGCGGTTTGGCGTTCGGATTCGGAGGTGGCGCGGGCTTGGCGAGGGGACTACGACGGGGTTCGGGCGGGATCCAGGAGAGGGCGCCGGGGCAGGGGTGACGTTCGAGCGTTTGGCCAGTGTGAGCGTCCGTGCGCAGGATCTCGCTGCTGTAGGTGGAGGCGAGCCAGAGGGCTTCGCCGTCGTAGGTGATGCCGCTGCCGGCGACGGAATCGGTCTTGAGGTCGCGCAGGACTTTCCCGTCGGCATAGTCGACGAGGTAGGCGTGATTGTTGCCCTGGTCCAAGATCCAGAGGCCGTCCGCGGTGGCCTGGAGACCATTGGGCTGGGGGCCGGGCGTGCGAAAGATTGTTTCGACTTTCACGCGGCGCACGGGTAGGGTGGCGGCGGCGAGCGAGGCGGCCGTGAGGGACAGCAGGTGACGGCGCGACAGCATGCGGGCACTCTATGCGATGGGGCGGACAGGGTCAAGCGGGGGCGGTGGATCGGATAGACTCGGGGCATGCGATACGCACTCTGGGCGTGGATGTGGGCGCTGACGGCGTTCGGGCAGCAGCACGCGGTACCGGTGTATACGGAGCAGGAGGAGCCGATCTTCGAAGCGCTGAAGGTGCTGCGCAAGATGGAGGACGGCGAGCGGGCGAAGGTGACGATGCGCCTGGCACGGGACATCCGCGAACTGCCCGCGGCGAGCCAACACCGGCTGAACTTTGCCGCTGCGCTGGCGAATCTCTCGACCGAAGGGGACTTCGGGCGCAAGACGTTGGAGGCGGTGGCCGAGACACTGGCGACGGCACTGCGCGACCGGCCCCTACCGCTGCATCACGACGGGCCGGCCCCGCAATACAGCACGCTGGCGGCGATCGCGCGGTATGAGGGCATCGCGGTGAAGCTGGATGACCCGGCCTATGCGGCGGCCTGGCGCCAATTGGAAGAAGCCGATGCCGTGCGGGCGGGGGCGGACTTTACGCTGAAAGATTTGGCGGGCAAGAGCTGGCACTTGAAGGACCTGAAGGGGCAGGTGGTGCTGGTGAACTTCTGGGCGACGTGGTGCCCGCCGTGCCGCAAGGAGATGCCGGATCTGCAGGCCCTGTATCAGAAGCTGCAGAAGAAGGGGTTGGTGGTGCTGGCGCTTTCCGATGAAGACGAGGGCAAGGTGCGGCCGTTTATCGAGAAGGAAGGCTACCGGTTCCCGGTGCTGCTGGATGCGGGTGGGGCGGCGGCGAAACAGTTCCGGGTGGACGGGATTCCGAAGAATTTTCTGTTCGACCGGAACGGCCAGCTGGTGGCGCAATCGATCGATATGCGGACGCGCAAGCAGTTTGAGGCGATGCTGGCGAAGGCCGGTTTATAGGGGCGCGAGGGTAAAGGCGAGGGGGGCGAAGCGGCGCGCGCCGTAGGTGAGCTCGACGGCGAGGGGGCCGGCGGGCAGGTCGTCGGGAAGGCGGAAGTTGACTTCGTGGCGGGGGGGCATGGGGTCCGTACAGAAGACGTCTTTGTCGGCGATGGGGCGGCCGTTGACGGCGATGGCGACGCGTTCGGGCTCGGCGAACTCTTCAAGGAAGAGCTTGATGGAGCGGGTGACGACGTGCCGGCCGGAGAGCAGGTCAATGCCGTCGGAGGCTTCGAGAATGCGGGGAACGGGCGGGGGCGTGGGGACGATGCGCAGGCGCGATTGGGCGAGGGGTTGGCCGCGCCAGAAGAGCTCGACAGGGTTGAGGCCGGTGCGGAGGCCGGGGGGCAGGATGGCGTTCAACTGGCGGAGGCCATCGGATTCGGGGCGGCCGAGGTAGGTGAGGGTGGCGGGGAGGCCACTGAGGCGAAGGTCGAGCGAGAGGAGGTCGGCGAGCGGGGGCAGGCCTTCGATCCAGGCGGAGATGGAGGCGAAGCGGCCGGAGGGCGGGGCAACGGGCTCGGAGGAGTCGGCATTGGTGATGCGGCGAATGCGGACGTTTTGGGCGGGCTGGTCCAGGTCCGGAGACGGTTTGAGCCAGGTGGTCCACATGTATTGGGTGTGGCGGCCTTCGAGGGCGAGGAGGAGGAGGCCGTGTTCGCGGCAGAAGTCGCGGACTTCGCTTGGGGTGATGCGCACGCCGCTCCAGGTGTCGTAGACGCGGGCTTCGGGCGGGAGGCCGTTCATCTGGACGCGGACCAGGCCGTGGGGCTTCAGGACGCGCACGGCTTCGCGGAGGTAGTTGAAGACGACGTCGCGCGAAGGGATGTGCTGGAAGACGGCGTAGGAATAGATGAAGTCGAAGGAGGCGTCGGCGAACTGGGCGAGGTCGCTGCCGCTGCCGGTATGGGCGTGGGCGTGGGGGATGCCGGCGAGGCGCTGGCGGGCGCGTTGGATCATGGCATCGGCGACGTCGACGCCGTGGATTTCGCCGAAGAGGCGGGACATGGGGCGGAGGAGGCGGCCGGGTCCGCAGCCGATTTCGAGGGCGCGGCGGGCGCGCGGAGTGGCGGTGGGGATGCGCTTGAGCTCCCACTTCAAGCCGTCGACGATTTCGCGGCCGGTTTCGTCGAACTCGTCGTCGTCCTGTTCGCGGCGTCCGAAGGCGACGTAGTAGTAGGCATCTTCGCCGGCGCGGGCGTTCCAGTCTTCACGCATGCGCTGTTGAACTTGGGAGAGGTCGGACACTGCTTGGATTTTATCGCGTCTTGACAGCTTCAGTTTTATCCGGTTATTATTATTTTGTCAGGGCGATATTATGACTTGTACAGCATTCGAAGGAACGAGACGGATTGCGACGGGCGATCGGGCCACGGTGGCGCGGGAGACGAAGCGGGTATTGGAACGCGGCGAACGCGGGCCGGTGCTGATCTTCGACGATGAGACGAGCCGGGTGGTGGAGATCGACTTTCGTGGGAATGAGGACGAGGTGGTGGCGCGGGTGACGGAGACCGCGGCCGCTTCGTCCCCCGCGGAACAGGAGGAGACGCCGCGGAGGGTGGGGCGGCCGAAGCTGGGGGTGGTGGCGAGGGAAGTGACGCTGCTGCCGCGGCATTGGGATTGGTTGAGCCGGCAACCGGGAGGGGCGTCGGCGGCGGTGCGGCGGCTGGTGGATGAGGCGCGGAATATGAAGTCGGCGAAGGATCGGGTGCGGCTGGCGCAGGAGTCCGCTTACCGGTTCATGTCGGCGATGGCGGGCAACGAGCCGGGGTTCGAGGAGGCGATCCGGGCGTTGTTTGCGGGCCAGCGCGGGCGGATGGAGGAGTTGACGGCGGGGTGGCCGATCGACGTGCGGGATCATGCGCGGCGGTTGGCGGAAGGGGCTTGGGCGGGATAGCCGCGAGGTTGTCGCCCGCACGGGCGGCGCTCGGGAGCGCGCGGGTGTGGGATTGGTTGGTGAGGGGCAGCGGATCGGGCACCGGCATGAAGGTTAGTTGCCGCGCGACTTCTTGAGTTCGGCGAGGCGTTTGGCCAGGAAGTCGGCGTACTCTTTTTTGAGGGCGGGGTCGGTGGGGGAGCCGTAGATCTCGCTGGACTTGTACTTACCGGTGTCGAACTTGAGGCGGGTCCATTCGTCGTGGATGTGGATGACGTCGGCGTTGTCGAGGACGGCGGTGACTTGCGAGGGGGGAATGAAGTAGACGCCTTCGCGGTCGCCGACGACGAGGTCGCCGGGCATGACGGTGACGCCGCCGATGCGGATAGGGATGTTGATGCCGGTGAGCATCACTTCGCGGATGGGCGTGGGGTCGGCATGGCGGAAGTAAGCGGGCATGTCCATGTTGGCGATGCCTTCAAGGTCACGGATAGAGCCATCGACGACGAGGCCGCCGCCGCGGGTGGCTTTCATCACGTAGTAGAAGAGGTTGTCGCCGACGATGGTGCCGTTGACCTTTTTGCCGAACAGGTCCACCACGAGGACGTCGCCGGGCTGGAGCAGGTCAAAGGCGGTCTGGTTCTTGAGGACGGGGACACCTTTGTCCTTGGCCTGCTTCTGCGCGACGTCGTCGACGTCGGGGCGGATGGGCATGAACTGGACGGTGAAGGCGCGGCCGAGCATCTTCTTGCCGGGGTGCAGGACCTGGAAGCCGTCGGCGTATTGGTTATTGAAGCCTTTGCCGGGGAGCACGGCCCAGATCTCTTCGGCGGAGAGTCCGCGGGCACGTTGGATGAGCGGGTCAGGGACTTTGGGGCGGCCGTCGGCGAAGCGTTCGAAGGGGTTCTGGGCGGTGAAGTCGAGGAGTTGTTGCCTGGTGAACTGGAAGAGCTGAGCGGAGGCCGTACCGGCGAGGATGAGGGCCAGGAGAGTGAGGCGCATGGTGGTGCTTATTTTATGGCAGGCCAGAGGCGGGTGAGGGGGCCGTGGCGGCCGGCGACGGGGTCAGTGGCGGGAAAGGGGAGTTGCGCGATGCGGGCGAGGTCCTGGGGGGAGGGAGCGTCGCGGCGGAGGTCCCAGTTCTGGCCGGGGGGATAGGCGCCGATGACGAGGAAGTCCGAGGAGGCTTCGAGGCGGCAGTGGCCGGTGCCAGCGGGGAGAACGGCGATGTCGCCGGCGCGGACGGTGACTTCGAGGGCGTTAGGCCCGCCGAGCACCAGGCGAGCGGAGCCGGCGGCGAAACCGAGGACTTCATGCGCGGTGGAGTGGTAGTGATGAAACGGATAGACGCCATTGCGCCACTGGGCGGGCCAGCCGTTTTCGGCGAGGGCCGTTTCGTACGCGGCGGCATCGCGGCCTTTCCAGAGTCCGCGGTAGAGAAGCGTGGGGAGGCGATCGTGATTGGGGACCCAGCCATTGCGTTTCAGCAGATGGGCCTCGGGCTGGCCGGCGGCGAAGGAGGCGCCGGTGAGCAAGCCCATGGCGGCGAGGAGGCGGGTGAAGTCCTGACGGTCCATGGCTCTTAAGTTATCGCTAAGCTGGAGGGAATGGCCTGGATGCAATGGGGCGCCGCCGTGTGGTGGGGCGCCATCGTGGTGGCGTTCCTGATCATGGGTGTATGGGAAGGATCGCGGCCCCGGCAAGCGTTGACCGGGGATGAACAGCCGCGTTGGGGAAGCGCGGGGTTACTGCTGTTGACGGGAGGAGCGCTGCAGGCGACGGTGTTCCGGCTGAGTCCGCTGGTGGTGGCGGCGTGGGCGGGCGACAGTCCGTGGGGCTTGCTGAACCGGGCGTGGATGCCGGGCTGGATGCGCTTTACGCTCGCGATCCTGGCGCTGGACTTCGTGCACTATCTGACGCATCGGCTGTTTCATGCGAATGGCTATTTATGGCGCGTGCATGAGGTGCATCATTCGGACCCGGACTTTGACGTTTCGACGGCGGGGCGATTTCATCCCTTCGAGATTCTGATCGTGAAGGCGTGCTATCTGGCGGGAATTGCCGTATTGGCGCCGCCGGTGATGGCGGTGTTTTTCGCGGAGCTGCATACGGGGCTATTGAATGTGTTTGCCCATGCGAATGTCGCGCTGCCGGCGGGCGTGGAGCGGTGGTTGCGGCGGGTGATCATCACACCGGAGCTGCATCGGCTGCATCATTCGGACGATGAGGCACACTACGACCGTAATTTCGGGCAGACGTTCGTGTTTTGGGACCGGTTGTGCGGGACGTATTTGCCGGGCGTGGAAGGCGTGGTGAGGTCCGGGGTGAAGGGCGTGCCGGCGGAGACGCGGTGGCGGGCGTTGCTGTTGGCTCCGTTTGCGTCGCGGCAAAAAGAGAAACGGGCCACCTGCCCGTAGGCAAGCGGCCCGTCTTCAACAGCGGTTCAAGATTACTTTTTGCGACGGCTGCGCAGGATCAGCATCCCGCCAGAGAGGAGGCCGAGAGCCGCGGCGCCCGTCGAAGCGTCGATCTCCGGAACGTTGCCAGCGAGGGCTGCGCCGCTCAGGCCGAGGAGCATCATCGAAAAACCGAGAAATTTCTTCATGGGAGAGCCGATTCCTACTTCTTACGACGGCTGCGCAGGATCAGCATCCCGCCGGAGAGGAGGCCGAGAGCCGCGGCGCCCGTGGAAGGGTCGATTTCGGGAACGGTGCCGGCCATAGCCGCGCCGCTCAAGCCAAGAAGCATCATCGAAAAGCCGAGAAATTTCTTCATGGGGAAACGCTATCACGGACCGGCGCAAAAATATATACCCTCCGGTGCGGGTAAGGAGTATTACCAAAGATCCCAGCGGCCGAAGGCGATCACCCAGACGGCGAGCAGGGCGTTGGTGGTGGCATGGGCGACCACGGCATCGCCCAGACGGCCGCGCCATTGGACAGCGGCGGCATAGAGGGCGCCGGCGACTGCGCCGGCCAGCCAGCGATCACCGTGCATGAGGCCGAACAGGATCGAGGAAATCAGCAGAGCCGGCCAGGTGAAGCGACGCCAGGGCACGGAGTCGAAATCCGGCGAGATGAGGCGGCGGAGGCCGAAGGCGCGGAAGGCGAGTTCTTCGGCGATGGGGACGGTGACCACGCCGCCCAGGAGACGAAAGGCGATCCAGGCGAGTGACGCGGCGGGGGCAGCTTGGGAAAGTGCGGTGGGCATCTGCCGGGTGGCGGAGTCGCCGATCATCCACAGGGCGAAGACGACCAGCCCCAGCACGGGGGCGAGCCAGCCGAAGCGCCAGTCAATGGAGCGATACTCGCGGCGGAACCACCAGAGGACGGCGACGCACGCCAGCACGCGTAAAGCGTAGAGCCATTCGAAGCCGGCGGAGAAGGCGCCGGCCACCATGCCGCCGGCGAGGATCGCGAGAAAGGGCAACAGGAAGGGCGCCGCCGGGTGCTCTTCTTCGTCGGCGTGGACGGTGACGGCGGTGCGCGAGAGCCAGGGCGAACGGCGCGCCAGTAGCAGTAAGCCAAAGGCGATCAGGTTGAACGAAATCCAACCGGCCTGCGAATGGAAGCCGCGACGGGCAATGTCCGGATAGCCAGCGTCGCCCAGAACGATCAGCGCCGCGATGCGGACGGAGTTGGCGAGGTAGAGGGCGACGATGCCGACGGGGAGCAACAGGAGCGCGCGGGGGAAGCGGAGTTCGTCGCGGAACAGCACGAGCCAGATGACGGCGAAGATGACAAACAGGCCAACGCCTTCGAGGCCAGAACATTCCGGGGCGATGGTGACGGCGAAGCGTGGAGTGCCGAGGCGGAAAGGGGCCGGATAGACGATCTGCGGAAACAGCGCGCCCAGCATCAGTTCCACAAGGGCGAAGGTGGTGCGCGTGGCGGGCGCCCAAAGCAGGCGGAGCGCGGGAATAAGGGCGCAGGCCAGGGTGGAGGCGGCCGCGCTGGCGAGCCACAGGTAGCCAGTAAGGCGGTGGAGCGCGAGCCAGGTGGGCAGCGGGATGAAGGCGAGACAGGCCGTCAGCCCGACGGCGAGCGCAAGGACGAGCCAGAGGGCGACGCCCGCGTCCGAGGGTGAGCCTTGGTAGAGCTGGCGGGAAAGCGCGAAGAAGGCGGCGAAACTCGCGAGGTTCGCGGCGATGAGGCCGGGGCGGATAGCGGCGAGAGGAAGGGTCGCCGCCTGCGGAAAGCGCAGGTAAGTGAAGCTGGCAAACAGGCCGGCGAAGCCAACCACCCAGCGCAGAATCCAGGCGCCCCAATGTCCGAGGAGGCCGGGAAGGCCGGTGGTGGGCAACGAAGCGCCGTCAAACCAGAGGGAAGCCAGCACCATTTCCCCGCCTAACAGGCAGGCGAGACTCAGAATCCGTCTCAGCAAAACGCGAGTATAGCAAGGCGCCTAAAGCGTCTTGATGCGGAAGTTGCGGTACTGCACCTTCATCGGCGGGCCGACGTGCACCTGCACGCCGATCTGGCCTTCCATCTTGCGGCCGGCGGTGTCGTCGTCGATCAGCAGGCACATCAAATGGCCGTTGATCATGTGGATGAGGGTGTTGCCGCGAATGACGAGATGGATGGCGTTCCAGTCCGGCGTGATGAACTCCTTGGGGTCCGGGAAGGTGGAAAGCAGAATGGGCTTGCGGCCGGAAACGCGCTGGGTGACCTGGCCGCGGAGGGCGTGGAACAGCCGTCCCTTCTCTTCGTAGTTCTGACCGGTGTAGGTGTTCTTGCCGTCGATGTCGCACTGGTAGCCGCGCATGGCGAACTTGTTGGAGGGCGTGACGGGGTCCGGAATTACGATGCTGCGGTAGTTGATGCCGCTGTTGCCGGCAGGCGTGATGCGGTAGTCGACTTTGAGTTCGAAGTCCTTCGGCTGGCCGCCTTTCCAGATGATGAAGGTGTTGCTCTTGATAACGGTGTCGGGCGTGATTTCACCGGTGATGGCGCCGTCCTCGAATCGCCAGTATTTGGGGTCGCCTTCCCAGCCGGCGAGCGACTGGCCGTCGGTCATGGGGACGAAGCCGGCGTCACCTTCGAGAGGCTCGGGACGGTCGCTTTGCTTGGGGACGTAGCCGGTTTGGGCGGCGAGAGCCGAGGCGGCGAGGTGGGCCAGAAATGTACGACGTGGTTGCATGGGCAGAAACTCCTTACTGGCTGACGAGGATGGTTTGGGGCGTGCCCTGGACGGCGATGGCGCGCGTGGAGGCGAAGCCGGCTTCCTGGAACATCTGCTCGAATTCGCTGAAGGTGAAGGCGTCGCCGGCGGGCGTTGAGGCGAGCATCACCATCGAGAACGTGGCCGGCATGGGCGGCGTGACGCGGTCTTCGTTGGGGACGAACTCGAGGGTGAAGACACGGCCGTCGGGCTTGAGAGCAGCTTTCATGCGCTTCAGCAGGCGGACATTGGCGGCCGGGTCGAAGTGGTGCAGCAGATTGGTGAGCAGGATGGCATCGTAGGGGCCGGCGAGATCGACGAGGAACGCGTCGCCGCCGATGGCCGTGAAGCGGTCGGCCAGGCCGGCCTGCCGCGCGTTGGCCTCGGTGATGGAGACGACGTTCGGCCAATCGAGGCCGGTGATGTGCGCGTTCGGGTTCTGCCGGGCGATGGTGAAGCCGAACAGGCCGTGGGACGAGGCGACGTCGAGCACGGCGAGGGGCTGGTGGGGCGGGTCATTGACGACGGCGGCCAACTGATGCGCGGCGGGGGTCATCATGGCTTCCATGGAGCGGGCGAAGTCGACCCAGCCGGCGTACTCGGCGGCGGTGGACCCGGAATCGTCCGAAGCCACGCCGCCGCGGCGGACCGCTTCCGTGAGGGAGGCAAAGTGACGTTGAATGCCCGGCGCACCCAGAAAGCCCACCATGCCGCCGACATAAGCCGGCGAGTGGCGATTCAGGAAGATTTCGGATTCGGGCGTGAGGCCGTACGTCTGGTCAGTTTTCGTGAGCAGACCGAGTACCGTCCAGAAGTCGGCCAGGATGCGGATGCCGCGTTCAGAGGCATGACAGGCGGCAGCCAGTTCCGGGACGGTGGTCTTGCCTTCGGCAATCGCGGTGAACAGATCGAGTTCCACCGCCGCCTTGATGGCGGCCGATTGCTGGAAGGCGGTCATCAGGCCGAAGATGCGGACGGGATTCACGTCGGGGTTCATGCCCCGATAGTATATCGGGCGCTAACCGCGGTTTCGACGGGTGCAGGACCTCCGGCTTCGATAATCAAAACTGAGTATTGCCGTACGGATTGCGGGGACGATAGGCTGGCGAGATTCTCCATGTCAGCCCCCACCATGACCGCCGCGCCTGATGTCGAGCTCTCCGCGCGATATCCCGGGTGGCGCGTGGTGGGGGCCGCTGCCGTGGGCGGCGTCGTCTGCTTCTCGTCCCTGATCATCTACACGTTCAGCATCTTTTTGAAGCCGCTCTCCGCCGAATTCGGATGGGGACGCGAAGAGATCTCGCGCGCCTTCGCTCTCATGGCCATGACCATTGCGGCCGTCTCCCCGCTGATTGGCCGGCTGCTCGATCGGCTGGAGCCGCACAAAGTGGTGGCCCCCTGCTTTCTGGTGCTGGGCCTGGCCTTTGCGTCGCTGAGCCAGTTGACGGGAAGTTTGTGGCAATTCTATGGCCTGTACTTCGTGATCGGGCTGGTGGGCAATGCCACAACGCAGATGGGCTTCTCGCGAGCGATCAGCAGTTGGTTTGTGCGGCATCGCGGCGTGGCGCTGGCGGCGGTGATGGGCGGGCTGGGCATCGGGTCGATGGTGATGCCGGTGGCGGCGCAAGCGCTGATCGACCAATACGGCTGGCGCGGGGCGTATGCGGTGTTAGGAATTACGGTAGCGGCGGTGGGGGTGCCGGTGACGCTGCTGTTTGCACGGAATCGGGATGAAGCGCGGCGGACACTCGAGACGCCGGGCCAGGGCTGGACCACGGGCGAAGCGTTGCGTTCGCGCGCCTTCTGGCTGCTGGTGGCGATGTTGCTGTTGACGTCAGTGGGCGTGAACAGTCTGCTGAGTCATCTCTCGGCGATCCTGACTGACCGCGGCATTGCGGCGCAGCAGGCGGCCCTCGTGGCGGCGGTGTTGGGAGGAACCAATCTGGTGGGGAGGCTGGGAGCCGGCTGGCTGCTGGACCGCTACTTTGGCCCACTGGTTTCGGGCGGCCTGCTCCTCCTCATGATGACGGGCATGCTGCTGCTGGGGACGGCCAACGGTCCGGAGGCGGCCTTTGCGGGCGCCGCGTTGATCGGGCTGGGGTTGGGCGGCGAAGCGGACGTGACGCCGTATCTGGTGGCGCGCTATTACGGCTTGCGCAACTTCTCGTCCATCTACGGGCTCACGTGGGTGTTCTACGCGGTGGGCGGGGCGTTGGGGCCAGTGGTGCTGGGGCGCGTCTTCGATGTCACCGGAAGCTACGCGGGGGCGCTGTTGGTGATGCCGGTGCCGGTACTGGTGGCGGCGCTGTTGATGTGGCCGATGCCGAAATACCCGGGCGCTTCCGCCGCACAGGTCGGCGTAGCAAAATAGGAGCATGCTGAAGCGAACTTTGCTGGCTTTGATCGCGGCGCTGCCGTTGTGCGCGGTGGACGCCTCGTTTCCGGATCCGAAGCTGGACGCGAAGCCGACAACGGGCAAGCAGACGGCGGTGTTAGCCGGCGGCTGCTTCTGGTGCGTCGAAGCCGTTTTCGAAATTATGGACGGCGTGGACGACGTGGTGTCCGGCTATACGGGCGACACGCAGGAGAAGGCGAAGTACGATCTGGTTTCGAGCAAGCAAACCAAGCATGCCGAAGCCGTCCTGATCACCTTCGACCCGAAAAAGACGAGCTACGGCCAGTTGCTGAAGATCTTCTTCAGCGTGGCGCATGATCCGACGTCGCTCAACCGGCAAGGGGCCGATGTGGGCCCGCAGTATCGCAGCGCGATCTTCTACGCCAACGAGGAGCAGAAGAAAGTGGCCGAGGCCTACATTGCGCAGTTGAACGAGGCGCATGTGTTTCCCAAGCCGATCGTGACGCAGCTGGGGCCGCTCGACAAGTTCTATACGGCCGAGGCGTATCACCAGGATTACGCGGTGAACAACCGGTCGAACCCGTACATCGTGCACGTCTCGGATCCGAAGGTGGAGAAGCTGAAGACGCTGTTCCCAGGCTGCGTGCGGAAGCGCAAGTAGGGACGCTTAAACCAAGCGGGATTGGCCCTGGATAGCTGGCCACCGTCGCGTCCGACCAATCCCCGAAGGAGCAGGCGAGCATCAACCTGAAAGTCGCTACGTGGCAACCTGCGCTCAATCGATACCTCCCAAAGACTTGTCCGGCTAAAAAATAGCTCGTACTGCCGGGGGTTCAAAATAGGGGAGCGCAGCGGCCGAGAGTCGGGCCGGGTCACCTGCCGCCCACAGGCGCAGATGAGTATCTGCAACGAATTCTCAGGATCCACCACCGAATCGCTCTTCGATGTGAGCTTGACCCAGGCGATCAAAATCGTCCGGAACAGAAAAGCTCATAAACCCAAGCCGTTGGACAGGCTGAGGGACTTCTGGCAAATCCAGCGCGACAACTTTCACCAGGGGCCGGCCCGCCTTCGCGATGATGAAAGCCTCGCCGTTCACGGCACGATCCACCAAGCGTGACAGCTGGGCCTTTGCTTCATGGATGTTCACAGTCGTCATAGAACTAGTTTAAATAACCAGGCTGAATCTGGTTATCTAAGCAAGGATCTCAGAAACGACGCGCGCCGGGAACTGGTCGGTGAGGCGTTCCTGAAGGCCGTTGCGGGTGTAGACCAAATCGCGATGGTTCAGACCCAGTTGGTTGAGGATGGTGGCGTGGAAGTCGTGAACGCTGACGCGGTCCTCGGCGGACTTGAAGCCGATCTCGTCAGTCTGGCCATGCGCATAGCCGCGCTTGATACCGCCGCCGGCCATCCAGACGGAGAAGCCGTGCGGACCATGGTCGCGGCCGGCGGTCTTCCCTGCCCCTTGCGACATGGGCAGGCGACCGAATTCCCCACCCCAAACGACTAACGTCGAGTCGAGCAGGCCGCGTTCCTTGAGGTCGCGGACGAGCGCGGCAGCGGGCTGGTCGGTTTTGCCGCAGGCGTAGCGGAGGCTGCCTTCGAGATCGCCGTGGGAGTCAAAGATCTGGCTTTCGATGTAGAGCTGGACGAAGCGGACGCCGCGTTCCACCAGGCGCCGGGCCATCAGGCAACGCTTGCCGTAGGAAGCCGTGGCGGGGTTGTTGAGGCCGTAGGCTTCGCGCGTGGCTTCGTTTTCTTTCATCACGTCAAGCGCGTCGGAGGCAGCTAACTGCATGCGCGCCGCCAGTTCGTAGCTCGAGATGCGGGCGTCGAGTTCCGGCTGGTTCGGACGCGAGAGACGGTGGGCGGCGTCGAGCTTGCTGAGCAAGCCGCGTTCGGCTTCCACCAGCGGCGTGGGAATTTCGGCACGAGGCTCGAGGTTCAGCACCGGCGGACCTTCGGTGCGGAAGCGCGTGCCCTGATAGAGCGGCGGCAGCCAAGCCGATTGCCAGTTCGAGATGCCGTTGATCGGCAGGCCTTTCGGATCGTCCAGGACGACATAGGCTGGCAGATTCTGATTCTGGGTACCCAAGCCGTAGCTGACCCACGAACCGATCGCCGGGCGCGACGCAATCGTGCGGCCCGTATGCATGAGGAACAGCGCCGGCTCGTGGTTGGCGTGTTCGCCATACATGGAGCGGATCACGGTAATCTCGTCGGCCACGGTTTGCAGATGCGGCAAAGCGTCGGAGATGTCGAGCCCGGCCTTGCCCGCTTTCCTAAAGGCGAACGGCGAGGGCATCAGCACGCCAGGAGCGAGGCCGTTTGAGATGGCGAAGCTCAGTTCGCGGCTGGGCGCGGTGCCCGCCAAGCGGTTGAGGGTGGGCTTGGGATCGAACAGGTCCACCTGACTGGGACCGCCGTTCATGAAAAGCTGGATGACCGCTTTCGCCTTGGGAGCAAAGTGAGCAGCCTTAGGTTTGAGGTCGTAGACGCGCGGACCTTCGCCGGCGTAAAGTTCGCGGCCCAGCAGCGTGGCGAGCGCGGCGCCGTGGAGGCCGTCGGAGAATTTGCGGAAGAAGTCGCGGCGGGTGTTCATACGTTCCTCGGTTAGTCGATAAAGCTGAATTCGGCGGAGTTGAGAATGGCGTGGCAGTAGTTGGCGACGGCGAGCCAATTGGCCGTGGCGCTGCGGGGCGCTTCATTGGCATCGGTGGCGAGCCGGGCGGGCCATTGCTGCCGGAAGTTGGCGATGGCGTCGCGGCCCAATTGCTTTTCGGCAGCAGTGGCCGGACGACCGTACGCGCGCAGGTAGACCAGTTCGATCTCTTTCTCGCGATCGCCATCGGCATCATCGATCACGCGGCCGGCCATGTACGTGGAGAGTTCCCAAGTCATGGAGCCATTGAACATATGCAGCGCCTGAGTGGCGACGTTCGACTGGCGGCGCTCCGTGCAGTTCGGCGTCATCGCCGGCTGGTCAAAGGCGTCCATCAGCGAGACGGGCGTCTGGCGACGCCGTAGCGTGTAGATGCTGCGGCGATAGCCGGCTTTGGTGGGCTTGATGGTGACTTCTTTGTCGTTGCTGATGGAGACATCGTCAGCCGGTCCGAAGGCCGTGGGGTCGAGCCGGCCGGCGACGGTGATGAGCGAGTCATAGAGCGTTTCGGCGTCCATGCGGCGTAGCGGCATGCGCGAGAGCAGCGCGTTGTCCGGGTCCGCCGCCACCACCTTGGCGTCCACTTGCGAGGACTGCTGGTAGGCGCTCGAGGTCATGATGAGGCGATGGAGCGACTTCAGGCTCCAGCCTTTGGCGACGAACTCCGTGGCCAGCCAGTCGAGGAGTTCGGGATGCGTGGGGGCCACACCCGACCGGCCGAAGTTCGAGACGCTGGAGACGATGCCGCGACCAAAGTGACGCATCCAGAGCTGGTTGACAGCGACGCGCGCCGTCAGCGGGTGATTCGGCTGCGTCAGCCAGTTCGCGAGCGCCAGCCGGCGTCCGCTGGTGCCGGGGAACGGAGAGACGATCGCGAGCGGCTGGAGCGCGGCGTTCTGAAAGAGGAGGGGAATGTTGGGCTCCACGGGGTCGGCAAAGCCGACTGGATCGCCGCGGCGCAGCAGGTAGGACTGCGAAGGCTGCTCGTTATCCACCAGCACGCGGACATGCGGGTTCGGCTTTATCTTTTGCCGAACGGCCTGCAAGTCGCGCTCGAGCGGAGCGACGCGAGCCGCTTCCGGATAGCGGCGCACCACCTCCGGAGTTGGCGGTTCAAAGGTGTCCTTAAACTTGTCGGCGAGATACTTCTGCAGGTCCGTCCGCTGCGCGGCGGGCACGGCGATCAGGGCCTTCAGGTCGGCGCGGATGCCTTCGGGCAGCGCGGCAATCTTTTCGTCCCGCAGCTTGTCGCGGAAAGGCTGGAGGATGACTTTGATCTGCTCTTCCAGCTTTTCCTGTTCGGCCTTGAGCGGCGCATTGAATTTCGCAACCTCTTCACGTTCGGCCGCGAGCGCCAGGTCCAGTTCCCGCTTGTTGGGCGACTTCCATTCGTAGGGATCGTAGGCACCTTGCAGAATGGCGCTCAGACGGTAGTAATCGCGCTGGGGAATCGGATCGTACTTATGGTTGTGGCAGCGGGCGCATCCCATGGTGACGCCCATCACGGAGGAAGCGAGGACTTCCACTTCGTCGGCCACGATGTTCATGCGCTCGGAGATCAAACCGCGTTCGGCCGAATTGGTGGGGTCGGGCGTGGTGCGCAGAAAGCCGGTGGCGGCCAGACGGTCCAGGACTTCGGGCGCCAGTACGCCTTTCGCCTTCTTCCAGTCATCGGACATTTCGTCGCCGGCGAGTTGCTCTTTGAGGAAGAGGTCGTAAGGCTTGTCGGCGTTCAGGGAGCGGACGACGTAGTCGCGATAGCGCCAGGCGAAGCGGCGAACACCATCGTCCTGGCCAAAGCCTTCGGAGTCGGCGTAGCCGGCGAGATCGAGCCAGTGCTGCCCCCAACGTTCGCCATAAGCGGGCGAGGCGAGCAGCTTGTCGACGAGGCGGGCATAGGCGCCGGGCGCTTGATCGGCGAGGAAGGCGTCGATATCGGCCTTGGTGGGGGGCAGCCCGGTGAGATCGAGATGCGCGCGGCGGAGCAAGGTGAGGCGGTCAGCCGGTTTGTTGTAAGCCAGGCCCTTGGCTTTCAACTTCTGCTGGAGGAAGGCATCAATGGGGTTGGCGGCACCGGCCGGAACGGTGGGACGAACGGGCGGTTGGAAAGCCCAAAACTTACGGTCGGCATCGGTGACGACGGCGTCGGGAGTGGAGGTGATCTTCTGTCCGTCGGGCGCGCCAGCGGCGATCCAGGCGCGGATCTTTTCGGTTTCGGCCGCCGTGGGCAGTTCGATGGCGAGTTCTTTCGCCCCCTTATCCGGGGGCATGGTTCCGTCGACGATCCGCTTCAGCAGCAGGCTCTGTTCGGGCCGGCCGGCGACCAGCGCGGGACCCGACTTGCCGCCCTTCTGACGCGAAGCATTCGTGCGCAGGTCCAGGCCGCCTTTCTGCTGCCCCGCGCCATGACAGGCCACGCAGCGGACCTGCAGAATGCCGCGAATCTCATGCTCGGAAGGGACGACGGCGGCGGTCGCCGGCTTGGCCAAACCTTTGTCAATCCAGGTGCGGATGGCGTCCATCTCTTCGCCGGTCAGCTTCACTTTGCCGGGCGGCATCTGGCCGGTGACCACCTTATCCATCAAGAGACTCTTGGCCGATTCGCCGGGCTGAACGGCTGCGCCTGAGGCGCCACCCTTCAGCACCGTTTCGGCGGTGCGCAGGTCGAGCTTGCCCATGGCGGCAGCGCCGTGGCAACTATTGCATTTCGCCTGGAAGACTCGCTCGGCAGCGGGATCAATCCCGGCGCCGCACAGGACAGGCAAAAAGCCGAGAAAAACGGCGGGGAGGCGCAAAAACATGCTGGAGGTAGTTTATCGCGCGGAGCTTTGTAAATTTCTGCGAACCCGGAGCGCGATGATACGTATTGCACGTCATGCACGATTTCGGCATGGCTCTGCGGCAACTGATTCGGCGATTGGGGCGGACGCCCGGTTTTACGGCCATCACGCTGCTGACGCTGGCACTGGGCATCGGCGCCAATACGGCCATCTTCGCCGTGCTGAATGGCGTTCTGCTGAAGCCCTTGCCGTTTCCTGAATCCGAAAAGCTGATCGCCTTCTGGCAGACGGCGCCGGGGCTGGGCATCAAAGACCTGAACGCTTCGCCGAGTTCGTACTTCACGTATCGCGAGGAGAACCGGACGCTCGAAGATATTGCTCTCTGGCGCACGGGCTCGTCGAATGTCACCGGGACGGGGGAGCCGGAGCGCGTGGCTACGCTGTACGTCACCGATGCCTTCCTGCCGTTGCTGCGCGTGAACCCTGCGCTGGGACGCGGCTTCACCAAACAGGACGATCAGCCGGGCCAGCCGGAAACCGTGATGCTGACGGACGGCTACTGGCGACGGAAATTCGGGGCGAATCCTGGCGTGATCGGGCAGCGGTTGGTCGTGGACGGAAAGGCGCACGAGGTGATCGGCGTGCTTCCCGCCAGTTTCCGGTTCATGCACTGGGGCGGCAATCTGGTGATCCCGGTGCAGTTGGACCGGGCCAAGCTGTTCGTCGGCAATTTCGGTTCGCAGTCCTTCGCCCGGCTCAAGCCGGGAGTGACCATCGAGCAGGCCAGTGCGGACATGGCCCGCATGATTCCGATGATGGAGCAGAAATTCCCGCTGCCTCCGGGCATCAGCCATCAGATGCTGGTGGGCGCGCGGATCGCGCCGAATTTGCGGCCGCTGAAAGATGATCTGGTGGGCGATATCGGCAAGACGCTGTGGGTGCTGGCCGCCACCGTGATGATGGTGCTCTTCATCGCCGGCGCCAACGTAGCGAATCTGCTATTGGTGCGGGCCGAAGGCCGGCAAAACGAACTCGCCGTCCGTAAGGCCCTGGGTGCCAGCCGGGCTCAGATCGCGCAGGAGCTACTGCTCGAGAGCGGCGCCCTGGGTTTAGCGGGCGGCATCGTCGGGTTAGGCTTCGCATATGGCGCCCTGAGGCTACTGAAATATCTGGCACCGCCGTTTCTGCCGCGGCTCGAAGAGATTCAACTGGATCCGATCGTCGCGGTGTTCGGCTTGGTGCTCGCTCTGTTTTGCGGCTTGCTGTTCGGGCTGATTCCCGTGTGGAAGCATGCGCGCAGCGAAGAGGGTTTGCGCGGCGGCAGCCGGACGGCCAGCGAAGGCCGCGAACGGCATCGCGCACGAAACACGCTGGTGGTGGTGCAGGTGGGCCTGGCCATGGTGCTGCTGGTCTCCGCCGGATTGATGGTGCGCACGATGTGGGCACTGATGCAAGTGGACCCCGGCTTTACCAAACCTGAAGAGCTCCTTACCCTGCGGGTCACTGTGCTGGGCGAGCCGGAGAAAGTCGTCCGTGTGCAGCAGGCCATGCAGGAGCGCTTGGCGGCGCTGCCGGGAGTGCGCTCCGTAGGGATGACCGAAGCCTTGCCGATGACCGATTCGCGCAGCTTCGATCCGCTGTATGCCGAGGGCCAGACCTATCAGGAGGGCAAGCTGCCGCCGCTACGGCAGCAGCACTATGTCGCGCCGGGGTACTTCAGCACCATGGGCACGCGGCTGGTGGCCGGCCGCGAGTTCACGTGGGAAGAAGTGCATGCCATGCGACCCGTGGCGATGCTTTCGGAGCCCTTGGCGAAGGCATTATGGGGCACTCCGTCAGCGGCCGTCGGGAAGCGCGTGCGCGAAACCAATACAGGCGTGTGGCGGGAAGTGGTGGGGGTCACCGTGGGAGAGCGGATGGCCGGCGTGGCGGCCGAGATTCCGCCCACAGTGTACTGGCCGGTGCTGATGCGCGATTTCTGGCGCGACAAGCGCCAGGTACAGCGCTCGCTGTCGTTCGTGGTGCGCAGTGCGCGCACGGGTACCAATGCGTTTCTCGGAGAGGTGCGGCAGGCAATTTGGGCGGTGGATGGTTCGGTGCCGATTGCCAACGTGCGAAGCATGGACGAGATCTATTCGCGCTCGCTGGCGCAGACGTCGTTCGCCTTGGTGCTGCTGTCGCTCTCGGCCGCGTTGGCCTTGGGGCTGGGCGTGATCGGGATTTACGGCGTCATTTCCTACTCGGTCTCACAACGGAAGCGCGAGATCGGTATCCGGCTGGCGTTAGGGTCGCCGACCGGTGCGGTGCAAGGCCTGTTCGTGAAGTACGGACTGGCGATGGCCGGCATCGGCGTCGCCGCGGGTCTGGTGGTGGCCCTGGGGCTCAGCCGCCTGCTGGGCACGCTGCTGTACCAGGTGAGCCCGATGGATCCGCTGACTTATGGGGCCGTGGGTCTGGTGCTGCTGGGCGCGGCGGTTCTGGCGGCGTATCTGCCCGCACGGCGCGCCGCGGCCATTGACCCGATGACGACCCTGCGCTCAGAGTAGCTGAGCCACGCCGTGCTATCGGGGCCCCAGTTTGATCGCGTTGGACCGTTTCACAACGTTGTACCGTTCATAACGTTGTAATTGCCCCGCGCTAGACTGATCCCGAGCATGAGCGTCGACTCGCCCGCCACGACGAAATCGCTGCATCTTTCGGCCCCGGCGGACTGCCGGGCTCTGGTGGATCGTCTGCTCGCCTCGCAAACGCTCCAACGTTCCACTCGGCTCCGCGAACTCCTCAGTTACCTGGCCGCCGCCACTTTCGCCGGCGAGTTCGCCCGACTGAAGGAAGCCGCCATCGGAACCGCTGTATACGGGCGAACTGAGGGGTACAACACGAATGACGACAACGCCGTGCGCATGGGCGTCAGCCAGCTTCGGCGGAAGCTGACCGAATACTTCGAGAGCGAGGGGCAGAGTGAGGGCATCCAGGTCGATGTGCCTCGCGGTCAGTACGGGCTGGTCTTCCGCACCGCCGCTATCGCCTCCCCGCCGCCGTCGCGCCGTTGGATGCTGGGCGTGGCCGCGGCCATCGCACTGATTGCCACACTCACCGCCGTTACGTGGCTCCGGCAGGCCCCGGCAAGTCCGGACGCCATCGAAGCCGCTTTTTGGCAACAGGCCATTGGCGACGGCAGCGGCACCAATTTCGTCTCCGAAGACATCGATTTTCTAGCCACCGTCGCGGCGACTCACCAGCGGCCTCGCCTCGAAGTCTACGTTGGGCAGAACACAACGAGTTCGCCGGTGCCGGCCACCACTCAGCTTTCGCTGCAGATCGCCACCCGGCTCGCCGCCCATCAACCCGCCCGCTTTGGCCGGGTCCGTTTTCTACCCTCAGGCGACCTCCGCCTGGAGGCCTTCCAGAAACAGAATGTGATTCTGGTCGGCAGCCCGCGCGCGTGCCCCTGGCTCAGCCTGTTTGAATCGTCCATGAACTTCCAGTTTCAACACGACCCGGTCCGGCGCATCTCTCGATTCCGCAACCTTGAGCCCCGGCCGGGCGAGCCCGGCACCTTCGACGCCGCTCCATCCGACGGCCCGGGGGGCAATGTCTACTCCGCCGTCGCGTTGCTCCCGAATCTCTCGGGCAATGGCCGGGTCCTGATTCTGATGGGCACGCGGACCGAAGGGACCGCCGCTGCTGCGGAAGCGGTGGCAACTCCGCGAATCCTGCGTTCGATCCTGAGCTCCGCCGGCTACACGGGTTCCGGCCCGGTGCCCTATTTCGAGGCTCTGCTCGAATCGCGGGTCATCGGCGACAGCACGACCACCCCGCAAATCATCGCCATCCGCACCCACCCTCCCCGCAACGCCCCGTTGACCGCGTCTCTACGCTAACTCTTTGATTCTCTTCTGTAAATCGGCTGGCTTTTACTGTAATCTCACGTTCCGGCCATGTGCTCGCTCCCCCTACACTGCGAGCACCTATGGAAAAACAACTCCTTCGATGTCTCGCAGTTTTGCTGCTCGCCGGCTCTCCGGCTCACGCTCAAGTGCTCTACAGCTCGCTCCTCGGGAACGTTTCAGATCCATCGGGCGCGGCCGTCGCCGGCGCCGAGATCGTGGCGCAAGCTCCCGCCACCGGCGCGGAACGCAAAGTCCGCACCGACGAGAACGGTTTCTACGCCATTCGTGATCTTCAAGTCGGCGTCTATACGGTGACGGTGGCCGCCCAGGGCTTCAGCCGGGCCGAGCGCTCCGGCGTCGAACTCCGCGTCAACAGCGAATCCCGCGTAGACTTCCAGATGGCCGTCAACGCCGCGGCCTCGTCGATCCAGGTCGCAGCCGACGCCGCCGTGCTCCAGACGGACCGCGCCGATGTCCGCACCGACATCTCCGCCAAACAGATCACGAACCTCCCGATTGGCGGCTACCGGAACTACCAGAGCCTGCTGAACCTCGTCCCGGGGGCGACGCCCACTAAGTTCCAGAACGCCATGATGGACAGCCCCGGCCGGTCGCTCACGACGAATATTAACGGTACGTCACGGAACAACAACAATACCCGCGTCGATGGCGCCACCAACGTCTTTCCGTACCTGCCGCATCATACGCTGTACAACCCGCCCGCCGAAGCGATCGAGACCGTGAACGTAACCACGAACAGCTTTGCCGCCGAACAAGGCATGGCGGGCGGAGCGCAGATCACGGTGATCACCAAGTCGGGCACGAACAGCCTGCACGGCGTTCTCTTCGAACATCACAACAACGCCGCCATGGCCGCCCGCAATTACTTTTACCTGAACCCGAACCGGCAGAAGAATATTCAGAACCAATTCGGCGGCACGCTCGGCGGACCGATCGTCAAGAACAAGCTGTTCTACTTCGTCAGCTATGAGGCCATGCGACAACGCCAGGAGACGTCACTGATCTCTTCGGTGCCGACCGCCGCCTACCGCGCGGGCGACTTCATCGGGCAATCCGTCATTTACGATCCGGCAACCGGTTCCGCCAATGGGCAGGGCCGCCTGCCGTTCGAAGGCAATCGCGTCCCGGCCAGCCGCCTGGACGCCCGCGCCCTGCGGATGCAGGCGCTGGTCCCGCTTCCCAACCTCTCTGGAACCGGCAACAATCAGTTCGCCAACGGCGGCGTCCCGTTCGACCGGCACAACGGCGATCTCAAGGTCAACTGGAACATCAACGACCGTTCGTCGCTGTTCGGCAAGTACAGCATCATGGACGCCACCGTCATTGGCCAGGCGAGCCTGGGGGAGGCAGGCGGCACGGGCCTGGTTCCCGGTGGCGGGTCCGGCACCGGTCATACATTCGTGCAGGTGGCAGGCATGGGCTATACGCGCACTCTCACGCCCAACTGGCTTCTGGACGCGAACTTCGGCTTCGCCCGGCTGGGCCAGAACGTGCTGGAGAATGACTACGGCACCAACTACGGCTTGGACCGTCTCGGTATCCCCGGCACGAATGGCCCGTCCCTGCAGCAAAGCGGACTGCCCTCGTTCGCCATCACCGGTATTTCCACCTTCGGTAATGTCGACACCTGGACGCCGGCCTTCCGCAACGACAACGTCTATACCTACGTCGCCAATATGGCCTGGTCAGGCCAAGGTCATAACGTCCGTTTCGGAATGGACATCATCCACACGTCGATGAACGACTTTCAGCCGCAGCGGGGCTTCGGTCCGCGGGGCGGCTTTAGCTTCACCGGCGGTGTGACGGCACTGAACGGCGGGGCCGCGCCCACGCAGGCCAACGCTTATGCCGCGTATCTATTGGGCTTGCCAGCGTCGCTGGGCAAAAGCTATCAGTACCTGAACCCGATGACCGTTCGCGAATGGCAGCACGGGCTCTACGTTCAGGACCAGTGGCAAGTGTCCCGCAATCTGACGGTGACGCTGGGCCTGCGCTGGGAATATTATCCGATCATCCGCCGCGACAGCCGCGGCATCGAACGCTACGACATGAACACCAATCAGGTGCTGTTGGGTTGCGTGGCCGACGTTCCTTGCGATGCCGGCTCCTCAGCCAGCAAAGCTCAGTTCGGTCCCCGGGCCGGGCTTGCCTGGCGCATTCAGCCCAAGCTGGTGGCCCGCGCCGGCTTCGGCATCAGCATCGACCCTTATCCGCTATCCCGCGCGATGCGCGATCCGTACCCGGTGACCGTCGCGCAGACGATTAACTCGACGAGTTCGTTCACCCCCGCGGGCAGCCTCGCCGTCGGCATTCCGGCGCTGGCGCCCATCGACCTCTCCTCCGGCCAGACGCCCCTGCCGCTCGATGCCTACACGAAGATGTTGCTGCCCGGTAAATACAACCGCGGCTACGTGGAGAGCTTCAACTTCACCCTGGAACGCGAGCTTCCGGCGGGTTTCGTCGGTTCGGCCGCCTATGTCGGCACGCGAACCATCCGCCAGACCGTTTTCCAGGAGGTGAACGCGGGGCAAATCCCCGGAGCCGGTTCGGCCGGATCGCCGTTGTTCGCCGCCTTCGGACGCAATGCGCAAACGCAGGCCGTCGTCCCTTTCCGCACCGCCAACTACAATTCGTTCCAAAGCACGCTGAATCGCCGCTATCGCCAGGGCGTCGTGTTCACGGCCGCCTACACCTGGTCGAAGTCGATCGACTATTCGAGTGACAGTGACAACGCGCTGCTGATCAACATCGTTTCCCAGCTCAACCGCAATCGCGCGGTGAGCGACTTCGACCGCACGCACATGTTCACCTCCAGCATCGTGGCCGAGCTACCCTTCGGCAAGGGCAAGCGCTGGCTGAGCCAAGGCGGACTCGCCCAAGCACTGCTCGGCGGGTGGCAGGTGAATGCGGTGGCGTCCGCTTACACCGGCCTGCCCTTCCGGGTGACGGCGAGCGGCGCTTCGCTGAACACGCCGAACAACACGCAGTTCGCGGACCAGATCTTGCCGGAGGTGGCGATCCTGGGCGGCGTCGGCAGTTCACCGTACTTCAACACGGCGGCGTTCGGCCCGGTGACCCAAGCGCGGCTCGGCAATGCCGGACGCAACTCCGTGCGGGGACCGGGCATGCGCAACCTCGATGTCGGCTTGTTCCGCGCTTTCCAGGTGCGAGAGAAGTTCCGCTTCGAGCTGCGCGGCGAAGCCTTCAATGTCACCAACACGGCGCCGTTTAGCAATCCCGCGGCCACCGTTGGCAATGCCGGCTTCGGTGTGATTACATCGACGGTAGGTGGGCAAGCCGATAGCCGCCTCTTCCGTGTCGCCGCGAGGTTGAGTTTCTAAATGAAGTTGTATCTGATGGCCGCGTTCTTCGTGGCTCTCCCGGT
>JBGAHE010000110.1:0-25019 GCA_044226365.1 Bryobacteraceae bacterium
CGTCTCGATCGGGAGCCGGTTGGACACGGTGGGCGTGCGGCGGACGTTCCATTCGGTGTACTTCCAGGATGAAATGCGTTTACTGCCGACGCTGACGCTGAACTTGGGCTTGCGCTATGAGCAATATACGGTGTCGCACGAAGTGGCGGGTCGCGGCAGGGTGTTTGACGCGGTGCGTTGCCAGGGATTCTGTGCGCCGGGGACGGCGTGGTTCTTCGGAGATAACGATAACATTGCGCCGCGCGTGTCGCTGGCGTGGTCGCCGAAGTTATTCGGCGGCAAGACGGTTTTTCGCACGGGTTACGGGCGTTACTTCGGGCCGGGACAGAATGATGACGTGACGGCGGCGATCGACAGCCTGCCGGAGAATTTTTCGCTGACGGCGGCGGATGCGCCGACGTTGAGCTATCCGGTGACGCCGTTTCTGTCGCAATTGCGCTCGCAGGGGCAGACGCCGCGGAGCGTGCAGCGCGACCGCAAGGAGCCGGAGAGTCATATGTGGACGTTCTCGATCCAACAGGAACTGCCGGGCAGCATGGTGGGGCAGGTGGCGTATGTGGGGAACGTGGGGCGGAATCAGTTGACGCGCACTTATGTGAATACGCTCAATCCGGTGACGCGGACGCGGCCTTTGACGGCGTTCGGCCAGATCGACGAAAAACGCTTTGACGGCAACACGAGCTTCAACGGTTTGCAGTCTTCGTTGACGAAGTCGTTTGCGAAGGGCTGGTTGTTCCAGGCGCAGTACATGTGGGGACACGCGATCAGCGATAACGCGGGATCGGGCGAAGGCGGGCAGATTCAGAACATTGCCTGCCGGGCGTGCGACCGCGGCGATGCCGATTATGACTTACGCCACACGTTTACGTCGAACACGGTGTACCAGGTGCCGTTCGCGCGGAAGCGCTGGTATGGCGGCTGGGATTTGAGCGGGTTGTTTACGGCGCGCACGGGGACGCCGTTCTCGGTGACGATCAGCCGGACGGCGGCGACGGTGCCTTCGGGGCAGACGCAGAATCAGCGGGCGGATTACATCGGCGGCGATATCTATGTGGCGAACGCGGGTCCGGGATTGTGGTTGAACCCGGCGGCGTTCGCGCTGCCGGCGAATGGCACTTACGGCAACACGGGGCGCAACCGGTTCCGCGGGCCGGGCTTGTGGCAGGCGGATCTGGGCCTGACGAAGAAGATCCGGGTGAGCGAGCGGTTCACGCTCGACTTCCGCGCGGAGGCGTTCAACGTCTTCAATCGGGCGCAGTACGGCAATCCGGTGGCGACGCGGCAATCGTCGACGTTCGGCACGATCGTGTCGACGGCGAACGACGGGGCGACGGGCACGGGGACGTCGCGGCAGATGCAGTTCATGCTGAGGCTGAACTTCTAAGTGCTGAGCGAGCTTTTGATGACGGCCGGCCTGCTGCTGCAGGCCGACGTGCCCGCGCTGCGCGAAACGGCGACCGAGGCGCAGCAGACAGACGATCCCGCGATCTGGGTGAACCGGAAGAAACCGGCCGAAAGTTTGATTTTCGGGACGGTGAAGGCGGCGGCGCCCTTGGGGGCGATTGCGGTGTACCGGCTGGACGGGTCGCGGCTAATGACCATTCCGGCGGTGGACCGGCCGAATAACATCGATGTGGCTTACGGGCTGCGGTTGGGCGGGCGAACGCTCGACATCGCGGTGGCGACGGAGCGGAATCAGAAGCGGCTGCGGGTGTTCGAGGTGAGGCCGGGCGTGGGGTTGCGCGACCTGGCGGCGCTGCCAGTCTTCGAAGGGCAGATGGGGCCGGCGTCGCAGCCGATGGGCGTGGCGCTCTACAAACGGCCGAAGGACGGGGCGATCTTCGCGTTCGTGAGCCGGAAGAACGGGCCGAGCGGGTCGTATCTTTGGCAGTACCGGTTGGCGGACGATGGCCACGGGAAGCTGAAGGCCGAGAAAGTGCGCGCGTTCGGGCTGTTTAGCGGCAGCAAAGAGATTGAGGCGATCGCGGTGGATGCGGAGCGCGGGCACGTGTATTACTCGGACGAAGGGTCGGGGATTCGGAAGTATTACGCCGACCCGGATCATCCGGACGCGGCGAAGGAACTGGCGCTGTTCGCGCAGACGGGCTGGAAGGGCGATCGCGAGGGGCTGGCCGTACATGGCCGTTACTTAGTGGCGACGGACCAGCTGCCGGGTAACTCCGAGTTTCATGTCTTTGAGCTCGAGAACTTACGCGAGGTGGGCGTGTTCCGCGTGGGGGCGGATACGACCGATGGGATTGACATTTCGGCGACCGGCTTATTCGTCGCGATGAACGACAGCCGGCATAACTTTATCCTGGCGAGCTGGGACGCGATTGCGAAGGCGCTGAAGCTGAAGTCAGGGCGCTGAGAAGCTGAAGAGGCGGCTGGGGCTATCTTCGGGGAGAAGATAGAGGCGGCCTTCGCGGAGGGTCATGCCTTCGTGGGTGTAAGTGACCTGGCGATCGGTGGTGCCGGCGGTGAGGCTTTTGACGAGGTGGAAGTCGTCGAGAGAAAGCCAATCGACGGCGCCCTGGGTGCGGGAGGCGTTGCCCGAGCCGAGTAAGTAGCCATCGACAATCTTTAAATCCTGATAACTGGTGGAGCGCGGGTTGGGCGTGCGCGAGAGCTCGCGGCCGTCGCGCGTCCAGCGGTAGAGAAGGCGGCTATCCCAGTTGCCGCCGATGAGGCCGGCGGGGTGGGCGGCGATACAGCCAATGTGGTCCGGGACGTTGAAGGAAGACTGCAGGGCGAGGGTGCGCTTATCGCGGCGCTGGACGGTGGTGGGGCCGCCGCGATGATACTCGGCGACGGGCACCCAGAGCGAGTCGCCATCGAGGGTGAGGCCGCCGGGGTGGAAGCGCGCGCCCTCCTGGACTTCGACCTGTTGGAGTAACTTGCCGGTGGAGAGCTGGAAACGGGAGACGTAGCCTTTCTTGGCTTTGGCGTCGACGGAGGAGACCCAGAGCTGGTCGCCTTCGACGTCGATGCCCTGGACGTGGTGGAGGTCCGCGGCAAGGGGGAGGGGCGGATGAGCGGACCATTGGTCGAGGGCCTGGGTGGCGGGGGGTAAGTGGGGGACTAACTCCGGACGGTAGGCGGAACCGGCGGAGACTTGCACCATGGTGAGGCGCATTTTGGTGGGGAAGAACTTCTCGTGATCCGGACGGCGATGGGCGTGGCCGCGGCCGCCGGAGTTGTCTTTGATGACGAGGTCCATTTGCTTGATGCCTTCGGACCAGATGAGGGAGTTGTTTTCCCAAAAGGAGGTCATGGGGACGTCGAGTTCGTAGACGCCTTTTTCCTTATAGAGGCCGGTGCCGGTGCAGCCGTAGCCGTTGCCTTGGCCTCGGTTCGGGATGTAGCAGAGGGTCCAGGTGGTTTCTTCGCCGCCGGGCGGTTTTTCGAGGACTTCGGCGCGGATGTGGACGGTGCCGTGGCGGTAGTCGACGGGCTGGGTCCAATCGCGGGGGCGCTGGGGGTTGAGGGCGGGCTCTTTGACGTAGTAATGCGACTTACTGGGGGTGGAGTTATCGGCGTCCTGCTTGGTGTAAGTGAAGGTGACGTCGAAGAGGACGAATTGCTCGGCACCGAGAGCGGCGGCGAGGAGCAGCCAAAGGGACAAGAGACGACGGGGCATGATGGTTCTCCGATTCAGCATAACGGGTCTGGATGACCGGCGACTGGACACACTTCGGGTGGGGGGCTGGGCGGCGGGCGATGGGGCGAGGAGAGCGGGCGGTGGGTTCGGGAGCGGGGGGCTTCAGCGGCGAGGGGTGGGAGACGGGGCTAAGTGGTTCGGGCAGAGCGGGTTAGCGGGGGCAGTGGGTTCGTTTGGAGAAAGCGTGTTGGCGGGCTGCGGGGGGATGGGGCCCCTTTCGTTCGCCGTTTCGGGTTGGGAGCCGGGGAGGTTGGGTTCGTGCGGGGTGCGTTCGGCCTGGAGGCGGCGGAGTTCGTCGAGGCAGCGGAGGTATTGGCGGTGGAGCTGGGCGTTGTAGCGCTGGTAGAGGCGGAGGAGGTCGGCGGAGTGAGCGATGCCGTTGGCGAGGTGAGCGGCCGAGTCGGCGCGGGGGAGCTCTTTCTGGAGGGCGGCTTCGTGGCGGGCCATGGCGGTTTCGATCTGGGCGGTTTCGGCGGCCCAGAGGCGTTGCTGACGCCACTTGGCGTAGACGGCTTCGGTGAGGAGGTCGTATTCGTCGCGGTGCTGGGGCTGGTAGGTGGCGACATAGCCGGCGAAGAGGGCCTGGAACTGGGCTTCGCTTTCGGCGTGGAGGAAGTGGACGTGGCTGAGGGGGTTGGCCAGGTGGTGGGTGGCGGCGTTCTGGGCGGATTTGGCTTTGCCTTCGGGCGTGCGGGGTCCGGTGGATTTTAGGGCGTTCTGGCGGTTGGCGGCGAGGCGGCGGGCGGAGGTTTTGTTTTTGTTTCGGGACATGGTGGATGCTCCTTTTAGGGGTCCGGTGCGGCGACCGGGGGTTGGGTGGACGGCTGGTTGAGTGCGGCCGTGGTTGGCGGACGGCTGGTTCAGTACCCCCCGCCTACCGGCGGGGGCTGGACTGCTGCGGACGGCTGGGGGGACAGCTGGCGGGGTTAGAGGTCGCGGTTTTGGAGGCCGGTGAGTTTTTCGCGGAGGAGGCCGTAGGCTTTGAGGGCGGCCTGGGCGGCGTCGGGGAATTGGAACATGACCTGGTTGAGAGCCTGATGGTAGAGGGGCCAGACTTCGAGGTCGTCAGGGATGTAGTGGGGGTCGGCGGCGGGGACGAGGTGGATTTCGTAGGAGCCGTCGGGATGGACGCGGCGAGGGCGCGAGTAGCGGGAGAACTCTTCACGAGGGACGAGTTCGTAGCGGGCTTGCGGGGCGTAAGTCATGGGCGCGTTTCTCTGATTCCAGGATAGCGGGGCGAAACAAGCTGACCTGCTCGCGACGAGACTTAAGTGATTGCGGAGACGGCAGATAGAATCTTGAAAAATGGCGTGAACGCCCGGATTGAGGGAATGGTTTTGGCCGTCGCGGGTGCCACGTCTCACTCATTTTGTGGATAGCGTCGGCTCATAGCAGTCTGTCCCTCAACGCCGCTCTCGGCTTATTCCATCGTCGGGCTATCCGCGTCGTGTGAACGCGTGCTAGTCAAACGCTGATTTGGCAAAATGCCAAATGACGGCGGCGAGCGTCCCGATCACGATCATCCAAGCATTCCGCCTCGTCAGTCGCTCTCGAATCGCACTCATCTCAAATGGATGGCCAAAGATCCGGTATATACGTTGCGTTCTGCCACGTACATCTAATGCCAGCCACAAGAAAAAGGAGGAGAACAAAAGAAGAACAATCGCATTTAAATCGGTCGCGACAGGATCATATCTATTCGTCATCAGGGTTGACAGCCTATCGCTACTCCAAAATCGATATCGCTGGATGATTTAGTCGAAGCGTAACTGGATTCGTCCGGTGACCGGCGACTGTATCTATGAAAGAAAGGTACAACAGATCACCATTCGCATTCACAACCGAAGCGCGCATTTAGCAGTCGGAAGGCCGTGATGAATCCTAAAAGTGCCATTTGAATCGATCGCCGCTTCTGCGACTTTGTCACTCGATAAGGACTTTATTTGCACCCACAGGCCAGGGATGCAGGCGGGAAGACCTCGATCCCAAGGACGTGCTTCCTGTTCGACGCGCTCACGCTGCTAAGCCCGAACATAGTTGCCGTACTGGGTGCATTCTGATCTGCACCCGACACGCGAATCAGCCGGCGGTGGCCGTCTCCGGCGTGAGTCGCTCGAGGATCAGGCCCATTTCGGAATCGGCGAGTTCCTGCTCGTACGGGTACCGCTTCCAACTACGCCCCAGCTTCTCCTCGAACTCCGCCACAAACGACTCGGGCCCGATGGGTCGCTCCGCGTGGCTGGGCGGACAATTGGCGGCCGGTGGGCCGTGAGGCGGTCAATGCCCTCGCTTGCGTCGGCGGTCCCCGCGTTGGCGCCTTCGTCCTGGTGCCAGACACGGCGGTCCTTCACAAGGCCTCTAATTTCCTTTATTGTCGAAAGATAGGCCAGTTTCAGAGAAAGAGGCGCCGCCGTGGAAGTACAGTTCGAACCCGACGTTCAAGCCAAGCTTGACCAGCTCGCTCGTGAAAGCGGCCGCGCTGCAGCTGAGTTCGTTAAGGATGCCGTCGCAGGCTACGTGGACGAGTTGGCCGGCACTCGGGAGATGCTGGATTCCCGCTACGACGACATCAAGAGCGGCAAAGTGAAGCTCATTCCTGGCGATGAAGTGTTCGCCCGCCTGCGTGAAAAGAGCGAAGCTCTGAGGGCAAAGTCCGGTTCATGACCGGATACGATTTTCATCCCGAGGCTGAAGCCGACCTTTAACCAAATCTGGGGCTACATCGCTGCCGATAACGTCACTGCCGCCGATCGCGTGATTGTCGACATTCGCGAGGCGCTCGAAGGTCTGATCCCATTCCCCCATCAAGGCCATATGCGGCCTGATCTGACCACGCGGCCGATGCGTTTCAAGCGAGTGCGCGATTACCTGGTCGCTTACGCGCCTGACGAAAAGCCGCTTTGGGTAATCGCCGTCATGCACGGCCACCGCAGCCCGCGCGTGATGGCGGCAATTCTTCGGGTACGAGAATAATTCCTGTCAGCCGATAACGTCGATGCCACCATGTGTGCGGCTAAACCCATCACGGTACACGGGTGGCGATAAAACTGCGAACGGTGCCCGGCTGACCGTCTGGCATGCGCTCTCGTTGTTCCGTCAATTTGATCTCATCCCCGGTAAGTGTGCCCTTATACAGCATTATGATCTTGTTGTCGGGCGTTTGGGGTAGGGTGAGATCGATGCTGAAAGAAAGCTCGTTCCCGTTGACCCTCCCATTCTGAAATTCCTGCGTGATTGTGCCCACTACGCGGGACCCTTTGAGGGTGCCGCCCTCTGACCTAAAGGTATATATATGGGGCGCGGCGCCTCGCCTCGGAATTACGCTCCACTTACCGTCCAAGTTGGCCGCGTGAAGTGTAGCCAGGCTCAAAATCAGCGCAAATAGAGTTTTCACAATCGTTCAATCCGTTTGGACATTGTACTCCCACCAACGCTTTACCGCTTGGGGGTACTGCCGCACCGGCGGAGACCAACCAACGGGCAGACAGGCTACCGCGGCTTCGTCGCCTAAATCGATGTGCGCCGAAATGATGTCCGAGGCGCTCACGCTGCTAAGAGCCGCCCGTAACCGCCGCCACAGATGGCGGTGGCCGTCTCCGGCGTCAGTCGCTCGAGGATCAGGCGCATTTCGGAATCGGCGAGTTCCTGCTCGTATGGGTAACGCTTCCAACTGCGGCCCCGCTTCTCCTCGAACTCCGCCCCAAACGGCTCGGGCCCGAAGGGTCGCTCCGCGTGGCTGCACCGCCGCAGCAAATGGTTGAGGGCTTCCGGATGCAGGCGCCCGAGCATCTGCATCCAGCGGTCTGTGCCACGGCGCTCTTTCCAGAAATCAACATCCAGAAGGTCCTCCGTCGCGGCGAGGCCATCGTAGTGCGGCTTCGCGCTGGACCAGCCATCTCAACGTAGCGAAGAACGACGTCGAGATGCGAGGGCGAAAGCGGACAGGAGAAGAAGCGGCCCTGCCAGAGGTGCCCGCGCCGTCGATATCGCGGGTCGAAGTACTGCGCATAACGCCCATGCACGCGGCGAAACAGCACCGCCAGTGAGTCACCATTCGTCATCAAGCTGCAGGTCAGGAGCCACACACCGGCGTCGTGAAGCTGGGCGCGCATCAAGTCGAGATAGACCTCGCGGTCGCCGGCCTGGCGGAAGATATCCTGCCGGTTGGCGCCGCGTTGCGTCACCTGATCGGCGTGGCCGGGAGGACGTAGCGTTAATTTCTGGGCATTCTGCCGATTCGTGTGTTTCCGGAGCCGTTCCTCTCATCTTTGTTGCGGGTGGGACGTCTCACTCATTTTGTGGGTAGCGTCGGCTCATAGCTTTCTGTCCCTCAACGTCTGTCATTCGCCCAAGACGACCCTTGACGAAGTGGGGAGAGTCGGAACGCTCCGGCTCCCCCCTTCGCTAACTACTTCTTTGACTTGGCTTTGTGGCAACACGCCTGCCCGGCGCAGCACGATGCGCCGGTGCAGCAGCTCTTCGCTTCTGCGTAGGCACTTGCCATCAATCCAACGATCAGCGCGAGGCCAAAAATGGCCGAACGAACTTGTCTCATTTGAAATTCTCCTATTTGAAAAACACTTCGGATGACTTGTTGGCGGATTCGGCGAGTCGGTTCGCCAAAACTGGGGCAGTGGGGTGTTCTCAAATGCGAAGAACTCGGACACGAATATGGAGGTTAGTCTGTGAAGGTGTCCAGCTCACCGGTCGCGCTTCAACATCAACTGAAAGAGGCTGGAAGGCGTCTGCCGCATTTGCGACTGGCTCAGTTGCCACGACCTTGGCTTCTGCAAACCCCGCCTTCGATTCCGAAACCACGTAAGGACAGGTGTCGAAAGTTCTCGAAAGCGGGCATCTCGTTGGAGCTTCACGGGGACAGCAGGGCGCCGAATGGCGCGGAGAAGCAAAGAACGGGCAATTGAGTAGTAACACTCCTGAACCGAGGCAGAGGAGAGTGACAGCCACGAAGGTCGCTATGGCGGCCCGCATAACTGCATTGTACTTCGATCTGCCCGATCGTTCCCGATACCCGCTGTTATAGAAGCTTGTCTGGATCCCCATGACTCCGACGCGCTCACGCTGCTAAGAGCCGCCCGTAACCGCCGCCACAGATGCAGTCCGATCTGCGCCCGACACGCGAAATCAGCCGGCGGTGGCCGTCTCCGGCGTGAGTCGCTCGAGGATCAGGCCCATTTCGGAATCGGCGAGTTCCTGCTCGTACGGGTACCGCTTCCAACCACGCCCCAGCTTCTCCTCGAACTCCGCCACAAACGACTCAGGCCCGAAGGGTCGCTCCGCGTGGCTGCACCGCCGGAGCGAATGGTTGAGCGCTTCCGGATGCAGGCGCCCGAGCATCTGCATCCAGCCGTCTGTACCACCGCCCTCTTTCCAGAAATCGACATCCGGAAGGTCCTCCGTCGCGGCGAGGCCATCGCAGTACGGCTTCGCGCTGAACCAGCGATCATCCTCCGGCTTCAGCATCATCCCGGCACGCACGGCCCTCATCTTTGTTGCGGGTGCCACGTCTCACTCATTTTGTGGGTAGCGTCGGCTCATAGCGGTCTGTCCCTCAACGCCAGTGTCCCTGAACCACCGTCCGAACGCCGTCCGAGTGGCGAGACGAGTTTCCCGGCTCACGGCGGTGAAAAGCCGTGGGGGCGGTTAGGTATTGTGTATTCTACCTCTATGCGCAATACGTCGTTGGCGCTCGCGACAATCGCTTTTGTATGTGCAGCGGAAACCCTTTGCGACCCGGCAATTTCCTCCGCTGCATTCAACCATCCGTGGAGCTATCGAATGCGAGGCAACCGCTGCGAAGGTCTCTTCGTTGAGCCTTTCGCCGCTCGACCATTGCAGCTTTTCTCCCTAGTCGAAATGACGTCGACTTTTCCGGAACATTCCTCCGACGTTGCATTGCATTGGCGACGCTCATCAACGCCCCAGCCGCTGGTGGTGCGAGCGAGTTCCCTCCGATCAAATATTCTATATAGAATGGATACCAAGACAACGATGGCCAGCTTCAGTTGGCCGGCAAGCCTTTTAAGAACGGTCGGTCTTGATCTAAATCAAATAGGTTTTCTCGCATGGCAGACCAGTGCGGACGGACACCTAATTTACATACCAACAAGTCTTTCACTGCCAAGTCCCGGTTCAGTTCGCATTTGCTCAGCCGTTGTGGTGCCGTCCATAGACTTGACGGACGTTCGATACACGGTGGTATCGGTTGGCTCGAGCACAAAGCCTACTCTCCGCGCCATCGAGAGAACACGCTTTCCAGCCGGACATGCCATTCAACTCGATGTAAGCGCAGCATGTGTCTCCAAGACGCATAGGGTTTCGATTACAGCAAACACTCGACAAGGGCCGACCGCAGTAACTTTTGATATGGTGTCCCAGTGAATTTAAGCCGGAGCCCATCGACTGCAGATCAGCACCGAAAGTTATTAAATAGATGCAATCGATTGATTGAGAGTGAGGAATGGGATGAATTACAAAAGCAACTCGATCACCTAGCGCTCATCCAGAAAGTGAAGGCGTTTAATGCGAGCGCAAAGAGGTGGATTCCGCGCCTTGCACTGCTAGTAGTTTCTGTGTTCGTTATCCTGTCTATCTGCCCTCTGAGGACAACAGAGATTGCGGTAGAAGTAAAGCTTCGAAAGATCGACTTCCGCGTCAAGAGAGCGGGCTTTGTGCTTGAACAGATCCCGATCGATCGGATGACGCTAGCGGATTGCGTTCAGGTTGAAGATCTTGTCACTGGCATCTCTAGAGTCAGATCAGCCCAGACTTTCTCGTTCGAAACAACGGCGGGATACAACAGTTCCATCGCCATTGACCAAATACCGACGGGCAGCAGTATAAGCGTGTCTCTCGATGGCAAAGAGCTGACCCTGACAGTTGGTAACAATACTGCAACCAAAAGTCCGAAAGTGAGACTTCTCACCTCCGACGCGACTGATGTTCGAAATCTCGCCCTGTCCAGCGGAGGTTCGTTACTGCTCTCGCTTTCACTAAATGGCGACCTACCACTCCGCATTGCCAAAAGCGAAGTGAATGCAGTTCGTTTTGTTGAATCAAATACATTTCCTGAAGCCGTATTAGGGAGCTTCGCTTCTGGCTCCTCGATTACCGACGGAAAGATTGATTTTCTCGAAGTTACATCGAATAGCCACACCTTGAAGCCAAATGACTCGATTGGGCTCGAAAGCCCTAACGGTTCATTATCCATCCAAGCGGGCCCGGAGGGCCTGATATGTCGATTCGTTGGGACAGTGAGAAAAGTCTCGGCTGGGAGATTTGGTCATGAGAAGTCGCTTCAACCGACGTATCTTCAGTGGATTCAATTCGAGTACTCGTCAGCACTGATGTTTTTTGCATTGGTTCCAACATTGCTGATTGCGTACAATGGTTTAATATGGCTAAGTTCTACCTTTTTGCGATCGTAGTAATGCCGTCAATTTGTCACTCTCAAACGCTAATTGGCCAGAACCAGATCCGTTCTTCTCCAACAGCGGAGCAATTGCGTCGACAAGACAACATCAAAGATCTTGTTGTAAAGCTGACATGTAGATCGTCAGATGGAAACTTGGAGTGGTTTTCGGCGGGCCTGGTATTTGATCTCGAAAGTGATTCTACCGCCCTTGCGGTAACGGCCAGACACTCTCTCGAAGCTTCTAATTCTTGTTCAATTAAGGCGGAATTTAAATGGACCGGGAGCAGCGCGTTCGACGTAAGACAGCTTGATCTGGCGTCTTTCAATGCCGACTTGGCCATGCTCTCGATTACAATCAACAAAGACATCGCATCTCATCTCGAAGAAGTCGGAGACGATGCGCTAGGAACGGGAGTCATCTTGAGTCCGGGCTCGCATGTCCATGCGATCGGCTTTCCTCGCGGTAAGAATTGGGCCATAAACATGGTCGCAGGGATAATCGAAGATATCGACGGCTCAACGATTGCATTTCAAGGCTCGGGGGCTGCGACAGGAAGCTCTGGAGGGCCACTGCTCGATGGCCAGCGGCGAATCGTGGGGCTTGTGCTTCTTGGTGACACATTTTTTAGTGAAGCTATCTCGATCGAGAAGCTAGTTGATGTTCTACGAAGTAACGGACGTGCACCCCGAATACTATTTCGTAGGAAAACAAGTCGAGTTCCGGATTTCCGTGACGAAGGCGTAGTGCAATCTACTCCTAGATCTGTGCCTGAGGGAGCGATTGCCGAGCCGACTATTCAATGTGACGGCGACACTCTTTCTCCTTCACAAAAATCCAAGAATCAGTTATTCATTCTTTTCTACCTTGATCAGGTCCGGGAGGCGACTGATCGTCTTCCACGGCAGGAGATGATTAATGCGCTCAAGGCTGACGGTAACCGCGTTGTGTCCCGATGCCAGATCAGTTATCCGGGCCCACCGCCGACTTATTTGAGTTTCATGTCCCAGTGTGCCTTTGGCGATGGCGTGTCTTATATCAATCCTGCCTACGAGGAAGTGGCTGAAGCGATAGCAAGAGATATGAAAAAATGGGCTAACTTGCCTGTCCATCGATGCTTTCTCAGCGACCAGAAGAATAAGACCCTTGTTGAGTTCGGCGGAATCGATATAGTAGTGTCGCTATTGTCGAAGTAGAGTGAGCGGTAGCTGATCTTCCGATATTCCCATACGTGAAGTGAAGTTAGCGGTGTGAACCGGACACTCAGGCACTGACGGGAGTCGGCGTTCGGGGCGGGAACTAGTCGTGGAGTCTTGAGGTGGTGTCAAGACTCGAAGTTCTGCTTGACCTATTTGGAAAATCGGAAATCTCTCGCATTCAACCCAATCGAAGCGTGAAATGCTCGCCCGGTGCGTCGCCACAGTCATTGCTGCCGTTGCTCGTGCAAGGTAAAGTGTCTAATGTAGTTAGGGGAGGATCGCTGGACACCATGGGGAGGTCCAGTGGGTTGATTCTAGCTCAGGCGGCGACGTCCTGAGAAGAGGTTGACGGTTTACCTTCCAAGAAGGCCTGGAAGGGAGTGCCACCGCGGGTCCGATAGCCCTGGTGGGCGCGCTCGCGGTTGTAGAAGTTCAGATAAACATCGAGGTCGCGCTGGAGCTGGTCGAGGCTTTCGTAGAAGGTCTTGCGGGAGGCGACGGCGAAGAACTCTTCTTTGAGGATGCGTTTGAAGCGTTCGACGAAGCCATTGGTTTCCGGGGAATGAACCTTGGTGTAACGATGCTTGATTTGGCTCAAGGCGAGATAGATCTCGAACGGGTGTTGCAGCTCATGTCCGCAGAGCCGGGCCTTGATAAGCTTTTCTCTGGTGCTCATGGGTGGGTCCTTTCGTGGGTCTGATGTCGAGTCGTGGAAAACCCAAAATCTACCACTGGTCCACCCCGGAGCGCCGACTCCCGTCGGCGCCCAAGTGTCCGGAGATCTTCCGCTACCTTCACTTGACCTGCTGAATGGGGCTACACCCGATTTGGAGATCGTGGTTGAGGAGGGCGCAGGCCGAGTGGTGGCGCGAGTCACCGATGCGTCCGGAAAGCCGGTGCCTAGAGCGCAACTTTCACTCAAATGGATTGGGTCACAGATGGAGGGCCAACTACGGAGCCGGGGAGGCAGTACGAATGCGCAGGGCGAGCTGGCACTCAGGGGTTTGGCGCCGGGCGAATACACGGTGCGGGCCAGCGCGGAGGGGATCACTTCACCGATCCAGCGGATTCGCGTGGAGGCTCGCGGCGAGTTCAAGGTGCCGCTGGTTTTGTCGCAGGCCGAACCAAACGCGCATTGATTCGCGAGGGTTGACGGCTGGAGTCTCGCGGTCGGGCGAACGAGCGGGGAGTTCACGGAGTTCGGTTCAACCGGTCATCTCCCTCTGGTCAACCACGCTCGAGAGCGGTTTCGGGGGAGCGGACTGGGGATAGGGCCAGATGAGCGGAACCACGACTAAGACGGCGAGCATCGTCGCAAAGCAACTAAAAGCGCAGACGACGATGGGGTGAGGTTTCTTCCGGAAGACGAGGAGAGATAGCGAGATGAGGCCGCCGAGGGCAGCGACAAGCAGTGCGAGGAAGATGAGAGGGGCGGATTCAAAGGGCTCGGACCGATGGGCCAGAAGAGTGAGGGACAAGCCAATCCCGAAGCCGACGATCGCCCCCTGCATTCGCCAGCGCCCGTTTGAGCTCATGCGGTTCTTGTTCCTCTCGGTTTCGCGATGCTCCCGCTAACCGGCCTAACTTGGGTGGGCCTAGTTTCGCTTTTTCAGAATCGCATGGCGGAGTGCCGGCCCAATCCCGACCGCGCGCACCATTCCCACGTCGCAACAGAGGAATGCGCTGTTCAGCTTGCGGGGAAGTCTCACCATTCAACGCAATCGACGGGTGGAATCGCTTGACCGATCCGTCGAATCCGCGTAGTGCGGCAAACGTTCACCGCCGATGTCATCAAAACCTCAAAACCAGCGAGATCGAAGGCGAGAAGCTAGATGCCGAGCAAGTCCGCTCGTCAATTGCGCGGAGACTCGGGATGGGCATCGCCGGTCTGGTGTCCGCTGATCGGAAGGTCGAAGTGAATATGGAGACGATGCTGAATGCCGCGCGCGACATTCTGATGCAGAATCCGGGAGGGGGCCGGGGCACGGGCGATTCGCTCGCGGGCCATCGGCCGGTTAGAAATTGCGCCTGTGAAACAATTAGGGAGCGATATGCAAATGCTCCGGACCGTCCAGATCTTACCTTGGTTGCTGCTGATCCCCAGCGCCCTGTTGGCTCAGAAGTATGAGTATCGGCTCCTGGCGACGTCCAAGACGTCGTCGATGGAGAAGGAGATGAATCAAGCCGCCGAGGCCGGCTTCAAGTTCGGCGGAGTGATGGGTGGGGAATCCTCGGCCGGCGGTAAGGAGGTGATCGTGGTGATGACCAAGGATGCCGATCATCCCTCGACGGGCAGGAGGTACGTGCTGCTCGCGACGTCCAAGACCAGCACCCTGCAGAAGGAGCTGCAGCAGGCGGGAGATGAAGGGTTCGAATACTGCGGACAGACCGTGTTTGAATCGGCCTTCGGCGGACGGGAGGTCTCGATTATTCTCGAAAAGGGTCGAGCCGAGCAGAAGGTGCGGCGAATCGAATACAAACTTCTCGCCGCGTCCAAGACTTCGACGATGGACAAAGAGCTCAACGAAGCGGGTGCGGCGGGCTTTGAGTTTCTGGGCATGGTGATCGGGAAGACCGCCTTCGGTGGCAGCGAAGTGATCAGCATTCTGAAGAAGGTAGAGAAATAGCGCTTTGACCGGGCGAGGCTCGCCAACGGGCCGCCACATTTCGCGGCGAATTGGCCTAACCGCTGGGCCGGGTGGAGCGTATTGCTCACCGAGGAGTCCAACGAATGAAGTTCGCCTGTCTATCCCTGCTGGCGCTGGGGCTGGCCGCGCAGATGCGCGACAACACCGAGAAGACGATGCGGTGTGAGAACAAGGAGCGTGCCGGCGACCGGGCGCGGTCGTGCAAGATCACGGAGCAGACGCTGGGCGCGATGGGCCGGCTGACGGTGGAGGCCGGGCACAATGGCGGAGTGACGGTGAAGGGGTGGAACCAGGCGCAGACGCTGGTGCGCGCGAAGGTGGAGGCCTGGGGGGCGACGGACGCCGAGGCGGCGCTCATGGCCGGCCAGGTGCGGGTGGACTTTGCCGGGGGGACGCTGCGCGCCTCGGGCCCGGAGAATCCGAGAGACGGCGGTTGGGCGGTGAGCTGGGAGGTGTTTACGCCGCATCGTACGGATTTGCGTTCGACGAGCCACAACGGCGGCGTACACGTGATGGATCTCGACGGGCGGCTGGAGATGACGACGCACAATGGCGGGGTCCATTTGTCGCGGGTGGCCGGCGATGTGACGGCGAGCACGCATAACGGCGGCATCCATGTGGAGCTGCTGCCGAAGGCGCCCAACGGGCAGCTTTCGTTCGATACGCATAACGGGGGCATTCATCTGGCGATGCCGCAGAACGCGGCGGCGCGGGTGCATGCGGAGACCAACAGCGGCGGCATCCATTCGGCGTTCCCGGTGCCGGAGTGGCAGACGCGCGATCGCCGTCCGCAGCGCCAGGTGGACTTCACGATTGGCGGGGGCGGCCCCACCGTCAACCTGCGGACGCACAACGGCGGCGTTCACATCCAGAAGATCTAGGCTGAGCTCAGGCGGGAGAAGGGGTGTAGGATGGCATCAGACCGGAGCTATCTGATGAACTTCCGCCCCTCTTTGCTCACGACTCTCCCCTGGCTGGTGCTCGCCGCGGCCCAGGTTTTTGCGGCCGACGTGGATTTCTCGCAGTTCCGGCGGATTGAGCCGCAGTACATCGCGGCGCTGGGAGACCCCAAGGCGACGTCCGGCAACGGGGCGCAGACGTGGGGCATTTGGAGCCAGGACCCGGGTCCGCGCGGCTGCAACCTGGACCGTTACCCGCAGGTGAAAGCCGCCGGCGGCGTGACGCCCTCGAAGTGGAAGTTCGACGCCGCGGACTGGTGGCTGGAAGAGCACGGCCTGATCATGGAGAAGCCGAACTTTCCGCTGCCGCCGGGGAAGTATCTGGTGACGGGCGATCGCGACGTGACCAGCGTGCTGACTGTTCATGCGAAGGGCAAGGACGGCAATCAGCGGTGGGAACTCGCGAACGGCGCGAGCCTGTACGATGTGACCCATCTGGCGTGCCGGTCGGCACGTTATACGCCGGGGTCGGGGAACAACGCATGCTCGCCGGCGAACGTGCGGACGACCGGTTTTCCGGTGACCCCGGGGGCGGAGATGCCGGCGGTGGATGGCTGCCGCAAGCAGGACTATACGGTGCTGATCGTGATTGGGCTGCCGGCGGCGCGTTGACACTGCGTTGAGTGCCGGTCATGCAACGCACTGCAGGCGTTGAACCAGAGGGCTTCACCCAGATGCTGCATATCACCGATGGCGAGTCCGTGGCGGGGACGCTGAGGGAGTCCGGGATTCCTGGGGTGGTGGCGACGTATGGAGACCTGATGTACGAGGGTCCGGCGCCGGCGGGCCTCGATGAGGCGGCATGGTGCGACGTGCGAGCGCGGTTCATCGCGGAAGCAGGGTACGCAACGCTCGAGGAGGCCCGCCGGTTCATGAACGGCTGTGCGGAGACACTCGCGGCCTGCGCCCAGCACAAAGAGGCCGTCCTCTGGCTGGACGATAAACTCTCGAACCAGTTGATTCTGATCCGGGTGGTCGATTGGTTGAGCCGCCGGAACTTCGGTGGCGGGCTCAGCTTGGTGGGGCGGGATTGTGGCCGAGGTTTGGGCGCGATGACGGGGGACCAACTCGTCGCGCTGGCCGAGACTCGCCTGCCGGTGAACGAAGCCGAAAGGCGAACCGCGCGAGCAGCGTGGAGGGCGTTCACTTGGCCCGAGCCGACAGAGATCGAGCGCTGGCTCGCGACCAATTCTTCGGCTTGGCCGTTCCTGGGTGCGGCGCTGCGGCGGCATTTGGAACAGTTCCCGTCGGTGGATGGCGGCCTGTCCCGGACGGAGCGGCAAGCTCTCTCGGTGCTGCAGGAACAGGGTGCGCTCTCCGGCGGTCAACTCTTTGGGGCGGTGCAGTGTCAGGAGGAGCCAGTGTTCATGGGGGACTGGTCGTTTTATCGGATGATGTCCGAACTGGCGGCTGCCCCGTATCCGCTGGTTGTGGTGTCGGACGCAACGCGAGACGGCCTGGGTGAGATGAGGATCACAGAGGCGGGGCGCAAGGTGATCGAGGGGCGGGCGGACCATGTCGACTTAAACGGGATCGATCGCTGGATCGGCGGCGTACACCTGAAGGGTGGCCAGGCTGCGTGGCGTTGGGAGGGCGCGACCGGGCGGGTGGTTCGCGTTTACTGAGGCCGGCGAAAGAGGCCGCCGTAGACGGCTTTGCCCAGGATGTGACCCTGGATGGCTTTGAGGACGTTGGCGCGGGTCTCGAAGGGGTCGCTGGTGGGCTTGACGTCGAGCTTGGTGTCGAGGGCGTAGAGTTCGAAGACGTAGTGGTGCAGGGGGCCGGTGGCGGCGGCGCCCGGGCCGCGATAGACGGGGCCGGTGGCGCTGATCTGATAGCTGCCATCGGGGAGTTGCGAGCCGGAGGGTTCGCCTTCGGGGAGGCTGGTGGTGGTGGCGGGGATGTTCCAGCGGACCCAGTGGGGCTGGTCGTCGGTGGTTTTGTTGCGGGCGAGGTCGAGGTCGTGGAAGTGGAGGAAGAAGCTTTGGGTGCCTCGGGGGGCGTTCTCCCAACTGATGGCCGGCGAGGTGCCGCCACCGGGCGCGGCGCCAGGGGCGGCCTGGCTGAATTTGACGGGGATGCGTCCGCCGTCGGGGAAACCGGGGATGGTGAGGGTCATGGCAGGGGTCGGGGCGCTTGGGGTTTGGGCCGGGAGCCAGAGGGCGGCGAGGGCGAGGATGGGGAGGGAGAAGCGCATGGGACTATCCTAGCTCGGGCGGGTGGCGGGGTCGGGGCGACCAAACCAATCACCCGTCAGCCAGTTCTGCGGCGCGGAATCTGCGCTCACCCTCAGGGCGCACTTTGAGAGGGCGTAAACAAAACCTGGCGTGGGCGCACACTGTTATATTTCATGTGTCGAGTCGCCGCCATGTTGCACAGATGCCTTTTTGCCGTTGCGCTTTCCCTGGGTGCCGCGACGCCGGAGGAGCTGTTTCGTGACGTGATTCAGCCGACGCTGAGCCGGGATTGCCAGGGGTGCCACGGCAAACAGCAGGCGCTTTCGAAGCTGGACCTTTCGTCGAGGGCGGGGTTGTTGAAGGGCGGGGCGCGCGGGGCGGCGATGGTGCCGGGGAAGCCGGAGGAGTCCCTGCTGATCCAGGTGCTGGAAGGGCGGAACAACCTGCAGATGCCGCCGGGCGGGCCGAAGCAGCAACTGCCCGACGCGACCCGGCAAGCCTTCCGCGCGTGGATCGCCGCGGGCGCCGTCTGGCCGGACATTCAGCCGGAGACCAAGTGGAAGCTGAGTGAGGCCGACCTTTGGCCCTACCGGCCGTTGCGGCCGCTGAACCCGGCCCGATCGATCGACGACTTGCTGAACGCGAGACTCAATCCGAAGCTCACGTCGCCGCGGGCGGACCGCCGGACGCTGATCCGCCGCGTGACCTACGACCTCACGGGGTTGCCGCCCACGCCGGAGGAGGTGGAGAGCTTCGTCAATGACAAATCGCCGAAGGCGTACGCGCAACTGGTGGAGCGGCTGCTGGCTTCGCCCCGTTACGGCGAACGCTGGGGACGCCATTGGCTGGACATCGTGCGCTATGCGGACACCAACGGCTACTCGAACGATTTCGAGCGTCCGAATGCCTGGCGCTACCGCGACTACGTGATCCGCTCCTTCAATCAGGACAAGCCGTACAACCGCTTCATCCGCGAGCAGGTGGCGGGGGACGAGATTGAGCCGGCGAATCCGGAAGCGGTGATCGCGACGGGTTTTCTGCGGGCGGGTCCGTGGGAGCACACGGCGATGTCGGTGGAAGCCGTCACCCGGCAACTGTTCCTCGACGACGTGACGCACTCCACGGTGAACGTGTTCCTGGGGCTGACGCTGGGCTGCGCGCGCTGCCATGATCACAAGTTCGATCCGATTCCGACGAAGGACTACTACGGCGTGCAGGCGATCTTTGCCTCCACCGAATTCGCCCGGCCGCCGGCGGCGTTTCTTCCCACCGAGAACACGGCCCACCTGGAGGAGCTGCTGGCGCAGACCAAGCTGCGGTATGACCGGACGGTGGCGAGCGCCAACCGTTATCGCGAACTGGCGGCACGGAAGCTGATGGCGCGCTACAAGGTTTCGCGCCTGGAGGACTTGCCGAAGGGGGAGATGGAGCGGGCGATGAACACGGGCGAGGGCCTGGACCCGGAGGAGTTCGAAGAGTACAAGCTTTACCAGAAGCACTCGCAGATTTACCAGGAGTCGCTGGATCGCTACAAGGCGAAGGCGTTTGCGGTATCGAGTGGTCCGTTGGACGGCGCAACCGATGGCGGAGGCGCTCTGCGGTATCCGAAGCGGGCCGCGTATCAGCCCCTGCCGGTGCATGTTCTGCCGGGAGGCAATCTACAGAGCCCGGCCGAACCGGTGTCGCCCGGCGTCCTGAGCGCGATCGCGCGGTACGGGGCGTTGCCGCCGCCGGAGATTCCGACTTCGATCGCCGGCCGGCGGACGGCGCTCGCGAACTGGATCGCCGACGAGCGCAATCCGCTGACGCCGCGGGTGATCGCGAACCGCGTTTGGCAGTATCACTTCGGGCGGGGGATCGCCGGCGATGCGAGCAACTTCGGGAAGATGGGGAAGAAGCCGACCCACCCGGAACTGCTCGATCACCTGGCCGGAAGCCTGATCGCAAGCGGCTGGAGCCTGAAGGCGCTGCATCGCCTGATCCTTGCTTCGGAGGCGTATCAGCGTTCGAGCAAGCCGGTGGATCTGAAGGCGCTGCAGGCCAGCGACCCGGAGAATACGCTGCTCAGCTTTTTCCCGCCGCGGCGCCTGGAGGCGGAGGAACTCCGCGATGGGATGCTGGCCGTGAGCGGGGAGCTGAATCTCGAAGCCGGCGGACCGGGAGTGTTCCCGCAGATCAACGAAGAGGTGGCGCGGCAGCCGCAGCATCGGATGGGCAGCCTGGCTCCGGCTTATGCGCCGAGTCCGCAACGGGCTCAGCGCAATCGCCGCACGGTGTATACGTTCCAGCAGCGAAGTCTGATCGACCCGTTCATTGAGGTGTTCAACGGCGCGGCGATGGATCTCTCCTGCGAGCGACGCGAAGCGTCGACAGTGCCGACGCAGGCGTTCGCCCTGCTGAACAGCAGCCTGGTGAATGATCTGTCGTACGCGCTGGCGGCGCGGCTGGATCAGGAAGCTCCGACGGTGGAGGCTCGCCTGCGGCGCATTTTTGCTTTGGCCTATGGCCGTCCGCCGGAGGCCGCGGAGTTGACCACGACGCTGGCGCACTACCGGCGCATGCTGGGGCAGCACCGCGCCCACCCGGTGGCGCCGCGGGCGCCGGCGAAGCCCATTGTCCATAAGATCACAAGCGAACTGACGGGCCGCGTGCAGGAGTTCGTGCAGCCGATGGACGGGCCGACGTACGAGCACAATCTTCATCCCGCGGAACTGCGTCCGGAGGTCCGCGCACTGGCTGACGTGGTGCTGGCGGTGCTGAATTCGAACGAGTTCGCCTACATCTACTGACATGCCACGCCGACTGATCCCTACGACGTTGAATCGCCGCGAACTCCTGTTCGGAGCCGGCATGGGCCTGGGCGCGATTGCGCTGCAGGCGGCGACCCAGTCGGCGCTCGCGCCGAAGCCGCCCCATCATGCCGCCAAGGCCAAGAACTGCATCTTTCTGCTGATGGAGGGCGGGCCGAGCCATATCGACACGTTCGACCCGAAGCCGAAGCTGGAGCAGTTCCACATGACGCGCTTTCAGAAAGAGCGCAGCAAGTTCGAAGCGAACATGAACACGGGCGAACGGTATTACGTGAAGAGTCCGTTCGAGTTCAAGCGGGCGGGCAAGTTGGGCATCGAGATTAATACGCTGTTGCCCCACCTGGCGCAGTGTGTGGATGATCTGTGCTTCTACCGGGGCCTGAAGGTGGAGAGCGTGAACCATCCGACGGCGCTGTATCACCTGAATACGGGGAACCAGTTCGGCGGCGACCCGGCGGTGGGGGCGTGGGTTTCCTATGGGCTCGGCACGCTGAACCAGAATCTGCCGGGCTTCGTGGTGCTTCCCGACGTCGCTTATCCGCAAGGGGGCGCGGCGAACTGGTCCAGCGGCTATCTGCCGCCCCATTACCAGGGCACGCCGTTGCGGCCGGAAGGCGCGCCGATCCTGGACATGAGGCCGCCATCGTACGTCACGCCCGGGCAACAGGCGGCGAACCTCGCGTTTCTGAAGGAATTGAACCAGCATCATCTGGCGAGGCATCCCGAGCACGAGGAACTGACGGCGCGGATTGAGAGCTACGAACTGGCGTTCCGCATGCAATCGGAGATGCCCGCCGTGGTGGATCTGGACCGCGAGAGCGCGGCCACGAAGGAGCTCTACGGGATCGGCGGCCCGGATCGCGACGTCGACGCGCTCGGACGACGCTGCCTGCTGGCCCGGCGGTTGGTGCAGCACGGCGTTCGCTTCGTGCAGATTATCGTGGGCGGTTGGGATTCGCACGATTACATCGAGAAGGCGCACGGTTCCCGCTTGCGGGCGATCGATCAGCCGGTGGGCGCGTTGCTGAAGGATTTGAAGCGCAGCGGTCTGCTGGACCAGACGCTGGTGGTGTGGGCGGGCGAGTTCGGCCGGACGCCGGACAATGGCATTCGGCGGGGCAGCACGTCCTGGGGACGCGATCACAATCCGAACGCGATGGCCGTGTGGCTGGCGGGCGGCGGGGTGAAGGCGGGCTCGATTGTGGGCGCAACCGACGATGTGGGGGGAAGCGGCGTGGCCAACGTGCATCATCTGCGCGATTTTCATGTGACGCTGCTCCATCTGTTGGGCTTGGACGATGCGAAGCTGCGTTACTTCCACGCGGGGCGCGATAAGCAGTTGAGTCAGGTGGGGGGCGAAGTGATCCGGGAACTGCTCGCTTGAAGCCGTCGGCCCAGAACGCTACGGCCGTGGTGACGGAGTTGTTCGAGTCGTGGTACTCGGCGATGGTGCGCTTCGCCGCGCGTTCGGTGCACAACGAGGAGATTGCCGAAGAGCTGGTGCAGGAGGCGTTCACCGAGCTCTACAAAGAACTGCGCGCGGGCAAGCGGATCGAGCATCCCAAAGCCTGGACCCTGCGGGTGATCCGACGCCGCGTTTGGCGGGAATACGCGTCGCCGAAGCCTGAGTCGCTGGATGTTGTCCCGGAGCCGCAGACGTCGAGCCCGATGCACCAGGCGGAGCTGGCGGTGCTGTTGAATTGCCTGACGCCGCGGGAGAGCGACGCGATCCTGCTGCGTGCCGCGGGGCTGAGTTATGGCGAGATCGCTGCCGAGCTGGGCATCGCGACCGGTACCGTCAGTGCGTTGCTGGCCCGCGCGCTGCATCGTCTGCGGGACGTGGCCGCCGCCTCGCAGCAGATACGGGACGTGAAGCCATGACGCATCCGAATCGAGCCCGGCTGCTGGCGTATCTGGATGGCGAATTGCCGCTGCGTGAGCGTCCGTTCGTGACGCTGCATCTGCTTCGTTGCTGGACCTGCCGGGCGGCTTGTGAGTCGCTCGAAGCGGGCGCGCATCGCTTCACACGCGCGTTGGCTGAGCCGGCGTCTTCGCGGGCGCGGGCGCGGTTCGAGGCTTGGCGTTGGCGCTATGAGCAGTCGCCAGCATCGATGGCTCCTGGACGCTCCGGGCGGCGATGGGTCCCCGTGCTCTTGGCCCTGCCCGTCGTTCTGGCCGGGCTCTTCGCCGCAGCCCGGCTGGGGAGGCCGCCGGAGGCGATCGTTGCGCCTGGGGCGCCGCCCGCGGTGCCGGATTTTGCTTGGGCCGTTCCACGGCCGCTTCCGTCTGTGGCGCCAGCGGCGGAGCCGGTGCCGATTGCCCTGGAGCTGGACGTCCACTATCGGGTTCACCGCATCGGGGTTTGCGCGGCGGAACCGGTGTTGATTTTGCAGAAGCCGCACGGGCTCGTGGAAGTGTCCGTGCTGGCGCCTCCTCCGCGGCGGGAGAGCGAAATTCGCTTCGCCTTGGCTGATCTGGTTTCGGCGAAGCGCATTCATTTGCGCGTGACTCCGGCGCCGGAGGGCGTGTTGATTGCGGACGGGGCCGGTGCGCCGGCCGGCAAGGCTCCGATCTCACCAGCGATGTTGGACAGCGAGATCCCGGGGCGCTTCGCGAACTTTTCGCAAGCCGCCTCGACGGTGCTGGCGGAGGCCGATCGGCTGTATGCGAATGCGTGGGCCTTGAAGCGGCATCAGGACCTGCTGATCCCCGTGCAAAGCGCGGACTCGAATGCGTTTTGGCTCAAGCACTCGATGGTGAATGACCATTTGAAGGAGCTACGGCGGTCGCTGGGGGTGATTGAACGGGAACTGGCGCCGATCAGCCGGAGGTCGCCGGTGGTGGAGCGACTGAAGGGCAAGTCGGTATTTGACTTGGCGAGTCAGTTTAACGCGCAGTTCCAGCACTTTCTGCAGTCGGAGGCAGGGGAGGATCTGGATGCGGCCGCGCCGGGGTCTGATGAGCTGTGGGCGACGTTGGAGGCGTTGGGGGTCCAGGTGGCGTTGCTCGAGGGGAGCAGTCGCGCGGCGCATCCGCGGTAGGGCGGCTGCGTACGGTTCGAGCGCAGACGAAGAGGAGGGGGCAGTGGACGATTGTGCTTGTTGACGCGTTCGAGTCTGGAGCCCAGATCATGAGAGGGTTGCCTCCCAAAGTCACTTTCGCCCTCGAATTTAGGGGGTCACAGTTGCTTACCCTTGGGCGACTGGGCATGAACGCGGGTGATGTAGACGATCTTGCGGCTCTTTCCCAGATCGTTGTTGTGATGCGTATCAGTCTGGCTCCTCAGCTACCCTCTGTCCCCCAAATACCGTCGCAGATCGAGGGCAAGGCGTTTGTACCAGGGGATTGACTCCGAACACCAAAATCCTTCGAAATCGTTGTAGACTATGAGTAACGTCGCAGATGGCCGACATCTACACCAAAACGAAGCGATCTGAGATCATGGCTCGGGTGCGATCAAGTGGCACCCGGCCCGAGATTTTGGTCCGGAGCGCCGTCCACAGTTTGGGACTTCGCTTTAGGGTGATGCAAAATCAGCGACTTCCGGGGAAACCCGATATTATCCTCGTTCGCCTGAAGACGGCTTTGTTTGTCCACGGATGCTTCTGGCACGGGCACGACTGCACCAAAGGTAAATCGAAGCCGAAAACAAACGTCGCCTTCTGGTCAAAAAAGATCGGCGAAAATGTTGGCCGAGATGGTAGAACCGTCGCAGCAATCGAGGCACTGGGTTGGCGAGTAGTGGTCGTTTGGGAATGCCAAACGAAAGATATTGGTAGATTGCGGTCGTTACTGGCCGATGAGTTGACAGGGGTATGAGACGCTACACGTGCATTGATTCATTCTGTGGAGCCGGAGGGTTGGCACTTGGGCTGGAAAGATCGGGGTTCGAAGTACTAGTCTCCTTCGACGCGAGCAAGTTTGCTGTCGACACGTTCAGGGCAAACGTGTCTAACCGATGTCTTCACGAGAAGGCCGAGAATCTCTCTGGAAAGAAGTTATTCACGGAGGTCGGTTTTCAAGGCAAACTAGATCTATTTGCGGGCGGGCCACCGTGCCAGGGCTTCTCTAAGCAGAAACGTGGAGCACATCTCGGAGATCAGCGAAATCAACTCGTGTTAGAGTTCGCAAGGTT
>JBGAHE010000184.1:0-3118 GCA_044226365.1 Bryobacteraceae bacterium
AAAAAAACGGCCCCGGGAAAGCCCGCGCCGCCGCCCGTGGTGGCGTCGGGCTCGAAGAAACCCGCCCCCTCACCTGGCCCGGCGCCTCAGGCGCCGGTCGCCCACACCGTGGCGGTGGCTCTGCCCAAGGATCCGGAGAGTCACTTCCTGAAAGTCAGCAATGAGGCTCGCCCATTGGGGATGCGTTATAGCGTCCTGAAAAAGACGGGCAGCGGTCTGGCGGAAGTGACGCCGGAGACCGTCTTCCGCGCCGGCGATTCGATCCGCCTGAGCGTGATGAGCAATCAGCGCGGCTACCTGTATGTGATTTCGCGCGGCTCGAGCGGCATCTGGACGCCCTTGTTCCCGCATCCGGAAAGCTCGCAGAAATCGAACGAGATCGTCGCCGGCCGTCAGTATCAGGTGCCGGGCGGCGAGGGCGAGTACTTCACCTTCGACACTCAGGCCGGCAAGGAGCAGTTGTTCATTCTGCTCGCGCAGCAGCCCGTCGATGACCTCGATACGCTCATCTCGTCGATTTCGACTCCCCCCTCCGGCCCCCCGGCCACTTCGCCGGCCATGCCGCAAGTGCTCAAGGCTGACAGCCGCCTGAATGACTCGGTGATCAACCGGTTGCGCGGCGAACTGCAAGCCCGCGATCTGGTCTTCACCAAGGTGGAGAAGGCCGCGGCGGCCGAAGAGACCGCCGTCTACGTCGTCAAGCCCAGCGCCGGCCCCAGCGGGAAGAACCGCGTGATGGTCGATCTGGCGCTCAATCATCAATAACCGCGCACCGCACAGGAGACGACGACCATGAGACTGTTGTGGGCGATGACCGCGTTGCTTTTGGGTTCCGATACCCGTCCGCTGACGACGACCAAAAGCGCTGAATTGAAACGGGCCGAGGTGGTCCGCAAGCTCTCGGTAACGGTGGAGCGCAAAACCGGCAACAAGGTGGAGCGCATGGATCCGGCGCACGTGTTTGCGTCGGGTGAACTGGTGCGGTTCCGCTTCCAGGCCAACTTCCCCGGCTATCTTTACGTGCTCAATCATTCCACCTCCGGCAAAGACGTCCTGTTGTTTCCCAAAGAGGACACGGGCCTCGATAACCGCGTCGACAAGGACCGCGAGTATCTGATGCCCATGACCGAGAGCGGCTGGTTCAAGATGGAAGGGCCTGCCGGCCACGAAGTCACCTACTGGGTGCTGAGCCCGGTGAAGCTCACCGGACGGCCCACCATGGTGGAGACGCCCGCGCCGCCGGCGTCGGCGATGACGCCGCGCTGTGATGACTCGATCTTCCGTGCCCGCGGCGATTGCATCGACGTTACCGCCGGACCCCAGCCTGCCCAAGCCGTGCCCGAGAGCCTGGCCGGCCTGGTCGGCGCCCAGGCCCGTGAGCTTACCGTCACCAAGAACGGCCAAGCGACTTCCGTGCTGGTGCCCAACGGCAGCAACGAACCGCTCATCTACACCTTCCGACTCGCGCACAAGTAGGAGTAACCGACATGCGAACGCTTTTGGGGCTGATGTTGTTTGGCTGCAGCGCGTGGGGTCAGCTCGCCGAGCGCGACCTGAAGTTTGTCAAGCAGCCACCGGTCACCGGGCCGGTGGGCATCCCGCGCAGCTATGCGCTGGTGGTGGGCATCTCGGACTACGCCAATCTACCTCCGCGCGGCCAACTGAAGTTCCCCGCGCGGGACGCTGCCGCCGTCTACACGTCGCTCATCAGCCCCGAAGGCGGCCAGTTTCCGCCCGAAAACGTCCACCGGCTGATCGGCAAGCAGGCGACGCTCGCCAATCTCCGCAAGGAACTCGAAGAATGGCTGCCCGGCGTCAGCAAAGAGGGCGATCGCGTTGTGATCTACTTCGCCGGCCACGGCTTTGTTTCGGGCGGACAGGCCTACCTCGCGCCCTACGACATCGATTTGGCGAACATTCCCGGCACCAGCTACTCCATGAAGACGCTGGGGCAGGTGGTGGGTGGCCGGATCAAGGCGAAATGGAAGGTCCTGCTGACCGATGCCTGTCACTCCGGCGCCATCACGCCCGAAGCTGATTCTTCGGCCATCAACACGACCCTCGTGCGTCTCGACCAAAGCCTGTTCTCGCTCACCGCCAGCCGCGACCGCGAGCAAAGCTTCGAAAGCGACATCTGGGGCGGCGGCCACGGCGTCTTCACCTACTACGTGATGAAGGCGATCGAAGGCGAAGCCGACGACAACGCCGATGGCGTCATCACCGCCGACGAACTCGCCGAGTATGTTCGCGTCAACGTCCGCAAAGAGACCTCCGCCCGTCAGAACCCGACGGCCGAGCGCGGTAGCTTTGACCCGCAGATGATCCTCGCCTACAACCCCACCCGCGCGGCCCGCGCTCCGGCACAAAGGCCTAAATTTGGCGGCCTGGTAGTCGAAACGAACATGGATGGCGTCGAGATCTTCGTGGACGGCAAGTCGCAGGGCACGATCAACAAGGACAAGCCGCTGCGCTTGCCGGGGCTGGTGCCCGGCGTCCACACGGTGAAGGGCGTGCGCATGGGTTATGAACCCGATGGCCCGCGCGAAGAGACGGTCTATCCCGGGCAGGAAACCACGGTGAGTGTCCGCATCACAATTGCGCGCCGCCGTCCGAAGGCCGCGCTCGATGCCTTCGACGAAGGGCTCGAGCTCTATCAGAAAGGCTTCGAGAAGAATTACAAGGCGGCTACGGTCGCTTTTGAGAAGGCCCTGGCGATCGACGCCAAGTACAGCCAGGCCGCCCTCTATCTGGGCCGCGTCTACAACGCGCTCTACGACAGCGAAAAAGCCAAAGCCGCTTTTCGCCGTGCCATCGACATCGACCCTGACTACGCCGAAGCCCGCGCCAGCTATGGCGGCATGCTGCTCGACCTCGGCGACCTCGACGAGAGCATCCGGCAGTTGAACGCCAGCGTCCAGAAGGAGCCAGGCAACTCCCTCACCAACTCGCTGCTCGCGCAAGCCTTCATTCGCAAAGGTGCGCTCCCCGAGGGGGAGCGTTTCGCGCGGGAGAGCATCAAGCTGAATCCGGGCCACGCCGAAGCCCACTTCTGGCTGGCCGAAGGCTTGCGCTTCGGCAAACAGTGCCCGGAAGCGCGCCGCGAGTACAACGAGTATCT